>NZ_JTHP01000069.1 GCF_000943545.1 Paenibacillus terrae
TGATATACGGTGACCTCACTGACACCTATCCGCTGGGCAATTTCAGCTTGAGTCGGAATTGCTCCTTGACTTTCGTCTGCCAGAAGAAGTACGAGACAACGATTGCGAATGCCTTTGGACGTAGAGTCGGCATGAAGGATGTTTTCAATGGTTTCGCGTTCCTTCGACTGGAGTTGTACCTCGTATTTTTTGTTCATCTGCAAGCCCTCCCAAATTCTTCTTATATAGAGAGCTTAAAGATGAAATCAGACTCGGTCAAGGTACTAGTCTGATTTCTTTCCATTTTTAGTTTCTCCATAGAACAAATTATCTAAATAACCCCTTAAAAATAAAGTTAACTTTTTGGCCCCTTCTTTATTCAAATGTGATGCATCATAAAAATCAGTGTCCATGAATTTATCAGATTCAAATAAATCTATTATATGAACATTGAACTCTTTTAAGATCATTTCTACATTTTTTTTGAATTCTTCCTTTATACGTACAGGAAAAAATTCGTGATAATATTTACTGACTGGACACACCAGCAAAATAGGTTTTATATTATTCTCTTGCAAAATATTGAGCATCCCCCTCAATATCCCTTTATTATAAACTACAGTAGTAGGGTAATCCTTTGCACCGTCTCTGTACGCAAGATCTTTACCATTCTTCATATCATCTTCGTTCATTTGTCGCTCAACAAAGTTGCCCAACCTTGTTTCACTTACAACTTTAAGAAAATCGTAAATATTCTCAATAAAATTGGGTTTAAAAATCTTATCCACGTTTTCTTGGAACTCGATTGCACTGTATTCATCCTCAAGATTATTCTCACTTTTGAATAATGAAGAATATACATTAACCCGATTTTTCAAGCTGCTTTTAGATAGATCATACTCAAAACTGTAATAACTAAGTCCTATAAATGCGAACTGAAATTCCATTTCTCCTACAATAGATTTAATCCACTGATGATCATAGTACAAATCTTGACTTGAAACTGCTAAATTTACTACATTGTATGGCTGTATTTCATTCACATCTACACCAACTCCAGCGTAAGATAGTCCAGTAATAAAACCATTCATTTTGTTATTATCTATTTCATACAACTTCAAATCATCATAAGCTCTAAATATCTCAAAATCATAGTTATTTTCTAAAAATCGCTTTAAATTAACAATTTTAGAAATACAGTCACAGGAGTAATTATCCGTTATAATTAAAAACTTAACACATATTTCTTTTACATCCTGTGAATTCAACACAGGGATATCATCAATATATTTGCCTATATAACTTGGTTCATCAGAAATAAATGCCACTATTCTAACTTTAGAAAAATCAATTAAATCAATAATCTTCGAAGAAATGAGAGATATACCGCTAATAATAATACTCTTCAGCCCTGTAAAGTTATCAATTTCATTAGTAAGTTCATTTTTCAAGCCAATGAATTTAGGAATCAATTCCTGATTGTATAACGTTCTGATTATTTCTGAATTATCAGTCTCATATGCTAAAATAATTTTTTCAAACACTTCACTAATTTGTCTGAAAAAAGTATCTAAATTCCCATATATATTCATGTAAACACGGTTATTTAAGGCATCATTTAAAGTTACAAATCCATCAACTAAAGCATTTATATTATTTATAATCTGATCTTTGAATATACCTTTTTTCATCTGTCTTTGTGTTTGCAACATAAGAACCACAAGTTCCATCGCCAAATTTTCTAATTCATATAAAAGATTAGACTGTTCTGACACTGAGGATCTTTACCTCCTTTTCATACATAAAATCTATTCCAATACCCATAAAGCAAGAGGGAATTTCTGTTTAATACTCTGTTTAATATTGCTGGCACTTATGTGATCATCAATTTTTTCTGATAATATATAACATCTTTCATATGAACTATACTCGGGGCAAAGATCCAAAAGTTTGGTATAAAAGAGTTGGGTATCTTCGAAATAATTTAACTTAAAACATACATCTCCTAGCAATTGTATAACCTTTAGATTATTAGGATTAGTCTCAAATAATTCAACTAACAAATCAATGGCTACTTCATCAAATCCAAAATTGACCATCTTTTGTATCACATCATATTTGAAATCCAGAGAACCTACCCATACATAATTCAGAACATGCTGAAAAATTTCATATTCTTGAAGTACAAGCAAATGCTCAATCATTTTCATTAAAATACTTTCCAAATGAGATGAAAATTTTTGATTTTTTATTTCTTCACTTAAAATGATATTCTGAAGCAATTTCGCCTCTTTTATGCTTAAGTTTAGGAAAGGTTGGGCAAACCCGAATAACTTCATGTCTTTTAAGATCAAAGAAAGTAGTAAAATATCTTCGCTATTTTCCTCAGCATAATACCCCATTTTTATCCATAATAATTTCGCCTTCTCATATTGCTTAGCATATTGAACAGCTATTACGCTTACTTTTTCTTCAACCTTAATTTCATATTCATTTAGATATCTATTTAAAAGAGGATGTCGCAAAACATAAAGTACTTCAAGCAAACGCTCAAGCTCTTCAACTGTGGAAATTCCGTAGATTTGATTAAAATTCTCATAAACTTCTTCAAGGGGAATATTAGCCATAGTAACTATTTGGAAATATTTTGATACCCCTGCCATAAAGCTCTTTTTTGCACGTACCGTCTCTATAATTTGCTCATAGCTTTCTGACGCACGATAGGTCTTCTCATAGACTTCTGCTAACCGATAATGGGCCATATACCCACCATTACCTTCAGTAATAGTTATTCCTTGATCACCTATTTTTAGACAAGTTTCAAATGAATTGATCGCATCTTTAAAATAACCTAGCTCTAAAAAAAGAAGTGCTTGCATATGCCATAAATCAGTTTCGTTGGGAAACAAGATTATGGCATCATTAAGTATCTTTAATGCCTCTGGTTCTCGTTTTAAACTTGATAAACAATGAGCTAAATTTGTAAGAAGATCAGGCATGATCGTTAAATTTTTACTTAACGGATAAGCTCTTTGCAAATATTGGATAGCCTTTTCATATTCTTCAATCCATTTATAAGTTCTTCCCATGTTAAATAAATTATAAGCATTAGGATTTTCTTCTACTTCCTGTAGCATAAGAGGAAGATTTCTATTTTTCTTATCCCTTCCTTCCATGATTTCATCTGTGTACCCTGTATGATGTAATACAGATTCACCCAAACCATTCGAGTAGGTTTTACCTTCAGCCAATATATTTAGATGCTCATGAAGACGGTTTTGAAAAGAGAGTCCTTTACCATTGGCAAAAAGTCGTACAGCAATATGAGCTATTTGACGTCCCTGAGATAGAACATTGTGGATTTTCAAAAAGTACCAATCTCTCTCTGTAGCAATATCTTTTTGCAAATTCGAATTCGTATCCAAGTACTCATCTGCATCCATAATTAAGATATAATCGGTGGTAGCATATTTAATAGATTCATTTCTCGCCGCTGAAAAATCGTTTATCCATTCAAAACTATATACTTCACTAGTATATTCTCTAGCGATATAGATAGTATTATCTGTAGAACCCGTATCAACGATTACGATTTGGTTTACTATATCCTTAACGCTGTCCAAACACCGTCTTAAAAACTGTTCTTCATTTTTCACAATCATGCATAATGCAATTGTTTTAGACATAAGTTTTTCCCTTCACCTTAGAATAATACTATTACTCTTTATATCGGTTACATACCAAAGAGTAGTTAGTATTAAGGAAAAGCACGCCTGTTGATTAACCAATAAATGCAACAAAAAAGGACGCTCTTTTCGAGTAAATGGTAAGTACCACCCAACCATTCCGAAAAGAGGCACCTCATGAATAAGCCTATGCATTTCAAATGTTGGTACAATCCGTTTTTCAAAAAGAGGAAATTGAGCAACTGGTGAGGAAATTGAACTACGAAGAAACAGCTCGTCAGTTTTCGGCTTTTGAGTTGCTTCGAAACTGGATGCAGGCTGCCTTTGAATAGTGGAAAGGCTATCGTCCTGGTATCGATGGTGCTTCACCAAGCGGAAAAAGGATCTCACCTGCCAGCTCGGGACGGCACGATGCCGTTCGGCGCGTAGGTGATCTTTGACGATGTCACGGTCATGAAATCCGTGTCGTAACCAGCCTGATGATCCTGGCGGTCGAAGAAGTGGCAACGATGTACAAAGGCCGCTGGCAGATGGAGCTATTCTTTCGGTGGATTAAGTAGCATTTAAATGTGACAGTCCTGTTTAGAACCTCGGAAAATCTGGTGTACGGACAACTATTCTCGTCTTTAATGGCCTAGGTTTTGCTCAAGAAGTTCCACACTGCTATCAGGCTAAAAATACCAGCTCATGCTGTCCTGACGTTCGTGCAATGTGCGCGTCTGCCTGACATTTGGAGAGTTCATCCGTCATTGATCAGGCAAAATCTAATTTCTGAAAATTTCAAAATATAGATAATCAACAGTCGTGACAATACAATTATAAGGGACACGGCAGTGTCGTTGTCGGACCACTACAAAAACAGCGGTCAATCTTTCGTCATTAGACTTCGCGACAACGATGGAGCCGTGAGAGAAGCGTTGGCTCAGGCGGACTATTTTGGTGATGGATCGTGCTTGGTCCAATAAATTAAGCTACTTATTTTGATTATTCAACAGGGTGAAGGAAAACAAAAAAGTAAAAACCCCTCGCCTAAAAAGGCGAGGAGTTTTATGAAACCAAGGGATGTACTAAATCCCTCTTTAGTTGCATTATTAATCTTAACGAAGCAATTGAAGCACAGCTTGCGGCTGTTGGTTGGCTTGAGCCAACATTGCTTGGGAAGCTTGAGCAAGGATGTTGTTCTTCGTTTGGTTCATCATTTCTTTAGCCATATCTACGTCACGAACACGGGATTCAGCAGCAGACAGGTTCTCGGAAGTGGTTCCCAGGTTGTTGATTGTGTGCTCCAAACGGTTTTGGTTTGCACCCAATTTAGCACGCTCAGAAGATACTGAAGCAATAGCTGTGTCCAAGGATGCAATCGCCGCATTCGCACCTGTTTGAGTGGAAATATCAACAGCATCAATTGCTAAAGATGTAGCACCCATGTTTCCAATTGACAATGTAATTGCTTGTCCTGTGTTAGCACCAATGTGGAACACTGCGCTACTAACACCAGCTCCATCCAACAATTTCTTAGTGTTGAATTCAGTATCTGTGGAAATGCGGTTTACTTCTTTTGTCAATTCAGCTACTTCTTTTTGAAGTTCTTTACGGTCAGCATCAGTATTTGTGTCATTCGCAGATTGTACAGACAACTCACGAACACGTTGCAGAATGCTGTGTGTTTCGTTCAGTGCGCCTTCAGCTGTTTGGATCAAAGAAATACCATCTTGAGCATTTTTGGAAGCCATATCCAAACCACGGATTTGACCACGCATTTTTTCGGAAATTGCCAAACCAGCAGCATCGTCGCCAGCACGGTTAATACGAAGACCGGAAGACAGTTTTTCGATAGCTTTGTTTGTGTTAGCAGTGTTTGTGTTCAATTGACGGTGAGTGTTCATTGCAGCGATATTGTGGTTAATAATCATTTTAAATTTCCTCCCTGAAGGTAAATGTCCCACATCCATGTGGTTTATTGGTTTTACAGCTATCCGTTGAAGTCGGCCGCCCCTCCGCAATAGCTTGTACTATATATATCGACAATCTCGCCGATCTTTTAATAGCATTTTAGGATTTTTTTTTATTTTTCGTTATTTTTATTTATCAAGCTTCGCAAAGCATCCAAATTCGACTGTGTATGGGCTGCGGATTCACGATTGGACTCTTGAATGGACAAGTATATCTCCTTACGGAAGATATCCATCTGCTTGGGCGCTGAAATCCCTATACGGACGGTATCCCCTTCTACTCCGAGCACGGTAACCTCAATGTGATCCTGTATGATGATGGATTCACCTTTCTTACGCGAAAGTACCAGCATGATTATTCACCTTCCTTTGAACGGATGGTTTCGTCTTCCTTGGTGGGCTGCAATGGATGCTTCGTTTGATATGTGGTCTGGTGCAAAATAACCTGCTTGGCCTGCCTATTATCTGGATTGAATACCAATGGTGCCAATAGATTGATCGTTGAGTTTTCTACCTGCTCATGTAATGTTAGTATGCTGCGAACGACTAAATTAGATCCAATCTCCAGTTCTTCCGTTTCACTATCCGGCAGTTCGAACTCGTATTCAGGATAAAAAATAAAAGGGTCCACTAAGACAAAAGATAGTTCTTTCTGCTGAAGGGACTGGAGATAGTAAAAGGGTGCCTCGTTTTGATCAAGCAACACAAATTCAATTGTCTCCTCAAACCCCGGAATTCCTTTTTCAAAACGATATACTTCTTTTTCATTAACTTCAATGTCACCCCAAATAGATGTGGATATAATCACAAATATTCCTCCAATATTTAATCAGATTTATACATTTTGCTACAAAAAAAAGGCTATAGACGGCTTGAACAACTCCTCTATAACCTTAACTTATTTTACATCGTTACATCAATTTCAGGCGGAATATAGGCCACTGATGGATACTGCTGCATATAAATCTCCAGTTTTCCTGGAGTATACTCAATCTCGGGACGATTAACGGTCACATGCATTTCCGATGCAGCAGGTGTATATGTAATATCAGGTGCACGCGTTTCAACATGAATATCCACATTATCCATGGATGCAGCCCCCCTGAATTCAGGAAGAACATGAGTTTCTGTATCCTCTCCAAAAACATTGGCTACTGTATTCCCAGGAATATGAACCGCCGCCATTCGGTTGCCTTGCTCCACTTTATGTGCAAGAGCCTGTAAAAATATTTGCGGCAACCCTGAATAAATTCGATTATTCATCTCAAGGTAATTACCCCCGTTATATGCAGAGTAGGCCGCGCTTTGATCTATAGTAAGCTGTGGCTTGTACTGGTGAATTTCCAGTTGAGCACGACGTGTTGTTAATTCCATATCAGCCGAAGGCTGTCGAATCGAATACTGCCCTGGGTCTGCATCAATATGCAGGATAGCCGGAGTTTGCCGGATTTGAAGCATCGGAATGATGGCCACTATATCCCCTCCTTAGCCTACCTTAAGAAATCCATTAATGATGGGGATATTATCTTCGCTCCCGCTGACAAAGATGCATTGTAAATATTTTCTTGAATCTTGGAATTCATTAAAAGCTCGGCGTAATCTGCATCTTCCGTTTTCGATTGCAAGTCCGTTAAGTTCACTTCCAGATCGCTTAAACGGCTTTGCATCAGCTCAACACGGTTGGATTTAGCACCCATTTCCGACCGGACCTTCAGCATTTTATCCACCCGTGAATCAATATTAGCTAATTGATCCCCGCTTGCTTTAATATCACCACTTGCCAAAGCTGCAGATAACTGATTAAAAATAGTAAATAAATTATCGGTATCCGTGCTTGTTCCTACGACTTCATTACCAGTAACATTAATGGGCAAGGCAACATTTTCACCCACTATAAAATTAACATTTCCTGTATCCGTAACAATGGACGCTGCTCCAGATGTATCATGCGTATTATCAGCATTCAAAGGAAGATCGTATGGTTTCTTGTCATAGGTTTGACCATTAAATATATATTTACCGTTCAGTTGGCTGTTCACAACATCAATCATCTGTTCCTTAAGCTGACCAATTTCTTTGTTAATGCTGTCTAGTGCAGACTGTGGATTGGTTCCTGTAGAAGCCTGAACCGTCAGCTCCCGTACTCTCTGCATAATTTGGCCCGCCTGATCCATCACCGTATCATTGAAATCAAGCCACGACACCGCGCTGTCTACGTTCCGTTGGTATTGTTCATTTGAAGATAATTCAGATCGATACCTCAAGGAATACGTGATGCCTACAGGATCATCAGAGGGCTTGTTCAGCTTACGTCCAGTCGACAGCTGGTTCTGCGTATTATTCATACGCTCGGAATTCCGATTTAAATTCAGCAAAAGCTGTGAGCTCAGCATATTGTTAGTAACTCGCATAATCATGTCCCCCCGTAATTAAATACCCACTTGTATATAAAAACACAAGATATTTAATCCCCATTCTTATCTTCCCACTACACCTGTGGAGTTAATTAATTTATCCAATAATTGATCGAATGTGGTCATAAACCGAGCAGCGGCGCTGTAGGCATGCTGAAACTTGATCATATTGGACATTTCTTCATCCAGCGAAACACCGCTCACGGATTGGCGCATAGTTTCCACCTGAGATACGAGGGCTGTCGAGTTTTGTGTCTGTCTTGTTGCCTCTTGAGCCTCTATCCCCAACTGACCAACCATAGAACTGAAAAAGCTATCAATAGTAGCCGTATTCCCTGTAGAAACAGAAGTGAAACTGTTTAATTTTAAATTGGCCATCAGGGATGCCAATGTATTATTACCTCTAACCAATTCCTCAGTAGGAGCAGTACCTGTTACACGAAGGGATGCTGCAATGGCGTTAGGATTATCGGCTATAACGGTATTTAACGTGATGTTGCCTGCCGTTATCGTCCCGCCATTATTTGAAGCTACAAAAAAAGGTTTACCTGCAACCATATTACCGTTAGCATCTTTACCCTCTTGGGTATAACCCAGTTGATGCAGACCATTAAGACCTTTAACCGTAACTGTTAAATCCGATTGAAGTGTGCGGTTGGTCCCTGTATAAGTCACTCCGTTCAGTACAGTGCCTTCTGGCAATACCGAGCCTTTAGGTAGCGTTACAGAAATATTACCGGTCGCCAATGTGTTGGCAAGGTTATCCATTTGGGCAGTATAATCTGCTACAAATCGATCTCTGGAGAAAATCATTCCATGTACTTCGCCACCTTGCAAATCATTGGAAGCAAAAGCAGCTTGTAAAAAAGCGCCGTTAATTCCAGTAGTCGGTGTAAATCCGGCTACTAACGCTTGACCACCCATATTGACATTGTAACCTTGATCGGTATCAGTCACCGTTACATTAACGATTTTTGAAATTTTATCGACGATCAAATCACGCTGGTCACGAAGATCGTTAGCGTTATCCCCCAAACCTTCAATTTTAGTAATTGATTGGTTCAGATCCGCTATGGAGTTTACATAGCTTTGTAGCTCACTAGACTTAGCCTCCACATTCGAGGTTAAATCCGTAGATAAATTACTTAACTGTTTACTCATATGATTCATTGCATCAGTCAACGCAAGCGCATTTTCTTTAACAATAGTTCGTGCGGTTACACTTTCTGGGTCTTTGCTTAAATCAGACCAAGATTTATAAAAGTTATCTAACACCTTTCGAATCCCTGTGTCAGACGGCTCGTTCATAATCTGTTGTAGCTTATCAAGTGTGTTACTTCGAATCGTCCAACTGCCCAGCTCAGTATTTTCTCCGCGATACTGACTGTCCAAGAACTTCTCACGAATACGTTCAATAGCATCAAATTCAACACCTGTTCCCAACTGACCAGGCACATTAGAACGGTTAATACCATAAGCCTCCATCGGGATAGAAGCTCTCATCTTAACCGTTTGCCGTGTATAGCCTTCTGTGTTGGCATTAGCTATGTTGTGTCCTGTTGTATTTAAAGCTGCCGTTTGTGTAAAAAGGCTTCTTTTAGCTGTTTCTATGGAATGAAATGTGGATGGCACTCTATTTTCCTCCTCGGCTCAAGCCTTCGTGTCGAACAATCCAGGTCGTGCGAGTTGATTACTTTTCTGATCCGGATGCATATAAGTCATCTCCTGATTAGGACGACCTACAAGAAGATCTAACGAGTAGTCAATAAACACCAAGGATTGCTCGATGAGCTTTTGATTGATTGCATTAATTTCCTTTAATTCTGAAAGAGTGTGGGATAAGCGGCTCTGGACACTGAGGAGTTTGTTCTTATCTTCAGGATCAAATACAAGACGTGCCAGCTCGGTTATAGTCAAGTTAAGCTGAGACTTAATACCACGTTCACGAAGAAGCTCATACGAAACCTCCATACGAGCTTCCTCCAACTGCTCCACCTGTTTAAGGAGTCTGGATTCCTGGTTCAAATGCTGAACCAGGCTATTCATATCATTTTCCATAACAATCTTTTTTTTACTTTTTGCTAGTTCTAACAAGATAAGATGCTTTTGGTCTAGTTGCTCCAGCACATCAATCAATCGCTCTAAAGGCATATTCCTTCACCTAGCTTTCGGAAGATTGCTTGAAGTAAGGTAACAGCTTCTCTGCAATCTTATCGGCATCCACACGATAGGTTCCAGAAGCTACTTGCTGCTTAAGCTCCTGAATTTTCTTAACGCGGTCTGCATCACTGCTGCGGTTCAGCATTTCCATTGCTTCCGGAGAAATCGAAACCTCGTCCTTGCGGCGGGACTTCTTTTGCTCCTCTTGACGTCCTGTTTCAATATTTCGCTGATATGGATTAATAGCTCCGATGCGGTTGGTCTCGTTAATTTTCATAACTTCCACCTTCCTTAATTATTTGATATGGTCAGAATGTATCAGACGACATAGCGTCGAACATGGTTCGTATTATGCCTTACTTCTTTATTTTGTGCATGGTTGCTAAAAATAAAAAAACCGATAAGCTCTATAAAGATTATCGGCGGTATTTGAAACTTTTTGAATAGCTGAATGCGTTTTTAATTCCCCTGTACTACTTTCCACGAAGTTTATCAATCGCGCTGTAGGTACCTGAGCCCATATTATTACTTTGATCCTGATTACTACTTTCGCGTACAGCCTGATGCAGGTCTTTAGTCAGACGTGTTCGACAAGAATCGCACATATGCCCTTCACGAATCGGTATCCCGCATACCTCGCAAGGATACGTCATATTGGGCGCATTAGCAATGGAAATACGTCCCTCACGTATAAATGTTGTGATTTGCTTTACGGATACCTCAGTAGCCTCTGAAAGCTCATGCATATGAATGCCCTTATTTTCACGTATATGTTTGACACAACGTTCGTATTCAATTTCAATTTCTTTAATACAGTTCTGACAGATTCCCCTGACGTTCTTAATAAACAGCTTTCCACAGCGAGGACAGTTATCCAAGTTCATGTTCTGCAGCGCCCCTTTCCTGTTTCCGGTCTCGTATTAGTGTATCCTTACATTACCTTATACCTAAGAGCCTCGTCTAGCGAATATTTTAAAAAAAGAGTGATAGATTTTACACAATTGCACATTTTGTACGATATCATAATAAAGGTACAGAATTCTAATGTACTCTGTATTAAGAAACGCAACAAGAAAACCAAGCATTTAAATCCCACACCAGCTAATGGGCCATAACCTAACATTAAAATTTTACTTACATCTATATAATGATATGCAATTCGTATGTAACCTAAGGAGACAAATGATTTCTCCCAGATCAATCTAATGCATGTGTCTATTTATCGTCATACAACGCTCAGGTTTTTAGATTAAAATAAAATAAGCGCCATTCCGGTTATTTTGGGAATAGCGCTTCACTATAATTAAAATAGCTGTATATGATTATAAATGGATGTAGATATACGAATCAAGATGAGGGAAAAACCGGGCGAAACAATCCTCAGAAGAATTCATGTTCACCTGTGCCCCGAATGCCACCAAGTAACTGCTACAAATCCGGGGGAACGGCGCCCATACGAATGCTCCGCACATGGAGTGTGGGTATTCATTATATCAATGCGACTAACATCATCCCAGCTTAAAATCTACCTGAAGATAGGTGTAGACGCACCATTGAAAATTTGCAGTCCAAAAAAACATGCTGTTTCACAAATAATTATTCAAAAAAGCATTGTTTTAATAGAGGCCTTCCCGTATACTGTAGTCAAACACTTGGTTTAATAAAAACATTTTATTATGAATTTATAATGAATTATTTATTAGTGTTTGTTTGTGGAACTTGCAGTTCTTGGCCTGCTTTAATCAGGTTGTTGATTTTAAGCAGTTCTTCAACAGTTACACCATATTTTTCAGCAATGGAAGTCAGCGTATCGCCATCTTGAACACTTACTGTGATTGTATTTACAGTAGCTGGTGTTACAGTTGTAGTAGCTGGTGTTGTAGTTGTTGTTTGATTATTGTTCTCGGTAGCTGGTTGAGCCGTTGTTGTAGTCGTAGCATTTTCAGTTCCGAAGACTTTAGCTTCAAATGCTTTTTGTGCTGCTTCTTGTTGTTCTCTTATCAATTGGTCCTCTGCTTGTTGTCTTTCATACTCAGAACCAGACTGTGCAGCGGATACTTGACCTGTAGCAAGTGGACTCAACAGAGATACTGCACCTAAACTAACTGCCAACATGCTAGATACTGCTACTTTTTTCATTACGTTTTTCATGATTTTTTCTCTCCTCTTTTTTAAGTCAAATTTTAATTAACTGCTTTACTACAGAGCGAGACACTCCCAATGTCCGCTCTGTTGTCGTTAGCTAATCATTTATTACCAAACCATGTTAGCTATCAACAGATAGAAATTGTACTCCTATTTTCCAAATAAATCAACCTCTAAATTGAAATATTCTGCTTCCATCCCTCACTTCCTTACTTTTTGTGTGTGTCTATATTTTTATTATATACCTCTCTCTATCTCGTTGTCAAATCTTGCTCATAGTGCGGTTTAAAAGGCTTCTCTGCTCTAGCATTTGGGCTTTTCTTGGAACGGTATGAACTTTTTTCCCTGGCTCCAAACCAAAACTCTCGTAAAGGGGACATGAAATTCAGGCTTATGACCTTGCCAAAGTCAGACAAAAAATGGTCATATGTATACCCTCTTCGGATGCCTTTTCCCCTAAAACACGCGCACACGCTTGTAAAGTACTACCAGTTGTATAAATATCGTCCACCAGCAAAACAGTAACATATTTATGATTCTCCATTTTGCGTTGAAACTCAGCGTTTAAAACAAAATGCTTAATTAACTCCGTCATACCTGGCACGACAGAGAACGCATTATACATCGTGTCTGTGCGTTCTTTTTTTGTTTTGAAGCTTTGTTTGCCAGTATCTTGCGGACGAGCAAGTAAAGGTAAAAAGGGCAGCTTATTCCGTCTGGCAAGCTCCTCTGCCAAAATTTGAGCCTGATTGAAACCTCGCTCTGTCAGTCGTGTCTCACTTACCGGAACACATGTCACCAAATTCACGTTCCGCAGAGACTGATTGAAACGAAAATATTCACGACCAGTAAACTCATGCCTCAAAGCCTGATAAGCCCGATGCATCATCTCGCCGAGCGGAGGACCGTACTTTTCATTTCCGCGATACTTAAACTGCCCAATCCATTCTCTCATGATAGGCGTATAGCTAGTCGCACTCCGATTACAAACATAGTAGCGTGCTGCGCGGTCAGGCCTTACACAATCAGGACAAAATGTCGGACGTCCACAATGAACACATCGAATGTTGTGGATCCAAGGAATTTGAGAAGAACAAAAAGTACAAATCCCGGGGAACTTGGAAAAACTCCCAGTGTGAATTCCACAAGCGATACATATTTCCGACTGACGCTGAAGTAGCCAATTCAAAAAAAGTTGGGTTCTGCGCATCATTTCCATACAAAATGCACCTTTCTTGGTAGTTTACGTGTCAACATTGCATCAGGTTTCACATTTCCAAAAAAACTTTTTTTATTTTGCGCATTTAATGTTTTACCTCCTGTAAATAGCCCTTTTTTCGCGCTAGTGTATTCATACGCTTAATTTGTCTAATCGCCCTCTTTTGGCCGCGAGTCCATTGGGGAGATGTGAAAACGACGCTTCCACGCGGGTCATCCTTCGACCTTCCTGCTCGACCAGCCATTTGTACCAGAGAAGCTTCATCAAAAAGACTGCTATCCGCGTCCAGTACATATACATCACTCCGTGGAACCGTCACACCGCGTTCCAAAATAGTGGTTGTGACCAGTACACGTATTTCAGTTGCCCGAAAGGAACGTACCTTAGCACTTCGCTCTTCATCCTGGGATGAAGTGCCCGCAATTGGGATATCAGGCAGGCGTTTGATCAACAATTCTACTAGAGATTGAATATGTGAGATTCGTGTTACAAACAGGAAGACCTGAGCGCCGCGATGTATGGATGCGGACAAGCGCTGAATCAGGGATGCAGGAAGCCGCCCTTTTTGCAGCCAATGCTTCACCGAAGTAGTCTCCAAACGGAAGGGGACAGGCAGTGGATGACGATGAAAACGAACGGGAACCTTGGCGTGCGGTAATAGGCCGCGTGCAGCCTCTTTTTGCAATAGTATCGGTGGAGTAGCAGACAAATAAATGAATTTCCCCTCCGGCTTACACACAGCCTGTGCGGCAAAGGCGAGCATAGGATCATTGTGATAAGGAAACGCGTCAATCTCGTCAATGACAACCAGATCAAAGGCCTGACGATAACGCAGAAGCTGATGAGTAGTCGCAAGTGTCAGCTGTCCCCTTTGCCAGCGTTCATCACTGCCTCCATAGAGCGTCACCATGCTTACATGGGGAAAGGCTATTGCCAAACGGGGCGCCAATTCTAGTACCACATCCCGACGCGGTGTCGCTACAAGCGCCGTTCCTCCATGCTCCAGCACATGTTGCAGGAGTGGAAACATCATTTCCGTCTTGCCTGCGCCAGTCACGGCCCAGAGTAAAAACCGCTCTGCCGCGACATCGGCCTTACCGCCGACGCCAGGCATGTGCCATACGCCTTCGCCAGTTGTTGGCGAAGAATGCCTGCTGTTGCTGTCGCGGGCAAGGACATTGCCCTGCGGCGCAGCAGCAGGGCTTGGCCCCCGGCGTGTAGCCATGCCACGCCGCAGCAGCTCGCCCGCCCGGAGCCAGAGGCTTTCCGGGCGAGAGCGCCCCCGCACCCCACCGGGCGGTGCGGCCAAAAAGCGCAGCGCCGCTTCGGCGGCGGCGCGTTGCGCAGGACTCAGCCCCCAGCGGTCAAGCTCCGCGGCCGGGGCTGTGTCCGCCGTGCGCGGCACGGCGGGTTTCGCTGCACCGCGCAGCAGCAGCGAGCACTCACGGCTGCGCCCCAGCGCGAGACACGTCTCGCAGTAGGCGCACGCCTTGCGTCCGCACGATGCACAGCCCGTGCGGTACATCGCCCCGCTGCCGCAACGATTGCAGCGGAGATCACGCGCGGCGGACCGGCGCGTATATGGTGCAAGGCCAGCAGCAAAGCTGAGCCGGCCTTGCAGGTACGCGAGCTGCGCAGCTGAGCGCCAAACGCGCTCCAAACCTGGCGCCGCCTCAGCCAGTAGCGCTTCAGCTTCCGGAACGAGCAACTGGCGTCCTGACAGCAAATCAGCCAGCACATCCGCTTGTCGTGCCACACACTCCATATCCAGTTTTTGGATTTCACTGTTAAAATGCCTTGTTTGACTGAGGTACGTTACTCCTGCCATTCTCCGTTCCTCACTCCCTCTCCCAAACATCATGCTGCTTGGATGGAATATCTGCCCATCCCAAATGCATATAGCACCGATTCCTCCGGCCAAATACTGATCTGCGTCAAAAGGCTCTGAATTCAGCTCATCCTTTAGCTGTGCGAGAACGTATTGCCACCATTGCTCCCTTGTCCATCGCTTCATGTCCGTTGATCCCCTGAACACTTCACACAGCTTTACGCCCCAAGGCAACGGAAGCTCTCGCCCCAGTATCACCCATTTTTCGACAGCATTCTCCTGTCCATCGCTCCCTTTCAGCCACCATGTCATATCTACTCGAATATCCAGGGATAATCGGATATCCCATTTCCCCCTATAATTGACCACACATACCGCGATTTTCATTTGGCCCCCTCCCACTCCTCAAGTGTTTGTTTTTCCTCCTACCCATACAACAAAAAAAGCACACTTCCATGGCTCATAGCCTGAAGTGTACTTCACATCATTCGGATTTCAGCGAAATCCCTTTTATCTTGCATATGCAATTCCTTATAAACATTTATATCCGGATTCGACCGTAATGTCCACAATACTTTGTCATTAACGAACAAGTGGAGCATCCACCAACGGGTTGACTGTTCTGAGGTCAATAACAACCTGCTTTTCACCGCCTGACCTCGGTAAAACCGGGTTTCCCGGTGAAAAACGATATGAAATGACCGAAACATCCATATGGCTGTAACCTATTATCCGTGTAAGGATCGGCAGCGTATCGTCCACGGATTCATCATCCAGTACCGTCACATGCAGCGGCTTACGACGTAACCAGGCAAGTATGCTCAATGAGCGCATCACCCACTCCACACGTTCTCCGTCATTAGAAGTAATGACAATATAACGGGTTGGCCGTTGATCCGTAGATAACGCACGCACATCGTCGCCATTGCGATAGGCTTGAACCACCTGTCGTATATACATAAGATGCACGACTGCGGCTCCCAGACCATATATAAGCAATATCCAAACCAAATGAGCCATCACGAAGGTTCCACCTCCTCCTATAGCGACAATATATGCCGTATAGCAGGAAGAGGTGTCACGGTTATGTACTGGGTTTCAAAGACTACACTTTACAGCGTAACCCATCCGTATTTGATTGAGTTAATAACCGCTTGTGTCCGGTCATCAACCTCCATTTTTTGCAAAATACTGCTGACATGGTTTTTGACCGTTTTTTCACTAATGAATAAATATTCACCGATCATCTTGTTGCTCTTGCCTTCTGCCATTAAGCGCAGCACTTCAGCCTCACGACGGGTCAGCGGGTTATTTTCGCCTGCGACGAACTTCACGCCAGCTTCCTTGGTATGACCTTCAGCCATAGCCCCAGTTTCATTCAGGTATGTCATCCGACGGAGCTGCTGAATGAGTTTCCCCGTTACCTTCGGATGAATAAACGCATACCCTTCATGTACAGAGCGAATCGCGTTAATGAGGGACTCGGCCTCCATATCTTTTAACAGGTAGCCATTAGCTCCCTTGCGCAACGTCTCGAATACATAGCTTTCATCATCATGAATGGACAGAATGATAACTTTGACATCCGGGAACATCTCACGCAGCTTCTCCGTTGCCTCCACACCGTTTTCAATAGGCATATTAATGTCCATCAGAACGATATCCGGCTTCTCTACATTACAGAACTCCAACACCTGAATACCATCGCCACATTCGCCGATGACCTCAATGTCGTCCTCCATATTCAAAATACGTTTAAGCCCTTCACGGAACAACTGATGATCGTCCGCCAAGAGTACTTTAATGGGTGCATTACTATTTTCCTGATTTTCCATGTTGTTACTCCTTTCCCTTTTCCACGTTGGTTGGGATATGAATCACTATCTTGGTGCCTTGATTCTCAGCTGATTCGATCTCCATTCTCCCCTCGAGCAGTTCAACCCTTTCCCGCATACCAATCAGACCAAAATGCCCATGATCTTTGCTTTTCTGCTGAAAAAGCTCTGGCTTAAAGCCCAGACCGTTATCCTGCACCACGATTTTTACAAGCTGCGCCTGATAAGTAATCTCAACAAGCACATAGGTAGGATAAGCATGCTTGGCAGTGTTGGTCAAAGCTTCTTGGATCAGACGGTAAATGGCTGCTTCCATCGCGGAAGAGAGACGGTGTTCCTTGCCCCTTGTTTCAAAAAGCGATCTAATCTTCGTTTTCTCTTCAAAATCCTGCACATATTTCCGGAGCGTCGGAATAAGTCCCAAGTCATCCAGGGCCATAGGACGCAGATTGAAAATAACCTTTCGCATTTCCTCAAGACTGGAGCGAACCTGTTTCTTCAAGTCTACTATTTCGTCCTGAACCATCTTAAATTCCTGCTTGGCGATCATTCTTTCCACAATTTCCGTCCTAAGCACTAGATGCGCAAGAAGCTGTGCAGGTCCATCGTGAATTTCACGGGATATCCGCTTGCGCTCCTCTTCCTGGGCTAAAATAATTTTCAGACCAATAAACTGCCGGTTTTTGGCCGATTCGATGATCCGCGTTACTTGTCCCAACTCACCCGACAAGTATTCCAGCACGACGCCCATCTGCGAACCGATGGTTTCGGCCCGCTCGACAGAGGCCTCGACACTTTTAGCCCGCTTTTGAAGATCATCTCTTCTGGCCTTGAGGTACATTTCCTTCTCGCGAAAGATCATCACATCGAGCTGAAGCTGTGTTGCTTTCTCGTAAGCCTGCTTGATGTCCTCTTCCGAATAGCGGACAAAGTCACGGCTGACCTCAGTCAGCCGAATACGGGACCGCCGATAGTTCATCTCCAGCTGATCCACCTTTTCAATCGTTTCCGCTGTTTCCTTCAGGACACTCTGGAGTTCCTGATTTAATGTGATCAGCTCGGTCCGGGCCGTGTCCAAAATTTCGAACATCTGATATTTACTGTTCTCCATCACCTGAATGGCATTCTTAATGACTCGGTCTATGATATCGGCTTGAAAGTCCACAAATGTTCTACTCCAATCCTAGCATTTCAAGTATATATCATACCATATCATGACTGGAGGGTGATGGTCTTCGTTTCTTGTTCCCATTTTACAGTCATTCCTAACTGCTCTGACACGAGTCTTAACGGGACTAAAGTCCTGCCACCTAACACAATGGGCGCTACATCAGTGCTCTGGCGCTTGCCGTTCAGGACGACTTCTTTTTTACCCACCGTCAAATCCATCAGCACACCGCCACGCATAATCGTAATCCGCTGATCGCCTGCGTTCCACTTGGCTTGCCCGCCAAAAGCGTCCAGCACGTACTTGATCGGTACATACGTTGAACCGTTGCGGGTCATCGGAGCCGCATCAATTGTTGTTAGCGTCCCGTTCACGGTCATTGACTTTTGTCCGATTGCCATTTGAGCCGTTCCTTTTTTGAGTCCTTCGGTTCCGACCGTTCCCGGTGTATTAAAAGAAATATTATCAAAAGCAATATTACCCGTTTTAGCACGCTCATCCTGACCTTCAGCCACATTGACTACATACAGGCGCTTGAGCTTCGCCGGATATGAGATATTCAAACCGCTCATGTCTGCGTTAATGGTTTTCCAGCCGTTCCAGTCGATCACTTTGGCCAGGTCTATATATGCCGTTTTGCCTTGGGCGTCTTCCAGCTCCGCACGCAACCAGTTCAGGCTCTTATCTCCTCTAACATCAATCGAGATGGATGTAGCCGCTTGTTCAAGCGTTTTGCCAGTTGTACCGTTCAGCTGGGCGTAAGCATACATTTTACCACTGCCGTTCGTCATGTCGTAGTTCAGCTCAAGCACTTTGGAATTGGCATGGTCGCCATCTCCTTGTACAACAGCCGCTGTGCCGGTAACGCCTTCCACATTCGAAGTAAAGTCAACCGGATATGAAACATTTTCGAAGTTCTCCCAGTTGTTTGTGCTCGCCCCGCCAGCAGACAGGAAGACGACCGCGCTGAAACCATCGTAGCGACCGATGGCATAGCCCGTTTTCACACCCGCATCCACCGTATTTACCGTAAGCTGATTGTCCTTAACACTTCCCTTAAAGCCGATGAACTCCCATTTGAGCGCATCTGAAGAAATGCTGACGCCCTGGCCGTCTTTCGTCTTTGCAGTTACCGGAACCTCAATTTTAGCTCCTGCCGTAAGCGATCCTGTCCCACTGCCTGCTGTAAGTGATGAAATTTCATCTGCTCCCAGCACGGTAACCTTGGTTGTAGCACTGGCTGAGCCACTGGACGCCGTCAACGTAGCTGTCCCTGGTTTGGCTCCCTTCACAACCCCGCCACTCACCGACACGACGGACGGGTTGCTCGATTTCCACGTCACTTGTACATTCGAGGTATCGAACGGATTGTAGTAGGTATCATAGCCTTTAAAAGAATAGCTTCCGGTCTGACCAATAAGCAGCGTTTTATTGCCTTTAATCGTGAAGCCTTTGAGCGTCCCTTTAGGCGCACTGGTGTACACACCCACACCGTTTACGACGCTCCGTTGCTCCGTACCGTATTCCGTATTGAACGTAAGTCCTGCTGTCGTATCTCCCAAATCACGGGTTACCATCGTGGTGGAGCCGCCCCCATCCAGATTCATACCCTTCCAGACACCAATATCTTTCATCAGCGTTTGCAGCTCACTCAGGGATACACCAACGCTGTTCCCGTTCTTCTCAACGGCAATGACATAAGCGTAACGCTTGTCACGGGAATATCCCAAAGCCGTCCGCGCTCGCGTCCCGCCTATGCTCGTTGTACTGCGGGAAAACGAAGTTTTCTGACCGTCATTCACCAATATGGTGTGTCCGCCAATCATCATCTGGAGATTGGAAGGATCCACCTCACTCCCTGTCGATTTGACACGAAGATGATAGCTGGTTTCTACCGTTTCTCCCACTGTCAGATGGGCTTTGACATAATCGGCCGCTTTGCCGTGAGTACGTAAAATATAGCCGTCTTGTGGCACAGTTATATTCAACGTAGCATTGTTGGAAATTTGTGTAACCACACCATTTTGCACCAACACCTCGGTAGGCGTTGTTGAGCTGTTTTTCGGCCGCTCAATTGCTTTCCAGGCAGATGTATAAATATACATTGCGTTGGAATGACTATAGCTGCTTCCACTTGTTTCAGGCGAATACGAAGCCTTATTCATCCCCGCTAAAGGGAAGGTTGATCCGTCCCCGGCTTTTACAGTTCCTTCAAAGGTAAACTGCTCCACCATTGGGGAACCGTCCTTGGTTACTGCAAAAGCATACATCCCCGTTAAATCAGACGGAGTAGACATCAATACCCCCTTCGATACTTGTCCACCAATCGGGGCACCCTCGCTGGAGGTATTAAAATAATCTCCGTTCACACCAGCAACTGCTCCAGTCTCTTTTGCCATGCCACCTGTGCTTTGACGGGTTGTGAACTGTCCATTTTTCCCGGTCATAACATCTAGCTTGACATATGGATTTTGCAAGTCTACCCGGACGATATCAGCTAACGCTGTTCCTTTGGAGCCTTTAAAACGATATTTCATTAATGTTGCACCAGAAGTAATTATTTCTTCCCCCAACTTTACAGTTGAACCGGAAGCTGCACTCGCAATCGGCGCAGATATCCAGCCGTTTAACGGAATTAGGGCGCCTGTTCCGGCTACGGGTCCAACCCACAATACTCCCGCTAGTGTCAAAATAGCCCATCTTTTAGCGATCCCTCTGCCATCTACCTTCTCATTGCCTTGTTTCCTATTACCTAAAACCATATGGATGATAGCTCTCCCATCTTCATTGTATTCAAACGGACTTTTCCGATCATGTACTCTAAACTCTATCAAATAAACAAAAAAAAGCCTCTTATGTTAATAGACTTATTATAAAGGCAAAAGTTACGAAAATCCCGTTAACTATTTCATAAAACACAAACTATAAATTGACGAATGCATAATCAGCAAACTATAATACACATGAACTAACAAGTTCAAATAATACTAATCAGTTCAGGTCTAATTTTTGTGACCTATCGTGGAGGTTTGAAATCATGAATAAACAACGGGCACTCATCGTACTTACTTTATCCCTGAGCATAGCGATCGCTGGATGTTCCGGCGCGGAGAAAGATGCTACTCTAGGCTCAGCTGCACAGCCAACCGTTGTGCGTACTGCAGTTGTCAAATCCTCTCCGCTCCATACTGCCTATAACTTGTCAGGCACTCTTCAGGCTTATGAGGAGCACACACTGGCTTTTCAAAATGGAGGTACTGTAGCCAGTGCATATCTCACTGTCGGCACTGCTGTACAGAAGGGCGGCATTATTGCTCGTTTGGATGACGCTGACTACAAGCTTCAGGTGGCGCAGGCGACAGCCTCCATCCTGGAGGCGCAGGCTGGGATAGATAACGCACAGGCTAACCTACAGGCTGCTGCCTCTGCGATTCAATCCGCCGATGCCGGCATCACAGGTGCTCGCGCGAATGTCAACAAGGTCAATAAAGGTGCACGTGCTCAAGAGAAGCAGCAAGCGCAAGCCGCTGTAGATAAGGCGCAAAGCGCTTATAACAAGGCCAAGACGGATAGCGAGCGTACACAGAAGCTGTTTGAAGCAGGAGCTGCTACCGCGTCGGATAACGAGAATGCCCGCCTGAATGCTACGGCAGCCCAGAAAGATCTGGAGCAAGCCAAGGAATCCCTCTCCCTTTTGCTGGAAGGGGCTACAGCCGAAGATCATCAATCCGCCCAGGCTTCCTTTCAGGATGCGCTTGCAGGTAAAAGCAAAGCTTATGCTGCCAGTGAACAGGCGGAGGCTTCCAAAAAACAAGCCAGTGCCAACTACGAAAAAGCCCTTGTCGCCAAGGGGCAAGCAGAACTCGCACTTTCACGTACCCGTCTAATTTCTCCTGTGAACGGCGTTATTTTAGGCAAAAGCGTGAATACAGGTGACTTGGTCGCTTCAGGCCAGGCCATCTATCGCATAGGCTCCATTGATCGTCTCAAGGTACTACTTCCGGTACCAGACAGTGAGATCAGAGATTGGAAAAAGGGGCAAGCTGTGAATGTGGTGCTATATGAAGAAAGCCGCCAAGGTACGGTGTCCAACATCTATCCTTCAACCAGTACCGATACGGGAAGAGTTAACGTAGAGGTCGTTATAAACAATCCACAGCGAGACTGGTTACCCGGTCAGGTCATTAAAGCTGCTCAGCAGGTGACAGACAAGAACGGCATTCTCGTTCCCGCCGAAGCGGTCATTAACACGGGAAGCAAGCCTTTTATTTTCAAAGATGTTAAAGGGAAAGCTGTTAAAACACCCGTAGAGCTTGGCGATCAGGTTGTAGAAAATCAATTGCAAATCGTATCCGGCCTGCGTGAAGGCGAACGTATTGTCATTAAAGGGTCGGAAAACCTGTTTGATGGAAATGCGATTCAGTCGGAGGAAGGCGGGCGCCCATGATTGAGTATATCGTAAAAAAACGGAAAATTACGTTGCTGTTTTTTGTCATGCTGATTTTAATTGGGGCTTTCGGATTTTTCCAGTTGCCGAAGCAGGAAATGCCAGATGTCACGATCCAGAATGCTATGGTAACAACAGTCTACCCTGGCGCTTCACCACAAAAAGTAGAACAAACCGTAACCAAGGAACTGGAAAAACGCATCAAGGAAGTGGAAGGTGTTAAAACGATTAATTCGACTTCTGGTAACGGATTCTCCTCTATTTTAATCGAATCCAAAAATGGAATTGATCCTCAAACGGTTTGGGATAATATGCGAAAAAAAGTACAGGATGCGCAAGCTGATCTTCCCCAAGGTGCTGAAACACCTGTTGTGAATGATAAGCTGACCAGCTCGTTTATCGGCTCCTATGCCCTGGTCGCTGACTCTCCTGCACCATTGTATAAACTAAATGATTTAATCACAACGTGGAAGGATCAGCTCAATACCTTATCAGGTGTATCAAGTGTCAAGTTCAATGGCCTTCCTGACCAAGAAGTCCGCGTCCAAATCGACAATCAAAAGCTTCAGCAGTACCATCTGTCGTGGGGGCAGGTCGCACAAGCGATCCAGTCACAAATTGATCGGGTTCCTACCGGTGATATTGAATACAACGGGCGCACCTTTCAACTCATTGTCCGGGAAACCCAAAAAGCCGAAGAATTAAATCAGGCCATTCTGACACGTACAGAGGCAGGGGCTCCTGTTTATTTGCGAGATGTCGCTACAACGGAGCTGTCACATCCCCAAGCAGAATATTTTGCCTATGTAGGGGGTAAGCCAGCCATTACGCTAAGCATTGGAGCAGAAAAGGGCACAGACGTCCCGCCTATGAGCGAAAAAGTCAATGTCAAGCTCAAAGAGCTGGAAAAAACACTTCCCGAAGGTGTTCGCCTTGAAACTCTTTTTGCACAAAAAGATCAGGTAGATCATATCTTCGAGGACTTAAAGCGTGAAACGATTCTTGCGATTGTGGCTGTTATTCTCGTTTGTATGTTGGGCTTGAATTTGCTTACCTCTGCTTTTGTCGCACTGGCGATTCCGATTTCGGTTGCGATTGCTATTATCTTTTTGCCTATGCTCGGTATTACACTCAACCAAATTTCCGTTGTCGGTCTGATCATTGTACTTGGCATACTCGTCGATGACGCCGTAGTGGTCAATGATAATATTGAGCGGAGACTTACGGAATTAGGAGAATCGCCTACAGATGCAGCTATAAAAGGAACCAAAGAGGTGATGCTTTCTATTTTGGTTGCCACACTGGCTACCATCTCGGCCTTTGCTCCACTGTTGTTTCTACCCGGAAATGTAGGGGCATTCATCAAGCCTATTCCCGCCATTGTTTCTCTGACCATGCTTGCCTCCATGATCATGTCACTCACCATCATACCTATTTTCCGAGAATGGTATGAGAAACGCAGGCAGACTCGTCACCCTAAGGGTAAAACTAAACCGGCAGGCTTGTTGGGCCAACAGATTCAGTCTTTAAACAAGCTGTATTCACAAAAGCTGATGCCCAAAGTCATTAAGCGTCCCTTGCTGACTGCAATGGCAGGACTCATGCTCGGAACAGCCGCTTATGGATTGGTTCCTTTTACCTCAGTTGAACTCTTTCCTGAATCGGAGGACCCTCATGTCGCATTAAATATAAAGATGCCTATAGGCACCTCTGTTATAGAAACAGACCAGATCGTCAAAGACATTGCAGGCTGGATAAAGAAGCAACCCGAAACCTCCAAGGTCGTCTACAGTGCCGGAGGAACTGCACCGCAATTATATAGTGACATTAATAGTTCGGGTGGAGATATTAGATATGATGAGACCGTAGGACAAATTGCCGTCGTCGGCAAACAAAATATTTTTGATCTCGATACGACAGTTGATGCTTGGGAACAGCATGTTAAAAAGTCCTACCCTGGAACTACAGTTACGACGTATGTTCCACGTCTGGGAGTCCCGGTGGGTAAGCCCGTTTCTATCCGGATTTCAGGTCAGAATCTGAATCAGCTGCAAACCCTTTCCCAAAAAGTAAAAGAGCAGATCGCCACAGTAGAGGGTACAACAGGCATCGTGGATGATATAGGAATTGAAAGATATGCACTGGATTTGCAGGTTAACAAGCAAGCCATGGATCAATACCTGGTAAGCTACACAGATCTGACCCGTACTCTGCTTCTATTAAAAGAAGGGGCTAAAGTTAGCCAATTTGATACAGGTAACGATCTGGTGGATATTAAATTGTATTTGAATCATAGCAACGAGGAGCCCAGCGCGCTTTTCCAACAATTAAGTGTAGTCAATTCAGCCGGTGTGCAGATTCCGTTAAACCAGCTCGTACAGGTTAAGCCATCATTTGCTATTCAGCAAATCAAGCATTACAATATGGAGCGAACGATTACGGTAGAAGCCGACTTGAACGGGCGAACTGCAAGCGAAGCGATGGTGGATGTAGAAAGCAAACTGGCACAAATGAAGTTCCCTGAAGGCTATAAATGGGAGGTAGGCGGCGAAACATCCGATCAGTCCACCATATTCGCGGATTTAGGAAAGCTGGCAATCGTTGTTGTCCTACTCATTTTACTCCTGATCACTATGCAATTTTATTCTCTCTCCATTCCTATTATCATTATGACGACAGTGTACTTGGCAGCAGCCGGTGGAATTATCGGTATTTTCCTGACAGGTATGCCTATCGGATTTATGAGCATCATGGGAATTATCGCGCTGGCGGGAATTGTAGTGCGAAACGGAATTGTGTTAATTGAGTTCATCGAGGATGCCCGGCATGAGGGAATGGAGCTGAAAGAAGCTGTGATAAAAGCAGCCGCTGCCCGTTTCAGACCCATTTTATTGACTTCTCTGGCTGCAATAGTAGGTATGATTCCGTTAGCCCTATTGGGAAGCCTGCTCTTTAAGCCACTGGCGTTTACCGTCATTTTCGGATTGTTATTCTCGACTTTGTTAACCCTGTTTGTAGTGCCATCATTGTATATGATCATGGCCAAGTTCAAGATGCGCCGTCAGCTCAAAAAACAGCAACACACGGCTATCACACACGATCAACCTTTGTAGTTGCATGTAGTGAAGTATACACTGTCGGATTGAACCCTAGGGGGAAGTAAGTATGGAAAGCAAAAAAAATGATATATTACAGGCAGCCATTCGGCTGTTTTCCAGAAAAGGCTACTATTCAACATCTGTTGAAGAGATCGCCAAAGAAAGTGGAATGGCAAAGGCATCCTTTTATAAATATTTTCAGGGAAAAGAAGAACTGCCTCTAGAAATGTGCATTATCCTAGAGAAAAATATTGAACAGGATATCCGGGCACTTTACAGTAAACCTGATCTCACTAATCATGATAAACTGCACGGGTTTATTGTACTCTATTTAAAAAATCTTGTTGAAAACAAGGTATATCTTATGATAGATATGCCTGAACCATCCATGCTCATTTTTCAGAATGAGCAACTCAATGGCGCCTTTGAACAACATGAATACAAGCTGTACAAATGGGTACGTGACTGTCTGATTGATGTTTTCGGACCGGAGATTGAAGATCATGCATGGGATATAACCTTTGTGCTCAAAAGTGTTGTATTTGAGTACATTCGCTTCTTTGCCGATCGGATGAATGATGAAACGATTGAGCAGCTTGCGCAATTCATCATTTTCTTATCCCGTTCCTTGGTAGCTAACCTGAATAGCGCTGATTCCACCCCTCATTTGTTCTGGAGCAAGCAGGGCTGGTTACCTGAAAGTACTCTAAGCAATCCCTTTGACCAAGGCCGCCAGATTAACGGCCTGCTCCACTCTCTGGAGGACAGTATTCTGCTGTCTTCATGGAGTTCGATGGAAAAGCAGGAGTACCAGCAAATTGCGACTCTATTAAAGGAAGAAGCTTTGAAAGCGAATCCCCAAATGGGTCTATTAAAAGCTCTTTTCTCATATTTAGAGCAGCGTAAGGAGCTGAAAAAAGTTTGTCATTTGCTCCAAAAGCTGTTGAATCTTACACCCCCAACAGAGTAGTAGGCGCTTAGAAATTCATCACAGCTATTCACAACTTAGCTTGTAGAATACATCAAAAAAGACTGCTCATGTAAATCATGAGACAGTCTTTTTTTGGTTACTGCTTATATTTGATAGCATATGAGAAATTACAGACCGGCTTGCACTCTCAGAGCGTCAGCTTTGTCTATGCTCTCCCATGGCACATCCAGATCTGTACGACCAAAGTGACCGTAAGCAGCCGTTTGCTTGTAAATTGGACGACGCAGATTCAGCATTCGAATGATACCTGTGGGGCGAAGATCAAAATTGTTACGAATCAGTTCAACAAGCTTCTCGTCGCTTACTTTCCCAGTACCGTATGTATCGACGCTAATCGAAACTGGTGTAGCTACACCAATGGCATAAGCAAGCTGAATTTCCACTTTATCTGCCAATCCGGCTGCAACTAGGTTTTTCGCTACATAACGGGCGGCGTAAGCTGCGGAACGGTCCACTTTGGTCGGATCCTTACCGGAGAATGCTCCCCCGCCATGACGCGCATAACCGCCATACGTATCTACAATAATTTTGCGGCCTGTTAGACCTGCATCCCCTTGAGGTCCGCCAATAACAAAGCGACCTGTTGGATTAATGTAATACTTGGTTTGCTCATCCAGCAATTCCGCAGGAACAACTGGCAAAATAACCTTTTCCTTGATGTCTGCTTGAATTTGCTCCAACGTAGTATCTTCTGCATGTTGTGTAGAAACTACAATGGCATCAATACGAATTGGCTTGCCATTTTCATACTCTACCGTTACTTGCGTTTTACCATCCGGGCGAAGGTACTTTAATGTTCCATCCTTGCGCACTTCGGCCAAGCGGCGTGCAATACGGTGAGACATGGCGATAGGCAACGGCATCAACTCAGGTGTTTCATTCGTAGCAAAACCGAACATCAACCCTTGATCGCCTGCTCCAATGTTTTCCGTTTCTTTATCTACTTCAGCAGGATCACGGCTTTCCAGAGCAGCGTTAACCCCTTGAGCGATGTCCGGTGATTGTTCATTCAAAGAAGTCAATACAGCGCAAGTATTATAATCAAAGCCATATTTCGCACGTGTATAGCCAATTTCCTTAATCGTATTGCGTACAATGGATGGAATATCCACGTATTCCGATTTGGAGCTGATTTCACCAATGACGAGAACAAGACCAGTAGCTACTGATACTTCACACGCTACCCGTGCATTAGGGTCGTTAGCCAAAAAGGCGTCCAATACGGCGTCGGAAATCTGATCACAGATTTTATCCGGATGACCTTCTGTTACAGATTCAGACGTAAACAAATGACGGCCTTTTACAGACATGAATTTCAACCTCCCACAATTAAAATACATGAGGACTTATATAAAATCCTGACATGGCAATGGCATTAGCCAGACACTCTCACGCCAACATGTGGCCGGAAAATGGCTTCTATACCTGATTAACAAAAAATGAACCTTTTCCGGTAGGAAAAGGTTGCGTACAAGCCTCAAATGCCATGATATCCTATTTAAAACAAGGTGTCAATTCATATCACCCAATTACAAAGGGCAAAACTAAGGCAAATTGACAAGAACTAAATTTCTGATCCACATGAGGATAGCCTTATTTTAAAAACGATTGCACGTCAAAATCAGTAAAAATTATTGCAACTTACAAGGTACCAAATTCAGATAAGCTGCGTTCGGCAGATTGTACCAATCGCTTGGTAATTTCACCACCTACAGAGCCATTCTGTCTTGAAGTCAAATCGCGCCACTCCACATTTGCGTTTCCTTTAAACTCGCCCAACTCCGCAGCAAACTCACTGTCGGCACTCGGATGTATATGCGCATATTGGGGATTATAAACAGGAAGCCCAAACTCAGCAGCAATTTCATACTTCAAATCATGTAATCTGGCACGGCTTTCGGGAATCAATCGTCTCTGACCTCTTGACGCCATCGTACACACCTCAATCAATTGTATTTTCTTTCATGAAGTTAGTGTGCAGCGTTTGGAGCCAGTTTAGCCAAGAACAATTTGCTATCCCAAGCAGTATTTACGAAAAAGAACATTCCAACATACAATCTATTGGAGAGTATAACCGCCACGTACCATTACGACCAGACCAAACTTCTGGCCTTCTTTTACCTGAATACCTCTTCCCTCTCTAGGAAAGGATAGTAAATGATTTTTCTCAACCGCCTGATTATGGACAATTTCTGTTCCAGATGTGATATCAATAGCTCCACTGGCATCCATACTATAAACAACAGCATACCCGTTACGCAAAATAAATTCCGCTCCAACTTTGGCAATCAGCTTTTGACCAGGCTTTACATCAACAACCTTCAATTCCTCGGTCTGCTCCACACCTGTGGAGGCTTTGCCTGTACTAGACGCTCCCGAAGTTGTTACGTTAGAAGTAGCGTTTGTGGTGGGAACTGCTGAACTAGTCGTTTTACTATTAGTGCTACTTGCTGATGCTCCACCTTTGATTGCCTGAGCGATTTTCTGGTCAACATAGCTTTTGGTTACGACTGGATCATCAGCTGTTCCCGGTTGACCAGAGCTGGAGGCTCCATTAACCGAATTGTTCATTAAGGAGCCTGCAACAATCCCTCCTCCAAGTAAAACCGCAGCCAGCGTTACTTTGTAGCGTGATTTCATGTAAATCCTCCTACAGCAGGTTAATGCATCTGTAAAAAATTATATTAGCATTATTATTGGCTTGCTCCAGAAGAAGCGCCTTGCATAGCCCAAGGCTTATCATAAGCCAGCTTCAACGTATCAATACTTGTAACTAAATCTTCCGCTTGTTGTTCTGCGGTAGTCACTTTCAGATTGGCTTCATAAACCTGAAGCTCTGTAGCCAAACCTACATCAAATTGCTTTTTAGCTATATCGGCCGCACTTCTAGCGCTCACCAAACCAGCTTGAATTTGAGAATACTGGCTTTCCAATCCTTTAATGTTGTTATAA
>NZ_JTHP01000070.1 GCF_000943545.1 Paenibacillus terrae
GAATATCGTCTCAGCGTTTCTTTTAAAAGCTTTTTATTTCCCAACTATAAAAATCAACCCAGCTTGATTTTGGCGAACTTCCGTTTACCAACCTGCACAATATCGCCTTCCTGCGGCGTGTATGCTTCGTTTACATCGGTCCATTTCGCTTCGTTAATTTTGACCGAGCCCTGCTGAATGCTGCGTTTGGCTTCACCGTTAGAAGCCGCAAAGCCCAATTGAGTCAGCAATTGGATGACACGGATGCCGCCATTTTCCAAATGATCCGCCGTCAAAGTGAACTCTTCAATATCGTCAGGCAGCGCTCGTTGCTGGAATACAGTCACAAAATGCTGCTTCGCTGTTTCCTCCGCTTCCTTACCGTGGTACATGCGTACCAACGTTCCGGCCAGCTTCATTTTGGCGTCACGCGGATGCACTGAACCGTTCTTAATGCCTTCCGCCAGCTCAGCCAGTTCCTCATTGTTCAAATCTGTTGCCAGCTCAAAATATTTAAGCATCAGTTCATCAGGAACCGACATGGATTTTCCGTAGATTTCGTTCGGCTCCTCATCGACACCAATGTAGTTGCCCAGACTTTTGCTCATCTTCTGCACGCCATCCAGCCCTTCAAGCAGTGGCAACGTAATGGTGGCCTGTGGCTCCACTCCGTATTCCTTTTGCAGAGTTCTGCCCATCAGCAAATTGAACTTTTGATCTGTACCACCCAGCTCGATGTCGCTTCGGAGTTCCACGGAATCCATCCCTTGCATCAACGGGTAGAAAAATTCATGGATGCTGATCGGCAAGCCGTTTTGGTATCTTTTCGTAAAGTCATCCCGTTCCAGCATACGTGCGACAGTTACTTTAGCGGCCAGAGTTACCACATCCGCAAAAGACATGGGCGCCAACCAATGGGAATTGTAGTATACCTTTGTTTTTTCGGGGTCCAGAATTTTGAATATCTGCTCCTTATACGTCTGAGCATTGCGCTGGACATCTTCCTCGGTCAGCTGCTTACGAGTTTCCGATTTGCCTGTCGGATCACCAATCTTGCCCGTAAAATCACCGATGATAAGTTGTACCTGATGACCAAGCTCCTGAAACTGGCGTAGCTTATGCATAACGACCGTATGCCCGATGTGAATATCCGGCGCCGATGGGTCAAGTCCTAATTTAATTTGAAGCGGCTCACCGCTAACGACCGATTTAATAACCTTACGCTTCAACTCGTCCTCCGGTACAATTTCTGCCACACCACGTTGAATCATATTTAATTGACGTTCTACCTCTACCTGCTGTTCAGGCTTCAACTCTTCCCACTTCATCCTGTATACCTCCTGTTTTTATCCAAAATATTACATATTAAACAAACCAAAAAGCCCCTTTCATCCCAAGGGACGAGAAGGAGCTGCTCGCGTTACCACCCTAATTAAAGAAACGTATGTCAAAGACAAGCGTTTCTTTCACTTCATTCCTATAACGGGCCTACACCCGGTACTGGATTACTATAGTCAGCTTCGCAAATCTGCAAAAGCTCTACCATTCATCCAGACAGCTCCAGACGGTAATTCAAAGGAGGGTCGTTACCGATTCGCACCACCCATCGGCTCTCTGCACAACGTGATTCCACCTTCTACTGAAGTCTTTCTCTGCTTTTCACGATATTTACTTTGACCTATTTATAACACACCACTTTTATAGAGTCAACGACACCAAAAGACAGGCTTTTTAGCATATGGGTTCATTTTGTAATTTTATGCTATAATAATGGCTGTTATAAAGGAGGAAGACTTAATGGTTGAAGAAAAAAACAATGTGTCAGAGCCAAAGCCTTCCCGCTTACGGACATACATGCGAAGGCTCGGCCGTGTCATAAAGTGGGTCGTCATCATCGGTTTTATGGGAGCGCTGTTTGCAGGAGGAGCCGCAGCCGGCTATGTAGCCTCTATTGTGAAAAGCGAGCCTGTACGCTCCAGATCCATGATTGAACAGGAAGTAGACAAAAATGCAATTACAGGCTTCGCTTATTTCAATGATGGCTCCCCTATCGGACAGCTCCGGACAGAAGAAGATCGACGTCCTGTCACGTTTAGGGAGATTCCGCAACTCGTCATTAACGCAGTCATTGCTATTGAAGATAACCATTTTTACGAGCATAAAGGTGTCGATCTGTCGGGAACGCTGCGGGCTATAAAACAAAAAGCGCTGCATGAATCCGTACAAACCGGGGGAAGCACCCTGACCCAGCAACTCGCCCGTCGTGTCTTTCTGAATCTGGATCGCACGGATGACCGCAAGGTCAAGGAAATTTTGCTCTCTCTACGCCTTGAGCGCTTCCTGAGCAAGCAGCAAATTATTACGGCCTATCTCAATAAAGTACCTTTTGGTAACGGATCAAGCGGTTATAACGTCTTTGGGATCAAAGCTGCGGCCAAAGGTATTTTTAATGAGAATGATCTGAATGAGCTGAATGTGGCTCAAGCCGCCTATCTGGCAGGTCTGCCACAGCTTCCTTCCTCTTATTCCGCTTACAACGGTAAGGGTGAATTTAACGAGTCCGGCTTTAAAAGGGCGATCAACCGCCAGCACCTGGTACTCAGCCGAATGCTGGAGGAGAATAAAATCAATCAGGCACAGTATGATGAGGCGATGGCTTTTGATATCAAAAAGTCGCTCGCTCCACGCACTGTTAAAGCCTACAACACGTATCCGTATCTTATGATGGAAACGGAACGGCAAGCGGCACAGGCACTTATGTCAGTCACAAATCCGGGTCAAGCGGCCAATGCCAGTGCAGATGCCAAAACCAAGGATGATAACGACTTGCTCAAAGAAGCTGAACAACAGCTTCGAACAGGTGGTTATATGGTATACACCACTATTGATAAAAGCATCTACAAGTCGATGCGCCAAATTGCAGAAAACAAGGATAATTTCTCTTCTACAAGTAAAACCAAGGGTGACGAGCAAGCGGCCGCCATTCTTATCCAGCATAAAACAGGCGCGATTCTCGGTATGATGGAAGGCCGGGATTTCCAAAAGGAACAGATGAATTATGCTACCCAGATGGTACGCCAGCCGGGATCGGCTATGAAGCCGATTGCCGCCTATCTCCCTGCATTGGACAGCGGTCTCGTGCAGCCTGGCAGCATCGTGGATGATGCACCTATTATTTTGAAGGATGGCAGCAATGGGTATCACATCCCGAAAAACGCCAATAACCGCTATCAGGGGCTGGTTACGGCCCGTTATGCGTTGAATCAGTCACTAAATACGATAGCACTCAAGCTGTTTAACGAAAAAGTAGGTATCAGCAAAGCTTGGGATTTTGCCAAGAAGCTAGGCATTACCACCTTGGAACCAAGCGATAACAATGCCCAGACAGGTGTACTCGGCGGCTTGGCCCACGGGGTCACAGTCGAGGAACTGACGAATGCTTATGGTTCGATTCCAAATGGCGGTGTATTTAATGACGCCTATATGATTGAAAAGATTGTGGACTCGCAAGGCAATATTGTTTATAAGCATCAGCCTAATCCTGTACAAGCCTTTACACCACAAACCGCCTATCTGATGACGGATATGCTGCGTACAGCCGTGTCGGAAGGTACAGGCAGACTGGTGAAGCGTAATTTCGATCAAGCTGGCAAGATTCCGATTGCCGGTAAAACAGGCACTACACAATCCTATACCGATGTATGGTTCGAGGGCTTTACGCCTGACGTCACACTGGGTGTATGGGTTGGTTACAAGCAACCTGTCAATAAGCTCGAAACAAAAGCACAAAAAGAGCGGGCACGTCGCCTTTGGGCGCAAATCATGAATGAAGTGACCGCAAAGGATCCGGATCTGTTCCAAACCGACAGCTTCAAGCGACCAGACGGTATTGTAACAAGAACAGCGTCCGCATACGGTTCGGATATTTACAACAGTAAGTATCCACCCAAAAACAGTGAAAATGGTGTCACTCGTGCCAAATATATTACCTATCAAGGTGTCAATTACATTCCACGGGACGGCACACCGGATGACATGTTGAACGAGCGGACCGTTAGTAAACGGGAAAAACCGATTTCAGAGCTGATTAAAGAGCTCCAGCAAGCCTTTACGGTGATGAGACGACATAATTCGTTGTCCTACTATCTGCCTCAGGATGCAGATAAGGCGGCTCCTACCCAGATTGATCCGCGTAAAGACGATGGAGCCGATCCTAGTGCTCCGTCTAACGTTAGCGTAAGCTATAGTGACGGCAAAGCTATGATCAGCTTTAGCCCAAGCGGAAACAGCGATGTCGTAGGATACCGTCTATATCGTTCTACGGATGGAGGCAGCTTCCAACGGCTTGGCAAAGTCGTCATGGCTGACGGCTCCAAAGTGTTCTCTGACAGCCCGGGTGGTGGCAGCTCCAGCTATTATGTAACCGCCGTGGATGTAGGCGGGCATGAGTCAGGGCCAAGCTCCCAAGCAAGTGCAGCGCCTGTAGCACCACCTGTTGATCCCGAGAATCCAGCTGTACCGGGTGAAGGAAATGGAACAACTGCGCAGCCTACGGAGATTCCTACCGCTCCTGGGCAGCCTCAAGCGAAAGCAGCAGGCTCAGCCGTAGCGCTCCAATGGAGTGCAGGAAAGCCTGCGGATGCGATTACAGGCTATAAAGTGTATTACAGTGAAAGCGGTGCGGAGCCTTTTACAAACATCGGCTCCACCGCATCCACCAGCTTTCAATATAAAGCGGGCAGCAAACCGAAGGGTTGGTTCCGCATCACTTCCATGAATGCCTTGGGGGAATCAGCTCCTTCCGGAGCCGTTCGTCCATAAAAGCTCACAACAGCAACAAATACTGATATTTGGTAAAAACCCACTTTATCAGCACCAACAAAAGGGGAGTCCCTCAGCCATCACGGCTTTGGAGACTCCCTTTTTTGTATCTTTCTTAAAAAGCATTTCAATCCTCTATGGTAGACAAATCTCCTGTAGGAAGATTAAGCTCCCAGGCTTTGAGTACACGTCTCATAATTTTACCGGAACGGGTTTTGGGCAGCTTTTCCTTAAACTCAATTTCGCGTGGTGCAGCATGGGCAGACAGCCCTTCTTTGACAAAGCGATAAATATCCTGCTGCAAAGCTTCAGAGGGGGTGTAGCCTTCACGGAGCGCGATAAAAGCTTTAATGATCTCTCCCCGTACGGTATCCGGCTTTCCGATCACTCCAGCCTCCGCTACAGCGGGATGCTCCAGAAGCTTGCTCTCGACCTCAAAAGGACCAATTCGCTCCCCGGACGAATTAATGACATCATCAATTCGTCCCTGAAACCAGAAGTATCCGTCCTCATCCATATAAGCAGAATCACCGGACACATACCAGTCTGAAAAACGGAAATACTCCTGAAATTTGTTTGGGTTGTTCCATATACGGTTCATCATAGACGGCCACGGCGTACGTATCGCCAAATGCCCCATTCGGTTAGGCGGCAGCACTTGCCCTCTGTCGTCGAGAATAGCGGCCTGAATACCAGGCAAGGGCTTTCCCATCGAGCCGGGCTTAATCGGCAGCTCAGGGTAATTACAGATCATTTGGCCACCCGTTTCCGTCATCCACCAGGTATCATGAATACGCTGCTTATATACCTGCCAGCCCCAGCGCACCACCTCGGGATTCAGCGGCTCTCCGACGGACAGCACATGCCGCAGGCTTCCGAGATCATATTTGTCAACGATATCCTCCCCTGCGCTCATGAGCATCCGAAACGCCGTAGGAGCGCTATACCATACGGTCACCTCGTGACGCTCAATGGTTCGATACCAGTCCTCGGGGCTAAAACGACCGCCACGAATAACATTTGTTACTCCATTCAGCCATGGGGCAAAAATGCCATATGACGTTCCGGTAACCCAACCGGGATCGGCTGTACACCAATACACATCATCTTCACGCAGATCCAGCACCATTTTTCCGGTATAATAGTGCTGAATCATCGCGTTTTGCACATGATACACGCCTTTAGGCTTGCCCGTTGAGCCTGACGTGTAATGAATAATCAACCCATCCTCACGACTCAGCCATTCCGGTTCAAGTTCCTCGGAGGACGCAAGCATTTCCGTTTCAAAATCAACAATCCCTTGCTCCCGTTCGTCCACGTCGCCAACCACAAAAATATGCCGCAGCTCCGGAAGTTCCTCACGCTTTACGCGCGAGAGAAGTGCAGGCGTCGTCACCAGCGCCACCGCCCCGCTATCTTCCAGCCGATCCTTGACCGCCGTTTCCATAAACGCCTCAAACAAAGGCCCGACGACTGCGCCTACCTTCAAAATGCCAAGCAGACTAATGACCAGCTCAGGTGAACGCGGCATGAATATAAATACCCGTTCCCCTTTGCCAATGCCGTATTTTCGCAGCACATTACCAAACCTGTTGGAGCTGGCACGCAACTGAGAAAAGGTGTAGGCTTCATGGCGGTTCGCGTCACAATACAACAACGCCGTCTTGCTGCCTCTCCCTTCCTCTACATGTCGGTCAATCGCTTCATGCGCCATGTTCACTTTGCCTGATTCATACCACGTAAAATGACGCTCTGCATCTTCCCACTGAAAGCGGTTGTAAGCTTGTTCATACGGGCCCATGTTGGATGTGGGAACTACAGCCTGGAGTTCTTCAATCTTCATGCGTTCAGCCTCCTCACGATATAATGAGAATAATACAGAACATGATAACGCTTACAAATTCAATACAAGCATGTCAATTCCTTTGTTTAACATCTGATAAGCGACTAATTGTGAACAATTTATGTCTAAAACAGTATATCATAGGTGAGGATGTGACGACCATCCTTTTCATTTATTTGTTTTTTTGCTATAAGTAGGGGATATGGAGAGCTAGGTCACGGCAAAGAAGGAGGCGCATGTATGCAGCATTTAAAACTGCACCATTTGGACACGCTGAGCCATAACGGGCAAAAGATCTACGTAGAAGGCCCCGTATCCGCTGATCAACTGCGTTCATTTCAAATGCATTCACAACTGGACGCCTTTCGCAAGCCGAAGGAGCAATTCGACGCGCTGATGGATATTTCGGGACTACCGGAAGGCAGGATTATCATCGCTCATGATGGGGAAACCATTCTCGGATACGTGACTTTTCACTATCCGGATGAGATGGAACGCTGGTCGGAAGCCGGAATGAAGGACCTGCTGGAGCTTGGAGCGATTGAGGTAGCCGACGAATATCGCGGACTGGGTCTGGGAAGCCAAATGATCCGGGTCGCCTTTGAGGACGGACAACTGGAATCCTATATCATTTTTACGACTGAGTACTATTGGCATTGGGATTTAAAAGGCAGCGGTCTCTCCGTATGGGAATACCGCCGCATGATGGAACGTCTGATGAAAACGGTGGATATGGTCTGGTACGCTACGGATGATCCCGAAATATGCTCCCACCCGGCGAATTGCCTAATGGTCCGAATGGGAGAGGATGTCCCCCTCACATCACGGGAACAATTTGACCGTATCCGGTTTGTGAGAAGGTTCATGTATTAAAATGTTACACCACTAGCCATTTAACCCAAATGCTTCAGCATATATTCCACAATTCGATGCGAACGATGGGAAGATGCTACTGTAAATTCGCCAAAATTAACGTGGGCAGATCCGTCTGCCTTATCAGACATAGAGCGGAGGACAACGTAAGGCACAGCGTTCATATGGGCTGTCTGCGCCACTGCTGCGCCCTCCATCTCGGTACAAGCACCGTCCATCTCCTGATGCAATGCAGCTACCAGCTCACGGCTGGCGACAAACTGGTCACCGGAAAGCACCTTGCCGACAATATAACGATCGCCGAAGGATTGACAGGCTTGCTCAGCCAGACGAACAAGATCAGGATCAGCCGCAAACTCCGAGGTATCCTGATAAGGAATGACCCCTCTGGCATAACCCAAAGGCGTTACATCCATATCATGCTGCATACATGTGGAGGAAATCACAATATCCCCAATATTTAAATCCGGATGCACTGCCCCTGCCACTCCTGTAAATATGATTTGTTCCGCTCCAAAGCTATCGATAAGGATTTGTGTCGTTACCGCAGCATTGACCTTACCTACACCGGACTTGCATACGACAACCTGTTGACCGTGAATGACTCCCTTTGTATAGGTGATTCCAGCCTTGACCGACTTACTAGCTTCAGTCATTGCAGCAAGCAGCAGCTCAATTTCTTCATCCATGGCACCAATTAATCCATAAATTCGGCTCATCTCAAATCCCTCTATTCTTTGTTTAATGATGTGCATTATGGACTATGTATTCACGAAAAAAGCCCCATAAAAGGAGCTTTCATCGAAGGTCTATCCTGTTAACAAATTTGTCTAGTCTAAATAATTAACCGACAACCGCAAAATCGTTTCATGCGGCAAAATAACGCGGGGATTTTCCACATTTTCCTTCTTCATCAGCTTGGTCAGCAAACGCATCGCTACTGCACCCAAATCGTACATCGGTTGCGCTACTGTCGTAAGCTGCGGACGAACCATGGAAGCCATACGGATATTGTCCACACTGATGACAGAGAAATCGTCCGGTACTTTCAAGCCTTCATCCTGAATGCTATGAATCGCACCAATTGCCATTTCATCCGTAGCCGCAAAAATTGCGCTTGGCTTTTTCTTGAGGCCCAGGAAATACTTCATTGCCTCCACACCGGACTCATAACGATAGTTCCCGATTCGCACGAGATCTTCCTGATACTCCATTCCTGCTGCTTCCAGCGCTCTCTTGTAGCCTTGGAAACGTGCATAGCCGTTCGCAGGGTCCTGAAGAGTACCACTAATCATCGCGATTTGACGGTGCCCGTGGCGGATCAATGTATTCACTGCATCAAAAGCAGCGGCTTCATGGTCAATATCAACCGAAGGATAGCTGCCTTTCTCATCACTCGTTGCGCACAGAACGATAGGAACCGCAGCCGTATGAAAGGCCTGAATATGCTCGTCCGTTACTGTGCCACCCATGAACAGAAGTCCATCAACCTGCTTTTCGAGCAGCGTATTGATGACACGAATCTCTTTTTCTTTCCTCTTATCGGCATTACACAAAATAATGTTATAGTGATACATATTCGCAATATCCTCAATGCCCCGCGCAATCTCTGCGAAAATTGAGTTTGATATATCAGGGATAACCACGCCGACGGTTGTTGTCTTCTTGCTGGCCAGACCTCTAGCCACCGCATTAGGCCGATATCCCAATTGCTCAATCGCTTCATATACCTTCTTGCGTGTCTGAGGTTTTACGTTAGGATTATTGTTAACTACACGGGACACTGTCGCCATTGAGACACCAGCTTCGCGAGCTACATCATAGATCGTTACCGTCAAATTCCTTCTCTCCATTGCCAATAAATTTTCAACCGAATCCAAGAACAACTAATTAGAACTATGATACGACAAAATACTACTTTATGCAACGACAGCGCTCATTCTATCTATACCAAATGATCGTGAAGCGCACGCGCAGTGATATTCGAATGGGATGTATGCCAGACAACCTCTCCGCCCTTGATCAAAATGGCCTGCGGTGATTCATGCTGCAGCTGGAGCTTGTTCGCAGCCTCATTGGACACCGGCCGGTCTTCTACTACATAAATGATACCGTATTCAATATTTTCGTTGGGAGTGCCTTGCAAATAGGACTCCAGTTCCTGATGTGCGCCAGAGCTAATCGGACAGCGCGTGCTATGTTTAAAAAGAAGCAATGCCTTGTCTGATGACGCTTCCAGCGCCGCATTTAATTGTTGAACAGTAGTCATTTTTGTCATCGTCGCCATTGGATATACATTCCTTTCCGCGTATTGTCGTATGTCCTATTCACATCCTAACAAAAAGAACATGTAAAATCCAATGGTGACCATGAAAATTTTCATTTTTTTAGTTTTTTGTATTCATAAACACCGATTCACTGGTAAAACCGGATAATTGCCCCAATCTTTTCTGTACATCGTTCATCCAATCCTCATCTCCCAGACTTCTCGCATAACGATAAAGGTCCAGCAGCAGATTGATTCGAAGCTCCATTCGCTCCTCCAAAGAGGATTGCCAGTCCACATTAGGATTGTCCGCTTCCTCCAGCACCAGCCTGCGAATAATTTCAGCCAGCTCGTTGTTACGGGCAAAGGAAATGCGCCGAGCCGTAGGCTTGCTCCCCAAATTTTGCAATAGCTCCTTGATGTCCTTCGTTACATGCTGCAAAACCTCACTGGAGAAGCATGAAGGGCATGAAAATACGGGAACATGTAAAATTTCAACCTTGTCCGCATAAACTACCTTTCTCAACTCCAGCCCCATCGGTTTACCGCATTGGCATTGCTTATGCATTTAACCACCTCATTACGTAGGATCAAGCTATATGAGGATTTCATCAGAATCCAGATATATCTATCTACTAGTCTATAAAAGATTTGTTAACTCTATAAAATTTTTCACACTCTTTTTTATTTCGACTTTGGGACCTCAAATCCTTCCACAGATTGCAGCTATGAACAAATTACCAAAGGTTTAGTGGGTTACGGAATGGTGATGCTAGTATTAAAAGAGCTAGTCAATTTATGAGAATGTGCAGAGGAATGGACTTCCGGCGCTCTTTTTCTTAAGATGTATAGGTACAGATATAAAACAGCATGTCATCAAGTGACGTACGAAAGGATGGTTAGATGTCGAGACTTGCCGGAAAAAAGGTTATCGCCCTGGTAGATGAGGAATTCGAGGATCTGGAGCTATGGTACCCCGTGTACCGCGTCCGTGAAGAAGGCGCCGAAGTGCATTTGGCCGGTGCTGAAAAGGGTAAAAAATATATCGGAAAATATGGCGTACCTGCTGAAGCGGAATATGCCTTTGAGGAATTGAACAGCAGCGATTATGACGGGATTCTTGTCCCCGGAGGCTGGGCGCCGGATAAACTGCGCCGCTATCCCAAGGTGATTCAACTTGTACAGGAGTTTCACGCCGCCCACAAACCCATCGGGCAAATTTGCCACGCAGGCTGGGTGCTGATCTCCGCCAAAATTTTGGGCGGTGTCACCGTAACATCCACACCGGGCATTCGTGATGATATGGAAAACGCAGGAGCCATCTGGAAGGACGAAGCTGTCGTGACAGACGGACATATCGTATCTGCCCGCCGCCCGCCTGACCTTCCGCCTTATGGAAAAGCGTTCTGCGATCTGTTGGCAAACAACGCAAAGAAATAAGGCAGTTCAATAAAATAAGCAAAAACACCTTCAAAATCACCACGTTATCCATGGTTTTGAAGGTGTTTTTTATTTCAAAACAAGCTACACAGCCCTTGCATGATTACTTACTGCCGTCCAGGCCCGACTGAAATACAACTGACACTAACTGCGGTCAGCTTGTCTTCGATCGCCGCGCCAGTAGACATGCTGAAGCACGCCTGGGCAACCAGTGTTGCCTTAGCTGCGGACGTGTTCAGCACACGATGCTTAACTCGCAGTAAAGACTGGGGAGACATGCTTAGCTGGTGTATTCCCAACTCCAGCCACAAGGGAATGGAGCGTTCATCTCCTGCCATTTCACCGCAGACACTCACATCAATCCCCGCTTGATGAGCCGCCTGTGCCGTCATACGCAGCATCCGCAGCACAGCCGGATGGTATGGATGGTACATATGGGCAATCTGCTCGTTCATACGGTCTACGGCCAGCACATACTGTACCAGATCATTCGTGCCTATACTGAAAAAATCTGTTTCAGCAGCGAGTAGATCGGCAATCATTGCTGCCGCTGGCACCTCGATCATAATCCCTTGCTGGATATGTGGATTGTAGGCAACCCCTCTCGCATCCAAATCCGCCATAGCTTCCTTCAAGATCGCATCCGCCTGGCGGATCTCCTCCACCGATGAGATCATCGGATACATGACCTTGATATTCCCTGCCGCACTGGCACGTAAAATAGCTGTCAGTTGTGTCTTGAATAATTCCTTCCAATCGAGACTGATGCGTATAGCGCGATAGCCGAGAAACGGGTTTTCTTCCACCGGCAGTTGAAGATAGTCCAGCGGTTTATCCCCGCCGATATCCAATGTACGGATAACAACGGAGTGGTTTCCTGCCTTTTCTGCTACCAGCCGATACACTTCATACTGCTCATCTTCATCCGGTGCAGAGTTTCGATCCATATATAAAAATTCCGTGCGGAACAGTCCAACACCCTGCGCCCCATGCTTCAATGCCGCCTCCAGTTCCTTGACAGAACTGATATTCGCTGCCAGCCTCATTTCAGTTCCATCCTTGGTCACAGCTTCCACGGAAGCGAGCACCTGAAGCTGTTCTTTTCTGCGGAGCTGCTCATCACGTAATGCCGTATAATGATCAATAATGGATTTCTCCGGCTTCACATAAACCTTACCCAAGTCTCCGTCGACAACCATCATATCCCCAGTCTGGACAGGCAAATTGAGATTGCTCTCCAGTCCCGAAACAAGCGGAATGCCCATCGCACGGGCCATGATCGCGGAATGCGATGTTTTGCCCCCATTCATAGTTACAATTCCTAATACATAGCTTGGATTCAAGTGGGCCGATTGAGATGGAGAAAGCTCCTTGGCTACCAGAATGTAAGGCTGTGTGTCCTTCGGAAGAGTTACTTCCGGCGCACCCAGCAAATGCTTGAGCAACCGATTCCCCACATCCTTGATGTCGATCGCCCGCTCCTTCATATATTCATCATCCAGCAGATCAAACATCGTCACAAAATGGTCAATTGCTTCCTTAACAGCCACCTCGGCTGCTTTATATTGACGCTCGATGATTCCACGAACTTCGTTCATGAATTCAGGGTCCTCCAATATAGCCAGATGCGCATCAAAAATGCTGGATTCCTCCGGTCCCACCATTTCCCGAAACTCATCCTTAATAAACTGGATTTCACTTTTGGATGTGCGTATCCCTTCATACAACCGCTCGAATTCCTTTGCGAGATCCACCGCATCCATTTTCTGCTCAGGTAAATCCCACTCCCAGCTCGGCAGGACAAAAGCCTTCCCGATTGCCACACCTGCTGCGGCGCCGATGCCTTCTATCATGTCTCTACCCCTCCAACATTCCTGTCATGCAGCACAACGGACATTACCGAGGTCTGACCTTTTTTCACTGTTTTAAACGGAGCAAAGCTCCATGACTTCACGCGATCCGGATTCGTAATGACCATAGGGGTCACTAAAGATGGAGCTTGTTCCCGCAGCGCCTGCAAATCAAATTTAATCAGCAATTGTCCCGGTTCCACCGTATCACCTGCTTCTACCATAGCAGTAAAATTCCCTTTTAGCTGTGAAGTATCAATCCCTATATGAAGCAGAACCTCAAGTCCCTCTCGTGTAGAAATGCCCAAAGCGTGCATGGTAGGATACAAATGCATAACCGTACCATACACCGGAGACACAAGTTCACCTCGTTCGGGAACAAAAGCAACTCCGTCCCCGACCAGCTTCGTCGCAAAAATTTTGTCCGGCACCTCGTGAATCGGCAGCATTTTTCCGTGCACAGGAGCGTTGAACAACACTTGAGGAAGATCACGCTCCATAAGCTTCGCGATTTCCTCACGAATCAGCTCCGAATACGTACCGAATACAACCTGCAAGTTTCCCCCGCCCAGGTTGATGAGTCCGGCCGAGCCCAAAGCTTTTATCGCTCCAGTATCAATCAGCCGGTCATTGTGGACGGTGAGGCGCAATCGTGTAATGCAGGCTTCCACCCGAACAATATTTTCCTTCCCGCCGAGCGCCTCCAAAATGAGCGGAGCGCTGTAGGGAATATTGCCTGCCCAATCCTCCAGAACTGAACCTTCCTCGCGACCTGGAGTGGGAATACGGAACCTCCGAATCGCCCAGCGGAATAGCACATAATACACCAGCCCATACGCCACCCCTAACGGAATCAACAACCAGGCGTTATGTGACAGATGGAAATTGAGTACGTAATCTATAAAACCCGCTGAATATGAAAAACCGTGATGAATATCCAGCTCAAAGGTAAGCCACATAGCCAGACCGGACATGACTGCATGAACAAGGAACAAATAAGGAGCAGCAAACAAAAAGGCAAACTCGATTTGTTCCGATACACCGGTAAAAAAGCAGACCAGGGCAGCAGTCAAAAATGTCTTTTGCACCTTTGGCTTCAAGTCTTCACGTGCTTCCTGAATAATTGCCAGCGCAATGGCTGGAATCGCAAACATCATGATCGGAAACAACCCTGACATAAAATAGCCCGCCGTCGGATCTCCAGCAAAAAATCGGGGTAAATCCCCCTGCACTATGTTGCCTGACGGTGTTTTATATGTACCCAGTTGAAACCAGAATATATTATTAAGCAGATGATGAAGGCCAAAAGCCGCCAGCACCCGATACAAAATACCATAAACAAACAATCCAAAGCCGCCCAAGCTCAATTCCAGACCTGCTATAAACTGTAATCCTCTCTGAATGAGTGGAGCCACAATCAGCATCAGTCCTGCGAACACGGCGGAGAACAAGCCAATTAGCAGTAAAACAAATCGAGTCCCTCCAAAAAATTGGAGTACCTCGGGCAGCTTAATGCTTTTGAAGCGGTTATACGCCACCCCTGAAATGACACCTAAAATGATGCCAATGAGCGTCGCCGGATGAATGAGTCCGTTTCCAAATCTCAATGTGACCTGATCATATATTGCCATACCAGCCAATGCCGCCAATCCCGCCTGACCTGCCTGATTTGACATGCCGAGTGCTACACCAACCGCAAACAAATACGGCAAAAAATAAAAAATCCCGTTCCCTGCCGCATTAGCCATATCAGACACCATTGGAAATCCCCAAGTGGACCAGGGAAGGCTACCGAGACTTAGTAATATAGCAGCAGCCGGTAACACCATCGTCGGGAGCATGACAGCACGACCAAGCTGTTGTAAGGATCCGAGCCAATTCATGGCATTCCTCTCCTTTCTATCCCTGATGGTAAGCCGAATAAATACTTTTGTCAAAGCGATTCTCTTGCTTGATAAAAAATACTTATATACGCTTTTAAAGATCTGAATAACTCCATTTAAATGGCTTATTTAAGTTATAATTGCTTGTTTATCAGCTTGGACCATGTTATTCCGAAACAAAGGGGAATGCAGCAGCGATTCCATTACCATAACCAATAAAATAAGCGAATTCACCAAGATAATATCACCATAATGGCCTACATACATTATATGGATTCCTGTAAGTATAATATACGGCTCCTGACTAAACTTAAACAAGCAACTGAGTGAAAAAAAGTAAAGCCAAATATAGTTTAATTCGACACTAAAAACCTTCTCCCCGTATTTCATCGGGGCGAAGGTTTTTCTTCATGTCCAAATTATCCTTTGCGTACAGCTTGGGTTACGGAATCCTCTACCTTAATGCAGCGATCCATAATAACCGTCATTCCATGCTCCTGCGCGATGTCAGCGGCTTCCTGGCTGATAATGCCCTGTTGAAGCCACAAAACCTTGGCACCAATGGCAGCTGCCTCACGAGCAACCTCCGCGCAGTACTCACTGCGACGGAATACATTGACCAGTTCCACAGGCTCAGGTACTTCTTCGAGACTTGCATAGCAAGTTTCTCCTAAAATCGTTTGCCCCGCTGCCGCAGGATTAACCGGAATAATCCGGTATCCCCGCTTTTGCATAGCATAAGACACCATATACGAGGTCCGGTCCGATTTATCAGACAAACCTACAACCGCAATGTTGCCTACTTGTTCCAAAATGCTTTTGATCTCTTCTCTTGACGGATTTTCAAAAGCCATCCTGTTCCCTCCTGTTCACTTCTAAAGCTTACTATTATTTTACCCACTCTACAGAGGCGCCAAGCGTCGTCAGATGGTCAAAATATTGCGGATATGATTTGGCAACATGATGCGCATCCTTGATCACCAGCGGTTTCTGGGCCCGTAGACCAACTACCGTCAAAGCCATAATAACACGGTGATCAAAATGCGCGTTGATTTCAACGCCGCCTTCGACCCCCTCTGGTCGGCCATGTACGATAATTTCAGCCTGACGTTCCTCCACGCGAGCTCCGGCCTTGGTCAGTTCGTTCAAATAATCGGTAATGCGATCACATTCCTTGTACCGCAAATTTTCCACATTATAAAAACGGGACGTGCCGTCAGCAAATACAGCGGCAGCCACCATGGCCAGCACAGCATCGGTTGCAGCATCGCCGTCAAACTCGATTGCCTTCAAACGTCCATTCCCCTTCACGACAACTGTGTCGTTCTTGTGCGTCAGCGGTACTTCCATCATGCGAAGCACATCTACAATAGCACGTTCTCCCTGCTTGCTCTGTTCCTTTAGCCGATGGATGGTGACATCCGAGTTCGTTACGGCAGCCGCTGCCAGCACCGCGGCACTGCCCGGGTAATCCCCCTGCACTGTATACGTGCGGGGCTGATAAGATTGTCGTCCCGGAACACGGAAAGACATATAATCGTCACTTGCATGAATGATTATACCTGCCTCTTGGAGCACCTCCAGCGTCTGACCAATAACCACCTTGGACTTCAGATCATGCAGCACCTCGATTTCGCTGTCTTTCTCCAGTAAAGGTGTAAGGAATAGTAAAGCGCTCAAATATTGTGAGCTAACCGAACCGGACACCTGAATTTTGCCGCCCTTAGCTTGACCGCCCTGGATACGAATTGGCAACTTACCTTCGCGATGGTCCACTCTCACACCCAATTGGCCCAGCGCATCAATTAGATCATCATGTGGTCGTTTACCCAATGAGTCAGGATATGTATTAACGAAAGTAACATCCGGACATAAGGATGCAATTCCCATCAAAAAACGGAGCACCGCTCCGGCATTCCCCACATTTAACTCCTTCACAGCACGAGGATGGCTACCAAAACCCGTAATGACAATTTTTTCGTCATCCTCTTCCAGCACTGCCCCCAGATCAGCGATACAACGACGCATAGCATCACTATCCTCACTGTGTGCCGGAAAATAAATGGTACTTTCTCCATCGGCAAGCGCTGCTGTGAGCAGATAGCGTGTAGTGTAGTTTTTGGAGGACAAGGCCCCAATCTCTCCCTGTAAGGAAGGGGTAGGTCTAACGATAACATCCATATTGTACATGCTCCTTTTCGATTCAAACCATCCTAGTTTACGTTAATTATACAAGCTGTAGCGTTCATTTCTCTACCCAAAAAAATATACAATATTCATCTAGGTCTACCGGAGTTTAATCCATCAGATTGATTAGTCTCTATCTGTCTTTAGATTAGCCCAATTGACAGCTTAGAGATAGCTTCGCTATCATACATGGAGAGTGTGATGTTTTGCACACGTCAATAACACACGCAGCACCCATTTTACATTAGAAAAGAGGTCTAGCCATGACGCAAATCGCCCTGATTGAACCTTCCGAGCTTCGCGCACGCCTGCAAGCAGGAGAACAACTGCAATTGATCGACGTTCGCGAGGCAGAAGAAGTAGCGGAAGGCATGATTGACGGTGCCAAGCATATTCCGCTCGGACAGATTCCGAGTCGTCTTGAGGAAATTGAACGTACCGGTGAAATTATCTTTATTTGCCGGAGCGGTTATCGTAGCGAACGAGCCTGCGAATATTTACAACAGCTCGGTTATGAAGGCTGCACTAACATGACCGGCGGTATGCTGCAATGGTCACAAGAGCAGTAAAATGCTGCTCACCACAAGAGACGGGATCTTCCCGTCTTTTTGCTATAACCCAAAGCTTAGACGCGGTAATGCGTTAAAATATCTTGTTCTTATCATACCACAGCGCCAAAAGATTACACAATCCTCCAGCTTCATCCTCATCCAATCAACCATCCACGAAATCAAAAAACGGAAGCTTCTTCTACCACAAGGGTAAAAAAAGCTTCCGTTGTATTACATTAATGCTATCCTTACATATCCATCAATTTATTAGAACCATTGGTGATGGAATACGCCTTCTTTATCCACACGTTTGAACGTATGCGCACCGAAGTAGTCACGTTGCGCTTGCAGCAAGTTTGCTGGCAGACGCTCAGTACGATAGCTGTCATAGTATGCGAGCGCGCTGGAGAAGCCTGGCACTGGAATACCTTGAGATACAGCCACGGAAATCACCTGACGCCATGCGTTTTGGTAAGTTTCTACTACATTTTTGAAGTAGGAATCCAGCAACAGGTTTTTCAGAGCAGGATCGCGGTCATACGCATCCTTGATGTTTTGCAGGAATTGCGAACGGATAATGCAACCTCCGCGGAAGATCATAGCGATTTTTCCGTATTTCAAATCCCAATCGTATTCATCGGAAGCTGCACGCATTTGAGCAAACCCTTGAGCATAAGACACAATTTTACTTGCGAACAATGCTTTACGTACGCTTTCGATAAATTCTTTTTTGTCCCCGCTGAAGGATTCAGCATTAGGACCGCTCAGCACTTTGCTTGCCGCAATGCGCTCGTCTTTCATAGCAGACAGGAAGCGGGAAAATACGGATTCGGTAATCATAGACAGTGGCACGCCCAGATCCAGCGCGCTTTGGCTTGTCCATTTACCAGTACCTTTTTGACCTGCTGCATCCAGAATAACGTCTACCATTGGTTTGCCTGTTTCGGAATCATATTGGGAGAAGATGTCAGCCGTGATTTCGATCAGGTAGCTGTCCAGCTCACCTTTATTCCATTCTGTGAAGATTTCATGAAGCTCTTCCGCATTCACATTCAGGACCGATTTCAACAGGTGATAAGCCTCACCAATCAATTGCATGTCGCCGTACTCGATACCGTTATGCACCATTTTTACATAGTGACCAGCACCGTCGGGACCGATATATGTACAGCAAGGGTCGCCTTCTACTTTTGCAGAGATTGCTGTCAGAATCGGCTCTACCAGCTTGTAGGCACTTTCTTGTCCACCCGGCATAATTGCAGGACCGTTCAAGGCACCTTCTTCGCCACCGGATACGCCTGTACCAATAAAGCGGAATCCTTTTTCCTCCAGCTCCTTACTGCGGCGCTGTGTATCAGGGAAGTAGGCATTGCCTCCGTCTATAATAATGTCGCCCTTGTCCAGATGAGGCACAAGCTGCTCAATCGTGGCATCCGTTGCTTTACCAGCTTGAACCATGATCAGGATTTTACGGGGCGATTCCAGTGAGTTCACAAATTCTTCAATGGAGAAAGTACCCGTCAGTTTCTTACCTTCTGCTTCTTTGATAAGATCATGCGTTTTTTCGGGAGAGCGGTTAAATACCGAGACGGTGAAGCCTCTGCTCTCAATATTAAGGGCCAAATTCTTACCCATTACCGCCAGGCCGATCACACCAATCTGCTGTTTTGCCATCTGGTTCCTCATCCTTTGCAACATATTTTTTTATTCTATATCGCCGCTTTACCGCATTACACTTTATGTGAATCGGAACACGTGCAATTCTATTTTAACGTTTTTGGTGTCAGAAGTGAACCCCTGTCTATTCGCAGATCAAAACACCCCATTTTCATGAGGTGTTCAATTATACTAAATCTACATCATTATGCTTCCATCATCAGCAGCTGGCGGGATAGCGCTTGCAGGCGTTCATGGCAGTTCTCGGCTCTGGTCGTATCTCCCTCTGTCATTGCCGTGAAAAGCTTCTCCAATTCATCATCCACTTGCATTCTGAGCAGCAGCAGTCGGGTCTCTCCCTCATTGGAAATATACATTTCCTCCATCTCCTGCGCTGACAGCACTGGTCCCTTCTGATAAATAACGCGTTGCTTAAAACCAGTAACCTCGACCAGACGAATGACCTCACCGAACAAAATATTTTCCACCAAAATATGATGGTCCTTGACTCTTTTGACAATGGCATGGCCTCGGGTGCTTCCAATCAGCTTTTCCAACCACTCCGCCAGCTTGGCGTCGCGGATCACATAATCTCCGGCCAACTTGTAGTGCCCTGTACGCAATTGTTGAAAACGAAGCTTCACCAGCTTGCGTCCGGTCCTTACCGACAGCACCAGGTACGACTCATCCTCGCTCCAGTACAGCGAATATCCTTCCGATATCAAATCCTTGATCAGATTATGGATATGCCGACGGCTAAACCGGAGCTCCAAATTACAATATTCTACCTCGCAGCCCTTGTTCACGGCATTCCCTCCTTTTTCAAGTCCGATTCAAGAAGTCCGGCTACAGCAAGCCTGCGGCTTTCCCGCTTGATCTTCCCTTGCTCTATTTTATACTTCATTTTATGTAAGGGTACTTGGTTATTTGACCTATTTTTATGAGTAACAACGCACAATCCTACTTTTGCCTTATGCGCTTGTCCCAAACCCGGCCTAAAGTCGGTCAAGCCTGCTGACGTTATGCTATAATCGGACATATTACGCCACACGAAATGGCTTAACCCAGTTACAGGAGGAAAAGGTATGACGTTCAGTGGATTTACAGCAAAGGACTTTGATGTTTTTGAAATACCGGGGCTGGAGCCTCGCATGGAGGTACTGATTGAACAGGTTCGACCCAAACTGGAAGCGATTGGTGCGGAGTTGGCTCCTTTCCTGACGGACTTGTGTGGCGAGCCTATGCACGTTCACGTTGCAAAACATGCACGGCGCAAAGTAAACCCACCCAAGGATTCTTGGGTAGCTTGGGCGGCGAACAAGCGTGGATACAAGGCGTTACCGCATTTTGAGGTAGGTATGTTTGCTTCACATCTATTCGTCATTTTTGCGATTATTTATGAAAGTCCGAATAAAACTACGTTTGCCCAGGCACTCAAAGCCAACCTGAGCGATGTACGCTCTAACATACCTGATCATTTTTACTGGTCCATGGACCATATGGCCCCGGAAGGTACAGAGCAAAAACAAATGGACGAGAAGGATTTTCAAACGATCATCGACAAGCTACAGCAGGTAAAAAAAGCCGAAGTCATGTGTGGTATCCGTATCGACCGGGACGACCCACTCGCCAGTGACGGAGCTGCATTGCTACAGACAGTGCGTTCTACTTTTGAGCGTTTGCTGCCACTGTACCAAATTGCCTTCTCGAAAGAGTAACCAGCATTAGCTAATCAAGCTGCTGTTCAGGCTTTGGCCGTCTTTCTGCGCGGATTACGCGCCAAAGCCAAATGACAGCCGAACATAAGCAGCATTACAACTCCGCTGATGATAAATGGAGCTGTGTGTCCTGCGCGGTCCCACAGCACTCCTGAAACGAGCGGACCGATGACCATACCTGAACCTTGGAGTGTCAGAAAAAAGCCCCATATCGTCGCTCGCTCGCTTTCTGGGATCAATTTAGCGAGGAAGGTATTCCATGCAGGCAAAATGAGCGCATAGCCCAAGCCGATAAGGGCTACGGATACAAACACAAGCGGAATTGATCGGACGGCGGAAAAGAAAAACAGCGTAATCCCGGCAAGTAAAAAACCGGCGTGCAGAAAGTATTCTGTTCCGAGCCGATCCACCAGCTTTCCGCAAGGAATAAGCGCCAGCACCGTTACCCCGCCGCCAGCAATTAGAAGTACACTGTACAAATTCGGCGAAATCCCGAGGTCCGTACGGGCGTACAGCGTCAATACCGGGCTGATTAGACCGATAACAAACGACTGCAAAAACAGCGCCGGGTAAATTAACGGGTTTACATCAAGTTTTGTTTTGAGTGTAATGATCGTCTCCTTGATTCCTCCCAGCAGCTTCAGCTTTTGTTTTGCAAGACCGTCGGAGGACACCAAAGCGCTCCGTTGCAGCGCTCCTTTGTCGGCAGACTCTTTCCGTCCGGGCAGCATAAGGGAGACCAGCAATAACAAAATGCTGCATCCTGTCAAAATCATAAACACCATTCCGTAGGAATGACCATAATGTGCCATAGCGAAATTCATAACAAGCGGCCCCATTCCAGTTCCGCCCATGGACGCAATTTCCAATGTGCCCATCGCCGCACCATTGCTGTTGTTAGGCCCGGACATTTCAGTCGTTCCAGTCATGACACAAGGCCAGAGCGGAGAAGTGCCCAGACCGAGCAACAGACAGGCAACTACGAGCCACACTGGCTCTGTCAGCACGCTTAGCATGATCACCGCAACAAGTGTAAACAGCAACGCGGTCGACATCGTTCCCCGGTAGCCGAGCCGTTCAGCTATCCAGCCCGCCGGTGCCCGGAACGCATTGTCACCAAAATACTGGAGCGAAAAGGCCAGACCGATGATTCCGGCTGACAGTCCGAGCGTTTCTCCCATATATACCGGCAGGATAGCTACCAGAAGAGATCCCTTCATAAATTCAACCAGAAATACCAGTACCCATAATTCCGCAAAAAAGGGAGACCATAACCGCCGAGGATTTTTTTCTCTTCCGATTTGTTTCATCTGTCCCACATCCTCTACCTTCGTTTTTTCGTCATAAAGTCCGGGTTGTCTCCATGCTCCTCTCATTCACAAATAAAAGCACCGTCAACCGCTTGCATTCCTACTTCAAACTGCTATACTCAATTTTGTTCTATTATCACTTGCCAGGATTGTCGAAATCCTGCACGAAAGGTTGTGACAACACTAATGAATCAAAGCAACACCCCGCTTTTTACTGCTTTGAAAAAGCACGCTCAGAGCAACCCGGTTCAATTTCACATCCCAGGTCATAAAAAGGGAGTGGGGGCAGATCCGGAATTTCGCGAATTTATGGGGGATAATGCCTTTTCCATAGATATGATCAACATCGCTCCATTGGACGATCTGCATCAACCTACGGGTGTCATCGAAGAAGCCCAAAAGCTTGCGGCAGAAGCCTATGGAGCAGATTATACTTACTACAGTGTACAGGGTACAAGTGGAGCTATCATTACTATGATTATGTCCATCTGCTTGCCAGGTGATAAAATTATTGTACCCCGAAATGTACACAAATCTATAATGTCTGCCATTATATTGTCTGGAGCAAAGCCTGTATTCGTATCTCCGGTCAGTGATGAAAATCTTGGTATTCACCACGGGATTACAACCAAGTCCGTACGCCGGGCACTGGAACGCCATCCTGACGCCAAGGGCGTCCTCGTCATCAACCCGACATATTACGGTGTGTGCGCCGATTTGAAAGAAATAGTTGATCTCGCTCACAGCTATAATGTGCCGGTCCTGGTCGATGAGGCCCACGGTGTACTCATTCATTTTCATCCTGATCTGCCGATGTCCGCCATGGAAGCGGGAGCAGATATGTCAGCTACAAGCGTCCATAAGCTAGGCGGTTCCTTGACACAAAGCTCGATTCTGAATGTGAATACCAAAAACGGATACGTCAATCCGCAGCGTGTGCAGACGATTTTCAGTATGCTGACAACGACTTCCACTTCCTATATCCTGCTGGCTTCTCTGGACACATCACGCCGCAATCTGGCTCTCAATGGCTATGAAATAGCGCAACGTGCGCTTGATTTGGCCGAATACTGCCGTGCAGAGGTCAACAAGATTGAAGGATTATATTGCTTTGGCAGTGAAATTCTCGGTACAGAGGCAACCTATAATTATGACGCGACCAAAATCACCATTCATATTCGTCATCTAGGCCTTACTGGGTACGACGTGGAAAATTGGCTGAGAGAAAACTACAATATCGAGGTTGAGCTTAGCGATATGTACAATATTCTCTGTCTGGTGACCCCCGGGGATACGAAAGAGGACATTGAGATTTTATTGAAGGCTCTGCGTGAGCTGGCTGCTATTCATTATTCTACAGGTCAGCAGCATGAACTGGATGTAAAAATACAGGAAATCCCCCAGCTCTCCCTGATTCCGAGAGACGCTTTTTACGGAGATACGGAAGTGGTACCATTCAAGGAATCTGCTGGACGCATTATTGCAGAATTCATTTATGTATATCCGCCAGGTATTCCGATCCTACTGCCGGGCGAAGTGATCTCACAGGACAATATTGATTATATTGTCGATCATGTGGAAGTAGGCCTGCCTGTAAAAGGACCGGAGGACCGGACCGTACATCAAGTGAAGGTTATTGTTGAAACGGACGCCATTTCCTAAGCCTCCTGAGCCGTAACAAGCTTGAAAAATCTTATAAGCATCTTAAATGCTTAACAAAAAAAGCCCCCGATTGGGGGCTTTTTCATCAGCTTACAAAGTTGTAGCAGCCGATAGATCCAAGGTTATTCGTATTGGGCAACCAGCTCGCTGTATGCCTCTTCTACACGTTTCCATTCATCTTCGTCCTCGATATTGTAAAGCACCATTTCTTCGTTTTCTTCTTCCATACGAAGAATAATGCCGTCTGCTTCAGGATTGCCGCGCTCCAGCAGGAGAGCGTAAACGTGATTTTCTACGTCAAAGGTCTCTACCAGCACCATTTCTACATCTTTGCCATTTTCATCAGTTAGCGTAAGAACCATTTCTTCATGTTCGTGGTCATGATCGTGGTTGCAGGCTTCACCGTGTTCATGTTTGTGATCACTCATGGAAATACCTACCTTCAAATTGTTTTATTTTCCCCCGTATCGTAACATGATCAAGGGTACAGGTCAATTTGTGGTATGCCTAATTTATCGCTGTAATGACTTTTTCGGACACCAGTGTATAGCTGCTGTCTTTACTTTCTTTAATGTAGAAACCAACCCGGTAATTCCCTGCTGTTTTAAAATCATACGTAAAGTCGTTGGTACGGAACCAAAAGTTATCCTTTTGTGCTCCGCTGATATCCTGGGACTGAATATCTTTCACGTTACCCGCCGGGTCAGTAATCGCTACCTTCACTCCGGAGATATCCGCTTTCAACGTATCAATCTGACTGAATACATTGAATTTCACTTTGTTGCCTTTATTCACGTTACCGAACACCGTATCGCCCTTAAACAAGAACATGTGTACATTTGGTTGGTCGAAAACAACTTTTCCACCGGACGGATCAAAACTGACAATCCCGTTAAAATCCCGAATGGGCACATACGTTTTGCCATCAATGACAACCGCGCCATCCTTCGACACCTCACCGTTAATAATCAACTTCACTTGGTCCTTGGCGGATTCCGCCGAAATAACGGTCCCTCCCATTATCGAAAAGGCCATCACTAGGGCCATAACTTTTCTCCACTTCATCGCTAGATATCCCTCCATCATTATCTGTTAAATAACTTCTGTCTTACATTTATACCTAGCTCAGTTCCACAAGTTGCGCTAGGCATCACAAATTGTCCAAAGTTTTTGATATGGCGTAAAATCTTTAATTTCTAACAGCATCGATGGTAAGATACGACTGAAGAGGATTTATACACATTTAGCCTGGAGGGTGAAATACGAATGAGCCTGACCATACAAATGCTAGGCACAGGCAGTGCCTTTGCCAAAAACTATTACAACAATAACGCACTGCTGGACAGTGGAGAAGGCAAGCTGCTAATCGACTGTGGAACAACCGCTTCGCTGGCTCTGCACCAAATGGGTGTCCCATTGCCCGAAATTGACGCCATTCTAATCACCCACATTCACGCCGATCATGTCGGGGGTCTGGAAGAGTTTGGCTTTCAAATGAATATCCTACATGGTCGCAAACCTGTGCTTTGTATCGCAGAACCGCTAATTCATCCATTATGGGAAAATACGCTCAAGGGCGGCATGTCACAGCAAGGAATGATTGGCAAGCTGGAGGATGTGTTTGAGGTAAACGTGCTGACGCCTGGTGAACCCACCAGCTTAGTATCCGGCATCGAAGTTGAACTCATTCCTACCCGTCATATCCCCGGTAAAGACAGCTACTCCCTGTTCATTAATGACCGTCTTTTTTATAGTGCGGATATGACCTTTGATCCAGATCTGCTGAATCAACTGGTACACGAGCGAGGCTGTCGCAGCATTTTGCATGAGGTTCAATTACAGGGTGCAGGAGAAGTCCATACGACGTTGGACGAGCTGCTCAGCTTGCCAATCCAGCTTCAAGAGCGGATTCGTCTCATGCACTATAGTGACGACATGGAGCAATTCAAGGAAAAAGCTGGAGTCATGTCCTTTCTGGAGCAACAGCGCGTATACAACATTGTGGAGCTGGAACGCACAGAGCAAAAATAATACTGGATACAAAGTGAAATAACAAAAAGCCGCCGGGTTTCCAACTGGAAAAAGAACCCGGCGGCTTTGGCATATACTTGCGTGTAGTTATGTGCTTAGCGATAGATGCTTGAAATGAACGTCAGAACAACGGCAACTGATCCAAATTATTCGTAGGATCTCCATCAGCATCTCCGCGAATCCGTTTGCTTCCGTCCTTGGCTTTGAAAACATTGACCCCGGCAATCGAGCCTGCTTCAATTTCATTTAGAGCCTGACTGTAATCCAAAACCCGTCCGGTAGATGTCTGGAATGACGTCAGATCACCATCACCGTTTTTACGTACTGCCGTAATTTGTTCCCGTTCTACATTAGCCATGCTGCATCGCTCCTTATCCATAGTATAGTGGAGGAACTTTTACTAGCATGCACCCTATGCAGAATTATATGCATCTTCGGGCTGCCAGCTACAGCTTTTTGCGCATGCGTACATGTGGAATCCCGGCATCGTCAAAAGGTTCTTCCGAAATCGTCTCGTAACCGAGCTTCTCGTAAAACTTTTCAGCTTGACATTGAGCATCCAGCAGCGAATGCCGCAGCCCCAGCTCACGTGCGCGTTCCTCCAGAGCCAGCAGTAATATACGTCCGTACCCCCCGGAGCGATGCTCCTTGAGAACCGCAATACGTTGCATTTTAGCTGTATCTTCCTCATAATAGGTCAAGCGTCCCGTTGCCACCATCTCACCATGATCAGAGATTAGCAAGTGATGTGCAGTATCCCCCAGCTTGTCAAAATGGTCAATTTCTAGATTGAGAGGAACTTTTTGCTCCTCGACAAACACCTTGGTACGGATCAATATCGCTGCCTGTAGCTGTTCTTCTGTCGTCACACTAATAATTTCTGCGGCCATCATCCGCTCCCCCTTATCACTGCTTCAATTTGCAAACCCACTAAATTTGAATTATATATATAAATGGTAATGAAGTACAAGCTTATTTCTATTTTTCTACTTTACATTTATGGTTAATACATGATATTATCTAATAACCGAAGGACGGTAGCTCAGCGGGAGAGCATTATCTTGACAGGGTAAGGGTCATGGGTTCGATCCCCATCCGTCCTATACGTCAAAAAGCCTTGATACTCAAGGCTTTTTTGTTTGCCTGAAAATAAAAAAGTCTCATAGTTAGAACTCCAAGTGACTTATTGTGTATATCCCCCTCTCTCTTCTTCATTCACTTTATTCACCTGTTATAAAAATCTCTTCCTATCCATGAAATGAAATAAATTCTATTCCTGATTGTAAGAGCCATTCAGCTCCACAGTAGCTTCGCTATGAAAAAAATCACATTTTGTAAAATTTATCGAAAATATAATGAAAATATAATGAAATTTTCAGATAATAATGATTGAAAAACATTTTCATAAAATTTCTTATGTAAACACTTATATAACCATTTTTCACACAACATACTTGTTCACTTGGTTTAAAATAAGGCGTATACTGGTTCACGAATTGTTCAAGGTTTAACTAAATGTAATTTTCTAGAAAGAAGGAATTAGAAATGCGTGCTTTTCAATTGACTGAAGATGGTTCTATCGAAACCAAATTAACCGGAAAGGAATTGCTGGCTAATCCACTACTGAATAAAGGAGTAGCTTTTACTCTTGAAGAACGGCAGCAGCTTGGACTTGACGGTCTCCTTCCTCCTACCATATTGACTATTGAGGAACAGGTTCAACGGGTTTACGAGCAATTTCAGAGCCAACCAGATAATTTGCGTAAAAATATCGCGTTAAACGATCTGTTTAACCGGAATACAGTCCTTTACTATCGCTTGCTCTCCGAGCACCTAAGCGAAATGCTTCCGATTGTTTATACTCCGACGGTCGGTCAGGCTATACAGGAATACAGTCATGAATACCACAAACCCGGCGGTATGTATTTATCTATTGGTAACCTTTCCGCCATTGAAGAAGCTTTTAAAAATTTGAACCTGGACCCTGAGGATATTGACCTCATCGTAGCCACAGATTCCGAAAGTATTCTGGGAATCGGGGACTGGGGAGTTGGCGGAATTAATATCTCCATTGGTAAATTGGCCGTTTATACAGCCGCCGCTGGTATTGATCCTAGCCGGGTGTTGGCTGTTGTTCTTGATGCGGGTACGAACAACGAGAAACTACTGCAAGATCCTTTATATATGGGGAACCGTCACAAACGTGTTCGCGGAGAACAATATGACCAATTTATTGACACCTATGTTCAAACTGCACTGTCTTATTTTCCGAATGCGCTACTGCACTGGGAAGACCTGGGCAATGTCAACGCCCGGAACATTATCAATAAATACGGAAGCAGTATTTTGACATTTAATGATGATATTCAAGGCACTGGTGCAGTTACGCTCGCAGGTGTTATGTCTGGTGTTAAACTGTCTGGAGTCCCACTAAGCAAGCATCGAGTTTTGGTATTTGGTCCAGGAGCCGCCGGTATCGGTAACGCAGATCAAATTAGTGCAGCCATGATGCTGGAAGG
>NZ_JTHP01000071.1 GCF_000943545.1 Paenibacillus terrae
GCTCGGCTTCGGCATCCTCATGCTGCTCGTAATAGCTGCTCTGCCGATCAAACTCTACATACTCGCCATGTGACCAGCTCATAATGGCTTCCCGCCCCATGTAGTATCGCACCGTCCCTCTGCCACTTGTTACCAACGTGATAACTTCGTCATTGTACACCCGCATGAATAATTCCCACTTTCTATTATTTATGGTCAAAATTCGGTTGGAAGCACGTAGGTTGCGCTTCCTCTAACCCTTTTGACTTCCGCATGGAACCAGATCCCGGAAGGGCGAAAATGCGTGTTCAATACAGAGGAACTGGCAGCATGCCGGTTCTCTCCTTCTTCCTTGATCTACTTTCAAAACGGTTTTAATCGGTAAGTACGATGATGTAGCGAAGCGGAATCATGGTGCTGCTTTTTTGCAGAAAACACGATGATTAGCGAAATGGAGTGATGGAGCGAATGCGGAAGCGGCGAAATGCAGCGTTCATGGTGTTTTCTGCCCTCCCGATATTTCTTTCAAATGCTTTTGATCTACGCCCCGTGGAGGTCGTTAAACGCGGGACAGAAACATAGAGCGCCTTGGCCGGGGTGCTTTCCCACGGTTTAGGCGCTCTTGTTATCGGCCCAAGTAGTCCTCCAGCGGCGCTTTAGCAGGTCTTGGGTGGCGACTTGTGCCGCCCTAGACCTGGTAGCGTGAGCCAGTCTACCCCGTTTCGACCTGAATCTTTTCAGCGTTGGTTTAAACCAGCCCAGGTTGTAACCAGCGCATGAAAAAAAGGCGCTCCCGGAGTTCTCCAGAAACGCCCTTTTTTTGTAACTATAGCGGCAGTAGGTATACCGATAATTGCTATCCTTCTAATTGGCAAGAAAAACCAGGAGATAAACTGGCCTAAATTCCTATTTACATAATTATATATGCCAAGATAAGATTGATATTGTTGGTTATTAATACAAACTATGGTTTTTTCGCTGCATTTTGAGTTCCCTCTCAGAAAACAAGACAATAACAAAAAAATCGGTATGGAGGTGATCAAATCAAAAATTTATGTTTGTACTCCGTTGTCGATGTTGTCACAACTAGCTACATATAAAACAAAGGTGGTGGATGTTGAAAATGAGAGTTAGAAATTTGAAGAAAAAACTTATTGTATCCTTCTCCTCATTGGTTCTTCTTTCTGGGATTTATTCGACTTTATCTTACGCAACCACTTTCTCAGGGGGGCGTGGTGGCGCAGCTTTCAGTGCTTATTACGACTCATCAGTTCAATCCTATGGTTATACCGGGCATTATGACGATGCTAGGGCAAATTGGAATGCTACTTCATCACGCGTGAATATTACTAGAACTTATAATACGTCTAACACTTCTGACAAATATTACATTGGCATGGATTACCTTTATTGAATTATCTTTCAAAAGAAGATGGTACATCAGCAACATATAGAATGATGAAGCTGAATCACTTCGCTCCGGCAGAATAATACCTAGGCACGACAAAAAGAGCGATTGGCATCGCCCCGTAAAGTCAGAACCGCTTCATGTGATTACTATTTTGTCCCTTCAAGAGATTGTTCGTATGCATTGTATGCACCCATAATGTCGTATACCTCTTGAATCGTCAATTTTTTCGTCTTTACGCCTTCTGCTAACCATCCGATGATATATGCCCCTGCAACCATCATCTTTTCTGAATCCGATGCATCAGATCCAAGTATGTTATTTAACTCGTTCAAAACATGCTCCTTCAAATCCATACACTTCACCCACCTATTCATTTAATTAGATTGGACTAGCTGACACATGTGTATTGTTGATCTTGTTCTGGAGATAAATAATATCTCCCGGCAGCTCAAGAATCTCCAGCTTTTTACGACAGTTAGGACAAACAGCCGCCACATGTGCTGACGCTTTTATTTTATATGTTTCGAGGTAAGGTGTCCCGTTACTGTGGTTAAAAGGAGCCATAGCACCACATAATTCACAAATTCCCGAAGCTCTTTCCAGGGCTTGGTTAGCGGCATATGATATATCAACTTGTTCCTGATTGACTGTCATCCCAACCAAAAAATAGTCTACCTCTACAGAGAAAAAGCGTGCAAAAATATGAATCGTTTTAAGGTCTGGAGTCCGCTGCCCACGTTCATACATACCAATTGCCGATGGGGATAATCTTACTTCATCAGCAAGTTGCTGAATGGTCAGTTTCAATTTTTTCCTAAGTATTTTTATTTTTGTACCATCTATTTTCATAGTTTACCATCCCCCTACTAAATCAGCCCTTCTTGTTCTAGCAGCTCTTTATATCCGTATTCTATAAGCTTTTTTTGACTGAGATGAATACATGTTTCGTTCATTTTATCGATCCTCATTATGCTATCAGGAATTGTTGTTGTTTTTTTCATTTCTGTTAGCTGCTCACGCTTTAAATACATATATTGAAGCTGCTTGATCTCAAGCTCAAAATATAGCTCAGAGATCCTATCTTTATTGGCTTCAAATTTATCAAAAAGAGCTTCACGCTTATTTTTTGTGACTGTAATCTCTTCCCATTTAAATTCCATTTTTTTGCTTAACATCCATTTTCAAAAAATCCTCTCTAAGTACGCTTGCATTCACTTTATATCTTTGGACGCTCGTATAATTGCGTCGATCCTAGACATGATCGTCGACGACGATTCCCCGGACTCCATAACTCCTTTGACCATACTCACAGCAGTCAAATTGGGATCGCTTATACTCTTCATTTCATTAAACTTCTTTTTGGCCCATTCATAAAATTGCTGGTCCACCCCATTCACGCCCCTAGCAAAGAGTATTTTTCAAGATCAAGCGTTATATTTAATTACTGTTTTCAATTTTACATCCCCCTGTTCTTAATTAGTAGACGACTCATATTCATTCACATACCTATAAAAGCTAGTTTTACCCAAGCGTAATTCACGTATGGCATCAGCTGCGGTAATCTCCCCGGATTTCCACTTATCATATATCCGGATAAATTCCGGCCCTATCTGTCTCTTGGGCCGTCCAAACTTCACCCCTTCCTTTTTAGCAACAGCGATCCCTTCTGCTTGCCAGACACGATTCTTTTTCCGCTCCTGCTCGGCCCCCCATGCCAGCATACTAAGGAACTGGTCTTCCAGCAGCTTGCCCAAATCGCCCAGGGATTTGAAGCGGCGACTATCGAATAAGCTCTCATTCTCCAGGCATACAATATCGGCCTTCAGCTCACGGGTAATATATTTCCACTCGCGCAAAATCCCATCATAATCACGGCCAAGCCGATCAAGTGCATCCAGGTATAACATATCCCCTTCCCGCAGCATAAGCCGCATAGCGTTGTATCGTTCGCGGTTGAAGTCCTTCCCGCTTGTTTGTCTACAAAAGTAAATCGTTCCTCTATGCCCGGCTCCCGAAATTTTAGGAGCTGCCGTTCTGGATTTTGGTCTTTAGTCGATACACGGCCATAAGCCATATCTACCATTTGACGATTCCCCCTATCAGTTCCATAAAAGTGTATCATTAATATCGGAACGTTCCAATAGTGATTAATCCACATTTTGGGACGTGAAATAGACTGATTTAGAACCGTTCCGTAAAGCATGCTTTTAGGAACGCCACATTTCATCAATAATTGAAACAAATTCATTACACAACAAAAAGCAGCTCCTGCATTGCCTGCAGGAGCTGCTTTTTGTTACCTTAGCATGCTTCAGCAAAGCAAGTCGAGCAGATCACAAAATTTTTGAGGAGATGATCCACGATGAAGAAGGTATTAATCTCAGCATTGATGGTCTTTGCGCTAATTAGCTTTGTAGTGCCCGGGGGCAACACGATTACTCCTGCGAATCACGGATGGTAAAGCTGACTTTCTGACTCATGTTATGGTTAATAATGAAGAACCATCGCTCTGCCAGATATTCTCCCTGGTGGCGATGGTTTTTTTAAGTTCCTGTAATGGATCAAGCCCGTTTATCATTAATTAATTTTTCCCTTTTATGTGTGCACAAATATTTTTCAGCAGCTCAAATTTATCAATAATATGGGCACACGTCACGGTTCTAGGAATACATTAATACAGATTAATTCGAAGGAGCTGATTGATTTGCCGGGTGCAGAAAATTTACTGGTTAAGTATGTTTATAGTACGCCTGAAAATATCTATTGTAATAGCCCGTTGGGGCGGTATTGGTGTGGGATAAGGTATTCTGAACATACCATGGGCGTTTTTGCGGGATTCACTTATCCAAGAGTATCAGCAGGAGATCAAGCAAAGATTTATACATGTGCTATTGAAGCTGGTATTGCTGCGACACCACCAATTGCCTTAGCAATTGCAGGATGCGAAATCACGGGTGGATTAGCTTGCGTAGAAGCCGTGGCATTGGCTATCCCTGCGGCCAATGAAATACTTCGCACAGCCTTTTTTAGATGTCTAAGGGAGCAACAGACGTTACCGGAAGAAATTGTTTCACAGTGTGATATCGGTATTTATCAAAAATCGCTTGATTTTTCTGCTCTTCTAGCGGGAATTCAGTCCTCAAGCATGGATCAACTCCAGCCTATCCATTCACATGGCGATTGTTTAGTTTGTTGTAAAGGTATTACGGGAGAATATGTCTGCAAACCACTCGGTCCTGGGACTCAAATATTCGGAAGATGGGATGAAGGGGTCACTTCTATGCAAAGTAATACATCAAGTCAATCAAGCGACGATGAGGTCGCACACTGTAAAATATGTTGCAAAGGCTTTACAGGTCAATACATCTGCTGGCCAGTCGTCTAATGGATTGGTGACGCTGCAATGAAAGGGGCCCATTCCGTCATGGAAAAATGACAGTCAGGGCCTATTTTGTTTTATTCAATTAGGATTTTGTTTTTACAAAGGCATAGCGGTTGTTTTCAGCATCATATCCTAGCGCAGTATCAAAGCTCCGCCTTCTCTGCCGGGGTCCGTTGCAATCACGCAAGAATCAGCTTTTTGAAGCAGTGAAGTGATGACCCTCAATTGCTTTTTCTTAGCTGGATCTTCCTCCATTAGCATGCTTTTAGGAACGCTACATTTTATCAATAATTGAAACAAATTCAATACACAAGGCTACCGTCCCCAATCAGGTACTCATAAAGCGGGGGAGAAAACGTAGTAGCTCCTATCGTAAGCGCAAGGGGATGCGAAAAAGATAATTGTGGCCGTTCAGAGATAATGGCTCCTGCAGATGCAGGAGCTGTTTTTTTTCTGCACCAAACATTCAGTTGGTTGCGTCTCTGGTCACGGACCAGCGCCGGGAAAATCCAGTAATCTTCTGTATCCTCCCGGCGGCTTGTCCAGCTCACATGAGGTAACCTATCTTGGCGCGGTTAGCCTGACTACTAATGCAAAATCTATATCTCAACACGAGAAATAACATTTTATTACATTCAAATGTATTTTTATTTCAAATAAGGCATTTTATAGATATTGTGCTATAATCATATTCGTTATGTGACAGGAGGATTAATTTTGCATAAAAAAAGATGGATTAGAAAATTAGATACTTTGGGAAGAGTTGTTATACCGATGGATATAAGGAGGGAATTAGGCATTGTAAAGCAGGACGCTTTCTCATTAGCCTCAACAGAACAAGGCATCATCCTACATCAAATAGATAAAGAAAAATGTAGGTTATGTGGCTCTAATGATAGTCTGAAACCATATAGAGATTCCTTAGTTTGTATTCCATGTATGCATGAATTGAAATCATTGTGATTGGCTACAGCAATTGGGGTAGCTTCCTGGTTTGAAATTTACGGTTATGCTGATTAATGAGTTCATCTAAAAACATAGATTGCTCAAGAACGCTGGCATGTGCAAAACCATACTGTTCAGATAAGTCATAAAGCCGCTGCCGAGCATCTTCCATCTGCTGATTCAATGTCTCATTTGTATTCATTCACATTCACTCCTAATGAATTTCATTTTAGGATAAAATGTGAAAATATGAATCGCCATTTTTCTAGTTAAAAAAATCTCCAAAATGAAACAAAAAAAGACCAGCAAAAAAGCTGGTCTGTGGTAAAGAAATTAAATTAAACCTGGATCATAGTCCACCAATGTGTCCTTGAGTTTGAATTGTGCCAGGGCTTAAGTAACTAGCTTGAATTGGTAATGCGAATACCAGTAAAAAGCTAGTTACCACCAAGAAGAAAGCCATCTTTTTTATCATTTCTTTCCCACACCTCCTTAGAGATTTTTTCGTACTTAGCCATTGTTTCAGGAACAGCTTGCGCTCTGAAACAGTCAAATAAGCCAGTACAGTTGGAAATAAGTAATCCATGGTTTATTGTAACAGCTTTTTCAAAAGCGTTTATTAAACATTTGAAACCATATGGATATCTACCTTTATTTAGGCTGTACTTCGCCAATTTGTACCAAAATCGTGCGTATTCCTCCGGTAAAACTTGCTGTGTAAAGATGTCGTCTGATAAAGGTTCCTGATAAGCTTCGATTTGGGATTCAAAACGCTTTAAGATATCGTCTACATCTATATCGTATCGGTTGGCTGCTTCCATAACATTTAAGAGTTCAGCAAAAATGTGTTGTTCGCCCGCTATATACTCTACATAATCGTGCAGAACACTAATATCTCCAGACATGAGCTTGTTTACGTACGTATTAATTTTCGCAAAATGCTGAAATTGATCTAACCAATAGAGTGAATCAGGATCGTTTTCCTTCACCCAACTTAGATCGGCATAACCGCGAAGATGTGCTAAAGCCTGCTCATGGTCTCCTTGCGCATCGCAAGCGTTAGCGCACATTAGTTCCGCATAAGCTATGTAAGTGAAAAGCGGCCTGCTTGGTTTTTTTTGCGGCTCTGTTCCTTTACGTTTTGCATTATGCACCATGTCATATTGAACTTGTCCCAATTGGCCCATTTGATCCGAAAATTTATACACCTTATTCCAATGGCTCAATGATCTATACACATTCACTAAATCTTTCAGGGCATCTAATTGGTCTATTTCATTCAAACGATAGACATACGATTCAAATTTAGAAGCTGCTTCGAGATTAACAGCTTGATCTTTCCCAATTGTTAGCTTAAACAAGCGATAGTGGCATATCGCAAGTCGTTCTGAATGCTGCTGTTTTACACCTTCGGCCACATTTTCATAAAGATAAGCGGCTGCTTTCTGATAACCTTTTTGATGAGAACCTTCGGCTAATTCAAAAAGGTTATCAAGATAGATAGGGTTATCTAACAGCATACTTACTACTCGCTGTAAACAATCCAGCCGATGAAGCTCTACACATCGATGTAAGAACGGGCCAATTCTTCGCCAGTTAATCGGTTCATCTAAAACGCTCTCTTCAACGTATCGTTCATAAAAATAATCCGGTGGTAAATTCATTCCCGCAGTAATGCTATCCAGTTGGTGTATGGATAAAGAACGGTTGCCCGTTACAATACCACTCATAGTACCGGGATTTAATCCTGTAATGTGTCCAAATTCAGTCTTGCTCAAGCCTTTTTGTTTCAAATACTTTTCCACTTCTGCCCGTATCGTAGGTGTGATTTTCATGGATAAACCACCCTTCCAGCGTGAATTATAATGTGATGCTCATTTTAATAAAAAAAATAGTTGGAAAACTTATAATATAATAAAAGGTTTTCTACCTACAATAGTACCATCTTCTGGAACAATAATAAATACTGCTATTTTATTGCTTTTTATCTTGGTAATAGGAGTTGTTTCAATGAGAAAAATAGCAATGACAAGAAAGATAGACTCGCTCGGAAGATTCGGAATCCCGAAGGAAATACTATATATGAGTGATATTGCACTAGGCGAATCGGTGGAAATTTTTTTAGATGCAGGAACGGGTACGCTATCTCTAGGTAAATACATCGGCCAAGCCTGTAAATTCTGCCAATCAACCGAAGGATTAAGCACCTTTAAAAATTCTCTCATATGCAGTGAGTGTAAAAGTCAAATGATAGCTTTAGCTACTCAAAAAGATAAACGGAAACATCAACCAAAGGAAGTGATGGCCCAACTGCTTTTGGATTTGCTGGAAAAGTACCCTGACGCTACACAACAGCAATATGCCGATATGCTACGCATACCTATTGCCCGTTTAAGACAGCTCCAGCAAACCATTTCATAGCCAGGCTTCAATTCTTCTACACGATAAAGGAGAGGTTAACATTGAAAAATACAGGTATGATACGCTCCCTGGATACGTTATATCGGATTGTTATTCCCAAAGAAATACGCATAACCATGAACTTGGAGGTCGGTGATCCTATCGAATTTCTATGGAATGATGAAGGGAATTTCATTGCTCTGCAAAGGTATGTCGGTACTTCTTGTAAGCTGTGCGACGCGATTGAACACCTAACCTACTTCAAGGGGAAGCTTTTATGTGCGAACTGCATAACGGAATTGAAGGGGAATATAGGCGTTACTACAATACCAGTCCCTAAGATTAAGGAGCCAAGGCAAAAAAGAAAGCGACTGTATCACTCGACCGAAGACTTGATCGAAAAACTAAGGAAATTGGTACAGGAACATCCCAATGCCAAGCAAAGTGAATATGGCAAATGGCTTGGTGTGTCACAAGGCCGTATATCCCAACTTATAAAGTTGTTGTAAATATCGTTCGGGTTTTGGGACGTGCTGGCACATTGGCCACATCATCAATGTTCGGATTTTGGAACGAATACCTGGATGACCATGAGCTGAAAAAAAGATCCAAATTCAATTGTTTTCCGAACATTCGTGCATAACAAAAAAATGCCTGGCTTAAACAGCAGGCATTTCGTCTACAACGATTTGTTGTATAATGGCTATAAGATGCTGGATAGAATAAGAGTAGCCGTGATGCGGAAACATCACGGCTACTCCGACAAAGGCCGGTGGGCAACCACGGCGAGATTTCAGTTCAATACGAAGTGAAAAACCATCGGATTCCTAGGCTCCCATACCTATTCCCGGTGGTTTTCGTATTATTAGGTCAACCCAAAATTTTGGTTGGCCTATTTTAATGGGTGTTTTAAGATGACGATAGCCGGTTAGAACTAGGTGGTTTTAGGGGAATAACCCCGTCAAGAAAACTGATCTCCCACTAGGTTGGAATCATCGTGGTGGCACCGGCGGTATTCAATTCGAGGGGCCGAAACAGCTGGTTGCCTATGCGGGACTAGATCCAGGAGTGTACAGCTCAGGTAAGTTCACAGCAACGAATAATCGGATTACAGAACGGGGATCAAAGAGACTACGAAAAGCAATTTATTCGGCCGTTCAATGTGGACTGCGACAAGGAGCAAATCAAAAATATAGGACTATTACGAAAAGAAAAAGAAAGAAGGCAAGCCTTACAAGGTAGCTGTGATCGTCTGCGCCAACAAGCTTATAATCACATATACGCCATCCTTAGTAAAAACGAGCCTTACCGTCTGAAAAATACCATATTCATCCAGAAAATTTCTATAGGAGCAGAAGGTTTCTTGGTCATGACTATAAACTGAGTATATCAAGTTTATGGATTTATTCAAAACAACTCAATATTTGGATCGCTACACCTTGTTCCCAGAAACAAGTTTTGGGAAGTAACAATCTAGTTTTGTATGGCTCTTAGACTCTGTGTGGAGTGTACCAGCTCTAAGGCGGCGTTTCCAGCCGCCTTAGAGCCGATAGCATCAACCCGGTCGTTTTTCTTCCCTTCAGCTCTTGCTGCTGGCACTTTGCTTAGACCTGGCCGCACTACCCCACTCGTTTCAAGCGTCCGCGGCTCTCCTTCCCACCGATCCAGACCCCCCTACTGCTCCGGCTTGATTGGAACCAAGCCCAGGCGCAACCATGAATGCCTCAGGCTCCACCAGTATATTCATCGACTTCCTTAGCAATCACTTCCTTACGTGCATCTTTTCCCTTGTCTGAATATGAGTCCGGTTGGAGCAAGTTATTCACCCGGCTAGAATCATCAGCATTGACTTGTGCTTCTTTCGTTGTTCCATAATTGAGCAGCCAAAGCTTCCAAAGAACCTCCAAATGAGTTAATGGCTTTGACATTGGTAGTTGTATTGGCATAAAAAAAGTGGGATATGGATAAATAATAAGTGCGCTAATCATCGTTTTGACAGCCACGGTATAAGTGCCAGCGTCTTGACCGTGTAGGTTGTTAAAAAAACGATTCAAGTCACCATTAGGAATGGATGGCTTGAATCGCCTAGTATTTAGGTTCTATGATGTAAGATTTTAAATATTTATCCCAAATGTTATTTCCACTTCATTAGCACGTAAAACGTCAGACAGCTCGACGTATCTAGCGACTCCTCAACTGTGAGTACACGATCTTCCTCTATTAAGGTAAGATCATATAACTCATCCAGTAAATTATCAAAGTTATGAATATTTTGTATTTTTCCTACCCATTCTAAGCAATGATAAAGCTCGATTTCAATGCTAAAATTAATTGCTGTAAATTTTACCGTATCATATCGGCAAGGAACACCTTCGCTCCAATAAACAGGTTACCTTCAGTCACATGTAGCTTTAAATTAAGAGAATCATCACCCAGAAATCCCTGAATAATTTCTTTACAGTTTGGAAATCTATTATTACCTAGTGCCTCATCTTTATTTCGAACAGTTTCAAAGCGTTCTATAATTCGGCGTTTCAACATTTTTCTCCCTCATTTTGTGTTAATGTTTTTGAATTCTACACTATTTATGACGGCCTCACGAACTTCAGCAAGAACATCCTCTGGAAATGGGACATCCTCGAATAACATAGTATTTCCCAAACGGAAGACGGCATCATAAGAATTGCTTTGTGTCTCTTTGTATTTATGCCTACGGCTCTCTCTTTTTAGGAGCCGATAACTATTCAATTTAATCTGTAGTCGATTGGATTCCTTGGATAAATGAAATGTCCAAATTTGGCGAGTATAGTCGCCAATGTCTCGCGTAATTTCATACATACCTAATACTCCCTTTCTTGTAATTCCTAAAATTAGTCCCTGAACAGATTCTCTGATTTGATGATGTCATGAACAGAATCAGTGTAGACTTCATCTATATATGCGGCAGTCTTGAAACCGTCGCAAAACTCAACTTCGAACATAGGGGCAACAATTAGATCAACCTCTTCTTTATTTAATGCCCGTAGAATTTGAAATGGCTGTTGGTTATAATTCATTAAATCTGTTTGATTCGTCAAGAATGCAGTTCGTTTAAAGCCATTTAAGTCGGATAAAGTAAGATCCAAGTCAAGGAGACCATATATTTTTTTGGCCAGTACTGGTTTATAAGCCCTAATCGTTTCTACGCTGATATTGGTATTCTCAAAAATAGCCATTAGATATTCTTCAAGACTTCCCTCAATATCTTCAGTGCAGTACTCAATTTGTATAACTCCTGTCTCTTTATCTTTGCTTTCTCCAGGAGTCAATGTATACCCTCTCGGCACTGTAAGGACATCCCCTGAAGCAAGCTGGAGAACAAGATTAGATGATTCGTCAACTGAGCTAAAAGTTATTGAGTTCCCATAGAGCGTGTCGCTAAGATTGTTATTCTCAGTTGTTAATTGGACTGTATGGGTTATCAGTTCATGTAGTTCAATTGCTTTTGCGATACTTTGAAAAGGGTCATTGAATTGATCACCCCATATAGTTTCTCCTTCAGACTGGACTTTGTTCTTTATATCCTGATTAATTGAAGAGGATGCAAGAATGTATCCATAAAGAGATTCAGTAATGTAATCCCCACCATTTCCATATTCGTAACGCCCGTTTACTCCCCACGGTGATTCTTCCCATCCACCTAAACCAGCATCGTAGAATTCTCCCCTTGATAAAGTGAATGTTCCCCCAGCTAATCGAATTTGTAGAGTCCAAATCGTGGGTGGACTTTCAGGGCATACGCCCCCTTTAACTTTGTAAACTCTGTCTGTATGAATGTGGGCTGCTAAGAATTCGATGCCGGCAAGCGCGGACCATCCTGATTTGGTAGCTTCGTTCTTAAAACTCAACGTTATTTGCTGTAAATGATCGTTCATGATTGTGTCCATATTTTGGTCTCCTTTTCCTTTTAAATTAGATTGTGTGTATACAAGATTGATGTCACGTGTGAGATACTCCTTTCCATGACATTGTGGGTTGTTAACAAGGTGCTAAGACGCAAAAATGCACCTAGTTAAGCTACCAATCCGTTAAGGATTTCTGCCAAAGACAGATTGGTCGCATAACTACGCGCATTTTTAAAATGTGATCTTTCACCGCATGGTCAGATCAAATGAATAGTTTCTTTTACAAGCTTTATAGTATCATATAGGCTTGTAAAAGAAAAATTTCATTTTATTACGGTTTTTTAAGTCAGTTTTCACTTTGAGTCTATTGGTTTCGTAAAGCGGCAATTCGGAAAGTGGGAACATCCATAGAATGCTCTTTGGGGTACTTTTCGTAGTACGAGTAGCCCTCCACATTTTCCACAGGTTGTCTCTAATTGCTGTGCTTTATCTTCAAACCCCCCCGCCTTTTCACCTGAAGTATAAGTTTTAATAACCCTTCTCTATCAATGAGTCTTACATTATTACTTTTAGCTAAAGTATAGGTTTGTTCGGTAAAGGAACTATTTGTAACTACCCATCCTTCGCTCCCCTTATAGTGATTTACAGCAGCTACGACTTCTTGTACCGCCTTAAGGCCGACTTTCCCTTGATATCGCTTCGCTTGGACAATGATCCGTGATTCGCCTTTTTCCAAGACCAGATCTGCACCAAAGTCTCCCGAGGCTTTGGTTACGAATGAACGATATCCATGTTTTTCAAATAGGAGCCTAAGAAACATTTCAAATTCTTTTCCGTCAAGAAGATCAACATTGTGCATTCCAGCCTGCAAGAGGCGATGGCTCTTCTGAACTCTTCGCAAGCTGATGGCTGCTATAACGATACTCAAGAATACTGCTGTAATAATTATGCTTATAGTCACTGATTTGGTAAGCAAATACGAAGTAATCATGATACAAATACAGAGAACTCCACGGCTACTCATGGATAAACTTTGTTGAGATTTTCTTTTCCTTTTCAACATGAACAAATCCTTCCTAATGAATAAGTATAGTTGCGACAAAGAAAAATGCGATCATGATCACCATAAAAGCAAAGTGATTGGTTCCATTGCGTTTATATTTAGAGAGCATTGTCATATAGGCAAACATAATTAACCCTACACAAGGAATATTAAATAGTGAAGACAACATACCGATTGCTATATGCATTAGTGCGGCACCAGATCCGATAACTAGGCTGAGTATCAGAGATAACGCTATGAATTTAGTATCTCTCAGAACCTTCGGGTAGCCAGTCAGCATTGAATCTTCTTGGTTCATATTCAATCTCCTTTTAACAAATAATCTGGAAACGTAAAAAGAGCACCTTGAAAAAAACCAGCTCGTGGTTATTTCAAGGTGCTCCCCTGATCGATTTCTTATGGACTTATAAGTTGATTATGCTTTTCTTGTTTGGAAAAGTCAATATCCCATTCTATGATTAGCTTGAAATTATGTCTTAACTATGCGTGAAAAATTCGATATAATAAATATATAACTTTTTTTGCTGGGCTTTGTCATGCGACATAAGCTTAATGATCTTCAACATACACCGTCTTTGGTGTTCTATTGCCTTTTTTGGCATTTCCACTACTGTGGATAGAACCTAAGGACGGTGTTTTTTGTCGTTTCATTGGTAAGCAAGAAAGAATAGTACAAAAAAGAGGAGTGTTTTTTATGTTAACTAAAGGTCCGTTGGAAATCGAAAAAACGAAGATAATAATACAAGTACTATTAGCTGCTTTTAACCGGGGCTACTTCCGATCTCATAAGCACCTTTTTAAATACGCTGATTTGATTTTGGAAAGTGCAAGGCGGGATGCTTACCTTAATAGGGAGTTATACCTTCCTCGTTTGTTAAAATTCTTGGAACAGGCTCTTATATGCGGTATGTTTTCACCCCACGATGAAGATTCTGAAATGGAGGCTGGTGAAAAAAAAGTTGCTTCTTCACTTATTTCTGGTCTGCTGGAGAGCAAGCATTTGAAAGGCATAATTATCACTAACGATGAAGTAACCTTTTATGATCAGTTCGGAATAATTGACTTTTGGAACATAGAAGACGTGAAACATAATCCGGATGTTTGCTTTTACATTGCAAGTTCAATTCAATTGTATTGGGCTGAAGGGCCCTCAGCTTTGAGAGAAATGATTGAGAGAACACATGCAAATAAAACCCAAAAGCATGAAAAGCTTGTAATTAAAGAACCTATTCAGGAACTTATCTTCCCTTGTGTGTCTGATGGTATAAATTTTAATGTTCGTATTGTGAAGAAAGGCGAGCTTAACAATGCAGGAATTCATGTAGAGACCGACATAATCGAGTTCTATGATTCTCGGTATAATTTCACTAAGTACGGCCAATTTGTAGCGAGTTATTCTATTGAAACGTTTCGTGGATATAGTCTAAAATTTAGGATGAACAGATTTGATGTATTCACCCTAAATACAGCAATTAAGGCATGGACGATTTCAAGTAACACAATGTATTTAATCCATGAGTGGCTTGACCAACTTGGATATCCGGCCAATGACTGATAGCTATTAACCAAAAGCCCTATTTACTCGCTTACATGAGTAAGTAGGACTTTCCTCATATACACTATAATTTAGCAGAGGATCGTTTAGTTTTTTGGATGAGCGTCACAATGTAACTAATTATAATACTGAAGACAACAAACCAATTAATACCTATTTGCCAAACTTTAAAAATTAAATCCAACAAGCTTTAGTGATGATAACCAACAGAATAAAGAGCACCAAAATTGCTGCTGGCGATGTGAAAGCACCAAAACAGTTTTCCCTACGCTCTTCCCTACGCTCAACTCCTCCAACACATTCGCTCACATGAACTCCTCCTTTCATTTAGATGCCATACACCGTATGTGTCACTCAATAAATTTGGCAAGGCTAAGTGGAATTGACTTCAACGAAAAAAATCCCCGCCGACCAGTTAAGGTTAGCGGGAATTTTTTTGTTCCTATCCGTTTAGAATCCACCAATTGGATCATGGAGTGGAATAACCTGATGACTATTCGACTGAACAGGTCCAGTGACAATAAACAAAAAGCTAGCCGCGACGATCAGCAGTACCGTTTTTTTCAACATTGTCTAACCACACCTTTTCAATAAAATTGTAAAATTCTGCTTGGGTTTCAGGGATAGCGTAAGCTCGGAAATGTGCGAATAGCCCCAAACAGTTTTTAAAGCAAGTCACACTATTTAGTGTATTCGAGCTTTCCATTGCGTAGATCAAATGTTTAAAGCCAACACGATGCATCCCTCGATACAAATAATAATAAGCCAATTCATAACCAAATCGTGCGAACTGTTCTGGTATAACTTGTTTAGTATATATGTCAGATGATGGATGCTCCTGTTGCACAAAAGAGTCAATAACCGTTTCAAAACGTTTAAGTATCTCATTCACATCTAACTGATATCGGTTAGCCGCAAACATTACGTTCAACAGCTTAGTAACCATTTCTTTATCGGCTTTATTGGTTGATGCAGCGATGTATTCAACATAATCGTTTAGCACACTTATATCTCCAGATAAAAGCTTATACACGTAGGTATTACCTTCTGCCCAATGTTGAAACAAGCCAATCCAATGTCGGGTATCCTCGTCCGTCTCTATGACCCAATCTAAATTAGCGTAGGCGTATGTATACTGTAAAGCTTGTTGATAATCGCCTTGAGCCTCACAAACACCCGAACATAACAGGTCAGGATAAACAACATATCCAAATAACGGACCCCTTGTTTTCTTTTCAAGCTCCCTATGCTTTCGTTTCTCGTTATGATTCAACGAATATTGGATTTTGGCTTTTTCCCTCAGTTTTGTTGCTGCATCATATACCTTGTCCCATTGAAGCAAAGAACGATACACATTAGCCAAATCCTTCAAAGCATCAAGCTGATCTATTTCATCCAGACGTTCGGCATAATCTTCAAATATCGTAGCTGCACTGAGATTGCGGCTTTGATCGTCTCCAACTTGAATCGTGAATATACGATATTGGCAGATTGCCAAGCGTTCGGAATGTTGGTACTTTTCCACTTCTGCTACACTCTCATAGAGCAGCAGCGCAGCATTATGTCGTCCCTGTGCTAATAACTCTTCTGCAATATCAAATAGTTTGGGCGAATAGAGCAGATTGTCCATGATGGTTCCCACCACTCGACGGATCACACCCAGCTTGTCCAACTCCGCACAGCGATACAAAAACGGCCCGATTCGCCTCATATTCGGGGGGGTGTCGATAATGTAGTTTTCTATAAATAAGTCGTAAAAGTAGCCCTCCGGTAGACCCATAGCTTCAGTAATTAGGTCAAGCTGGTTAACAGACATAGACTTATTTCCTGTCACAATACCACTTACTATCCCCCTATTAATGCCTGAAAGATTCCCGAATTGTGCTATGCTCAAACCCTCTTGTTTTAGGTATCTGTCTAATTCTGCCCGTATCGTAGGTGTATGCTTCATGTCATATCCACCCTTCACATAAAAATTCCAAATTTTTATATTATTGCATTCTATTGTTGTCCATAATTCAACAGTTGTCAACGTTTTTTTCACATCATATGGAAAAGCTACGTTTGTCATAAAGGCACCGCTATAAACAAAAAAAGACCCCACCGGCATTAAGCCAGTAGGGTCTATTCGCAATCACAAACGCTTGGGATTATTCCGTAGTAACAGCCGATTGAGCAGACGAAACGGTAGTTTGCTCCTGAACATCAGCCGGAGGCGCTACACCTATTGCTGCTTGGTTCACCATTTCGCTCACCTTAGCCGCAAAAGTGGAAACAGCCGCCTTTGCTAAATCTTCTGGGGATAGAGATTCCGTATCTGTTCGTTTGGGTTTTACCTGGGTTAAATTTCTCCCAGGCTAATTGTACTGCCGATTCAATTTCATCATTGCCTATCTTTATGCCTACTGAACCCAGCCTGTCAGAAAGGTACTTAGTTGCCCCGTGGAATTTAGCAGCTCCTTGGCCTGCAAATTTGGTTTCGGCATAAGCATAGGCGTCATGTGCCAGTTGTTCGATACGATTGCGCTGCTCTGCTGTAAAACGTGCTTCGTATAATGGCTTTAGCTTTCTGCCAAGTAGCAGTTTTCAAAACGAACTGATTCTCCAGGTCGTCTATTGACTTTTCACGATCATCCACCACCAACTCCATAACGCAAAAATGCCGTTCGGCCATGTCGATCTCATACATGTGCTGCGGCAGCATTTCCCGGTATCGCAGAGGTATCATGTCAGGGTCACCTCAATATTCAAAACAGATGTGGCCGGAACTTCTACATCCTCGGATACTCCAACCTTAATATTTTTAATAGCCTCGTCCAAAGCCTTGTCATTTTCATACAATGTGTTAATCGGCACATTCAGGACATCGGCATGGCCCTGATCCGTAGTGACAAACTTTCTCGGCTCTTTAATTGCCATCGTCCATTTCCCCCTTATCAGTAAATGTCGTCGATCTCAAAGATAAATTCCATATCGCTGTCTTTAATTTTATTAGTCATGGTGCGAACAGCAGTCAGCTTGCCCCGTGTTGTAATACAAACCGAGCGTGTTCAGCTTCTTGCCATACAAGTCGGTGTCCCATTTGCCGTGCAGAGCCGCGCACATTTCCCCTGTGCGCTCCTCAATGACGTAAGCAGCATCATAGTCACCGTCTTCCTTACCCTTGGCTGTGTCGGGCCAGCACGTGCCGTTTACCTTGTTCTGGCTGTCGATAAATAACCAGCTCGCTAGCATGTGCCGGGATGATCTTGTTTTTAACAAAATCAATCTCGTAGTGACTGCCAATGATACTGATTGCATCCCGCAAACTTTTAATAAATTTGTTATCAAAGATGCCCTCACCGGATAGCAAGAAGGCATCGTCAGGCTCGGAAGGATACTCCTGGTCAAACTGCCGCGGATCACCGCCGCAATCGTTCCGAATGGTATACCGCCGCCACTGCAATTGTTCATCGTCCAGACCATATTTTTCTTTCAGCTCCCGTTCTTCTTCGGTTAACTCAAAGCCTGGCGGTACTGGCTTGCGATAGTCAGGCATTTCAAACCACGCGAAAAAGAGCGGAGTGAAGTCACTCTCGCCCTTAACGGCTGCATCCCACATTTTTTTGAACTCTTCCATGCCATTAGCTGTAGATTCGATCACACCCAAACTGCCCGGCTCTTTGGACAGAGCTGCCAGCAGGGACAATAGATGCTACTTTTTCTTCTTGGCTGGCCAGAAGGCGACTTCCGACGCATGTAGGTAATGGATCGTGTCTGAACGGGCAAGCACCCGGCTTTCCCCAGTCTGTACAGTGATCTTCGATTTCAATCCCGGATTCTTGCGGCGGTCCGCTGTCCGAATCGTTGGACTTTCGAAGGTGAGTTTCTTAGCGTTGTTCTTTCGGCTCATTGGCTTGATGATTGCTGGCACCTTTTCATAATAGAACTGGAACATATCGTACAAATTACTTGAGGCATCAGAAGACTGTGCGACGATAAAGGCGTTCTTGTCCTCTTGCAGTGACGTGAAATAATAAATTAGTGCTTCCGTGACGGTGGAAAAACCCATCTGCTGGGCTTTAAGAATGATAATCCGAACAGGCTTGCCAGCTTCGATCTGACTAAATACCACACGGACGTATTTCCGTTGGGCATCATTGAGCGTCAGCGGCATAATGCGGCCGCCCTTCGTTTTGATCTTGAGCATACGCCAGCAAAACTGTTCAAAGTCGGCAAGGATTCCCTTTAGCTCATCCAGCTTTTCAGGTCGATCCCTTAGCCGCCGCTTGGCTCTTTTTCGATGTTCCTTAGCAAGAGTGATTACCATTCGTCATCGTCCTCGTCATCGTCCTTATCGCCTTCATCCCCTTCCGGACCGCCATAACCTAACAACTTGCGCTTCTCCAACTCCAGTCGTTCACGAGCTATCTCCAGCTTTTCTTCCTACTGCTGCAAGCTGGCAATAAGGTTAATAACCCGCAGCTTTTTATCACGGGTTTTGACCAGCGCTTCTTCTTGCTTGAGAATCTTATCAAGCTTGGAGGTAGTTACGGTCGTGATCTCTGTGACCTTCATCCCTTCGGTTTCAACAGACAGATTGATTTGCTTACCCGTTTTGGGGCTAGTGTAAGGAACCTTGTCCTTGCGCTGGTGTAGCTCCTGTTTGATCTTCTTTTCCTCGTCGGTCAGGCCAGCTTCAAGCTGCTTGACCCGGCGCATGTGTCTCCGTTCTTGGATGGACAGCATAATAAGCTGTTCGTTGAGCTGCGCCAAAGGGGAAGTGTCAATCTGATCAAACAGCTCCGGCTCATCTTCCTCCAAGGCATCCAGAAAAATGGTTTCATACATCCCCGTCTTGAGAGCCTTCTTATTGCGGTAGGGGCCGCCCGGCCCTCCACTATTTCCCTTGGCGTTTTGGTTGCCCGGGGGAGCACCGCCACGATTGCCAACGGCATTCTTGTTCCCCTTTGGCGCTCCCCTTGGATTAGGAGCGTTCCCTTTCGTTCCATTTGGAACGTTCCCATTGGAGGAATCAAAAACGTTCCCTTTCAATTCATCCTGCCAGCGGTCCATAGACTTCCATTTGCGGACTCTACCCTCTGGAATAGAAAAAGCGGCGGCGATGTCTTTTAAACGCATCGTTCCGCCCTCTCCAGCCACATCTGTTTTGCCTTGTCCCGTTCGGGACTCCGTTCTCTCGCCATGTTACACAATCACCACCCCCAACAAAAAAAGCGAGCCTCATTGGCTCGCTTTCCCAGCAATTATATTTAAAAATTTGTATTAGTACTAGTCCGAACTCCGAGCTTTCCAGACATGGAACCAGAACCACTACTTAAACTAACATAAAATTTCCCTGAGGACCATGCCTTGCTTGAATTTAATATTTCATCGAATGTTTTACCAGGTTTTACTGTTCCACTGTACTTTTCCGCACCAGATGCACTTCCCTGATTCACAGTAAACGTTATAGTAGTGTTCCCTGTGTTTCTCAAGTACAATCTTACATATCCATACCCTCCTTTAACGTCAAAATCAGCAGAATCATTAAATCCAGCTACTGGACGATCAACAATTTGTCCATCAGTAGCTTGTGGAGTAATGACATGGTCACCAGTGGTTGTTTTACCAGCATCTTGAGTCACCGCAGTCGATGTTGCAGAATCAGTTACAGCTGCATCTGAATCCGCAAAAATCGCACTGGGTATGGCAATAGCTCCTCCTAGCAAACCTAAAGATAAAGTTGATGCAATTAAATGTTTCTTCTTCACAGATTATTCCTCCTATATTTGTATATTTAACCACCACCTCAGTCTACTAAAAGATTCCATGTTTTTAATTTTTCTTACATAATAATCGTATTGTTGTTTAATAAATCCATATTTATGAATTGACTAACAATATTATAATGCAGATTTACAGCTCGTCCTTTTGAAGCTTTATATGCAACTCAATCAGACGATCCAAGTCCTGAACCGTCTGCATTTTTATATTTCCAGCCTGCAGCACTGGGCGATTCCTGCTTTGACAATCTTCCAGTACTGCACCTTGGATTCGAGGATTCCCTCGACGATCTCTATCTCACGTTGTAGTAATGCATCTTGGTGTTCGTTGTCTGTTCCCATTGTCGTATCCCTAGGCTTTGGCTATATACTGAAATGCGAGACAGCGGATGTTCGCAAAATGCCACGCGTGGCGGGTCGCTGTCTCAGCCGGGGGATACCCTGGATGATGGGGGAGACGTTCGCGCGTCTCCCTTTTTATTAAAAAAACCGCCTCTATTATTGGGCGGCTGTCTTGGTGGCTATGATTTAATTTTAACTTTGTACTTTGAAATCAACCAATCTATTAGTAACCCAATAAGTAACCAAGAAAAAAAATGAATTCCGTAGAGAATAAATTTGTTAAGAATTTCATTCGCCATTGAGTAGTGCAAATCTGTCAACCAAGGATTAAGCCACAAAAGGAAAGGACTTGTTAGGAATAGTAGTATATTTTTATCGTCGTTTCCTGATAGGTTACACATACAAATAATCAGGGATAATATCGGTATCCAGAAGCTCACTTTTTTGATTATTTTCATTCAATCGCCTCCTATTTTTATAATCCTATCATTTTCAAATGACTACAACTAGATTTTATAGCCTAATAAATTTACTTTACGGGTTCAGCCCGATGCAACAGGACTGGCTCAATACCAGTGCTCTTCAGGAATCGTTTTTTGATCACATCACAAAATACAGGGTCCAATTCCAAAGTCCGGCATGTCCGGTCCATCTGCTCACAAGTCATAAGCTTGGAGCCGCTACCGCCGAAGAAATCAACGATCTCGTCACCGCGCTGGCTGCTGTTTTTGATTGGGATGGCCAGCAGATCAAGAGGCTTTTGGGTGGGATGGACGTACTTGTTCACATCGCCCCTCGAAACCTCCCATACTGTCTCGGGGAGCGAGTCCCCAACGGGTAGGCCAGCCTTCCATACCGTTGTCTGTGTCCGATCACCGTACCAAGCAGGAGATTTACCCTTCATATGAGCGTAAAAGACTGGTTCATGTTTAAAACGATATTGAGCCCAGCCGAATGTGGCCGCATTCTTAACCCAGATGCATTGTGTCCGGACGACGATGCCGGCTGTGTTCATCGCATCCTCGAACTCCCGCTGATAGGACGAAGGATGGAATACATATATAGCTGCAGTTGGCTGCATCACCACTGCATAGTTGGAAAAAACGGCATACAAAAAGCCCGCGAAGTCCTCAGCGGGCATGTTGTCGTTCATTATGTTGCTACGGCCATCAGCGGCCAGACGTTCTGAAACACTCTCAACGGCCACATTATAAGGTGGGTCAGTAACGACCAGCGCTGCTTTGGCTCCGTCCATTAAAAGCCCACATCATCAGGATTGGTTGCATCTCCACACACCAAGCGGTGTCGACCAAGCTGCCATACATCCCCGCGCCTGGTCTCCGGCTCCTTGATTTCATCCAGAGCACGCTGGACTTCAAAGTCATCATCGGTAACCGGAAGTTCCAAAGCTTCATCCTGTGGCACAGCAAACTCTGTGGCCAGATCCTCGAACTCTTCCAAATCGAAGCCGGACAGGGCCAGATCAGCTCCGCTATCCTGAAGCTCATCGAGCAGACGGTATAGTGCTTCATCATCCCAACTTCCGGACACCTTGTTAAGCGCCAGATTTAGAAGCTTTTCCTGCTGGTCATCCAGATCGACGACACTGATTGCCAACTTCGTTTTCCCCAGCTCATTGGTCATGATCTTGTATCGCTGGTGACCGCCGACCATGTTCCCGGTGCGTTCGTTCCAGATGATCGGATCGATGTAACCGAATGTTTCAATGGACTGCTTTAGCTTCTCGTATTCAGCATCGCCCGGTTGCAGATCGATGCGAGGGTTGTATGCTACTGCGTTAATTTGCTCTATCGGTAATACTCTGATGTCCATGATTAACACCTCCAAATATTTTTTCGCAACTATTCAGGTAGATAGACCGATGGTTAGGGCGAGAACAAGAGAAGGGAGGAAGCTACATGCTTACCACATTCTTCGTCTGAGTAAAAGGAAGCAGGCTCAAAAAGGCTCATATTTTGTCGTATGAGGGCAAAATAAAAAGCACCCCGAAGGATGCTCATCTGTTAATTATTTCTCTCGAAAACGGCCACATTGCAGAACACGCTATTCTCATCCGTTTGAGGCGTGAAACTGTGAAGCTTCCACCCTTCAAGATACTGACGATTTAATTCCTTTTCCCATTCTGCGATGGGTCCAGGATCAAGAAGTGCATTTACGCGAATAACCTTATACTGCTGCTGAGGGAATTGTCCCATATATGTCCACATCCTTTCGACATCATAATTCGACATCAGGAAGGTTTCTCCTCTTTAATACATTTACTGGGTTTCAGACAAAACTGTTTTACTCCATCCCATCTACCCCATACACAACCTTTGCATTTCTTCGGCTGTTTTGGTGGACCTTTAAACGGTAGCAAAATTCCTTTCTTCTGCTTCTGCTTCTTCTTCAAGACTAAAATCCTTTCAAAAGGCAATAAAAAAAGCCACCCAAATGAGTGACTTGTGTCTGCCTATGTATTTATAGCACCAAAGTAACAGAGGCGCTCATTTAAAACCCGAAAAAAGAAACAGCGATAACACCTATTCCCGCAAGCGGGATGCAAAACGCTGCGCTGTTGCATAAAAGCATTTGTACTTAGTTACTAGAGAGGAAGAACAAGACCATTTTAACGAGACACCGAGAATTAAGTCAAAATACTTAGCAGCAGTAGCACGCTATTATTATTAAGAGAGCTGGTTCAATCTTCTATTTTTTTACTTTCTCACTCTCTATCTCCCTAAGCTTGTTAAGTCAATTTCATTCTCATAAACATAATCATAAAGACTCATGGTATTTGGATCAAACTACCCATTTTTTTATTTTAAACGGGAGGATATATACCATCAATAATAATGCCTATATGTGCCCCTGTATAAATCGTTTTCCAGCCTTTGTATCCTATTGTCCCGATGACGATTGTGAAAAAAATACAGTGAATAGTATCGCTCAAAAAAGTTGTTTCTAAATGATTGAATAGAAAAGTAGTATTTCGGATGAGTTCAATAGTTAAACAATATGATAAAGTCTGATAGTAGGCAAAGAGATCTTTTTGGGACGGTATTCCTAAAAATATTTTCTTCAAATAATGTCGTTTGGAACGAGAGGCAGTTCCTATAGCCGGTACATCAAATGATTGACTGGATGTTGTAAAACGATTTAATATTTTTTTCCTACCTGTAGTAAGGTTCCTACAATAAAACTAAGTAGTATTGAAGTCATCATGATGAAAGTAAAAGGCAATCCAGTTCTAAGAAAATTTTGTCCAAGAATAGATATAATCATGCTTAGAAGGTAAGCTGGTATGCAGCACCAATACAGCGTATCCCATCCTACTAATCCAGTTAAGGTAATTAGAATACCCCATATGCCAAAAATAATCAGAGGGCCCCTTATATAATTGAAATCAATGTGGGAAGTGCACCCGTCATGCAAAACCAAAGCAACAAAATAAAAAATAATTACAATAAGAAAGTTGTACAATCGGTTTATGTTTGTGAACCTAATACTAGGAAAAAAGTTTCGTATATTCATTCCATCCTGCTCCTCTCATAAAGATTTTACTAAGAGGTGTTGTAGTTCGAGAAGGAGGATTAAAATCAAAAAAGGAGCGAGTATGTATGTAGCATACTCGCTCCTTTTTAGTTCCCAACCAAAGTTGAGGAAGGTCCTTCGTAAGAAAGTAAATCAATTAGTGGTGCAACAAAGGTGCTAATTGCTTCTTAATTGTTTTGGCTAAAAATCGAGAAACTCTAAGATCAACGCAATTTTTTAGCATCTCGAAAATGCTCGTCAATGATCCACTAAATATAAAATCGTCTGGACTGGGTAGAAGGAAGGCGAGTTACCTCAGTAGGCACTTTTCACTTCCAGCCCCCGTTAGAACTGTGCAAGCAACTTTCGAAGCACACAGCTCACGACATGTCATGCTACCTAAAACCTGGCATTGGTTTGTTTAGGTTTCAATTGTTTCTTTGTCGATTTGTCTCCTTATGGTGACAATCGTTACAGATTAATAATTTCGGGATCGCTCTCGCCGCTTGTTCCACGGCAGTTCTGGTCTTTCTGCTGGTTCGATTGACTTTTCTTATATGATGAACACTTGATTCACCCTCTCTAAGCTCATTGGCACATGATGCACATAAGCCTTTCTGAGAAGCATGTAGTTCCAAGTATTCTTCCATAGATGAACCTTGCGTCAATTTACCCGTGATTTCTTTGTCACCGTCATTTTTGTCTGAAAACATCCATTCATCAACTGCATTCAGTTTCCTGACTTTATCGGATACTTCTTTGGGTGATTTGTAGTCATGGTCATAGCACTTGCTGAGTACAGCAACTTTGCCTGAAATTTCGAGGACAGTAGAAATCCTTTTGTCCTTATAACCAGGAACCCTGTTATAGTGCTTCTCCATGATACTTGGAATGGTCGATTTACGCTTCCACGCAATCCAATGAAGAACTTTCCAGTAAATCATATGGTCTAACTTATTGGCAGTAGTCTTCCAGTTGTTTGCGATTTGATGATACCTTGACCATCCATTGATAACCCTGTTTAACGCAACGATCACATCAAATTCAGGTGCATTATGGTTATCTCGAAGGACTTTATCAATCTTATCGATAAAGGATTTCTTCTTATCGTCAGGCGTGTAAATCTGAGCAAACCTGTCGTTGAACCCATGTCCATTTTCCGATTTTCTTTGCTTAACATAGTATCCGAGAAACTTGAAGCCTTCCGTTGAATGTGTGATTAGTGTTTTCTCTGGACTTAAATTTAGTTCCAAGTTATCACGGAACCAGTTCGTGATTTCCGTTTTTAGATTCTTTGCATACTCTTTATCGAATCTGCCTAGGGTGATTACGAAATCGTCAGCGTACCGTACATATCCGAAGGATTTATATTTTGGATTTGCATATAACTCATCCTTCTCAACAGATGGTGTTTTAGATTTGATTACCTTTAGTTTTCTAACTAACTTAATGGCTTCGTCTCTGGTGTTCAACACGATGAACCTACGTTTACCTTCATCTTTGCTGAACAGGTCCAGAGTGCTATATGGGAAGCTATCCTTTTCGATGGCTTTTCCAATTCGATGAATCTTGTTTCTCAGGAATCCGTAATCAGGATTTACCTTCTCAGGGCTACGCAGTTTAGAGGACTGCATCTTATCGCTGATGTACTTGTCAAACTCATGGAGATATATGTTAGCCAACACTGGACTGACTATACCGCCTTGAGGTGTCCCTTGATTCGTTTCAAAGATTGGATATTTACCATCGAGTCCAAATCCCATTTGATAGCCGCTCTTCAGAAACTTTGCAATCAGTTGTACAAAGTCTTCATCCGCCACTCTTCTCCGTATAAGATTTAGCACTCTCCCGTGCTTGATATTATCAAAGCACCCCTGGATGTCGCCTTCTAATACCCAATCGAATGTACGGTTAACCACATCATTAATTGCTGTTTGACAGCTATGACGTGGGCGGAAACCATGAGAAACTGGAAGGAAAACTGGCTCGTAAATCGCTTCTAAAATTAACTTGACTGCTGATTGAATAATCCTGTCGTATAGTACAGGTATGCCTAACGGACGCATCTTTCCATTGGATTTCGGAATTTCGATTCTTCTTACAGGCAGTGGTATATAAGACTTGTTGAATAAGCTGGTAGCCAGCTCTTCAAGAACTGATTGTCTCTTTTCGGGAGTTTGAAGGTCATGCTTGGTGAAACTGTCAATCCCCGCCGTCATCGACCCTTTGTTATTCTCAATTTCGCTGTAGGCAAATTCGAGGAATTCAACTCGATACACTAACATGTACAAGTCCTTAAATCTTAGGTCTTTCTTTTCCAATGCCAGTTTCGATAGATAGGCAATTCGTTCTTCTGCTACAAACATGGGGCTTCGCCTCCGTATCATTAGGTTCAATTGCCTGTATACATGCCTCGTGCCATTCACCAGCACCACGAACGGTGTTCACTATCCTTCGATAATGATGTGATAGGGTTATTCCCTCGTATATCCCTTTTCAGGACATTGACTTTCATAGCAGCTTTTGACTGTTACTACCTATCGCAGATTACTCAAGCACATCTTTCGGCATTCAATATTTCATCGAGTATACGTCCCTCTCCATATTGAATCCTTTGCAGGTTATCTACATGATTCTCATAAGGACTTAGGTGGTCTTCCGATGGTTACTATTATCAATAGCTGTGTCCTGTTGAACGTTGCCTGCTGAGATATAACTTCGTTCTAATTGAATAGCTCCAATTACCTTATCAGACAGCCTCCCTATCTGATACGGAACAAGGATATAGCGTTTCATCTGGCTTTCGCTATAGAGTCTATTACATCCTCCACTCATCTCGACTTCATCAATGACCGATTCACCATATCCTTAAACTACCCCGTTGAGAATGCCTCTTGCCTACGCCAAATTCAGCTCACATTCCCGCCGTTTACCCTTCAAGCTGACCCCGATACTGTTTTCATCCAGTGCTACTTGCATGCACCTTCAACTCTCAGTGCGGTTGTGACTATACAAACCGCAGGGAAGGGATTAGGGCGTGGTATTATCTCTATACCACGGTGTCCATTTGAACACATTTCATGCAGACATCATCTGCCGCCAGAGACTGAATAATCTAGCAGTTTCTCTTACTGTTAGGTATCGATTTAAAAGTGGGTGAATGAAAACTTCATCCTGGACGTGAGTTATCGTCGGGGCATGGCCATTTAAGTCTAAACGTTGACAGAAATTAGAAAATTTCTTCTTTTCAGATCGTAGCTCAAGGGGAACCGAATTAATATTTCCTCCTTGTGGAACATGCTTCATACGCTCAAGTGTTTTACTTGTAGGCGTAAAGTACATGTCTTGTTGCGGCTTACCTTCGATATTTTCAAATGCATCCCTAACCGTAGTTAGTTGTGCCAGGTGAGGTATATCAAGATTAGGTTCTGCTCCGTTAAGCCCCAATATGAACGCTCTTTTACGTTTCTGAGGAGACCCTAACGAAGTAGCATCTATCACACGAGTGATGATATTGAAATTGCTTAGACGCTCTTTAAATCGCTTTATCATGATTCCTCCTTTTACGGTAAGAAATCGCTCTACATTCTCGATCAGGAAGCCCTTACACTTGCTCCAGTTAATGATGTTAAGAGTCTGTTCTACTAACGGGTGCTGCAAAGACTCTTCATTCCTAAAATTTTTGATTACATTTAAATTGCTAAAATCGACACAAGGTATGCCAGCTGCTAAAAAGTCAACTTCAGGAATATCTTCTTTGGTGAACTCCATTACATCACGCATAATGATATGATCACCAATATTGTTACGATAGGTCTGAATGTGGTTATCCCTCAAAGCTCTGCTTACAAATCGATCATTTGCAAAAACAATATCATAATTTTCGTCCAAGAACGCTTTATCGATGGAGCCACAACCACTGAAAAGACTCATCATTCTAATTGCTTTTTCTTTAATCTTTGAACTAGCTCGCCCATCCATAGAATCTATAACGTCATTCTTATCCACGTGAAGTAGATCAAAAAGATCTATTTGCTGGTAGTTAACGACTTTTCCGAATTCAGCCAGATTAACAGAGTACTGTTTTTTTTGCATTATGAGCTTTAGACTCTTGGCAGTCTCAAAGTCAATGACATTAGTAGCTTCTTGAGTGGGTTCTAATACTGTGAAAACAATTCTTCCTTGCTGAATCTCTACCTCGATCCTTTGATGTTTGGAGAAAAAATCTTTAACCTCTTATGACGATAGGTAAGAGTTTGATGTTATCTCCCTCTTTTCCCCCGTCTCACACCGGACATGC
>NZ_JTHP01000072.1 GCF_000943545.1 Paenibacillus terrae
ACACTCCGATTTCATACAACCTTGCGGTAGGTACCGAAATCTTCGTGGTTGATTTTGCGAACAAAATCATTTACTCACTCGTTGTTCAGTTTTCAAAGATCAAACATTTCTTTTTTTTTCACCTCAGGGTTTCTTTCATCCCCTCAGCAACTTTTATAGTATATCATGTATCTCTCAGTTGTGTCAACACTTTTTTTCAAAAGTGTTTTTCGCTCTATTCGATAACACTTGAAGCGACAAGAAGTAATATATCATACTTTTATTATATTGTGCAACTTTTTTTTCAAAAAAACTTACTTAAGTAACAATGCACTCGATATAAAGCTCTCTTTGAACCATTAAGTTAATGATTTCCCCGTCTACCTGCACCAACGGACGAGTCGGATGGTCTCGATCAGCAAATATAATTTCCCCTGTACGGTTATCATTGAGACGCACCTTGGTTCCGTTATTGAATTGAGTGAGCTTTTGGATGAAAACCTGTACAACACCCGGGTCCAGCTCACCAAATGATTCTGATTTGATTTGCTCCAGTACCAGATACGGGGATTGTGCTGGTCGGTAGGTCTTCTCCAGTGTCATGGCATGGAATACATCAGCCACTCCAACGATTTTAGCGTAAATATGGATTTGCTCCCCTTTGAGTCGCAATGGATATCCGGTACCATCCACTTTCTCATGATGCTGAAGAGCTGCCAGACGTACTCCTTCATTAATGGCCTTCACATTTTTGAGTAATTGGTAGCCTAATGAGGTATGCTGACGAATTTCTTCCTGCTCCTCCCACGTTAATTTAGAGGGCTTGTACAGAATGGCCGGGTCCATTTTAGCATTACCAATATCATGGAGTAATCCGGCAAAAGCAACCTGCATCCAGTCCTTTTGGGGCAAGCCAATCCATTGAGCAATAGAATACGAAGTCAGAGAGGTTAGTACCGCATTATGAAAAATATAATCAACTTCAATCATGGCACGCGGAGTAAACGTCATTACATTATAGCGCTGGATGTATACCAGTAAGGCTTCCAACTGCCCCCGCAACTCATATATAGATAGATTAGATACGAGTACCGATTGGAATGCATTTTTCACGAGCATCACCATTTTGTCGTACTCTTCCTGGAATAAAACGGACTCATCCCGCTCCTCTAACGAAGGGGATTGCGCTTCAGGAGCCCCAACTCGAGCAGTAGCATGATCTTCACCAGCTTTTGCCGAACCATCAGGCCCTACTTCTACTTGCTGGATCAGGAATGCTTGTAAAATCTCCAAATCACGCGGTAGCAAAATACGGCCCTTCGGGAGCAGCAAGCTGCCCATTTCAGTAAATACGTCGCTTTGCAATCTAAGTCCTGCTTTTAATTCGGAAACGGGTACTGTTGTCATGGTCAACCTCTCTGTTCTCATAACAGCAGCTCTAGCTGTCAGTTTTTATTATGTCATTATATTACTTGAACCTGCTCCTGTACATTCATTTTATATGATTTTTAGCATACTTGCTGTATTCATCTGTCGGCAATAGAAAAAGACTCCCTGACCAATGGCCAAGGAGTCTTCCCCGTCATTTAAAAACCAACACCACTGTTTATATCGGTGGATTGTTACTCGTCCTCAGAAGGCTCCGAATCGTTACCTTGTGTACCTTCTACATCCGTACTAAGGGCTGAATCATCTGGTGATGGAGATGCACCCTCACCAACTTCTAGGTTAGTATCCTGCTCCTCGAGCAGTTCATCGAGCAATTCATCCTGCTCCTCATTCTTGTTCGCACGACAAACGGTAGCAACCGAATCATCTTCGCGGATGTTGATCAGCCTTACCCCTTGTGTATTCCGACCCATCGTCGAAATTTCCTCCATGCTGGTCCGAATCAAGGTTCCACTGGCTGTAATGATCATCAGATCCTCTTCGGTTTTTACAACCTTGAGGCCAACAACTGGACCATTTTTATCCGTGACATTAATCGTCTTGATCCCCTTACCTCCACGGCCTTGAATACGGTAATCCACTACAGGAGTACGTTTGCCATATCCTTTGGCTGTTACGATCAGGATATCCAGGCTGGTATCAACAATATCCATGCCTATTACAGCGTCACTCTTATCGAGAGTAATACCTTTAACCCCAGTGGCACTACGACCCATGGAACGTACATCACTCTCAGGGAAGCGGATAGACATGCCCTGCGCCGTACCAATGATCATTTCCTGCTGTCCATCGGTCAGCTTCACTTCGATCAGGGCATCATCCTCACGCAGGTTGATGGCAATCAAGCCGCCCTTACGGATATTAGCGTAGTTATCGAGCGGTGTCTTCTTGATAATCCCTTGCTGAGTAGCAAAGAACAGATAGCTGTCCTCTACAAATTCCTCAATTGGAATAACCGCATTGATCGACTCGCCCTGCTCAATCTGAATCAGGTTAATGATCGGTGTCCCCCGGGCTGTCCGGCTCAGATCAGGAATCTCATAGGCCTTAATCCGATATACTTTACCCTTGTCGGTGAAGAATAACAAATGATGATGTGAATTCGTAATGAACAGATGCTCTACGAAATCCTCATCCTTGGTATCCATCCCCACTACACCACGACCGCCGCGTTTTTGACTACGATAAGTAGTCACGGGAAGACGCTTAATATATCCGGTATGGGTTACAGTAATGATAACATCCTCACGGGGAATAAGATCCTCATCCAGAATACTCTCTTCACCCACTGTAATTTCAGTACGACGTTCATCTGCGAAACGCCCTCTTAGCTCATTAAGCTCTTCGCTGATAATGTTAAGCACCAGATGCTCGTTGGCCAAAATTTCGCGGTATTCTGCAATCTTTTGCAACAACTCATTGTATTCGTTCTCGATCTTCTCACGTTCCAAGCCAGTCAGACGTTGCAGACGCATATCCAGAATGGCCTGAGCCTGCTCAAGAGACAGCGAGAAGCGTTCAATCAGTCCTTCACGCGCTGCTTCTGCGGTCTGTGAGGAACGAATCAATGCAATGACCTCATCCAGATGGTCAAGGGCAGTGCGCAAACCTTCCAGAATGTGTGCTCTGGCCTCGGCTTTTTTCAGATCAAATTCTGTACGACGACGAATTACTTCAACCTGATGCTTGAGGTAATGATACAAGACATCTTTCAGGTTCAGAATCTTCGGCTCGTTATTTACAATTGCGAGCATATTGATACCGAAAGTGGACTGCATTGCCGTATGCTTAAACAAATTGTTCAGAACAACGTTCGGATTCACATCCCTGCGCAACTCCATAACGACACGCATGCCCGTACGGTCCGATTCATCCCGCAGATCGGTGATGCCCTCAATACGTTTGTCACGTACTAATTCAGCAATTTTTTCGACCAGACGAGCCTTATTTACTTGGTAAGGCAGCTCATGCACGATAATCCGTGCTTTATTGCCAATCTCTTCTATGGTGGTCTTCGCACGCATAGTTACAGATCCGCGGCCAGTCTGGTATGCCTGACGAATGCCCGAGCGTCCCAAAATATAACCTGCTGTCGGGAAATCCGGCCCTTGAATATAATCCATCAGTTCCATCGGTGTAATGTCAGGGTTCTCAATCAGTGCTTGTACACCATCAATAACCTCTCCCAAGTTATGCGGAGGAATATTAGTAGCCATTCCGACCGCAATCCCGCCGACACCGTTCACCAGCAAGTTAGGATAACGCGCAGGCAACACGACTGGCTCGTTCTCCTCACCATCGTAGTTCGGCATAAAATCAACGGTCTCTTTGTTCAGATCACGCAGCATTTCCATCGCGATCTTCGACAATCGCGCTTCCGTGTAACGCATCGCAGCCGCCATATCTCCATCAACGGAGCCAAAGTTACCGTGTCCGTCCACCAGCATATAACGCAAAGAAAAATCCTGCGCCATCCGAACCATCGTATCGTATACGGCCGTATCACCATGAGGATGATATTTACCAATAACTTCACCGACGATTCTTGCCGATTTTTTGTATGGTTTGTCTGGCGACATGCCTAGCTCGGACATCGCAAACAAAATACGGCGGTGTACCGGCTTCAGTCCGTCCCGCACATCAGGCAAGGCACGGCTAACAATAATACTCATGGCATAATCCATAAAGGATTCGCGCATTTCCACTCCGATATCCCTGTTGATGATTTGCGAGTTTTTTTGATCCGCCATGCTGGTCCTCCTTCTCATCCTTCAATACATTGCTCTCTATGTGAAAAGCCTAACAAGACACTGCCTATATACTCCGCTCTGTGCGCAGGATTTTGGCTGAAATCCTCATCTGTATAATTATATTACTTTCACAAAAAGAGCACAATTAAACACATCTGTCCGCTTTACAGCGTAAAACCCTCAGAAGTTGCCCTTCTGTGAGCAGCAGATGGCTAACGCATCGTACGGCTCACAGGTCCTGATCATGACAAATTCCCCCGAACTGGGGATTAGCCCCCACCCTGAAGGCCTTTTCCACATACAATACGTATACGGTCAGGGTTATCTGAGCACAATTCCGAAAAAACGCCGTATTTCTCTATTATATCATTGTTTTACGCACTTGTCCTTTAGTTTCCCTTGTTTTGTTCAAGCGTTTTGAATTCCATAGAACGTGACTTACATTTTCAAAAGAAAGGGATGAGAATACTTGTCTATTCAACGAGTATCCAGTAAGTGGACCAAAACAAATGTCATTCTCCCCAATCCGTCGTTGTCCGCTTATGTACCAGAAACACGTTTGTATGCAATGGAACACTTGAATGAAATGTTGGCAGTGTACGGAACCGTCTATATTAAGCCGGATAACGGTACTTATGGGAAAGGGGTTATGCGCGCAGAAAGACTCACTGAACCGCTTCCGCCGACTGAAGAGGGAATTATCGGGGAAAGAACGTGGTACATCCTTCGTTATGAGGTAGAGACCCACACCTTCGAAAATCTGGAAGACCTGCATAAAGCAGTTTCTCATCGCATACGGAAGCGCCCTTATCTAATTCAACGAGGAATCCCCCTTCTTCATCATGAAACGTGTCCCTTTGATCTACGGGTATTAACACAGATGAACTTGAGAAAGCAATGGGAGACGACGCTCATCATAGGACGCGTAGCTGCTCCTGACAAAGTCGTCACCAATCACCACAGCGGGGGCACAGTGCGCTTTTTCAATGAACTGGTAGCTCCATATCTGGATGTAAAGGAAGCGGTACGACTGGAGCAAAAACTTTCGAAAATGGGCGAACGGGTAGCTTGGCAGCTACAAAAAAGATATCCCCGTTTGAGGGAAATTGGATTGGATATAGGACTAGATCAGCAAATCTATCCGTGGATTTTGGAAGTGAATACGAGGCCAGCCATTAAGGTGTTCTCTTCCCTGCCCAACAAAAGCCTATATCATAAAATATTCAGGTATGCTGTAGGCTACGGCCGTTATACAGCATCCACGGGTAAACCTGCACGCACTAAGAAAAAGGCGTAGAGCTTTGATATTAAATATTCAAATTCTACCCGACGGGTTAATGACAAGAAAAGGGACGCTCAATCTGAGCGCCCCTTGGCAAAATCCATCATGAAAGCAGTTAATACAGCCGTCCATGATGGAATAGTGTAAATTTAAACATCAAGATTTTTCACGTACTTGGCGTGCTCCTGAATAAAGTCGCGACGCGGTTCAACATTATCGCCCATTAGGGTATCGAACATCGTATCAGCCAGCATTGCATCACTGATGGTAACTTGAAGCATTGTACGACTCTCAGGGTCCATTGTCGTTTCCCACAACTGGGTTGCGTTCATTTCACCCAAACCTTTATAACGCTGTACGTTGTACTTCGCATTTTCTCCGAATTCACTGATGATAGCATCACGTTCGGCTTCAGAGTTTGCGTAACGTACGACCTTATTGCGTTCTACCTTAAACAGCGGCGGCTGAGCAATATAGATATAGCCGGCGTCAATAATTTTACGCAAGTACCGATAGAAAAATGTCAGCAACAGCGTCCGAATATGGGCTCCGTCGACGTCCGCATCGGTCATAATAATGACCTTGTGATAACGAGCTTTAGCAATATCAAAATCGTCGCCAATCCCCGTTCCCATAGCCGTTACCATTGACCGAATTTCATCACTGGACAAAATACGATCCAAACGTGCCTTCTCGACGTTCAGGATTTTACCGCGAATCGGCAAAATAGCCTGAAAGTGACGGTCACGGCCTTGCTTGGCCGATCCGCCCGCTGAATCGCCTTCGACGATGTACAGTTCGCTAATCGACGCATCCTTGGAAGAACAGTCTGCCAGCTTACCTGGGAGAGAGCTGATTTCCAGCGCACTTTTACGACGAGTCAGCTCACGCGCTTTACGTGCAGCCTCACGAGCACGGGCTGCTTGTAATGATTTATCCACAACGCGACGGGAGACAGACGGATTTTCCTCCAGAAATTCCTGAAGTTTCTCTGCGAACAGGGATTCGACAATCCCGCGCACCTCACTGTTACCCAGCTTCGTTTTAGTCTGACCCTCAAACTGAGGTTCCGGGATTTTGACGGAGATAATCGCTGTCAGTCCTTCACGTACATCGTCACCCGTCAAGTTGGCGGTGTTGTCCTTGATAAAGCCATTTTTGCGTGCATAATCGTTAATGATCCGGGTCAATGCGCTCTTGAAGCCAGATTCATGCGTGCCGCCTTCATGGGTGTTAATGTTGTTGGCGAAAGAATAAATATTTTCGGTATAGCTGTCGTTATATTGCAGCGCAACTTCGACCTGAATCATATCGCGTGAGCCTTCGACATAGATCGGTTGCTCATGAAGTGCTTCTCTTTTCTGATTCAAAAATTGCACGTATTCACTGATTCCGCCCTCGTAGTGGAACGTATCACTGGCGCCAGTCCGTTCATCGGTCAAGCTAATCGCAATTCCTTTGTTCAGGAAAGCCAACTCACGAATCCGCGTTTGGAGCGTCTCATAGTCATATACGGTCGTTTCTGTAAAAATTTGATCGTCCGGGTAGAACGTCGTTTGGGTACCGGTTTCGTCCGTATCGCCAATGACTCTGACATCATACTGCGGAGCACCGCGATGGTATTCCTGCTCGTACATATGCCCATCCCGTTTGACATGAACGACCATTTTGCTGGAGAGGGCGTTCACTACGGATACACCAACACCGTGCAGACCGCCAGATACTTTGTACCCTCCGCCTCCGAATTTACCACCTGCGTGAAGCACAGTCATAACGACTTCCAGCGCAGATTTTTTCATTTTGGCGTGTTCGCTTACTGGAATACCGCGTCCGTTATCTGTAACGGTAACGCTGTTATCTTCGTGAACGACAACTTGAATGCTGTCACAATAGCCTGCCAGCGCTTCGTCAATGCTGTTGTCCACAACTTCCCAGACCAGATGATGGAGCCCTTTGGCACTGGTGGAACCGATATACATCCCGGGACGTTTCCGAACCGCCTCCAGGCCCTCCAGGACCTGAATCTCACCCGCATCATAAGACGGTTGATTCATAGACATGCCTTTCACCTACTTCTATAGATTCTATGGTTAAGCATTGGCAACAAACTGGTTTGCCCGCTTTTTGAGAGTTGTTGAGGAGATGGGGGAATAATACACCGTATTTTGAGTCACCACGATGGACTTGGCTTCCTCTTCACCAATCATCTCGACATGCTTTTGCTGTTGGGCGTGGTTCACGTACTGCTTGGAGATTTTAGAGGATTTTTCAATCGAGATATCGAAAATAGCCACAAGCTCTGACGAGCGGATGATTTTTTCTCCACCCAGATGAATATACATAGCGGTCAATCACTCCTTAGTGTTCCACATGCCCGTCGTGGACGTGATAAATACTGGCATCCTTGAGCCGTTCTGCATTCAAGGTCTCAATACCAGTTGCCGTAATAAAGGTCTGTACCTTGCTCTGGAAGGTCTCGATCAGTTGGGTCTGACGGTAGGGGTCCAGTTCGGATAGAACATCATCCAGCAGCAGGACAGGATATTCACCAATTTCCTCATGGATTAATTCAATTTCAGCCAGCTTCAAGGACAGGGCAGTCGTCCGCTGCTGCCCCTGAGAGCCATACGTATGCACTTCCCTGCCGTTAATGGCAAAGGCCAAATCATCACGATGGGGTCCTGCCAAAGTCATACCACGGCGGATTTCCTGTTCCCTCATTTGGGATAACTTTATCATAAATCGCTCCAATAAGACAGCTTCATCTTCTTCCTCCGGCTCGCTGAAGGAGGGAACATAGGTTAATTTTAACTCCTCAGCTCCTCCAGCGATCCCTTCATGAATGGCCTGAGCCCACTTTTGCAGCTTTGTTATAAATTGTTTCCGCTTTTTAACAATTTTAACACCGTGCTCAACAAGTTGCTCATTCCATACCTCCAGCATGAGCTGTACGGAAGCCATATCTTTGCCCCAAGCTTGCTTGAGCAGATTGTTACGCTGGACCAGCACTTTCTGGTATTGCTGCAAATGGTACAGATATCCCGGAGCAACCTGTCCAATTTCCATGTCAAGAAACCGGCGGCGTACCCCCGGTGTTCCCTTGACGATTTCCAAATCCTCAGGTGCAAACATAACGACATTCAGCGAACCAATAAAATCGCTCAGCTTTCGCTGCTCCAGTCCGTTGATCTTCGCTTTTTTGCCTTGTGTGGATAACGACAGATCCAGCCTGATTTTTCCGTATTTTTTATCCACATCCGCAGCAAGGTGAGTTGAGGTAGCTCCGAAAGAGATCAACTCCTTGTCGCGCGACGTCCGATGACTTTTGGTCAGAGCCAGGACAAAAATCGCCTCTACCAGGTTCGTTTTGCCCTGCGCATTTTGTCCGATCAGCAAATTAACGGGCCCAAATTCATTCAGCTCCAGCTGTTCATAGTTCCGGTATTGCTGCAAAACAATATTGTTCACAAACACATAGGGTCCCCCTTGTTACTCCGCACCTAAAAGGAGTCCTTGCCGACCAGGCGATCATGCTCCTGCCGTGATCTCGAAACTTCCGTTGTCCTCTACTTCTACGGTATCGCCCGGGTACAATTTTCTTCCGCGTCGTTCTTCCGGCTCACCGTTGACACGAACTTGCCCCCCCTGCAACAGAGCTTTGGCCATTCCCCCTGTAGAAACACAATCGGCTAATTTTAAAAATTGATCGAGCTTGATGTATTCGGTCTGTATAGATATCCGTTTCAAGGCTTGTTCATCCTTTCGCTTGCTCTCAATAAGTGACGCTAGACGTTAGTTGGTGGTCCGATATGGCAGGATGATGTACAGTGCATTGCTGGAGTCTGCCGGTTTTAAAATGATCGGGCTCATAATGCCGGTAAAAGCAATCGTCAGCTGCTCGCTGTCAATCACCTTCAGCACATCAAGCATATATTTCGAGTTGAACGAGATTTTGAGTGGCTCTCCCTCAAATTTGGAGACTGTGACTTCCTCACGCACTTTACCCAGCTCGGAGGAGCTGGAGGAAATCTCCAAGCCACCGTTTTCCAGCGACTGCATTCTTACAATATTCGTTTTTTCTTCACGGGACAGCAAATAAGCACGGTCGATGGATTCGCTCAAACTTTTTGTATCCACAAGCAGTTCTGTTTTGTAGGAGGTTGGAATAATTCTAGAAGTATCCGGATATGTTCCGTCCAAAATACGGGAATAAAACAGAACCCGGTCAATTTTGAATAATACCTGGTTGTCTGCTACGACGATATCCACAAGCATATTTTGATCTGGAATAATTTTGCTCAGCTCGTTCAACGTTTTACCTGCAATGACAACATTGCTGAAACGTAAGCCTTCGGACGTTTCCAAACGGGCGCTGCGGGTGGCGAGGCGGTGGCGGTCCGTTGCTACAAATTTCAATTCGCCCTCAGCCAAATTCCACAATACCCCTGTCAAAATAGGTGTCGTTTCGTGGGTGGAAATGGAGAAAACGGTCTGTTTAATCATGTTTTTGAGCAAATCTCCTGGTACAGAGATAACCTGATTTTCTTCAATGCTCGGAAGCACCGGGAATTCCTCAGGGTCCAGACCCACCATCTGAATTTCGGTTGCACCGGATGAGATGAAGGTTTGGAAATGGTCTTTTACCTCCATACGGATCTCCTGAGACGGCAGCTTCTTGATAATTTCGACAAAGAACTTGGCTGGCAGTACAACACTTCCCGGTTGTTCGACCTGAACGACAGTTTGGTCACCATCCTCCATCGGAATAAAGGATTGAATGGAGATGTCGGTATCGCTGGCAGTTAGCGTTACTCCCTGATGATTCACATCCAGCTTAATACCACTCAAAATCGGAATCGTGGTCCGACTTGATATGGCCTTGGATACATGTTGTATAGCCTCGTTCAATACGTTTTTCAAAATGCTGATCTTCATAAGTTCCTCCTACGGGTTTTAATCCTTCAAGCACGCGTTGACGCGGGCCTTATTTAGGTGATGTATATCTTTAAAATCTATTAGTAATAGTAATAGGCGCACTGAATATGTGGATAAGTCGGTGAAAGCCTAATAAAATCAAGCCTATCCACATGTGTATAAGTTGTGTATAGGCTCTGAACTTGTTCAGGTTGGATTTTTGATTTTTTCTATTAGGCTGTTGATAACTTTGAACAGCTCCTGATCCACTTGAATGGATTTGGAGATTTTTTCGTGCGCATGAATGACGGTTGTATGGTCGCGTCCACCGAAGGCTTCTCCGATTTTCGGCAACGAATAGTCGGTTAGCTCGCGTGACAGGTACATGGCGATCTGCCGTGGAAAAGCCACAGCCTTCGTCCGCTTGCGTGCTTTGAAATCCTCCAGGCGCAAATTGTAAAATTCCCCAACTTGATGCTGTATATCCTGAATGGTAATCATTTTGGGACGACTGGAAGGAATAATGTCCTTTAACGCCTCGGCCGCGAGATGACTTGTCACATCCTGATTGGTCAGCGAGGAATAGGCAACAACGCGAATCAGCGCCCCTTCCAGCTCACGGATGTTCGTATCAATCTGGTTGGCGATATACATCATGGCTTCATTGGGAATATCAAGGTTCTCCGCTCTCGCCTTTTTCCGGAGAATTGCAATTCGCGTTTCCAGATCCGGCGGCTGAATATCTGTAATCAATCCCCACTCAAAGCGGGAACGCAGCCGTTCCTCCAGCGTTGGGATCTCCTTAGGCGGACGATCGCTTGAGATAATAATTTGTTTGCGTTCCTCATGAAGCGCATTGAACGTGTGAAAAAATTCCTCCTGCGTCGACTCCTTGCCTGCAATAAACTGAATATCATCAATGAGCAAAATATCAATATTACGATATTTGTTCCGGAAGCTTTCCCCGCGGTTGTCCCGGATGGCATTAATAAATTCGTTCGTAAACTTCTCCGATGACAAATACACGACCTTGCTGGCCGGGTTGTGTTCCAAAATATAATGCCCGATGGCGTGCATCAGATGCGTTTTTCCCAGACCTACGCCGCCGTACAGAAACAGCGGGTTGTAAGCTTTGGCCGGCGCCTCGGCGACGGCCAGCGATGCTGCATGGGCAAAACGGTTCCCCGATCCGATGACAAACGTATCGAATGTATATTTGGGATTCAGCATATGGGACACGGCTTCTTCATGTACGACCGGCTGCTGCTGAGGTTGTTGCTGGAGATCGAACTCGGCGGGCTTGTTCTCCTCAATGACGAACTTGACCTCCAGCTGCTTGCCCAAAATTTCATAAACCGTTGCCCCGACTAGCTTGGTATAGCGGCTTTCAAGCCATTCCACGGCAAAAGTTGTCGGTGCGGAAATCACAATGGAGTGGTCATTCAGTTTCGCTGCCTTGGTAGCCTTAAACCAAGTGTCGTAACTCGGCTTACTCAGCTTGGTTTGTATGATGGATAGAATTTGCTGCCATAGTTCAGAGGTATGGCTGTCCACAGACGTCACTCCTTTTAAATCCTGACATTTTGCCGTTTAAGCTGCAGAGAGCTGCTCCCGGCGCTTCGGCAAAACGCCTAAAATCCCAAAAATGTTGTTGAAGGCCATAAAAAGACATACCGCCGCCTAAATCATGCGGCAGTGTGATGAGAGAACGCAGCACAAAATGGTCCTGAAAAAAAGCTAATGGAAAAATCCGCTGCTGATCGGCAGAAGAAGGCGATATTTCTCAGGAGGGTATGTGCGGCACGATCCGTTCTCTTGATCCCGCAGGCCAAAACGGGACTGCAATATGTCGAAATCAAATGAAAAATGTAGAATATATCCCCAGAATCCCGAATCCGCACAAAAATAAAAAGATGGATAAATTGAACTTGTTCACAACTTTATCCACAGGGTGTTGATAATATGGAGGGTAAAACAACATATTCACATTCAAAAGTAATATCATCATAGCAAAAGAAGCCTTGTATTTCAATGACTCATGGTTATTTATCCACAAATTCAATCTGTTGTGTACAATTTTTATTCACAACACAAGATATTGTTTATAATTTGTTCAGTTTTCGACAATAACTCTTTATCGTCCCAAAATGTTATGCACAGGTTATGACCATTTAAATCACAATTCAGCTTTTTTTGTGGATCTGTGCATAACAGCTGTTGCCTTTTGGTCATAGGAGGCGTTTTTTCTGTTGAAAATTTCCGGTAACGTTTCCGACAACATTTTTAATGATATGGTTATGATGCTTGGAAATATGCGATCTCAAAATAGAGACGGTGTGAAGGAATTAGGAAGGAAAAGCAAACAGTAAGGAACAGGAGTGGTGGAAGGAACGCAAAATGTAGACAAGCTGATATTGAAGAAAGAAGGTCAAAGAAAATCCGGGATAAAAAAGGACAAAAGAGCGTGGGATAAGTGAACTGGATGAAGGAGCAAAATCTCTGGGCGTGAAAAAGAGGGAGAGGATTGCGTGATTTGGGGGGAGGGGATTTCGCTGTACATTGACTTTGGCCGCTATTTATGGTTAAATGTACAAAGGTGTTTTTTGTGGAGATTGCTATGTTAGGTATATTCCATATAAAACGTATTCCTTGTAAGGAGGTGCAGTACAATGAGACCGACTTTCAGACCGAATGTCAGCAAACGTAAAAAAGTTCACGGCTTCCGTAAAAGAATGAGCACAAAGAATGGCCGTAAAGTTTTGGCAGCTCGTCGCCAAAAAGGCAGAAAAGTATTGAGTGCGTAATGCGTGCATAAAGACCACTACGGTGGTCTTTTTTTTCATAATGAAGGTATTTATGGGCCGGATCGCTTTCCCTACGTCTGTAGAAATGCAGTGAAAAAAGAGGGAGAAGCACCGCGTCCTGCTCTATATTAGATGAAGCTTTTGAAAAAGGATGTAAAATAAGCGAGATTACCATGGCGGAATGTTGTCCATACTTCTTACTACATAAGAGGTAAGGATTGGCTTGCCGGCATGTGTAAAAGAGATGAGCAAGGAGAAGCGCCGTGCAAAAAAAATTGCGTCTACGAAACCGGGCGGACTTTGGGCGCGTATACCGCCATGGCAAATCTTTTGCCAACCATCAGTTTGTGGTGTACTGGTTCCGCCGCAGAGAGGTAGAGCAGTTCCGCGTTGGAATTTCGGCCAGCAAGAAGATCGGCAACGCCGTAGTCCGTAACCGGATGCGCAGAATTGTCAAGGAAATTGTGCGTCATCATGAGCATGAATTGGTGGAGCAAATTGATCTGATTTTTATCGTCCGCAAGGGAGCGGTTACAATGTCGTATCAGGAGCTGGAGAAAAGCGTGCTGCACGTTCTGCGCAAAGCCTCGCTGCTCAAGTCTTCACGTCGATAGTCAGTATCTTTGTCCTACAGGATATGGTATGATTTACGTTGGAATGGATTGGTTAAGAAAGGGGTTATGAAGTGTCGCGTTTGAAGACTCAACGGGGGAAATGGTTCCTCCTGATTGCCTTATTGGCACTTGTTGCTGTGCTGTCGGGATGTGCCCAGACGGCCCACAATTCTTACACGACGGCAGACTTGGCCAATGGATCAGTTTGGCAAAGATATGTCGTTTACTGGTTTTCGTATGCGCTGGATACATTTGCCCAATGGTTCTCTGGAGAGTATGGCCTGGCCGTACTGGTTCTGGTGATTATCGTGCGAACCATTATTTTGCCGCTTACACTCAAGCAAGTACGCAGTTCTAAAGCTATGCAGGCCATTCAGCCGCAATTAAAAGAAATTCAAGCGAAATACAAGGATACGCCTGAGAAAGTCCAGCAAGAGACGATGAGGCTGTTCCAGGAAAACAAGGTCAACCCGATGGCGGGCTGTCTTCCTTTGGTCGTTCAGATGCCTATTTTTATCGCGCTCTATAATGCCATTTACTATAACTCGGCATTGCGGGATCATGATTTCTTGTGGCTCCAGTTAGGTAAACCGGATCACCTCTTTATCCTGCCAATTCTGGCAGCAATCACAACATTCATCCAAACCTGGATGATGATGAAAATGAATCCGACTCCGCAGCAGGGACCCATGCAATTTTTGCTGTACGTCTATCCGGTGTTGATTCTGTTCATGTCGTATAACTTCCCATCTGCTTTGCCGTTATACTGGTTCTACAGTAATATTTACACGATTATTCAAAACTATTTCCTTTATCGGAATAAGGATAAAGAAGTTGCGCTGGCAAATGTGAAAACAGCCAGTCTTACGAAAACAGGTTCCTCCAATAGCAATAACAAGAAAAAAGGTGGCAGAAACTCGAAGGGGGCTAAAAAGTCGAGATGACCAAAGTCGTGACTTCAGGAAAAACCGTTGAAGATGCTGTAAAACAAGGACTCTCCCAGTTGGGAGTAAGCCGTGAACGGGTAACCGTAAACGTGTTGGAACAGCCGTCAAAAGGATTCCTGGGGTGGCTCGGGGTCAAGAAGGCGAAGGTAGAGCTTACGCTGCTGTCTGATCCGTCTCCCGAAACCACACACGCGGCTGAACATCATGTATCGACACAAGCGCCTATCGTGGGACAGGCTGTTGTTACGGAAGCTGAACCTGTTACGCAGGAAGTACGTACGAGCAAGGAAGCCTCCACGGGCCATGCAGATCCCTATGAAGAAGCTGTACGTTTTATTCATGAAACAGCAGCGGGAATGGGACTGGATGTGGAAGTGGATGTTCGTCACCGCAAGGATGAAAGCATACTGGATATATCCGGTCCGTCGCTCGGCATGCTGATCGGCCGCCGGGGACAGACGCTGGATGCATTGCAGTACCTGACGAATATCGTTGCCAACCGTCATTCTGACAAATTCATTCGGATTGTGCTGGATGCCGAGCAATTTCGCGCACGTCGGCAAAAAACGCTGGAGGATTTGGCGGATCGGCTGGCCAACCAAGCTATTCGTTACGGCAAGGAAGTAGTGCTGGAGCCAATGCCGTCACAGGAGCGGAAGCTGATTCACGCCAAGCTTCAACAGCATGCGCTGGTTAGAACATACAGCAAGGGGGACGAGCCGAATCGGCGCGTCGTCATTGCTAAAAAATAATCCGACGCAATGGCTCTCTGCAAGGTGCAGAAGCCATTGCTTTTTTTTAAACATAAGACTTTATAGGTTTCACTCTAATTGTTCTTATATTTCTCGCTGAAACGGTTGCCGTCCTTGATCAAGGACGGCAATGCCGTTTCTACTTGATAGGAGGTAGAAATCATATGCTGAGCGATACCATAGCGGCCATTGCAACTGCTGTCGGCGAAGGGGGCATTGCGGTTGTACGGGTCAGCGGCCCGGAAGCCGTTACGGAAGTGGAAGCTTTGTTTCGGAGCAAAACGCCTCTAAGCAAGGCTCCATCTCACACGGTACACTATGGACATATTATAGATCCTCAAAGCCAGGCAAAGGTGGAGGAAGTTCTAGTTACGGTTATGCGGGCGCCACGCTCTTTTACAACAGAAGATGTCGTAGAAATCAGTACTCATGGCGGGGTTGTAGCCGTCAAACGGGTGATGGATTTACTATTGCTGCAAAATATACGTTTGGCCGAACCGGGCGAATTCACGAAGCGTGCTTTTCTGAATGGTCGTATTGATCTGAGTCAGGCGGAGGGAGTCATTGACCTGATTCGCTCGAAGTCGGATAAAGCTTTTTCAGTAGCTTTGAAGCAAGTAGATGGACAACTGTCACAGAATATCCGCCGTTTGCGTCATGTTCTGGTAGAGACACTGGCTCATATTGAAGTGAACATTGATTATCCTGAGCATGATGTGGAATCTTTTACGTCTGAGTTAATCAAGGATAAGAGCAGTCAGGTCATGGTGGAAATTGATCGGCTGCTGCATACAGCGGAGCAGGGGAAAATTTTACGTGAGGGCCTAACCACAGCGATTGTCGGAAGACCGAATGTGGGGAAATCCTCGCTGCTGAATACACTGGCTCAGGGCGAACGGGCGATTGTGACCGATATTCCGGGCACGACCCGTGACGTTATTGAGGAATATGTGACGATTAACAGCATTCCTCTGAAGCTGCTGGATACGGCTGGCATTCGGGAAACGATGGATGTAGTGGAACGGATCGGGGTAGAGCGTTCGAGAACGGCGGTCAGTGAAGCGGATCTGCTGCTCATCGTAATTAACGCTAACGAACCACTGCATGAGGATGAAATGGCATTAATGGAACAAATCCGCGGTAGACAAGCGATTGTCATTATGAATAAAATGGACTTACCGGCCCAAGTAGACCGGGATTTGCTGCTGCGTTATGTTCCTGAAGAGCTTATCGTACCGATGTCTGTAAAGGAAAATGAGGGAGCAGATCGGTTGGAGCAGGCCATATCACAATTGTTCTTTAGCGGTAAGCTGGAATCAGCCGATATGACATATGTCAGCAATGTACGGCATATTGCTTTGTTAAAGAAGGCTCGCCAATCGTTGGTAGATGCCTATGAAGCCGCTGATCAATTCGTTCCGATTGACATGATTCAGATTGATGTAAGGCTGGCGTGGGAGCATTTGGGCGAGATTGTGGGCGATACGGCGCATGATGCGTTAATCGATCAAATATTTTCACAATTCTGTCTGGGCAAATAGGACATTCGAGTATGGCTGGGTTAAGCCCTACTATCGTTATAGATATACAAGAGCATATTCGGTACGCGAAGACCGAAGTGCATAAGGAGGTAAGAAAGGTATGGGATATCGAGGAGGCGACTATGACGTAATTGTCGTAGGGGCAGGCCATGCGGGTGTAGAATCCGCCTTGGCAGCAGCCCGGATGGGCTGCCGTACGTTAATGATTACGATTAACCTGGATATGGTCGCGTTCATGCCCTGCAACCCGTCTATTGGCGGTCCTGCCAAGGGGCATGTGGTGCGCGAAATTGATGCTTTGGGCGGTGAAATGGGCCGGAACATCGACAAGACGTTTATCCAAATGCGGATGCTGAACACAGGTAAGGGGCCTGCGGTCCACGCATTGCGCGCACAGGCAGACAAGTTTTCTTATCAGCATGCGATGAAGGAAACGATGGAAAAGGAACCAAATCTGACCTTGCGCCAGGGAATGGTGGAAGAGCTGATTATTGAAAACGGTCATTGCGTGGGTGTCATCACGAAGACGGGGACAGAGTACCGAAGCAAAGCGGTTGTCCTGACTACAGGCACTTATTTACGTGGTAAAATCATTATGGGTGAGCTGATGTATGAAAGTGGCCCGAACAATCAACAGCCTTCATTGAGACTGTCTGAGCATTTGCGTGAGCTAGGCTTTGATCTGGTCCGATTCAAAACGGGTACGCCGCCGCGCGTGCATAAGGACACGATTGATTTTAGCAAAACGGAAATTCAGCCAGGGGACGATCAACCGAAGTTTTTCTCGTATGAAACGAAGTCTTCGGATAATGAGCAGCTTCCTTGCTGGCTGACCTATACTTCAGTGGAAACTCATCAGATTATTAATGATAATTTGCATCGTGCGCCAATGTTCTCCGGTCTGATTGAAGGAACAGGACCACGCTATTGCCCATCTATTGAAGATAAAGTGGTGCGTTTCAGTGATAAGCCGAAGCACCAAATCTTTTTGGAGCCTGAGGGTAAAAACACATCTGAATACTATGTTCAAGGCTTGTCGACCAGCTTGCCTGAGGATGTGCAATTAGCTGTGCTGCGCTCGATTCCGGGGATGGAAAAGGTAGAAATGATGCGTAACGGCTATGCGATTGAGTATGATGCCATGGTACCTACACAATTATGGCCTACGTTGGAAACGAAAAGAGTGCCCGGCCTGTTCACGGCGGGTCAAATTAACGGCACTTCCGGTTACGAGGAAGCTGCGGGTCAAGGGATTATGGCAGGCATTAACGCGGCTCGTAAGGTGCAGGGCAAAGAACCTGTCGTGCTGGACCGCTCCCAAGGCTACATCGGGGTTCTGATCGACGATCTGGTGACCAAGGGTACGAATGAGCCTTACCGCTTGCTAACGTCCCGTGCAGAATACCGTCTGTTGCTGCGTCATGATAATGCGGATCTGCGATTGACTCCAATCGGGCATGATATCGGCCTGATTACGAATGAACGGTATGAGCGCTTTTTGGATAAGAAGCAAAAGGTAGAGCAAGAGATTGAGCGTTTGCGTCTGGCGAAAGTTCGTCCGGTTGATGTAAATGAGATGCTGGAGCAAGGTGGATCTGCACCGATACAGGACGGTAGTAATTTGTTAACCGTGTTGCGTCGACCAGAGATCAGCTATGCGCAAGTGGCACAAATTTCACCTTCGGCTGTAGCTCTGACTGAGGAAGAACAGGAGCAGGTGGAAATCCAGATTAAGTATGCGGGCTACATTGAGAAACAACTGATGCATGTAGAACGCCTGCAAAAGATGGAGAAGAAAAAGCTTCCAGAGGATATCGTATACGATGAGGTTCAGGGTTTGGCGATTGAAGCCAAGCAGAAGCTTGCGAAAATTCGTCCGATGTCGATTGGTCAGGCATCCCGTATTTCGGGTGTGACTCCTGCGGATATTTCCATTTTACTCGTTTATCTGGAGCATTATAACCGTGTAACGGCAGCAAGGGGATCATAATGGACGCGATACAACAGCAATTTAAGCAGCGACTGGCAGAGCATAGCATTGTAATTAATGACAGTCAGCTAGAGCAGTTCGAAACGTATTACCGTGTGCTGGTTGAGTGGAATGAAAAGATGAACCTGACGGGCATTACAGAGCGTGATGCGGTATACACCAAGCATTTTTACGATTCTCTTTCGCTGGCCTTTTATGTTCCGTTAAATGATGTGGAAAGCTTGGCGGATATCGGATCGGGTGCAGGATTCCCCGGTATTCCTTTGAAAATATGCTTTCCGCAGATTCATTTGACCATTGTGGATTCGTTGAACAAACGCATACAATTTTTGGCGCATGTGGTAGAGCAGCTAGGATTGGAAGACGTGGAGCTGGTCCATAGCAGGGCAGAGGAGTTGGGTCGTAAAACGGGATACCGCGACAGCTACGATCTGGTCACCGCCAGAGCCGTTGCCCGTCTTGCGGTACTGAATGAATTTTGTTTGCCTTTTGTCCGTGAAGGGGGTCATTTTGCTGCGATGAAGGGCAGTGATCCGACGGAAGAAATCAAGGAAGCTTCCTATAGCTTGAAAGAGCTTAAAGGGAAGATTAAGCATATTCAGGCTTTTCAGTTACCTGTGGAGGATGCAGCCAGACATATGATTATTATTGAAAAAAGAGCAGCTACACCACGGAAATATCCGCGTAAGCCGGGTACGCCTTTAAAAACACCGTTAGTGTAACCAATTGAAAGAAAGTGAATGTTTCACGTGAAACATTCACTTTTTTTATGGCTTGCAATGCTCTTAACATAAACACCGTATAGATGCAGAAGGTCTTTATTTACGGTGTAGAGAAGCATGGATAAATAGGCATCTGATTGGGTGTGCAATTTATTATCTGATCCTTCCGAAAAGCTGGTAGAGACGATAGGATTATGGCTGGAAAAGTGATAGAATAGAGATAATCGTTTTTGATTTAAGTTGACTGCTTCCCGTACCGTTCGATTCCGATATACATAAGGGGGAAGTGGGACAACAATGCCAGGGAGAATACGTGGAGTGTACCCGGTTACAGCGCTGTCTCATATAAAAGGGTCTACGATCCGCGTAAGGAACTGTTTTTCACGAAGCGCTGTTAGTATGGTGCTATTATGAAATTAGGTGGTATTATACGGAATGAAAGAACAATTTTCCAAGCTATTTGGTTTGACGGAGCGATCTACTGGGGACGAAATAAAACAAATTCCAGTTGGGGATATTGTCAGCAGTCCTTATCAGCCCCGCACCATATTTGACGACGAGAAGATTGATGAGCTATGCCAGACCATTAAGACGCATGGTGTAATTCAGCCGATTGTCGTTCGTTTCCGTAATGGACAATACGAAATTATAGCAGGGGAACGTCGATGGAGGGCTGTCACCAAGCTGGGGATGGATACCATTCCAGCCATTGTTCGTGAGTTTAATGATTCACAAGCTGCTTCTATCGCGTTGATTGAGAATCTTCAAAGGGAAGGGCTAACAGCGATTGAAGAAGCTGTAGCTTATCAGAAGCTGATTGATCTGCATCAGCTCACCCAGGAAAGCCTCGCTCAGCGACTTGGCAAAAGCCAATCCACTATTGCTAATAAGATACGGCTGCTTCACCTGCCAGAGAGAGTGAAAAATGCTCTAATGGAACGGAAAGTGTCCGAGCGTCATGCCCGTGCGTTATTGTCATTAGAGACTGAAGAGCTACAATATAAGGTTTTGGATGAAGTCATCGCCAAGGAACTCAATGTGAAACAGACAGAGGCGAGAGTCGCCTTTTATAAACAAGTGTCCACGATGAAGAAATCCAAGCGGATTTCCTTTACTAAGGATGTCCGGCTTGCGCTGAATACGATTCGTCAATCCATTGATATGGTGTCTGGCTCAGGCTTGGATATCAAGACCAAGGAATCCGATCATGAGGATCACTATGAGATTGTCATTCAAATTCCCAAACGTAAGTAAGGGATGAAGCGTACAGGCGGCAGCAATTGCCGCTTTTTCTGTCTAACGCCAATTAAAACCGCAGCATACTCGTATTCTATTTTAAAAAATTGCCGTTATCCGTAAGCTAATGATGGAGAATCGTTTTACTAGACGATTTTGCAATATAAGCATTTTGCAACAATCGCAAGAGCGATTTTAAATCAGCAATAAATAGATCGAAACGGCTTAGTTCGTCTATCTATTGTACTTTTAAGCGTTGGGAATCGAATGATGCAAAATGCTGTTCAAGAAATATAGCAGGATTCCGATTAAATTATGAGGTGAATGAAGTGTCAAAAATAATAGCCGTAGCCAATCAAAAGGGCGGAGTGGGCAAAACAACTACTTCCGTGAATTTGGGCGCCGGACTTGCTTCCCTCGGCAAAAGGGTATTGCTCGTGGATATCGACCCGCAAGGTAATACAACGAGCGGTGTGGGTATCAATAAGGCGGATGTGGCAAATTGCATTTATGATGTACTCATTAATGAGGTTGATCCTAGCGAAGCGATTGTCAGTACACAGATTGAGGGACTGGATATTATTCCGGCCACCATTCAGCTGGCAGGAGCGGAAATTGAGCTGGTACCGACCATTTCTCGTGAACTAAGATTAAAAAGATCGCTCCAGCTCGTCAAGCATAAATACGATTATATATTGATTGATTGCCCTCCGTCGTTGGGGATTTTGACACTTAATTCTTTAACAGCCTCTGATTCGGTCATTATCCCCATTCAATGTGAATATTACGCATTGGAAGGATTAAGTCAGCTACTGAATACGGTACGATTGGTACAAAAGCACTTGAATACCTCGCTGCAAATTGAAGGCGTGTTGTTAACGATGTTTGACGCCCGCACCAATTTGGGTATTCAGGTGATTGAAGAAGTGAAAAAGTATTTTCAAAGCAAGGTTTATCAGACGATTATTCCACGCAATGTGAGACTCAGTGAAGCACCATCACATGGCCAGTCCATTATTACGTATGATCCCCGCTCCCGTGGGGCAGAAGTATATATTGAGTTGGCAAAGGAAGTGGCATCTTATGAGTAAACGGTTGGGAAAAGGGCTGGATGCACTCATTCCCTCCCTTACAGTCAATGATGAGGACAAGGTTGTTGACATTCCGCTTAGTCAGTTGCGTGCAAATCCGTACCAGCCTCGCAAAACGTTTGATGAGGAATCGATTAAAGAACTGGCAGAATCCATTCGTCAGCACGGTGTTATTCAACCTATTATTGCGCGTAGTGTATTAAGAGGCTATGAAATTATTGCAGGTGAAAGAAGATTCCGGGCTTCCCAATATTGTGGGAATTCGACGATACCTGTGGTTGTTCGCAATTTTACTGATCAGCAGGTAATGGAGATTGCCCTGATTGAGAATTTGCAGCGCGAAAATCTAAATGCGATGGAAATAGCAGTAGCTTATCAGGGATTAATGGATCAGTTCTCATTAACTCAAGAGGAATTGTCCTTGAAAGTGGGTAAGTCGCGCTCTCATATTGCGAATTTCCTTCGTTTGCTTGCATTGCCGGAGGAAGTTAAGGATCATGTTTCACGTGGAACATTATCTATGGGACATGCCAGAGCGATTGTTGGGCTCAAAGATCCGGACATGGTGAAGCAACTGGCGACACAATGCATTGAGCAGCAGTGGAGTGTTCGGGAGCTGGAAGAAGCCGTACAGCAGTTGGACCATAAGCCTGGTGAAGCGAAGGCCAAGCCCAAGGTGAGAAAAAAGGACCCTTTTATTGATCATATGGAGGAGTCCTTGCGTGAACGTTTTAAAACAACTGTGAAAATTAAGCATAACAAGGATAAAGGTAAAATCGAATTGAATTATTACAGCCAGCAGGATTTGGAAAGATTACTGGAACTATTGCAGTAGTCTGTATGAAATAGGACATGTCTCCTTGGTCGGAACGGGAAGTGAGATATGTCTTTGCTTTGTCTGGAAGTGAATGGATAAACTAATAGCCTTCTGTGATTTGTTTCGCTGTTCTCAAACGTATAAAATAAGAGGTATGCAGTGACATGATTTTTGAGGTAGAGGAGTAGAAGCAAGCATATGGCTGAATTGAACGGACTAATCATGGAACAGCTTGCCGGAATCGTTGCAGGGATTGTGCTAATTTTGCTCATCCTGTTGATTGTTATCATTGTGCAGGGTGCAAAGTTGAAGAAGATGCGGCGAAAGTATGAAACCATGATGGCAGGCAGCGGTGTCGAGAATTTGGAAACGCTGCTGATTGATTTGAAGGTGCAAATGGATACGATTGAGGATGAGCAGGAAGCCCATCGTGCAAGTATGGAATCTCTACGCAGTAAACTGACTGGCCTGAAGGGACATATAGGTATCAAACGCTATAATGCCTTTGGCGAGCGAGGGAGCGATCTAAGCTTCTCCATGGCCATTGTAGATGATAATCAGGATGGTATCGTATTAACCGGTATTTATAACCGGGATGGCTCTTATGTGTATGCCAAGCCCCTGGAAGCGGGGCAGTCATCCTATTCCTTATCTCCTGAAGAAAAAGAAGCCGTTACTCTTGCGCAGCAAGCAGGACGGAACGGTAATGCCACTCCTTAATCGCGGAGTATAAGCTGCCAGCAATGATATCTGATAATTTCATCACCAGATTTAGTCTTGTATTTTGCAACACAAAGTATTCCATAAAGCCGCCGACGTTAACGATTCCTGTCAAATGGATATCGCCGACCGGCGGTAATTCTTTATTTACCCCCGCTCCAGGCTTCAAAGGCCCGTCCGCAACCTGAATGCATCCAACGCTGGAGGTTTGTCCAAGACATGCGTCTATGCCGATGATATAGGGCTGGTCGTACCGGGTGTGTATGCCGTCCAGTGTTGTTTGCAGATTCATAGCATGTACAGGCTCCTCTAATGTTCCGTAAAGATGAAAGAGCGGGCTTTTATAACGTGACAACTGGGTACCTACGAGCGGGCCGAGACAATCTCCAGTAGAGCGGTCGGTGCCGATGCAAATAATAACGATATTTTGCAGACTGGGCGCCTGGTGCAAATGGAACAGCAAACGATGGATGATGGCTGATTGGATCCCGGGGTCGGTGTGTGATATTTTTAAGCTAAGGGGTTCTTGCCCCGGAATGAAGTCAGATGGATGAGTCATGGAATCTTCCTTTCGCTCTGTAATGGAGTGTGCAGATTGCGCTCGCTTTATATAGACCGTTAGCTGTTGGCTTGGCATTGATCAGAGATGAAAACCAGCAGTAAACTGCCTTAGAGAATAACAATTAGCCTGCGGGTAACAATTATTCTCAAGATAGTAGATAGTATATGGATAAGTTTGGCGTTTTATACTCGGGGAAGTAGATTATTCATAGCAAAATGAATGAAACCAGTAGATGGGCTTATGTAGTAGACAATAGAATTTGGGAAACCAGAAGAGTGTCCCTTGTGTAAGGAGGAGCAACAGAATGACCTTAATGCATTGGTTGGAGAACAATACAGGGACGACTGCTGTTGTGAAGGATGCGATGCACTGGAAGGATGTTATATGGGACTGGCTTTCAGATAGTACGATGTGGTCGACCTTGTTGTTTGTGGTTTTGAAGATTGCTATTATATTTATCATCACACGTATCTTTATTCGTGTTATTAATAAAATTATAGATAAGTCGATGCAGCAAAAGGGAGAGAACAGCAGGTTTCAATTGAATACCAGGCGTCTAACAACCGTCCGAGAACTGCTGAAAAATGTAACCAATATCGTATTCAATTTTATTCTGATTATGCTGGTATTGTCTCAAATAGGCATTAATCTCGGGCCTCTGATTGCCGGAGCCGGAGTGCTTGGGTTGGCCGTTGGTTTTGGGGCGCAGAGCTTGGTTAAGGATGTGATTACCGGGTTCTTTATCATTTTCGAGGATCAATTTGCCGTAGGAGACGTTATTCAGACAGGAACCTTCAAAGGTACAGTAGAAGTGATTGGGCTGCGTACAACCAGGCTGGTGAGCTGGAAAGGGGAGGTCTACATTTTACCCAACGGCTCCATTACGACGGTTACGAACTTTTCCATGTCCAACTCGTTGGCGGTGGTGGATGTGCCGATGAAGGCAGAACGTACTCTGGAGGAAGCTGTTGGTTTGGTAAAACAAGCGATCCATGGCATTGAAGAGTCCAATGTGCAGGTGCTGAATATACCTGATGTTCTGGGGGTTCAGTCGATGACGACATCAGAGTATATTGTGCGTGTTGTGGCGGAGTGTATGCCGAATACAGGGGCTGCGGTAGAACGTGATATTCAGAATAACATTAAGAAGGCACTAGAGGATGAGGAACATCGTCAGACCGCGTTGGAGACGGCGGTAACTCTCGAGAAGGAAGACGAGCAAGAAAGAAAAGGGGGAGAGAAGGGTGGAGCGTAAGTCGTTTGAACTGGGGGACATTGTGCAGATGAAGAAGCCCCATCCCTGCGGAACGAATGAAATGGAGATTATCCGTATGGGAATGGATATTCGGATCAAATGTGTCGGTTGTCAGCACAGTGTGCTGATTCCGCGTGCCAAGTTCGAAAAGAATATGAAGAAGGTGCTGCGTTCAAAAGCTAACGCTGACGGGCAAAATTCAGAAACGAATTGAGCCGGGGTAGCTGAGTGATTTTGGGTAACAATGAACTTGCATCATGGGCACAATGATGGTATAATAATCCTTGCTGCGGAAAGGTACCCAAGAGGTCTAAGGGGGCTGACTCGAAATCAGTTAGGCGTCGCAAGGCGTGCGTGGGTTCGACTCCCACTCTTTCCGCCACTATAATAAATCGCGCTGTATCAACGTTTACAGTACGATATGTGGATCGAAAGCTATACGATTTTACACGAAAATTGAGCTAGATGATTCCGATATACCTATACGATTCCGTTAACCTCTTACGCTAACCACGCGTAGGAGGTTTTTTAGTATGGATAAACGCACAGGCCGCAAGACAATTAGCGGACGTAAGCCGATAGTAGATACGGGGCTGCCGTCGTACACGCTTGAGGAGGCGCTGGACTTCGTTGTTAAAGTGAAACGCGCTAA
>NZ_JTHP01000073.1 GCF_000943545.1 Paenibacillus terrae
GGAGAGGCTTTTGAATCTTTTTATCCAAGACTTAAGACTTAATTACTTCTTTTTACGCATCATGTCAAAATAAGATACAGGCTGATCAACCTTCATTTTGATCCGTTGAAGCGGGTGGCGGGCAGCATCCAGTTCGTTACCTTCTTCATCCCAGATCGTTTCGACCGTTTGTTTAAAAAACGTACCGTTCGGACCAAAAAATTCAATTTCATGTCCCGGTTTAAAATGGTTACGCTGTTGAATGGTGGCTATACCACTCTCAGCATCGTAGTCCATAACCAGTCCGGCAAAATCATAAGGTGCAGCCTTTTCTTCCGGTTCATAAATATGATCCTCATGATCTGGTGTATCGTAGAAAAAGCCGGTATTCAGCGGACGATTGGCCGCCTTGTTAATTTCATCAATCCATTCCGGCCTAAGCACATAATTTTCAGGATCAGCCATATACGAGTCAATCGCTTGACGATAGACATTTACAACCGTAGCCACATAGTGAATGGACTTCATACGTCCCTCTACTTTGAAGCTATCCACACCGACGTCAATCAGATCAGGGACATTTTCAATCATGCAAAGGTCCTTAGAGCCCATGGAAAAAGCATTATCATTTTCCTCAAACAGTGGAAGCTGATTAACACCAAGCTGGAATTGCTTCAGCACATTGCTATCCTGCGCCTCTTCCTCAGATATCCACACCTCGTCTTGACGGGCATCCTCAAACAAATCGTATTTCCAGCGGCAGGACTGACAGCAGCCCCCTCGATTGGAATCCCGGTCCGTAAAGTGATTAGACAGCACGCAACGACCGGAAAATGAAGAACACATCGCACCATGGACAAAGGCTTCGATTTCGATGTCCACATGCTTTTTAATTTCTTCAATTTCCTCCAGGCTGGTCTCACGACCCAGTACCACACGCGGCAGTCCTTCATTCTTCCAGAACTTTACCGCCTGCCAGTTCAGCGTCGATTGCTGGGTGCTCAAATGCACTTCCAGCTCCGGCACCGTACGCAATGCCACAGATACAATCGCAGGATCAGCGACAATGACAGCATGAATACCCGCCTTGTACAAATTACGCAGGTATTCTTCAATCCCCGCAATATCCTCATTGTGCGCATAAATATTGGTAGCAACAATAACTTTGGCGCCATATTTTTTCGCAAACTCTACGCCTTCCCGCATTTCCTCAAAGCTGAAATTATCGGCATTGGAGCGCAGACCGTATTTTTGTCCACCAATATACACGGCATCCGCACCATAGTGAATAGCAAACTTCAGCTTTTCCAGATTTCCGGCAGGAGCCAGCAGCTCCGGCTTATCCAGACGATTCCGCTTGCCCGTATATTTTCTCGTTTTGGTCATCGTTCCCATGACGTTCCCCCCTCTGTGTACTCTTTTTCAAATTAATAAACCTGTTCTTTATAGAAAAATCCGAAGGACAGTTCCCGTTCAGGATCTTGAAGACGGCGAACCTCATCCAGCCAGCTTTCATCATAAGCATAAGCGTCAGGATCGGCTGTAAAAGTATCCATCGCTTTGCGATAAGCACGAACGACCGCCGCGTTATAAGCCGCAGGCTTCAACAAGCCCTCAATCTTAAAGCTATGCACGCCTGCCTCCATCAGAATATGCAGGTCCTCCATAATACAAAAATCATCCGAACTCATAATATGCGTTCCGTTGATATCCTCATAAATCGGAAACTTCTCTTCCTGTCGCTCTGCTTCGATCAAAAACAAGCCGCGCTCTCTGCCCAGATCACCTTCCACCGGGCGTCCCTGATGCAGCATATAGCTTTGTACAAGCTTGCGCTTGGAATGATATATATTAGTCATGCCATGCACCTGAACCTGCGCCTCCATGTTCAGCTTTGGCACCATTTCCGTAATTTCGTCCATACTCAGCTCACGGGCCAAAATGACGCGCGAAGTGCCCTTCTCTCCCCAATAGTTGGCGGTTGCGAAGTTGGTGGAAATCATTTCACCGTTCCAGAACAACTTCACATGAGGGGCATATTCCTTTACCGCCATCAATACTGCCGGATCATTAAACTCAATGGCATCTACACCGCATCCGGCAAGCGTCTGCACGTATTCGGGAAGGAACGGCAATAGCTCGTTCGTCATCAAGTTGGTCATGGATACATATACCTGGGCCGTATGCTTTCGAGCTTCTTCCACAACCTCACGGATTTGGTCCGGTGTAAAATGTCCCGGTAACCGCATCCCAAAGCGGTCATCTCCAATAAGTAATGCGCTCGCTCCAGCCTCCAGCATTTGACGGGCATCCTCCGGAGAGCTGGCAGTTACCAATAGTTCGGGTTTGTAAGCCATAGGCTCACCTCCTAATTTGTCTTACGGTTGCTTACCTGAATATTATGCAAATGTTCTTTATATGTCTTGGCAAACAAATGTCCGTGTGTTCCGTCTTTTTTGGTCACATAAAATAAATAATCCGTAGCATCCGGCTGCAAAGCTGCTACCACTGATTTCAGGCTGGGGCTTGCAATCGGCCCCGGTGGAAGCCCCTGATGCAAATACGTATTATATGGGCTTTCTACAGCCAGATCCTTGTAATAAAGCCGTTCCTTTTGCTTGTCCAGCATATATTGAACGGTAGCGTCAATTTCCAGCTTCTTATCCTGCTTGAGCCGGTTATAAATAACGCCAGCCACGACAGGCCGTTCATTATCTACAACGACCTCGCGCTCCACCAGAGAAGCAACGGTCAGCAGTTGATGCCGCGTTTCCCCCCGCTGTTCCAGCTTGGCGTCCAAATCAGGAACGGTCTCCAGACGTTTTTGCGTCTGTTCCAGCATCGCCTGTATAATATCTTTGGTCGTACTGCCCTTTTTCAGCTCATAGGTTTCCGGGAAAAGATAGCCTTCCAGCGCATAGCGAAGCCCCGCCTGCTTTGGAATGTCCCGCACCAGCGCGACGTCAAAAGCGGACGGATCGTTGGCCAGCTGCAAAAATTGCTTCTGGTCCGCCAGTCCTTCCTTTTGCAGCTTATCAGCCATCTGTCTGATCGTAAATCCTTCCGGTATCGTAAAACGGATCATTTCCTCTTTCACAACGTCCCCTGCCGATAGCTTGGCAATCAACTGATCAAAGGTAGCACCGGGCTGTGCCTCATATTTTCCGGCCTGAAACGCGCTGCCTTGCTGTTTGAATTTAAGATAGGCCTTAAACACGAGCGCATTACGTATGAGTCCCTTTTGCTCCAGCGTATCTGCTATAGCGGATATACCCATTCCTTTCACTACTGTAAACGTAACCGGCTGCGTCTTCGTCTGGACAGGCTGCATGGCATTCCAAATATAGAGAGTTGCTCCGCCTGCTATGATCACAAACAATAGAAGCAACGTAACCAATGTCGTCCTTCGCTTCAATTCCACCCAACTCCTTCACAGCCAAAAAGGGCGGACTGGTCCGCCCTTTCAGGTTTGATCTCCTCGTTATCCAGACCTTACAGCTCTTCCGGCAGTGTGCATTCATCATACAGCTCGGAAATATCTTCCCACTCATCGTCATCCTCAATCGTGGTGATGGAAATATCGCCTTCCGGGGATGGGCTCACATGATACAACTCATGCTCGCCTTCAGCAGCTCCAGGTTTGCGCAATACGGCGTACCGTTGCTCTCCTACCTTGAACTCTGCTTCCAGTTCCATGCGTACTGCACGGCCCTGTTCATCCTGTAGCTCTACATCGCCGCCGAACGCTTCCTTCAAATCAGAGGTCCAGCTCAGGTCTTCACGTGAATAGTTCGTCATTTCCCGTCTTCCTCGTCCTCTTCTTCCACAAATGTATTAAAGGTCTCTTCAACGATTTCCCATTCGGCATCGTCTTGGATCACAAACAATTTAATATCATCGCCTTCTTCCTCGTAACGGAAGGCGTACACATCGGACTCGTCGGCTTCAGGGTCCACTGGCGCAACCATCATGTACTTCGCTTCGGAACCGTCTACCTCAAACTTCATAATGACCTCGAACTCTTCCTCGTTGCCCTCGTCATCGGCAATGTAAATAATTTCCGGCTCTTCTTCCATACCCACTTGATTTTCAGCCATTACGAAATCCCCCTCACCTTGTACTGTGTGCGTCCAAATAGTTTTGCAAGATCAGGCTTGCGGCCAGTTTGTCTACCACCTGCTTGCGTTTTTTTCGGCTGACGTCGGCCTCCAAGAGCGTGCGCTCTGCCGAACGCGTCGTCAGCCGTTCATCCCAAAGGTGAACGGGTAAACCCAGTAACTCCTTGAGTCGGTTCGCAAACTCAATGCAAATCTCACCGCGTGGACCCACGGTACCGTTCATGTTTTTCGGCAAGCCTACTACAACCTCGCCGACCTCATTGTCACGGACCAGATTTGCAATCTTACCGAACTCGCTGTCGTCACCGCGTCGTTCTATGACTTCCAATCCTTGGGCGGTCCAGCCGAAGGCATCACTTACGGCGACCCCGATTCGGCGGTCCCCGTAATCCAATCCCATTACTTTCATGCCTGTCTCCTAACGGTGCTTGGCCAGATAGAAACGAACCAGCTCTTCAATCAATTCATCGCGTTCTTTTTTGCGTACCAGGCTTCTGGCATTATTATGCCGTGGCACATAAGCCGGATCACCTGACAACAAATACCCGACAATCTGATTGATCGGATTGTATTCTTTTTCTACCAAAGCATCATATACGGTCAACAAAATCTCCTGAGCAGAAGCTTCCTTCTCATCCGCCTTGACATTAAATTTGACCGTTTTGTCCATGGAATCCACTGTTGACACCTCGCTTCCACAAAACATGTGTACATGTTTATGCCAGCTTATTCTTATACATCATACCATAAGCAGAGCCCTTCAAGGAAATGTCTAAGTCCGGTTTTTTCCAAAATTCCGCAAAAATTATCGAACTTTATCCTTGAGAAGCCGCCACTACCAATTCACGGGCGCGCACGAGCGCTTCGTCCAGCTTGCTGGCATCCTTGCCTCCGGCTTGCGCCATATCCGGACGGCCGCCACCACCGCCGCCGCATACCGCAGCAATTTCCTTCACAAGCTTGCCTGCATGAAGCCCGGCCTTGGTGTGCTCTGCCGGTACAGCTACGACAAAATTAACTTTGTCGTCCATCGCAGCCCCTAGCACCAGCACAGCAGTCGGAAGCTTGCCTTTCAGTTCATCGGCAATTGCACGCAGCGCATCCATACTGGAAGCCTGTACACGTGCAGCCAACAGCTGCACTCCGCCAGCTTGTACGACCTGATCGGTCAACTGGCCCGCTTCAATAACACTCAGCTTGCTTTGCAGCGATTCATTTTCACGACTGAGGTCTTTAATTTGCTGCTGCAAGGATTCGATGCGTTTTGGCACCTCTGACAGCTTGGATTTCACCAGACCTGCCGATACTTTTAGCAGTTCCAACTGGCCTTCCATATATTCAAAGCCAAAGCGTCCGGTCACCGCTTCAATCCGGCGAACACCCGATCCGATGCCGCTCTCGCTGACAAGCTTGAACAGTCCGATTTGTGAGGTGTTGCTCACATGACAGCCGCCGCACAGCTCAATGCTGTAATCACCTACCTTGACGACACGTACGATATCTCCATATTTTTCACCGAACAGCGCCATCGCTCCGAGAGCCTTGGCTTCATCAATCGGTTTCAGTTCAATATTTACATCCAGCTGGCTCCAAATGGCGCGATTTACACGCAGCTCAATATCCGCCAGTTCTTCCGGCGTTATGCTTCCAAAATGAGAGAAGTCAAAACGCAGACGCCCAGGCTCCACCAGTGAACCTGCCTGATTGACATGGTCACCCAGTACTTCCTTAAGAGCTTTGTGAAGCAAGTGCGTAGCCGTATGATTTTTCTCGATTTCACCGCGAGATACTTGGTCCACTTCCGCTTTCACCGTATCACCAACGTTCAGCTCACCGGCTTCCACGACGACCTGATGTACATGCTGGCCTTGCGGTGCCTTGAACAGCCCTTCGACCTTCGCCGTTACCGTACCCCCGCGCAGCAAGCCATGGTCACTGACCTGTCCGCCGCTTTCAGCATAAAAAGGAGTCACGTCCAGCACAACCTGACAAGTCTGTCCTTCACTAACACTGTCCACCAGCACATCTTCATATACAATAGCCACAATTTTAGACTCGGTTATGAGGTCATTATATCCAACAAAGTCGCTTTTAACCGCCAGGTCAGACAAGGCTCCACCCTGAATCTTCATGCTGGCATTGTCCTGATGAGCGTCACGCGCACGTTGCCGTTGCTCCTGCATCGCTTCATCAAAGCCTTCACGGTCTACTTTTAAGCCTTGCTCGTCCGCATAATCCTCGGTGAGATCGAATGGGAAACCATACGTATCATACAGTTTAAAAGCGTCCGCTCCACTGATGACATCGCGACCTTCCGCTTTTGCCTGAGCACTGATATCAGCCAAAATAGCTAATCCGTCCGTTAGCGTTTCGTGGAAGCGTTCCTCTTCTGTTTTGATCACCTTGATGATGAAATCACGCTTGTCCACCACCTCAGGGTAGTACACGCCCATGACATCTCCCACCGTTTCCACAAGTTCAAACATAAATGGACGGTTCATACCCAGCATTTTTCCGTAACGTACAGCACGGCGCAGCAAACGACGGATAACATAACCACGGCCTTCGTTGGAAGGCAGCACACCGTCACCAATCGCAAAAGCTACGGTACGAACATGGTCGGCAATCACTTTTAGAGCCACATCGCTGTCCACATTTTCGTTATATTTGACTCCTGCCATAGCGGCTGTTTTCTGAATAATAGGTTGGAAAATATCCGTATCGAAGTTGGAATCCACATTTTGCAAAATGGATGCAAAACGCTCCAATCCGGCGCCTGTATCAATATTTTTGTTCGGAAGCGGCGTGTAGCTGCCATCCTTGTTATGGTTGAATTGTGAAAATACGAGGTTCCATACTTCCAGATAACGCTCGTTTTCCCCGCCCGGATACATTTCAGGGTCCGTCATGTCGCTGCCGTAAGCTTCGCCGCGATCATAAAAAATTTCCGTGCAAGGTCCGCAAGGGCCTTCGCCGATATCCCAGAAGTTATCTTCCAGTTTGATGATACGCTCAGCAGGAAGCCCCACCTTTTCGTTCCACAGCTTGTACGCTTCTTCATCCTCAGGATATACGGTTACAGCCAGACGCTCCGGGTCAAAGCCGATCCACTTCGGATCAGTCAGAAACTCCCACGCCCATACAATGACTTCTTCCTTAAAATAGTCGCCAATCGAAAAATTACCGAGCATTTCGAAAAAAGTGTGGTGCCGGCGCGTTTTGCCGACATTTTCAATGTCATTGGTGCGAATACATTTTTGCGAATTAGCGATACGCGGATTTTCAGGCTTCACACGTCCGTCAAAATAAGGCTTAAGCGGTGCCATCCCCGCATTAATCCACAGCAGGGAAGGATCTTTATGCGGAACAAGCGGTGCGCTTGGTTCAATCACATGTCCCTTACTTTCAAAAAACTCCAGCCATTTGGAGCGGATTTCACTAGCTTTCATATTAAGTAGCCTCCTAATTATGGTGTCACTTGTACTTGGCACAGGCCATAAAAAAACAGAAAAACGCCCCTGAACGGATCAGGGACGATTGTATCGCGGTACCACCCTGGTTATCGTCGTCCCCTCTGTACGAAATGCTACATGCGCAAGCTGCGCACCCAACATCTGATTAACGGACGAGTGATCGCCTTGTTTTCACTGGTAACGGGAGCATCCCGGCGGGTTCAGCCCGCACTCCGAAATGAGCTTTCCCTACTGGATAAACACATTTAAACATACTCAATTCAGTATATCCGTGTCATTTAGCCGTGTCAACGCGATTTCAGACGGGGATATGGACGAAATCAGATCGTTTTGCGCTTCACGTAATAAGCAAAAAAATGCTGAAGCGCCACCTTCAAGACCGCCATCACCGGAACCGCTAAAATTAACCCGGTTATTCCCGCTATTTCCCCGCCCACCAGCAGTGCGAAAATGATGGCAATCGGATGCAAATGCAAGGTTCGTCCAACTACCTGGGGAGAAATGACGTTACTTTCCAACACTTGAATACAGGTGTTGACGACTACGACCAGCAGTACCATTTTAAAAGAAACCGTAGAAGCCATAACAACCGCCGGAGCAGCCCCCAAAAACGGGCCTAAATACGGCACAATATTGAATACGGCCACCACTCCTGCCAGCAGCAGCGCATAAGGCATCCCAATCAGCATATATCCGATATAGGCCATCACCCCGATAATGACGCACACCAACAATTGTCCACGCACATAGTTACCGAGCGCCTGATCAATTTCCTTGAGCACCGTTACAATAGCCTTGCGGCGGGATCGCGGGAGATAAGACACAATAGCCCGTTCGAACACATCGAAATCCTTTAAAATATAAAAAATGAGAAACGGCACAATGAACACATTGAACAACATATTGATCATCCCGCCGATGTTGTCCATAAAAGCAGCAATGCCTGTAGCCATCCGATTTTCGAGTTGAAAAAACCACTGATTCATACCTGAGCGTACCCCTTGGGGTAAAATACTTCCGTCCATATTCGTCATTAATCCCTGTGCATGCATGGTCAGCTCAGGCAGATGCTCATTCAGTTCATCCAGTTGATCAATAAACATCGGAATCAGGTGCATCAGAATAACGACGAGGCTGCCCAAAAATACAGCATAAATGAGCAGGACGGCTACACTTCGAGGTACCTTGCGTCCGCCCAGCATATTGACCACAGGATTAAGCACATAGGAAATAATCATCGCCACCGCAAATGGCGCAATAATCGTTTTTAGAAAATCATACAGATGCAAAAACAAAGGCCGCAGCAGCCAGATAAAATATAGAATGACAAGTCCCAGCAGCGTCCATATTCCGTATCGGAACAGCCTGCTTTTCGTTAATTGCTCCATACCGTGCCCCCTTACCGGACTAGCCTCTATTCAGTATATGCCTGTACCTTTACTTTAATCCTTCCCATAACTGTGGAGGCGCCTTAAATAATGATTATGAAGAAAGAATGAAAACAATTGAAAATGATTAACAAAGTCATTCTATCTGACGATATAAGTACAAAGAACTATTTGAGCTTTCACATTTCTGAATCATCGGGGGTCGTTACATGAACTTAAAAATGAAGCTTATTCTCCTTTTCACCTGTATTGTTATCGTTGCAGCTGGGCCTTTGTCCGTCATTAGCATGACAAGCATTAAAAATCAGGCCAACCGTGACATACAAGAGCTTATGAACAGTAAAGCCACCGAAACCGTCAATCAGCTCGACGGATGGACAAGCGGCAATGCCAAAATTATCGAGACATTAGCTGCAGGTCTGGAATCCGGCAATATTCCACCAGATGCCAAAATAGCTTCTCTAAAGGCGGCCTTTCAAAACTATAAGGATCAAAGTATCGCTAACATTTATGCAGGATTTGAGGATGGAACCTACTGGGATGGCTCCGGCTGGTCTGATGCGGGCTACGATCCTCGCACACGTCCGTGGTACAAGGATGCCAAAACCAAGGGGGAATTGTATTATTCCTCACCGTACATTGATGCAGGAAGCCAGGACTTCACCATTTCTATTGCAAAGCCTCTCAAGGACTCCAATGGCTCTATCACTGGGGTGATCAGTGAAGATATTATGTTAAACGACATGACAAAAATCATTAAAAACATAAACCTGAACGGATTAGGGTACGCATTTCTGATTGACCAAAATGGAGTCGTGGTCGCGCATCCGGACAGCAAGCTGGCTGGTAAAAATCTCAAGGATACGCCCGAGTTGGGTTCATCAACGGCCACTCTGCTCAGTGCCCCTTCGGGAAAAGCCGACTACAATTACAATGGCAGTGATCGCCAGCTTTATTTTAAGAAAATGCCCAGCACAGGCTGGATCGTAGGCTTGTCTATCTCAAAAGAAATTGCTTTTCAGGAGTACTACTCTACTCGTAACCAACTGTTGATTACTGTAGCTATTATTTTTGTTGTTGCCATGCTTTTGGCGGTCTGGGCGGCGAACAGCTTTATCAAGCCGATTCGGAGGCTTCAAGCGAACGTCAAGCGGATTGCTGAAGGGGATATGACAGCACGTGTGGATATTAAGGGCAAAGATGAAATTGCCAGCTTGGGTACGGATTTTAATATCATGTCGGATAATCTTTCTCACTTACTGCGCAAAGTGGCAGATACGGCTGGCGAGGTCAGCTCTGCTTCTCATGACATGCACCAGCACGCCAAGGATACTGGGACCATCGCATCACAAATCTCCAGTGCCGTTCAGGAGCTTGCCCAAGGAGCAAGTGATCAGGCCGAGGCTGTATATTCCGGCTCTGAAAAGCTATCGCATATGACGGGCTCCATCAACCAAATCGGCCAAAGCGTCAAGCGAACCCAAACCGCCGTGCTGGAAACAGACTCTGCCGTGCTGGCTGGGTACGAAACAGCGGAGCGTCAAGCGAAGCTTGCAGCCGAGTCCAGACAAACAACAACGGCTGTAGGTGAAGCTGTAGACTCACTCACATTGAAAACACAGGATATTGAACGGCTGGCCGGGGCCATTCATGATATCGCAGCCCAAACCAATCTGCTGGCGCTGAATGCTTCCATTGAAGCAGCACGTGCCGGGGAACACGGACGCGGCTTTGCCGTCGTTGCCGGGGAAGTACGCAAGCTGGCTGAACAAGCAGGAAGCTCCAGTGACAGCATTATGCACAAGCTGGAGGAAATCAAGGTTGCGGGACTGCGGAGCGCAGAGGAAATGAAGAAGGCTCTCGCTGTAACAGTAGAACAGGAGCATGCGGCTACCGCTACGAGACAGGCGTTCGAGTCCATACGGGGAGCTTCTCAGCACATGCTTACCCAGATTGAGGACGTATCCGCTGCGGCTGACCATCTCCGTACAAACGCCGGACATATTTCCGATGTCATTTCCAGCGTGGTCGCCGTTTCTGAGCAAAGCGCAGCTTCCACCGAGGAAGTGGCTTCCTCCGTGCAGGAGCAAGGGCATTCCATGAACAATATTGCCCAGCTTTCCGCCAAACTTGACTCGCACGCAGACCTGCTGCTGGAAGAGGTTAAACGCTTTAAGCTGTAAAACACTTCTGCCCAAAAAACAGATAAACAGCGTGCTATACATCCAGACAGGAATCTACATGAAAAAGAGGGTGACTCCCAGGCTATTACAGCCATCGGGAGTCACCCTCTTCGTTATTCATCAAGCATGTCCAAACTATGATCCGCTCCTCTGCTGAACGGTATAGTCACACCTCATATAGATGGACAGCCTGTCCCCGCTTCAGGTTTAAATTTATGAAGAAGCGTGGATCTGCGGCAGGTCCTGTTGTGCCATTTCATCTCCAAAGAACAGATCGTCCAGCGAACTGAGCGTTCCATCCTCTTCCACTTGGTAGACGGACATTTTTTCACCATTCACTTGAAGTTCGATGAAGCATCCCCAGCAATAAAATTGATGGGAGCCGATTTTGCCAATATCTTTGGAATTACAATTCGGACATCTCAATAAACTCACCCTATCCATTAACAGAATATATGGCTTTTTCCAAACGCTGCTCGCTTAACGGGGGCACCATAACGGCATTCTCCCCGATGGACATTTCTTCGGTGCAGGGCAGCCATTTCCGCCCTTCTATAATATCCGATACAAAACCATCGCTGATTTCCAAGCCTATTATGTTATTGCCCATTCCCTGGTCAAAATAAACATCCGAAATGTGTCCGAGCATAAGTCCTTCCTCTGTAAGCACGGATAAATCCTTCAATTTACCGGGTCCAAGCAAATACGTATGTTGAATATCGTTGGCTTCCGTTTTACGGACAGCATGCTGATTGCGAATCATAATCGCATCTTCACCATAAGCGACGATGTCATCCCAAGCCACCATTTTCACTTGAGATGAAAAAAGGCCTTTGCCCTCCAACTCGATCCCTGTAATTTTCCAATCAGCCGTCACTATAAAATCGTGTATTTTACCAATCTGCTTCCCGTCCTCTACATCGAAAACGGCAAGTCCGATCATATCCTGAAGCTTCATAATAGGGTACCTCCTCATTCTGCAATCCGAACGGAGGTGCGGTCCTTTCCTTCATGCGTGTCAGACCTTGGTTCCGTTCATGCCATGAAATGGAAAACCGCCCTCCCTTCTTATTAAAGTGCGGAGAAATCCCTAGTACCTAGTACGTAGCCGCTTCCATATGGTTTCAATTTTCTTGGCCGTGTATTCCATTTCCTCCATAGTATTACCCAAACCGAAGCTAAAGCGAATCGCTGAATTCAAAACATCTTCAGGAAGATCCATCGCCTGCAACACATGCGACAGTTCCAAGGACCCGGATGTACAAGCTGAACCGCTGGCTGCTGCAATTCCTTCCATATCCAGATTCATCAGCATGGTCTCCGTACCGATAGCCGGGAAGCTAAGATTTAGTACATTCGGTAAAAAATGCTCAGGGTCGCCGTTGATTACAAAAGCGTCTCGGCCCAAAGTGTCTTCCAGTGCTTTGAGTAGCGTTTGGCGAAGATTCATATCGAGCGTCCAACGTTCCTCTATAGAGGTGTTGGCAAGAGAAGCTGCTTTAGCCAAGCCTGCAATCCCGGCAACGTTTTCCGTACCAGCACGACGTTTCTTCTCCTGAAGTCCCCCGTGCATCAAAGGCTGGATACGTGTACCCTGACGGATATACAAAGCTCCAACGCCTTGCGGGCCGTTGATCTTATGACCGGATACGCTAAGCAAATCAACCGGAAGGCTCTGGCAATCTATCTGTATATGTCCGTAAGCTTGAACCGCATCCACGTGAAATACAATGCCATGTTCTCCGGCAATCTGCCCCACCTCATGGATCGGTTGAATTACGCCTACCTCATTGTTGGCATACATCATGCTGATCAAAAAAGTATTCGGCCGAATCGCAGCCTCTATATCCGCTGGATTGACGCGCCCAAAGCTATTGACTGGCACATAGGTCACTTCGTAACCCGCTTTTTCGAGTTCAGCGCAAGCATGAAGCACCGCATGATGCTCAATGGCCGTCGTAATGATATGGCCGGAAGTGCGGCCATCTGCCGTAGCCGTCCCGAACAGGGCCAGATTATCGCTTTCTGTCCCTCCGCTTGTAAATATGATTTCTTCGGGCTTGCAGCCCAAAGAGGCCGCAACGGCATCCCGCGCAGCGCTGACGGTGCGCTTGGCATCCCGACCAAAGGCATGAACGCTTGAAGCGTTACCGAATTGGCCGGTCATGATGTCCATCATAGTCTGCGCAACCTCAGGATGCATAGGAGTCGATGCGGCATGATCCAGATAAATTCTGTTCATGTCGATTCACCTCAAATGTAAAACATGTAGTTATCCAATTCATCATGTTCCTGGTATGTGATCAAGTCCTTGAGTGTAGTGGAATCCAGTACTTCTGCAATACTGTCACGAATCCGTAGCCATAGCTGACGCTTCGCCGGATCATCCTCTTCAGTGAAATCTACTGGAGAAATCGGACCCTCCAATACACGAATAATGTCTCCTGCCGTTACCCCTGCCGGTTCACCCGCCAGAATATAACCGCCGTAAGCACCACGGATACTTTTTACCAAACCTGCATTACGCAAAGGCGCAATAAGCTGCTCCAGATAATGCTCGGAGAGCTGATTTTTCTCGGCTATACTTTTCAAAGACGTCGGACCTTCGCCAAACCTGGCTGCAAGTTCCATCATAATCGTCAGGCCGTAGCGGCCTTTTGTTGATATTTTCAATTGTGCCACCTCACTTATAGTAACAATTCCGTTAAACACGCGGAATAACTGGTGTTATAAACCTCTCTATTCCGATCTTAACCCTCAGCTTATGTTAACATATTAGGGCAGGTAAAGGGAAATATTACGGTAACAATCTTAAAAAAAGTTGTTTTCGGGCCATTTGGAACGGCTTTGGCCCATTTTATAGAACTTTCTCCCATCGTTCTCTGTGTCGTTGGATCGTCCAGCCATCGTAACTTATTATCGTTTATGTTATAATAGGAGGGTTCTACAACAATATTGAAAGAATTGGGTGATGACCATGGCTAAAGCCAATCATGAAACCCGTGTCGTCGTCGGTATGTCCGGGGGCGTCGACTCATCCGTTACCGCGCTGCTGCTGAAGGAGCAGGGCTATGACGTAATCGGCATCTTCATGAAAAACTGGGATGACACGGATGAATTTGGCCGTTGTACGGCTGAGGAGGATGCGGAGGATGTACGCCGTGTCTGCGAGCAGATCGACATTCCTTACTATACCGTCAATTTTGAAAAAGAATACTTCGATAAAGTATTCTCGTATTTTCTTGATGAATATAAGGCTGGACGTACTCCAAACCCGGATGTCATGTGCAACCGCGAAATTAAATTCGGGGAATTTCTCAATAAAGCGCTGGATTTGGGCGCGGATTATGTTGCTACAGGACATTACGCCCGGGTTGTGGAGGAAGACGGTCGTTTTACCTTGCTTCGCGGTGTGGACAGCAACAAGGATCAGACCTATTTCCTGAATGCATTGAGCCAAAAGCAATTGTCTCGGGCGATGTTCCCTATTGGTCATTTGCCGAAACCGGAAGTCCGCAAAATTGCGGAAGCCGCAGGATTGTATACGGCCAAGAAGAAGGACAGCACTGGCGTATGCTTCATCGGCGAGCGTAATTTCAGGGAGTTTTTGAGCGGGTATCTGCCTGCTAAAGGCGGAGACATGGTGGATATCGCTACAGGTGAAGTCAAAGGACGCCATGATGGTCTGATGTACTATACACTCGGCCAACGGCAAGGCTTGGGTATTGGCGGCTCCGGTTCAGGCGAACCGTGGTTCGTAGCTGACAAGGATCTGGAGCGGAACATTTTGTATGTGGTACAAGGCGACCGTCACCACAGCTTGTATTCCACCAGTCTAATTGCAACCGACGTGAACTGGATTGAAGGCGCGGATACGCGTCCGTCCGGCGAATTCCGTTGCGCAGCCAAGTTCCGTTATCGCCAGCCTGATCAACAAGTGACTTTACAATGGCTTGAGGACGGAACCGTACACGTCGCATTCGACGTACATCAAAAAGCCATTACCCCTGGACAAGCCGTCGTATTTTACGATGGTGAGCGGTGTCTGGGCGGCGGAACCATTGACAAGGTTGAAAAGCTCCAGCCTGAAACGGTTTAAAGTAATCCCCGTTTGATGTTGGCATAAATGCTTAAACAGGAGGCGTCTCTTCTATCTATGGGGAGACGCTTTTTTTATGAAAAGATGCTCTTTTCTCCATTTGGGTATATTATGTAGACAAGATATCAATAAGCTTCTCATCTAGTCTCATTAAACCTCAAAAAACCTTATTGTATCAATGCTTTTCGCTCACTACTTTTCATCTAGTCATATCGAATCACCATTAGCTGAAGGGTATCCATAATAAGGTGTATGCAAATTACATCCCCCTGTATTTCAGATAGGCTAACTATGCAAAAAAGCTCGCCCCTTTTTATTGTTAAAGGGCAAGCTGAAATTGTACTTTTTCAAATCACTATGTTATCCCACAATTCTAAAATAGTCTTGTCGGCAATCTTCCCATTAGCAAACAACTCTCTTGCTGATTCAAACGACTGCGAAAAACTGTCTCTTTCACGAGTAAGAAAGTACTCTTCTTCATTCTGGCTAATCCAATAGCTATCGTTTTTATAGTAGAACTGAAACTCTTCCCCCATTTCAAAACGTTCCACCAATTCATTGTATTCCAAAACAATCCCTCCTACTTCTTGTTAACTCTTTTAAATGTCCCATCTTCTTTCCATTCAAAAACATGTTCATGAGGCCACTCTTGGATGCTGCTTTGAATTTCCATGATTCGTATAGTCTACATCGCGTGTAGCTCTTCCATTTTCATCATAATATCTTCTTGTTTTTATCTCACCTGTATTTTTATCCAGAATATCAACAGAAGAGTTGGGTTCACCTTTAGCTGGATGCGGGTTCGTTGTTGTACTAGTATGATTAGATGAAGGAGTAACATCTATCGACGTTCCCTTATTGGAAGTAAGTGTTTGTTTAGATGAACCTCCACCTTCCCCCTTCGCCATCTGCCAAAATTCCGCTGAGCTTTTCCCTATTCCACTTGCACTTTTAACTGCGGTTGTACCTCCATGTGCCGCTAAAGCAGCTGAGCCAATCAATCCAAGTATTCCGATTATACTACCAACTCCTGTAGATGAAACAGCAACTGATAATCCTTCTCCACCTGTTCCAACGATTACCTCACCAGACCCCTGCAATGTCGTAGCTACGTGACCGAGAATTTCACCTACTTTAGCTGACATTGGATAATCATAGTCGCGGTCTTTTTCGGGCAGCATCCCCAAGGTTAAATCTTCCTGAATGGCTCCTTTTGCTCCTTGAACAGTATCCCATAAAATTTCTCCTTGAAGCTTGCTAGCTTCCATCTGGGCTTCAGCCTTGGTTATCTCAGCTTTTCCAATTTGTTCAAAAATTTTATGTAGCCAGTCTCCATCGCTGGATGCCGTTTTAATAGGTGTGCCATTTCCCGGCACATCCAGTACGACTTTTTCCCTATCCACCTGTGTGAAGTTTTTTGAGATAAAAATGAGTGCCTGTGCTACTGTCGATAGTCGTTCAAGCGTCACACTCATGGATTGTTGTGATCTTTGGAAGTCTTGAAAGAATCGTTGACTTGTCAATCCATCCCATCCACCTTGGACGAACATCATTTGCCGATTCAGTTGGTCACACATATGTCCCATTTGCTGTTTTCCTTGCAAGAACTGGTCAGCCACTTGCATCAGCTTGTCAGGTGGAACCAATATTCTGCCCATTCTATCACGCCCACTTTAATTTAGATGGAAGTAATCTTATCAGAAGGAGATGGTGTGTACGCTGTTAGATGATGCCTAAGTTAGGATATAGCAGTCGTCGCTTTCAAATCTTGTTCTTCAAGCAATTCTGTAATTCAGGTATTAATATTTAACTTTTGGGCAATGTCAGTTTGAGTCTTTACCAAACCAAAATTTCATTGGCTGAACCTGTTGGTTCTCTCCAACAGCCCATTTTAGGAGTGCATTTTTGAACGAACTCTTATTAATTTGTTACACGTTTAAAATCCACCAATCTGTACAAGGGTCTGAATACCCTGATCATGATTGTGCGTCTGAGCGGGTACGGCTACAAAAAACAAAAAGCTACTCGCAACGATTAGCAGTACCATTTTTTTTAACATTACTTAACCACACCTTTTCAATAAGATTAAAAAACCCTGCTTTAGTTTCAGGAACCGCATAATCTTGAAAATGTAAAAATAAGCCCATACAATTTATAAAATATGTCTCGTTATTTAGTATATTCGCTTTTACCATTGCATTCATCAAATATTTAAAACCATCACTGTACACACCTCGATGTAAATAGTAATGAGCCATTTCGTAACCAAACCATGCAAAATAGTCCGGTATCACTTGTTGGGTATATATATCTGTAGAAGCTGGGAGATGAGAAAAAGAATTAATGTCCGTTTCAAAACGTAAAAGGACATCATCCACATCTATTCCATATCGGTTAGCTGCTATCATAACGTTCAACAGCTTTGAGAGCTTCTCATTATTGTTGGCGATTGATGTCACTAATATATATTCAACGTACTCTGGAAGCACACTCGTATCTCCAGACAGGAGCTTATTTACATACGTATTACCTTCTGCCCAATCTTTGAATAAGTTTACCCAGTGTTTTGTATCCTCGTCAGTCTCTTTGACCCAATCCAAGTCTGCGTAGGCGTATGTATATTGTAGAGCTTGCTGATAATCGCCTTGGGCTTCACAAACACTGGCACACAATAAGTCAGCATAAGCAATATATCCAAATAACGGTCCCCTGGTTCCCTTTTCATGCTCCCTGTTCTTTCGATTCTTTTGCTGATGCTTCATTGAATATTGGACTTCCGCTTTTCCTCTCATTTTCCTTGCCATTTCGTCAACCTTGTCCCATTTACGCAAGGACCTGTACACGTTTGCCAAATCCTTTAATGCATCAAGCTGGTCTATTTCATCCAGGCGCTCTACAAAAGCTTCAAATATCGCAGATCCCCTGAGGTTTCGGCTTTGATCGTCTCCAATCTGAATCGTGAATATACGATATTGACAGACTGCCAATCTTTCGGAGTGCTGGTACTTTTCTGCTTCTGCAATCCCCTCATAGAGTAACAACGCAGCAGCATGCCGACCCTGTGCAAATAGTGCTTCTGCAATGTCAAATAGTTTGAGCGAATAGAGTAGATTGTCCATGATGGCTCCCATCACTCGACGGATCGCATCCAGCTTGTTCAACTCCGCACTGCGATACAAAAATGGCTCGATTCGTCTCATATTCGGGGGGAAGTCGATGATGTAGTTTTCTACAAATAAGTCGTAAAAGTAGCCTTCTGGTAAACCCATGGCCTCAGTAATTCGGTCAAGCTGGTTAACAGACATAGACTTATTTCCTGTCACAATACCACTTACTATCCCCCTATTAATGCCTGAAAGATTCCCGAATTGTGCTATGCTCAAACCCTCTTGTTTTAGGTATCTGTCTAATTCTGCCCGTATCGTAGGTGTGATTTCCATGGATAAACCACCCTTTCAGCGTGAACTCGTCATATGATTCCACTTTAATTAACATGTGGTTAATAAACTAGAAGATGAAGATTTGGTATCCTTATTGATTGTACCGTATTTTGGAATAAAATCACAGGATTTATCTAGGCTGCATACATACACATGTGCATTATTTTATCCTACTTGTTGCTGATGTTCATATTCTTTAACTCTACGATAGAATGTCCTGTTTTTCATGCCTAGTTCTTCCATTGCCTCCACAGCCTTGATTACTCCAGATTTCCATTTGTCATACACCCTAACAAAATCAGGCGTGATTTCCTGCTTAGGACGACCAAATTTCACCCCTGCTGCTTTGGCTACCTCTATTCCTTCACTTTGTCGTTGTTTATTTTTCAACCTTTCCTGTGCAGCTACGTAAGCAAGCATACTTAGGAATTGATCCTCAAGAAGCTTTCCAAAATCACCCTCACGAATCATTAACCGCATTGCCTGATAGCGAGGTCGGTCAAAATTCTTCCCACACTATTATCTATTTTTATACATTAAAACAAAATTATTCTTCAAACTGAAACATTTCACCAATTCGGATCGTCTATAGAGTAAATTTCAGAAAGGGGATTTGTTCTATTATGCGGAAGAATGGAATTTTGTTTTTGATTATCGTGTTGTTGTTAATAACAGCTTGTAGCTCTAACGCTGAAAAAGTAGCTATTTCTCAAAGTGGGAAGGGGCAGGAGAAAATAATAGTCTACAAACTACAGAAGGACGCAACACTGCAACAACAAACAAAAAAAGATGTAATTGCTACATTTAATGATACTTCTGACACTATGATATTTATCAATGCAATTAAGGAATCAGAAAAGATATCAGGTATAGTTAATATGGATTCTCCAAATTACGAAGTTACATTCCAAAAAGATGGAACAAAAGATTCTTATTATTTATGGATTAACAATAACGATCCAACCAGCAATGCTATGTATGTGAATAAGGACGATACTCATACTGCGTACAAGATATCAGTCAACTCCACAAATTCGATAAATAAATTACTTGAGAGAATTAAAGATTAGCTAAAAAGGTCTGTTCTTTTGTTTAAATAAAGAACAGACCTTTTTTTGATTTTATTTCAAATCATATTTTTCCAATACTGATTTTCGGAATTGTTCTTTTGAATCTTGTTTTTCCCCCGAAATACTAGGGGATTGAGAAGAAGGTTCAATAGCAAACTTTCCGAGATCCATATTGATTACGCTATACTGTCCTTGTGTATTTTTCTTGAGAAAAATAATACTTTTTTCATTTTGCTTCAATTCAGTATAATCCTCATAAGCTATTTTTTTCTTGCTCCCAGCATCTTTAATATAAGAAATCGGTTCGACTATAGACAAAGGTTCTTCTGCGTTCAGTGCTACACCTTCGGGTGACTTAATTACCTTGTCAATTTTTACATTAGTAAGTGTGTAAAAGTCTTGAATAGTGCCATCATCAAAGCTCGTAACGATATGTTGACGATCGTCAAAACCCTGTAAAGGAGTCCCTATCACAATAAGTTCTGCATTGGAGTCCAACTCGTCTACCGTTCCGTATTCAATATAAGAAGCTTCTAACGAGATTTTTGGAGTATTTAATTCTGAAAATTTTGGAGAAGCATTCGTGGATGTAAAAAAAAGACTCCCTGAAGCAATCAGTCCCCCTACCGCTAATACAGAAATACCCAACTTTATTTTTTTATTAAAAGTCATAATAGTGCCCCTTCCTTAAATTAGTTATTACGCTAATTAGTTTCCCCACTTGGCAATTAAGGATTGCTTGTCATATGCTTGAACACCGATAGACTGAATACCTTGTTTCATAACAGAGCTACTAGAAGTTGATGGATGCGCTTGAGATAACGTATGGCCAATCTCATGGGTTGCGTTGGAGGTTTTTTGTGCGGAATTCATACCGAAAGCCTCCATCTGATTATGATAAATTGCTACAGTAGCAAATGCCCATCTATCGCTTACACCTGCTACACCACCAGATGTGTTATAAGGAGTCGTTACTCCCAATAAACCAGAAGTAGCTGTAGAACCAACATAATATTTGTCTGGAGTCCCACTCGTCGATGTAGTTTTACCGATGTTTACTGATCCAGACGCAGCGCTCCAATCAGAACGTGCGGTATCATAGGCACTGGTATAGCCATTCGTAGAAACAGAGGAATCATAATATGCATTAAAATTGGCTGAGCTTCTCCCTCCGGTAAAGCTAGTTGCAAAAGAAGTGGAACTAATAGAAATCACGGCAATAGATAATATTCCGACCATGGAAAAAAGTTTTTTCTTGGAAGCTAATAGTTTTTTCAAGGTTAGCACCCCTTTTAGGAAATTTGGAAATCTTATTATCATTCCTGACGTAACAGAAAACCACTAAATCATTGGCAGCACTTGCTACACTACTAAGTCCAAACGCATCCACCAGTATTAAAGACACTACAACTAGAATCATTGAGATTTTATTTTGTTTTCAACTCAATCCTCCCTTTTATTTGGACATTTCCACTATTAATATACAGTCTACCGTTACAACAATCTACCATTTAAACAAAATATTTCATAATTCGACATCGATTTGATTCTTTATTCCTACTTGAAATGTAAGTTTATAGCTCTGCTTCAGGCTCAATATACGCTTTTTGAAGCTCAAGGCTTCATAAAAATTTTGGGTTTAGATCGCTTACTTCTAATTAATGATATAAAAAGAGTTACTCCAGTCTACCTATCTCAGCAAGAGTAAGTCTTTACCATGTCAAAATCGTTGTCTCCGTCATCTCCAAGCATTATCAGCCTAATACTGAAATCAATTCAGTATCAAAAGAGGCAGGCCAAAATAATTTTGCTCTGACAAAAACTCAAGCTGATATCGCAAATGGAATTGGTGAGTAAATTTGACTCTCCCCTACATTCTAAGCCATGCAGGGAGAACGAAATTTCGTTTCTCTTGAATTATTACTGAGTTTGATTATCGTGAAACGCGACATTTGAAATGTCAATGAGTCTAATTTAGATGGAACGATTTATTACTTCTGATTATAGAATTTCAGTACATTTGCAGATACCTACTTCTAAAGTTGGGATTCCCGTTTTGGGATATCCAAGTGTGTTCAACTTTGAGCATACCTAATCAGAAAATCCAACTCCTTATTCTTACGGCGCAGCTTTGTATAGCCAGATTTGTCTACCATTAAAATTTCAATGTCAGATAATCATGTCACCAAGTGACACGCTAAAGTTGGACGTTGTGTCCAACAGTTTAACGTAGTGTTAAACTCTGCAACATCAAGGGTTATAACAAGTTGTTAAAAGCCTACAACCGATTTCTTATGTATCAATCTCTGTAGATCAAGCTTTCTTCATCTTGACTAGACTCACTGCCAAATCTTATCGGTCTGGTATTCCACACATATTTCACCTTTTCTAAAAGACAAAACACTTGGCGAATTGACCTCTACAGACATAAAAGGAGTAATAAATCGTGTAAAAAAGAAAGTAAAGAATGGAAAGCCCGATAAAAAAGTTAGATAGACCTAAAGTTGTAAAAAGATGTGGACAATGATTTAGTCTGTTGTACAAATATTGGAAAAAAGTTTTCCCAAACACAATTACAAGGCTGATGAAAAGAAAGATAGAATAATTACTGAGTAAAAAAGAAGTATCTGATCCACTAGAAACTGAAAAAAAATTCTGTGACCAAAAGCGTGACCAGAAAGTCGAAAATGTAGCCGTTTAGACCAAGAAAAGCAAAGATACATAAGGAAATTTTGATAACACCCCCATTTGGGTATATGATGTAGACAAGATATCTTACTTCAATTGAAAAGGAGCGTGCCTTTATGTCTGATTCATTAGGAATGCTGACACCGGGTAAAAAAGTTTCTTTAAAAGAATGGAACCCCAAGGATACGCAGGATATCAAAAATAAAGAAGAAATTCAGCAGGAAACAGATCAATTGAAGGAACGTTTCGCGGAACTACAAAGCAAACTATTTACGGAAAAGAAGCAGGCGGTTTTGTTTGTATTTCAGGGTATGGATTGCAGCGGAAAAGATGGCGTCATCAAGCAAGTATTTTCCAACCTCAATCCGGCGGGGGTGACTGTCCACAGTTTTAAATCGCCTACAGCCGAAGAATTAAGTCACGACTTCCTGTGGCGTGCCCACAGCGTAACTCCGGGGCGGGGATATATTGCGGCGTTCAACCGTTCTTATTATGAGGATGTACTGATTACACGTGTTCACGGTCAGGTATCCGACAAGCAGGCCAAACGAAATATTAAACACATCAAACATTTTGAACAACTGCTGCTGGATAGCGGTGTAAAGGTCGTCAAAATCTTTTTACATATTTCAAAACAATTCCAGTTGGAGAAACTGATCGACCGAATTGAAAAGCCGCATAAAAACTGGAAACTTGATCCGAGTGATTTGCAGGAACGTAAATTTTGGAAGCAATATACCCAATATTATGAGGACGTGCTGGAGCTAAGCGCAACCAAACAAGCTCCGTGGTATGTCGTTCCTTCGGATAACCGTTGGTACAGGGATTATACTGTGCTGCGCATTGCTGTCCAAACGCTGGAGGAGATGAAGCTGTCCGATCCCGAACCAAGACCGGAACTGGAATCCCTTTTGCCTGAGCTGTATAAAGAACGGGATAAAAAATAGCTTCGCAGGCGCAAGTACTCTATCATATGTTCGTTAACACACCAAAAAAAGCTTCCAAAACCTTACTCAAGGCTGAAAATGCCAGAGTAGGGATTTTGGAGGCTTTATTGCGTCAACTAACTCCATATCCAACAGCCGCAGCTACAACCCCTACCACCACCGAAGAAAGCACATACACAGCCGTACGCCGATATTCTCTACGCTCCATCAGTTGGAGAGATTCATACCCGAATGTTGAAAAGGTGGTATAGCCACCACAAAAGCCTGTTCCCAGCAGCATCCAGAGTACAGGAGACAGATTGTTCTGCGTAAATTCGCCGTACAGCCAGCCGAGCAGCAATGAACCACTGATGTTAATGATCCACGTTCCCCACGGAAATGCGGTGCCAAACCTTTTTCCAACCCACATGCCAAGCCCGTATCTCGCCAATGTACCGATCATTCCACCTGCCGCCGCCCACCAGATCATAAGCTATCCTCCTGGGGAGCAACTTGCGTCATTTTCGTGCCCAGACGAATACCAGTCCATGTCAAAAACAGACCTCCACATACACTGAGCAGCAGATAGAACACAGCCGTTAGCGCACGATCATGAACCGTCAGGCGCACAGCATCCACTGCAAAGGTGGAAAAGGTTGTAAGGCCCCCAGTAAAGCCTGTTCCGATGGCAAGTCGCCAGCGAGGCTTAATCCGCCACGACCGCAAAGTTACTGTAAAGAACCAGCCGAGAAACAGACAGCCGATCCAATTAATGAACAGTACGCCAAGTGGAAAATCGGCACCTGCCGCAGGCAGCAATGTTTGTACACCGTAACGGGCAGAGGTTCCGAGCGCTCCACCTGCCCCGACGAATAGCACGTCTTTCATCTTTATGTCCCCTTCTTCACTTTTGCAGTATTCATAGTGTAACCATAACAGTGGCTAAACCTGATCTTACACACTACGTATATCCGTTTGCTACATATATTTTACGACTGTGAATCCCGCCACTGCTGGTTTTGTCTGATTTTCGACTCATTCCCCTGCTCTGTAGCCTGGTAAAAGGTCCGGTCTGCTATCGAATCAGGCAAATATTGCTGTTTCACATAATGGTTCGGATAATTGTGCGGATATTGATAGCCGACATGACCAAGCTTCTCCGAGCCTTTGTAATGTGCATCTCGCAAATGCAGTGGCACCTCAGCAGATTTGATGTCGTCCATAGCCGACATTGCCCGTGAAATCGCCGTATATACGGCATTCGATTTCGGACTCTCCACGGCGAACAAAATAGCCTGCGCGATGTTCAGCTTGGCCTCCGGCCAGCCGTTATTGCGATAGGCTTCAAGCGCACTCACTGCCTGCACCATCGCCTGCGGGTTCGCCAAGCCGATATCCTCACTGCTCGCCGCGATAAGACGGCGGAGAAAGGTCATCGGGTCCATGCCGAGCTTCTCCACAGCGTAGAGAAACCAGAACAGCGCCGCGTCGCTGGAGCCGCGAATGCTTTTGTGAAAGGCGGACAGCACGTCATACTGCGTGGACTCGTCTGCCTTGACAATCGGGCGGCGAATGGATTCCTCCGCGACTTCCAGCGTCACGTGAATCGTGCCGTCTGCCAGCGGAGGCGTCGTGAGCGCCGCCAGTTCCAGCGCGTTCAGGGCGCGACGGATATCGCCGTTCGCCATGGATGCGATGTGATCCAGCGCAGCTTCGTCCACCTGAAGCTGCATATAGCCAAGCCCCTTGTCCGCATCGCCCAAGGCACGGCGCATGGCTGCCAGCGAATGCGCCTGCGTCAGCGATTCGAGCTGAAATAACGTAGAGCGGCTCAGCAAGGCGCCGTTTACATAGTGAAAAGGGTTTTCGGTGGTGGCGCCGATAAACACGATCGTACCCTTTTCCACCGCAGGCAGCAGTGCATCCTGGCGTGAGCTGTTG
>NZ_JTHP01000074.1 GCF_000943545.1 Paenibacillus terrae
ATGCTTCGATTGTCCAGCTCTGCCGGAATCCCCCTTTATCGGAGACGAGAATCCCCGTTGGGTGCAGGTTAAGAAAAGCTATGGTGTTATGGTGAAGGAAAAGCGGACTGAGGCTCAACCTTTTCAAACTAAACGCTATCGAGTCCCCCTAAAAAATAAGGTTAATTCAAAAGTTGTATACCTGTCCAATTATAAACATAGAAAAATTTGACGAAAGACTCTCACTTGTATTACACTAACTGCATGACAATCTTGCATCGGTTGTCCAGCAGTCTCCTTGTGAACAATGGGTTGTGAACAAGAGCGCAAATATGACTAGTACGGAAAATTAAAAGGGGCTGTCCCAAAAGCCCTTAAAAAGCATATCGATGAAGAACAAAAACACCGATATGTTCAAAAGGGACGAAGCAGAGGTTTATCCTGCTTCGTCCCTTTTGCGTTTTTCCGTCATTGCGGCTTTTTTGAGCAGATTGTGGGCAAGGCAAAGCCACCCGACCTCCAGGCTTACTTTTTGCAAGCCGCGAAGCAGGAACCTCCGGAAACCCCGATTGTTTTTTATTTGTCCAAACACGCTCTCAGGCTCAGTCATGCGCCGAACGGAAAGAGTGTATCCTTCCTCGCTGCGCAGTCGTTCCCGCATGTCGTTTTTTTGCCGCATATAGGTCAGACTGACGGCCATCTCCCGGTTGCCCTTGGCTGTGGTGCATTTCGCTTTTAGGGGACAATCGCTACAATCTCCACTTCGATAATGGCGTGTCCGAATCGTGTAGCCGCTCTCCGTGACCGTCTGGCCTTCGTATCGAAAACGTAACGTTTTTCCAGCCGCACAGGTCCATATATCTTCCGTTTCGTTGTAGCTCCAGTTGTCCACTTTGCCTATCGCTTGCTTCCAGGCCCTGGTTTTCTCCTTGTGGTATGTCCCGTATTTGACGATCGCTTGGATGTTGTGCTCTTCGAAATAGCTGTAATTTTCTTCGCTTCCATACCCTGCATCGGCAATGACCCTCTCTGGTCGTCTCCCGAGTGATTCTTCCAGATGTTCCAAATGGGGCTTCAAGCATTTCGTATCGGTAGGCCGCTGATGCACGCTGTAACCGAGCACAAACTGGTTTTCCGTGCCCATCTGCACATTGTATCCCGGCTTTAGTTGACCATTTCGCATGTGATCTTCCTTCATTCGCATGAACGTCGCGTCCGGATCGGTTTTGCTGTAGCTATTGCGCTCGCCCGCGGTTTCGATCTGATGCTCATACTTTTGGAGCCGCGGCAGCAAGTCCTTGCGTAACTGGCGCACGGCTTTCTTTAAGGTTTTGTTTTTCGGTTTTTCTTGCAAAGCTTCCTCCAGTTGTTGAACCGCGTTTTCCAGCTTTTCTGCCGTGAGCGAGGAAGCTTCGCCAAGCTCAGGAAGGTCTGTACCCGCGTGGAGCGCATCTTCTTCGCTTTCGACCGCTTCGATGGTTTGGAACAGGGTATGTACTTTTTCTTGCAGCTTGGCCTGGTGCTTGACAATGGCCTTTTTCCAGACGAAGGTGTACCTGTTTGCATTCGCTTCAAACTTGGTTCCGTCCAGAAAGTAGTGTTCCAAGGACACGTATTGCTCCTGAACAAGCAGCTCTAGCACATGGGTAAACACGGTTTCCAACACCTCTTTCATCCGCTCCGAACGGAAGCGGTTGATGGTACGGAAATCCGGTTGTTGCCGCGCAGCGAGCCACATGAACATGATATTTTCGCGGACGGCCTTGGCGATTTGACGGGAAGAGTAGATGCGCTGGGTGTAGGCGTAAATGATGATTTTGGTGAGCATTTTAGGATGATAACTATGACGGCCACCGCCAGGATACGCAGCGTTGAAAATGGAATCACTCAGGCGGTTGACTGTGTCGTTTACCACACGGACGATGTGGTTTTCGGGGATATCTGCCTCTAAATCCATTGGTAAGAAAAGTTGATCCATGGTATATTGAATGTACAAAGAAACCGTCTCCTTTCGAATGGTTGGGTGGTACCTCCATTTTACCAAGGAACGGTTTCTATTTGTTTTACAATTTAGAGAAAAGGACCGTCTCCAGCCAATTTTATGACTTATGGGACAGCCCCTTTTAATTATTTAAGCAAAAAGTCTGTCTCTATTTTGGAGAAGTTCTCCTTTTTTTCTCAATTCATTATTCTTCAAAAAGATCATCTCCACATATAGATGATCTTAATTATCGTGATAATTGTAAAAAATATGCCCGATAATTTGCTAAACAACCTTTTCATTTTTTTTGCTAAGATAATTGTAAGCACTAAAGCAAGAGCAATCATAATATAGACTGGTGTATTGAGAAATGTATTAACGAATTGTTCCAAGTTACTCTCTCTCCCTTGTATTAAAATAGTGTTAGTGTCTCTGTCGAAAATGAGGGTGGAATTAAAAACTCCAGTTGTTCGGAGGGATGAAAATCCTCAAGCGAGGAAAGTCGTTTGATGTTATAAGCAAAACATTTTTCCTTTGTCCATTTCTGATCCATGGTTTTATCCATTTTGATATGACCATTCTCAGTAATAATGGTCTTGTACCGCCGGCCCATTAGTGGACCTGTTGAATCACATTGAAACGTATCTCCTTTAAAGATAAGAGGGCTGCTGCAGCCCAATAAATGAAAACATTGATGCTCACCATAATTTTTCATAATTGAATTAACGACCTTATATCTGTCTTCATGCTTCAAACTCAATAACCCCCCGATTGCGATTACATCGAAGTCTCGGTCGTCTTTGATTAACGCTTCTAAAGCTTCGATAGGCGATTGTGGATGCCATATAGGAATTGCCTTGATTCCTCGTCTATATAAGTAATTTAAGTTGAACATCGATTCTTCTGGATCTCCCGTTCGATCCAGATTAAAGGCATCATAGAGCACGGATTTATGTTTTAAGATAAATTTTGCATAATCTTCTATCCGAACAGGATTCTCCTTTTTCATTTCCATTTTTAAAAGTTCATCAGCCTGCTTTACCCAGTTATTCGTCCCCTCTTTTAGCCCTAACATCTTCGTTTGCGCTGCTTCTATACGTTTACGTAAGCGGTACATACTATACTCGCCAGAATCTAATAGAACCTTTAATCCAAGCCTTTTAATGTGATATTTCCATGTTTCATTTTTGTCACAACGAAGATTCCAAAAAGAGAAAAGTACAAAACGTCCACCATGTTGCTTGATGGTTGCAAGGTCCCCAGCCGATTTTTCGGCGCCGGCAAAAAAAAAGCGCGTGCCTCTTAAAACTAACCTTAATATTTTAGATTTTCCAAGACTCCTCTTAATCCAAGCAAGGTCACTCATATGGATGAACATATGTCGTAGTAGTCCCATAAGGAAGCTATTATATTTATAGATCTCCCCTAGTTTTTCCCGAGTAACCATCCTTCTGTATAGAAGATATTCTATAGCTTGACGTATCTTTTCTCTTGGGACTCGAATCGCCTCTCTGCTCTTCTCGGTCTTGAAATACACATACTTATTTGTAATACTTTCTATAAAATTCATTTTTCCCTTTCCAGTACTGATCTTCATACCTTGTTTAGCCTTACGTACATTACGTACAAATAGTTTTTCTTTTTCAATTGCCTTAATCGTAAAATAATTCATGTAATTGGTTACCCTCCTGAAATTTGATAGATAAGAGTTAATTAAAAAGAGCGAAGAAACTCTCCGCTCTTTAAAGGAAATGGAACTTTATTCTTACTATTACTTTAGCCTAATTCTTTAGCGTGATGCTTTTGCTGATCGACGGTATAAAATAACACGGTATTATTGGGATTGTACCGATTAGCTGCTCTCATAATCTGCTTTGCAGCTATCGAAGAACCATTACCGCCGAATTCAATCGTCATAAAAATATTGTCCTTGTTCTTTTCAATGACTATCATTCTTTTGGAACCTAGGGTAATAAAAGTAAGCTTTTCGTCATTGATATATAAATCAGCATATAATCTATTCTTCTCATAAGAGTGTTCCCTTAGGAGGATTGAGTCCCCGTTTAGGGCATCTATAATCATTTGAGCCTGGTCTGTTCTGGGTAGCGATTTGAACAATTCGCTTGTAGACCTCCACAATTGATTAAAAGGACCTTCAACAAAAGCTATTTTATTATTCATTTCCAACATCTCATTCTGGATATTCATAGTTCTCTCCCTCTCGAATCTCATCATTAATTATTTTCTTAATAGATAAGATTTCACTTTTAGTAATATACGCAGGTATAAGTCTGAGTACCGCAGTGTTAAATAAATTCTCTATTTTCTCCGGATATATTTCCTTAAGCCAAAGAGAAATAATTCGCTTCTTTGTCATGAGTGGAAAAATAATGCACATTCCCATTGTGGAATCACTTATTGTCAATTGTAATTGTTCATCAAAAATTTCTACGCATAGCATTGTTTGATTACTATGATGAGATATGGGAATATATTGCTCAACCAACTCATCCAAATCAGACATATCATGATTACACTTTTTACAGAGAGTTAAATATAAGTTGGTAAATGAAATGTCTTTTCTCAAAAAAATATGAGAGCATTTATCACATTTAATCCGTTTTGACTCGCAGATACAGCGGCTGGTAATGGTTCCTGTTTCCTTCGTTATTATATATTCTGGCTCTCCACAGTGTAGGCATCTTATTGTTTCCATAAGAACTGCTTCCCCTTTTTGATGTATTAAAAAATCTACAACAAAGGCCGTGATTTACGATTTTTGAATAAACGTATAGTAATCTTGATCAATTTTTATTATAATTAGAATGGCAAATCATCATCTGAGATATCTATTGGCTTACCATCATCGGAAAAAGGATCGGTGTTTCGACCTGCTTGAGAGTTTCTATTACTTGATAGGGTTTCATTATTTCTTGAATCACGATTAGATGACTCTAGAAAACGAACATTGTCAGCAACAATTTCGGTTACATATACACGTCTACCTTCATTATTTTCATAGTTGCGTACTTGGACTCTTCCTTCAATAGCCGTCAAACGACCTCTACGAAGATAATTAGCACAGGTCTCAGCTAACTGCCGCCAAGTTACAATCGGAAGAAAATCAGTTTCCTTTTCCCCTCCCTGACTGGTAAACGGACGGTCAACTGCAAGTGTGAATTGAGTTACGGCTATCCCAGTTGGAGTGTAACGTAATTCCGGATCTTTGGTAAGTCTCCCAATTAAAATTACACGATTTAACATTTAAACAACTCCTAATTTTATATTTATTTTTAATTACATCTAGAGTACTAGATCAAATTTCACATTCTCACCTAATATTCGATTTAATTTCTATTAGATCAGCTTTTGAAAGTATCCTCGCTCTATTTGTGATTCGCTCAACAATCACTTTAAAAAGTGAGATATCATCGGTCAATTCGAATGAGTATTCTAGATTATTTACTTTGAAGCACTAAATTTGAACGCTCATTAGTTCTGAGGTTGATCACAATAGGGAGTTTGCCTCCTAATATTAAGTCATCCAAACCTTTACCGTCCCTTGGGTTCCAAACCCATAATTCAGAATGTATGTTTTCTTCACTGATGAGTGCTTTTCCGAATCGAACCAGCTGCTTAAATACATTCTCATTCTTGCCGGTGTTTTTCTTTTCATCATAGAAGGCATCGATATCATATGCGATGGCTACCTCTTGTACTCCCCATTTTTTTAGGAGTGGTATAACATCGCGAAAGTTTCCGACGCCGGGAATCGAAATTACGAGCATGTTTAGAAACTCTGAAACAATATACCCCTTATGTTCTCCTTCAATGATTAGAACCTTATTTACTTTAAGAATGCCAGTAATTTCAGTTCCTGGCTGCCATAAGGCCATTAGCTTGGAAGGCACAATAACATTGACTGGGGCACCTGATCCAGCTCCTCCCCTTCTAATAAAATTTCCTTTATTCATGGGAGCTGATGAAAACCACACATATTTCTTATTATCCTCAAGATTTGTTCTTATTCTCAATCGTATTATTCTGCCCATATCATCACGAATAGGGATATAGTATTTTCCCATTCCAGCAATTAACCAGTACCAATCCTGGTCATTTTCCAGTCTCCCATCTTTTCGAAGAAACTGCGTGAAACCCGGTACTCTTTCAATTTGATACCCTTCAGAAATTAAGGTATTCACAATCTTTTTTGCTTGATCGACAGTCTTGGGAACTGACCGTAAACCTATTACTTCGACCTGTTCTTTAGTATACTGCCGCTTGGGTCCCAGCCATTCTTCCAAGTGTTCATTAAAAACCGGACATAAATCCAGAAAACGTCGATATGTTTGGTCACATACATCTGGAGAAGCGGCTGGAATTTCAACTAGTTTAGGTTGTTCTTTTGGGACGTAAACGGGTCGAGTATTATCCTGGGAAATTGAACCATCGCTATATTTTATCGGAATACCCATAAGAGTAGCGATACCTTCCACAGATCGAACAAAGTCTTTTTTTGGATCATATCCGCCATAATAATGCCAACTGAAAAAATTGATGACATTGCCATCAGCTCCACATCCACCACCGCTATAGCATTTAAAGTAGCCGGTGCTCATACTGATATATGTTTGGGGAGTTTTTTCATAGTGATCTGGATTTGGACATTTTATGTTCCAATACGTACCTACTCGTTTTAAATGGAAGCCTAGAATATCTGCTACTTCATACACTGATACTCTTTTAACTAATTCGATCGTCTCTTCAGATATAAACTTCATGCAGTCTCTCCCCTTCTGTAATATAAAAATGTTGTGAATATATAAAAAAGACCATTTAAAATATTAACAATTCCCTTAAGAGGAGTTAATACCTTAAATGGTCTTTTTTAGCTTGGTAACTAAAGAAAAGAGTCTTATGCCGCATGGCGAGACTTGTTATTAAATCATACTTATAGAAGTAATAATAACATATTCCAAGTAAAAATAGAAGTGTTAATCAAGCCATCTTCGGCGATCTTTTCAAAGTTAAAGGATAATTCCATAAATATTAAATTGTATCGCATCTTCTATCTTTAGCTTCCTATGAATCGTCTGGGTGGCAGATATCCCTGTAACTCAGCGACAGCATTCAGCCTATTTTAAAATCCGCAATAATTTCCTTTCCTTGCGCTCCAGAACCGATTTGTTTTGACAACGAACAGAATATTGCTTGGCTGATAAAATCCATATTGGAACCTGTGCTCCCTTTGACAATAAAGGGAATACCACGATAATTACCAAGGTATTCCCTTATTCCTATTCTTCAAATTCATCGTCATCTGGCACGGTCATTTGTGAGGCTAGATATTCTGAGGCAGTCATACCTTCAGCGTCAGGTTGGAGAAACCCTATAGATTGAGCTTTAAGACTCTTTCCGGTATTATCCCATGCAAGAAAGGTCTGCTTGTCAAGTCCTTGGAGCAGCCGCTCATCAGTAGTGAAGCGAACTTCCACACTCGGCATAAACTCACGTGCTAGTTCTGCTAAATATGGAATTCTTGAATCCCCATCAGCAACTACAATAACACGAGCAGGCTTTTGAAATTCATTAACGTGTTGTATTGCATTTTGGGTTTTTTGGAACCGGTTTTTGGCTTTACTTACCCAATCTTTACCTATGCGGACGGTTTCAACCCAGAAAGTTCGCATCTCTCCGGCGTCTTTTATAACTTGAAATGTCGCTGTGGGATGATGTACTTGACCATTCTTCAGCCGAACTAACGGATTTCGCAGCCATGAAATAAGACGATCAATTCGACTTAATTCACAGTGAAGTTCGGCCGATACCAGATCCTGAAAGAGTGGAGCCATTTCCGGTCCACGACCAGCAGGTATCTCGATCGGTTGAAACCAAAAATCGTCTGTGATTTTACGTTTAAGAATGATCTCAGCAGCATCTGCACCTACTCGGGTTAAAGCATATACAAGAGGTTTTTTCCTTTGATCCTTCAAAGGTGTTACCCAACTGAAAGCACAGAGGACACCTGTTCGTCGACATTTCTTCAGAAAATCTACAACCACTCGATCTTCGTCCGACTCCTTGAATACGGCTCTCCGGATTTGACTACGTGTTGCTACACGGACATTCGAAAGAAAATCAAGCAATCGAATCTCACGTTCGGTGAACGTTCCGTCTTCAATTCTTTCCTCAAGCCAAAACCGGCCGTTACGTAATCCCTCTGCCGGTTTATGATAAAACATCGTAGCATACGGGTCTGAAAATAATCCAAACAACTCACCGTTAGGCAACAAGTAATCCATAATATCGTTGGGGCATAACGATTCTATATATGGATTTTCTTTTGCCATGGGTGGCGTTAGAATCAGCGATGTAGGTCTCTCCGCTGATTCTAATGTGCCACCTAAATGATTTTCATCAAATTTAAGAAGCTCTTGAGACACGATTAACCCCTGCTAGCTCCCCGACGTAAAACACTATTTCTAAAGGTTTTATTAGAGGCCCCAATCCTATTTCGAGGTAGAACGATTAATCCACTGATACGACGTTCGTCCTCATTGATGGTTCTAATTTTGACTTCAAGCTCCTCACCCTTTTCAAATTTCTTTCCATGGGTACCCGCTGGGAAATTGCACAAGGCTGTGAGACCAGACTCAAGTTCAACAAACATACCCAGATCGGGACGAATCCTAACCAGCTTGCCCATATAGAAGCTTCGCTCTTTATAATTACCGATATTATCCCAAGGGTCCTTATTAAGAATCCTAGCACTTACTTCAATAAACCCTTCTGTGTTAACATCATCTGGCTTCTCAAGGGTAATAATTTTAACCTCGATGCTGTCTCCGATGCTGAAAATCTCACGCAGATCATCATATAAACTATAATCTACTTCTGTACGATTTACTCTAACTGCAACACCCTCTACAAGAAGGTATAGGTTATAAGGGTCAATACCACGAATAAAGGCTTCATAGATTTGGTCAGTTTGCGCAGTATTCCAGAATCGATTAGCCAAAATTCTCAGTGCTTCGATTCTATTTGCAACAAACTTCCCGGTTCTTTTACCTTCTTCAATGATAAGTTCTTCAACAACAAATTCAAAAGTTTTACCTAAGAAACTGTGTAAACCTTTGAATTCATAATTGTCGATTTTGTTTTGTGGAAGAAATCCAAAAATACCATCGAAATTGAGCTTTAGGCACTGCATCGTGAGATTACCTAAAACCACATCTTCCAAACCGACGGCTCTAGCAAAAAGGACACGTTTATGGCTCTTTGCGTCTCGAAGTTTTGACCAAGCCATTTCTTCATTGTTCAAATCATCAAATTCATCCATAGTGTTCTTTCCAAGTCTTGCTGCCAATTGAGGCACCTTCCTTCTATTATTATAAATTATTAGACGAAAAAGAGCACCTCTAAGGACGGGCTATTAGCCCGTTACTTAGAGGTGCTCCCTCTTTTTGTTCCATATGCGTCTATCTAATTCATATATTATTTAGTTCTAAACTAATTGTCAACTATATGTCGTCTGTCTCAACATCCAATACATTATTCACCTTAGAGCTGGCAATTACTTGTTCCTGAGACTTTACCGATGAAGGCTGGTAAGAGTTACTATGATGAATAACATTTTCTTCAGTAAACTGGTCAACCTGTTTTGTAACCAACGGATCATCAATGGGTAATGTAGTTGCTGGTACATCGCTTGCTACCAAATCAAATATGCTCCATTCTTCAACTGCCTTTTGATTTGTTTGTACATTTATTTGATCGTTATTAACAAGACTCGTGTCACCAGATACTTCACGAACTAATTCTTCAATTGCGGAACCAGCTTCTTTATTAGGTTCCGAATACTCGGCTGCTCCATCGTAAGGAACAGGCTCTTTAAAAGAATTAAATGCTTCTGGATTAAGACCCTCATAGAAGAAGAATTCCCCTTCTTTTTGCTCTAATGCTTCTTTTGGATCTGGAGCAGCCGGCATTTCAATGACCCATTTCTTGGTATCTACAGTTTCGTCTGTTGGTTCCTTAACCAAATCTACTTTTTCAGGTGATTCTGCTGCTGCTTTGATGTAATCTATATCTTGTGCTTCTGCAGTTTCTTCAGTCCGGATAGGAAGATCATTATGTTGCTGAGACCTGATTTGTTGAACCGTTTCCTCCTCTTTGGGTTCTGATTGTTCCGGTTGTCTTTCTTCAAACGATTCCACTTCAGTCGACTCGAAGTTTTCTTGTTTTAAGTCCAATATATCCAAGGGATTAATCTTCTCTGATGTATCGATAGCAAGTTTCTGAATCCATTTCAATGGACTTCCTAAGGATTTATACTTACTTGTTTCTAATTCAGCTTCACCAATCTTGATAAAACGCTTTAAGAATTTCGTTTCGTCAATAAATTTCCCATATGCTTGAACAGGAACTTGTAATGAACCATCTTCCCCCACCAATTGAACAATAAATCCTTTAAATTCTTGTTCTCTGATTTCGGTAGGTGTGAATCGAGGTGTAAGTTGGCGTGCCGTGTTATATCTGAATCCTACGGTGGGATTTGGCATGCTGATAGGTGTTACAGACTCATTCAGGCTCTCCTCGACTTCATATTCTTCCCCAAATTGTTTACTGAATAGTTCATCGTCAGAGACCTCTCCACGTCCAAAAACCGTCTTATTGGACGCATTAGACATGATCGTTCGATCGTAGCCACGAACAACTGATTCAAGCTGCCCTAGTGACTGTATTGCAATCAATGTTCCGACTTTAAAAGAGCGCCCCAATGTCAACAAGCGTACAAATGCTTCGTTGATATATAGTGGAAATTCATCAATGTTAAAAAAAATCGGAAAGCGTTTGAAACCAGAATCTTCTGGCGGTCTTCTAAAAACACTTGATTGAAATTGACGGATAAAAAATTGTCCAAAGCTCATACTTAACTCTTCCAATTCTCCAAGTGCTGTATTAACAAGAAGGACTCCTCCTTCAGCAAGGAACTTATCAATATCCAGCACTTCTTCGTCCTCGTTCGCAACCATAAGTTGAGAAAGCATAGCATTCATACAAATGTCGTTCACATACTTTTTTGCCCCGGTGATGAACTTATCTTTTTTATTATCAACTACTTGCAATCCCTCGTACTTGTGGCCATCAGGGTATAAAATGGGCCTGATTCTTTGTTCTTTATCCCTGTAGGTTTTATATTCAATAACCTCATTTTCAAAATAAGAGCACACTCTCTCATATCGATCCAATAAAACTTGATTTTCCTGTGAAAGTGTTGGATTATCTAAATTTTTAGTGATCCATGACCGCACTTCTTCCGTCATGTCAGCAAGATATCTCGGATCAGAATACATTCTTTGCATATGAACGATAGAGAACATGTTACCATGACGTATTTTTCCTAGCATAGTGTACAACGCTGCTGTTTCCGACTGCTGGCCTTTGAAAAAATCATCTTGGTCCCCAGCCAAAGCATCCAGGACACCCCGAAAAGTTTCAGCTGCCATCTCCAAAGGGCCTACAAAAGGGTTGAATTTTGTGGAGTGTACTAAATCAGTTGGATCAACAACTTTTATCTTACTTTTTGGTATACCGAGCTTATCACATAGTTTCAGTACATCACGAATTAAATCTCCCTTTGGTTCCAGTACACAGACGCCTATCTTTTTCCCTCGTGCAATACGTATTAAGTCTTGTATAATCCTTGTTAAGATAGTTGTTGACGTTTTCCCAGTACCGGTTGCCCCGTTTATTAATTCATGGAGAAATCGGGCTGACTCTACTAATACAATCGGTTTGTTTGTTGCTTTCTCCCATCCGATAATAACGTCAGCTCTGTCTGAACGTAATGAAAAAGATTGGCTAGCCAAAAAGCCAAATTCCCACTTGAAGAACATTTTTCTTAAGTCCTCGTTCATATGAAATTGCTTCATAAGTAGGTAGCAACCAGTCAAACAAATGAATACCGGAACACACATGAGTAAGTAACCGAAACTAGCCATGGATTTAACGATAAGATAAGGTGCATCTGATCGTATACCCTCGAAAAAATCATACATGTAATGTTCAACGTACCAAGCAAAAATTGCACAATAATGTGCGACTAAAGCTACTCCGTTTACTAGGGCTGAAAATATCCTCCCCTTCCTACTTCTCCAATCGATGTAGATTTTATATCCTCTCTTAATTGGCTGAGTAATTGTAGAATAAAGCCATGTTAGTACTGGAAGGTTCAGAAATACTACGAACCACGAAACCAGATGCGCGTCTAATTCAACGAAAGGTATACTTAGTATGCCTGTCATAAAATGAGGCGGATAAGGAAAAAACAATGTTAAAAATGATTCAATGCTACCCTCCTTATGATTCCACTGTGCAAAATAAATGATAGTGGCAGAGTAAGCAGTAACCACGTTCACAATCATGAGTATTGAAACGAAAATGGTATGAAAATAGATACGATAAATTTCCATAATTCTTTCACGATTATCAACCCAATATTTTCGATATAGAGCTTCAATCGGAGTCATTGATTTCTCTTCATCTTCCTGCTGCATGTTTATTTCCAAAAATAATTCTCCTTTCTTTCTAGTTGTTTTTCTTTTCAACCAGTGCTAGGAATAATTAACTTCGAGCTGCTTTTTGAATGATCAACCGAATGCTGTGAGCGAGTACAGTTACTGATCCCCTCCTTTTCTAAATGCAAAAAAGCACCGGGAACAAACCTTGTTTAAGGTTGTTCCCGGTGCTTCCGGTGAAATAGATATGAATTTAGAATGTTTCCATTTATTATATATAAATTTGGAATTATCGAGTAGTAATCCATTCAAATGTTGATCATTGTCTCATAGTTATCTGGCTCAATGTAATACACTAGAAAATTAAAAGACTTGTATTTAACTATAACTTTCTGCATTTCAATTATGGTTCCTGAAGGGTATTACTTAGTGGATCTCATAATTGAAGTGCAGAAAAAATCTTTGCTTCATGAACTGATACATAATATACTGACACGTGAATAACAGCTGAACAAGAATTGGATAATATCAAATACCCTATTATGAAGACAACATTATGAATACAAAGGAGACATTATATTGTTACCAATCATCATTGTGAGCATAATCATCGTTTTGCTGATTTCAATGTTCTTAAAAGGTTATTTTTATTCTAAGAAAGAAGCCAAGAAAAAAGAAGTGAATTTTCGTTCTGAATTACTCGCCATCATTGATTCAAATTCATTACTAACGGAGGATATAGCTACCTATATCATGAATCTCCCTCTTAAAAGACTGTCTATTTTCTTAGAAGAACATACTCTAATACATCAGGATACACTCATTCAACTTCAGAAAAAGCATTTCGAATAATATAAATATCCTCTCCTCCTCCCTTAATGGATCATCGATCTGTGTGCTGTCCTGAATCCCGCTGTTTCTCGAATTTTAACATGCCGTTTATAATGGCAATATTAAATTGGACAGAATTTATTATTGGAGGAGTATGGAAATGCTACAAAGTAAGATTCAAGATTTATATTCACAGTTAAAAAAACCTGGTTGCCCTCGACCTAAGAATAAAATAATTGAATCTTTAGAGTATGAGGAAGCTATCGCACTATTAAAGCGCGTATTTCTTTCGGTGGTTGCCGATCCGGCGAGTTTTTCTCCTACCCAGAAGTTTTTAGCTTTGAGTCTTGATTATGAAACTAATCTGCTCTATGCCGAAGTATCGACTGGTTTTAAAGAGAGCATTGAAGTATGTGTTGATTCAACGACACTATACAAACCGAAATTGAAGAAATTTATTGTTCTTCTTTTCAAACTACCGGATACGACAAAAGTGCTCACCGAATATGAATCAAAAAAGTCAGTTGCTAATATTGTTTCAAGTGGAATTTCTCCTGAAGACCTCTTCGTAAATTCAGAACACTATGAATTGGTGCATGTCTTGGATTTATCCTTACAATAACAACTATAGTTTTTTGTCTCTCATAAACTCCTAAGTAGAATGCCTCAGCTTAAAGCTGCTGGCATTTTTATTTCAACCTGTTAGGAGTTAGATGAATAGGTTTTAATGGATTGAACGAACCGTTCAGCCTCTTCAAAATTTTCCAATCTCATTTTTTCAATTTTAGATGCTGAGACACATGAGTAAAAACTATATTCATTCCCCCCAACGAATTCTGCAAATGGTTGTAGTATATGTTTGCCCTCCAATGAAATTACTTCTGAAATGGAAACTAACTTGTGAGCTTCAACTGTTAACACATAGTCAATTGCACCAATAGACTCCTTGCTCCTTAAATTATTTCCTAAAAGCTCTGCTGCTTCGTCCAGCGCAAAGTTTATTGTCTCTCCTTCTAAGGAAGCCAAGCCATGTCCGGTTGAACACATACTTAAAAATAATTCAATATTGGATGCCGTTAGTCCATTTACGACCGCTGCAGTTGAATCACCGAAGTCCAGAGGTGACACATTCATAGCTTCAATATTTGAGCTATTGATCTCCATGATCTTCCGTCGAGGATATAAACCTTTAATGGAGTCAGGACCTAAATACAACGTTGAGACAGAATTGCTTTTTGCATCGAATAAGGTTTTAAGTAATTCATCCCCGCCTGAACCTTTACGACCATGTACAAGGATACTTGAATTGCAATTAATCATAGATTGTAGCAATGTGTACACCTCAAAATTGAACATTCGGTTGTAAAAATACATGTTGTGAAGAAATTGTCTTTGATGGATCTGTTTCATTGTTGTTGCTCCTCTCAAAATAAAAAACACCCTTGAACGACAGAATATCCCACAGATAATGTAGGATGATTTCGTTCAAGGGTGCTTCCCTTAGATAGATATATAAAGATTTCAAATTCATTATTTCATAAACCCTATCTTCTTGTAAAGAAAAGTATATTTAAAAAAATGAATTCATCAAAAATCATTAAGAAGCTTAGCTTTAATTGCATAAGACATATCTAATGAATGAATCGATATTTATTAATATTTATTTGAATGGTCCATAAACCTTGTTTTCTGTACAAAAAAGAGGATTAGAAACTTGCCGCTCTTTTTTGATGAAACTTATATATCTATGCGTGTCAACAATTTAATAATGAGTTCGTTTTCACCCATAATCTACTACGGCTTTTATCATTTTCTACCGAATCCCTAGAAGACAACTTCAGTAATTCATTTTCATTCAATTCGTACATTTCCTGGCAGGTGATGCCAGTGTAATCGATGATTTAAAATTCTAAATATTTGTCATCAACATCAATACCAAAAGTTAAGTTGTAAGGAACGTCAATAAATAAGTACCCGTCCCTAATTTGATATTCATGTTCAAGTACATATTTAACTGGAATTGCACTTTCTAATTCCCACGGTTCTGAATTCTTTGATAATTCAGCAGACATTACAGAATTTGCTATACCCATTAAGCTGTGACCATTATCGTTTACATATACATAAAATGGAAGTAATTCAGTAGGTAATTTTGCATAAACTTTTGTTTGATCTACCATATGTTTTATTGTTTTAATACTTTTTCTCACGTTATCACCCCAATTTAATTAAATGACTGGTTTTAACCGTAGTTCCAAAAATAAGACCCCGTATTATTATACGATAATTTTTAATTGCTTTGCTTTAATATTTTTACTCGTTAGGGTAGAAGAATTAAGTTAATCCTCTATTATTTGTTCTTCTAAAGTTCCGGAATCGAGCATACAAATAGGAGGTGAAAAATTGAAGGTACTAATAGGTCTCTAAAAACATGTTTTTGTTACTAAAAGAAAGAAAAACGATACTAGAGAGTTTAAGGGCTTCAAAACTCAGTATTGGTAAGGGTTTAAGAGCTTTAAGAGAATAAAAAATCAAATTAAAACCTGTATAGTGGAATATTAAATCAAGCTTAAGCATTAACTAAAACATATAAAACCAAGTCGTTTTTTACACTTTTATATTTAAGGTTATCCACAAGATAAAATTTATATTAACTTGATTTTATATGATAATGGAATAGTCGAAGACACCTATCTGAATCATATTGAATTTTATTCTAATAAGATTATAGTTGCCCACATTCAATATACAAGCAGCAACTTGGAATTATATGATTTTGATAAAAGGTAAGGAAGATTTTATTTTCGATTTTTAAATAACTGTGGATACTCAATTATGTATTTTTAAGATCCAAAAATGAAATATGAAAAAGGGAATCAAGATAGGGGAAATTGACCAATTCGAAGAACCCTCAAAAATTTGAATTTTGAGAGCTTGATTTTTCATTCATTAAAGAGGAAATTCTCCAATCTGAAGTTATATGGAATTAGGCGCTTGCCTGGTAATACGGGTAATCTATGTAACTCCCCGAGCATCCATTCTTCCACAGATTTTGGATCTTTAGTGCGTATAGCTATGTACGCATTGTACTCCAAATCACCATAATAATACGGATCAACTTTTAACTTTAGTGCTTCCTCTTTAATGCTATCGATATTAAGATATTTTCGTAGTTCAGAATTCTGATATGTGTTTTCTTCTCCACCATAATCAGAAATTTGCCATGGTAAGATGGGATAGGCAACATTAAGATTCTTAACAGCATTAAGAAGTCGCGTACGAAGCTTTCTTATTCCTAATTTGCTCTTCGAAGCAACATGAGAAAAACGCCAATTACGCTCCTTAATACCCTCTTCCTTAGTTTCAGGCCAACGGATAAATTCCTCAGCCCCTGTTTTGTTTATGACTGTATCAAGCATCTCGTTGAATTTCGATTCGAGACTTTCTTTAATAATAAACTCCGGTTTACGCGGCATTCCTTTCAGAGACACATAGCTACTAAGCTTATAAAATGCATGCCTTATTAGCCGGACATTCACTTGTCGAAGAATTTTTACGAGCCGGTTTGCATCAGATCGATCTGAAAGCACTTCTCCGATCCCGTAGTACTCAGCTTCCCTTTTTAAAAGTGCATAAAATTTTGGATAAAGAGTACATGCGTCCAGAGGACGATAGTATTTTTGTGGTTCCTCCTCAGCTACAGATATAAGGAAATCTCGATTGAATTTTAGTTGAGCTTTAAAGCCAGATTTCCCTTTCAACAGTTCTATATCATCAAAAAGAGCCCCTTTTTTCTGTGCTTCAACTGGAAGGGTAAGGGATTTTAAGTTATCCAGAAGTTCTTGAATGTGGCTCTTCTGGCTTTTATGTAAAAACTCCAATAATCCCGCAAACTGTGCATGTTTAAAATTTCCGTTAAGCTGTTTTAAGTTCCGAGAAATAACTTTATTTGGATTTCCACTTGCCTGTGCATAAGCAGAAATAATTAATTTCTTCTCAGCAAGGGTTAATTGGTGGAAACTTCGGGTAAATACGAACGGATGAAATAATACATAGTGTCCAATCTTGCTCGTTTTCTCATTCATAAAATAATTTAGTTTATGGCGATTTGGCCCATCAACAGAAACTTCAGACACAATAAGATCATGATGAATGAACTTTTCCAGAGAGGCATAAAACTGACTCTCGCTGATAGGGGCCTCAAATTCCCTCTCCAGTTGCCGATAGATTGCTTTTCGGTTTGAAAGTTCTAAATAGCCGTAAGCATTACAACATCTAAATAGTATAAAGAGAAGTTGCAGATCTGCTTGGGTTACATGGTCTTTTAGACGCAAGGTACCTCCAGCTCGAAAAGAAAACTTCATCCGACTCTTAAAGTTCATGTTTATATCAAACAGATGTGTTAAGAATAAAGATGTAATCTTAACAGGGTATGTAGGAAGATTTTCCTCAAGCGCTAGTTTATTTGCTAAAATAAGGGCCTGCATTGCTGGTTCACCTCCTTTCTAACGTAGTAGTTTATATAGACTTGGAGAAAAGGATTTGTTAATATATAAATATAGAAGACAGCATGAAAGCAGGCCTCCTGCATCCCTTAAAAAAATAGGGAACAGAAAGCTTTGAAGGTGAGATCTGGTGGGTGCCGGTGATCTCCGCATAATTATTTGAGGATATATGTGTTGGTAGCACAATATATCCACACTCAAGAGTCCTTGTAACAAAGGGCTCTTTTCTATTTATCCACAGTGGATAACTTTTCGAAAAAGGTCTAATTTACCACTGTGGATAATATATTTTTACAATAACATTTAAAAAATCTTTTGGCTATCGGGGTTCAGTATATAGTACATAAAGGGGTTGAGTATATACTTCGGGGTTGAATATATATTTAGGGGTTCAGTATATACTTTATTTGGGGGTTGCATATATATTCAGGGGTTGAGTATATACTTGCTTAAGGGGTTAAGCATATAATTTGGATGCTTCATTATGATTCTATTATTCTATAGGATTGATAAAATAAATCTATTGACTGAAAATCTTTCCTTTTCATATTTCCTTAGGCAATTAATCTCATATACCACATACAAGTTAGAGAGCATAATAATCTGCACATACTAGATAAGGAACAACTTCAAAACCACATTATTTACACTCCGATCGTTATCCTCTCGACATAATAAATCACCAACAAAAAAACTTTAAAAAAGTAAAAATATAATATTCCCAATATCTCCTTGCACTTTGGGTAGCAATTATTAAGCTTTCGCGTTTGAACATAAAGTGACTCTTTAGGGGATCAGTATATAGTTCGCACCTAGTCTACTGGATAACTTGGCCACCTTATAATTTTAGGGGCTCAGTATATAGGTTGTAATGAAGCTATAGGATACTCAGTACACTGAAAGTTAGGGGTTCAGTATATAGTTTGTAATGGAACTGCTGGTTACTCAGCGGTCTGAAAGTTAGGGGTTGAGTATATAGTTTGTATTGGAGCTGTTGAATACTCAGTGGCTCTGAAGGTTAGGGGTTCAGTATATAGTTTGTATCGGAGCTGAATACTCAGTGGCTCTGAAGGTTGGGGGTTCAGTATATAGGTTGTATCGGAGCTGCTGAATACTCAGTGGCTCTGAAGGTTGGGGGTTCAGTATATAGGTTGTATCGGAGCTGCTGAATACTCAGTGGCTCTGAAAGTTAGGGGTTCAGTATATAGTTTGAAGAAGATTGGCTAGATAGTCAGGTTTCCTTAATGTTTAGAGATAAAACATAACGAACATCGTTTATTTAAAAAATAAAAAACCACACCCTGTTAGTGTGGCCGTGGTCCATCATCGTGGGTAAGAATAAGCTCGGATTTACCTTGAGATGCTTGTGATTGGATTTGCAGCAAATCTCCTGGTACAAAATTTATAAATTGCACGCTTTTTCTAGGCCCATAAACAACATCATAGGAGCTGATCACATCCATATTTCTCAACTCTTCAAAAGCTTCTAATATATTACTAACAAGTAATGACCGATTTGCTGTCTGAAGATTAAGGTGTTGGGTAAGAGTCTCCAAATTGTACGATGTTATATTTTGAGCGGCTGAATTTATCAGGTTCACATACAGGATTTTAGTAGTAGGCTTCAGGAAATCGTTGAACAATACGACATTCATGGACAGAAAATTCCCCGACTGAAGAGACTGATGAATTAAATTATGAAAGGAAACAGTCGCAGCCCTTTCTTTTCCTTCTTCTTCTCCTTCTCTCAAAATGAAAGTAAGGGTGTCGATAGGGTGATACATACTTGTTCGTTGTCGAACTTTATTACCGGGAGAATAGTATTCCTCCATAATAATTTGTGTACGGGATATATTTTTTAGGCTTTCGTGGAGTTCCATATACTCTTTTCCGGAAGGTACAGTATCCATCTCTTTTGCCAATTCGCTAAAATTAAAAGAAAATTGTTGTTGCATACCATTTTCAAAGTAAAGTTTTGTTAAACCAGCTAAAACACGGGCATCAAAAGTCCCTAAGAAAACTCCTGCAGAATTCTCATAAGTAAGTCGACGGAAACCATTCCGTGTCTGTTGTACAACACCTGTAGAATATTTTTTTCGCATAACTTTTTTAGTATGCGAGCCGGCCGAAAATAGTCCATGCTCAATTAAATTTGTCTCAATGGGCGTGTCTGGAACATTGCGATTTTGTATTTTTTTTATTTCTAACGCTTTTGCTAGTGTTTTATATTCAAGCTCAACAATAGAATATTGTAAATATTTCTGCTCATCAATTTTGATGTTGTTACGTTCTTCATCGTTTATTTGGCGGCCCATTTGATTATACTCCTGACCGATATAAGTAAATTCTAGTTTAAGCTGCATCGTCTTGTGCCTTACAAACTTTTTAGCAGATTGCTGAATATTAGGGGCAATTTGTTTATCTATATCATCTATGCTTAAGTTCATTTTTTTCAAGTTTGTGTACACTGGTATTAAATTAAGCACTTCTTGTCTCAAGGAATTACGGATAGCTTTCATTTTTTTGCGTACACCCTCCACTTCAGACATCTCTCCTACTATTGTATATTTAAAAACAAAAAAGTAAAAGCACAAATGACAAAAGAACCCCGAAGGGATGTCATCAGTGCTTCTGATGTTAAATGTATATAAAGTCATGCCATGTTATCTAAATAATCTGAAGTGGTAAGGATGATCCAGAAATTTCTGTTGACTGTACTTGGAGTCCTCTCAATTCACTTATACAATGATGAAGATCCAATATAACATTATTACTTTGATCTTTATGGCACGTTTTAATGCGCTTGCTAACACTTTTCTTCAGCGCTTCTAGTGTTTGCACTTGTATATTGGTATGTAGAGAATTTATTCTTTTTATTCTTATGATTTCTTCATTAATCCACTGAAGATCACTTAGGTAAGAACTTAAACTGGATGAGGAGTAGTGCTCGTCTAGGTATTTGATTTCAACTTCATATAATTCAATAATTTGATCAAGAATCATGTGTGGGCTCCCCCCATATACTCTTGGAAACAGAGTAACATTATATTAGACACGTCATAGAATTATGGTCATATATTAAAAAAATGTTAATTATAAGAAAGTGAAAACAATAAAGCACCCTTCATGGCCATTTGGCCTAAGAAGGGTGCTTCCCTTGATCCGATAAATAGTATCTATCCTCTACCTCTATTATCTTAAGTTCTAAGTGTACAGTCAATCTTTGAAGTGAGAAAATAATTTTGTCAGTTATACCATGCGAGTTTATTTTATTTTTAAGATTTTTATTCACGTACTTTCAAATAATAAATTATATTATCAGTTGATGAAAAATAGAAACTGATTTAATTTTTAGAGTTGCATGGGAGAACGATAAAATGTAAATGTTAGTTTAAACTAAAAATACATTCTGGAAGTTCTTATGAAAGATGATAATCGTGATTTAATTCGAAGTTTAATTAGTTCTGATTGGTCAAACCATCCAGAACACTTAAAACAATGGCTGAAGTCGACTTCTGAGCAAAGGCTACGGGGTCTATGTATAATCATGGTGTACTCATAATCTCCCTCTACAGCTAGTTATTTTTGCGTTGTTAGAAGTAACCACGTTAGCGCTCTATTCGTATATCCAGAGCATTACGAAGCTGCTCTATGGCTCCCTCACAGTCCTCCTTATCGTTTTCTGTAGCAGGCTTTTGCCATGCCTGCAAAACGGCCATCAACTCCGTCATGTCTCCACGTTGCAAGCTGATTTGTTTAAAATCCGGAAACACGTACAATTGAGCTTCAATATTTTCGATTTGCTCTTTAAGCAATACTCTCCCCCCGATCATCCTGAAATTTGATCATATCCGTTTCTGACATAATCCCATCAGTCACTTGAAACTGAATGGCTGCTTCATCTTTAACACACGCTTGGAATAGGCAACTGCACTTTTGGAGATCTTCTCAATTAGTCGGCGTGCGCTTGCTTCTGTAAAAGCAGTCTCTTCCCCCTCACGCCCGACCACATCCACCAAACACATAAGGATATCCGGATCGAATAAGCATCCGTAGACAAGAAGTAGAACAAATGAGGAACGTTGGCAAGCAGCATCTTCATCCATTTACTCTTTATCTCTTGGTCAGACGCGGCCGCTTATGTTTACGTATAAATGCTCGGATCAGGCGCATTTCCTTACGGGCAGTTTCCTTCCGTTCCTCTGGTTCCTGTGAACTGCTTGCGCCTTCACCGTTCTTTAAATCATTATTCGCGTGACCGACTTCATCAAATGTGCTCAATAAGCTAATAGCTTCCTGTAAAGCATCTGAGAGCGTGAGCGCCCGCTTCTTATCGGTTTCCCAACTGCTCAAGTGTTCTTTAAGCAGGCTGGAGCGTTTAGCATCGGATGCCCATGTTTCCTGTTCCTGGGCATATGAGAAAATGGATTCCTCCGGCTCCCCCAAGCGGCTTAACAGCTCTATACGTAGCAACTGGCTTCGATGCATGGTCTTTTCAAATTCCTTGATTCCTCTTCCGTTCGGGCCTGGTATCCATGATGATTCTTTAGCCACGATAAAGCTATATTCAGTCACTAACTCCTGATTGGAAAGGTCTTTTATTTTCTTCGTCCTCATATGCTCTAGCCCTCCTTGGTGACTGCCAAACTAGCGTAGCGTCCAGAATCAGTACAGTACGCCGCTGGCTTTCTCTGCTATATTTGCGGTTCATGCTTGGCAATATAGACCCATCGTTGCAATGCCGCTCGCCCTTGCTTCTGTGGTATAATTACGGGGCGAGTCCTCCAAAAGCTCGCCCCGAAAGTCGGCTGTCCTGCTATACAGTCGGCTTTCTTTCTATTTTCTGCCGCTGAAATTCATTCAGCGTTTGGTCTAGCTGCACGCTCTTGCTAATAACGCTCGGATGCCGAAACCCATAGCGCCCGGCCAGCTCGTGCAGTTCCCGGCGCTCTCGCTCCATCTTCTGCAATAGCTCCGCATTGTTCATGCGACAACCACCTTTCTAAAGGGATTCAAGCCCCTGCTATACA
>NZ_JTHP01000075.1 GCF_000943545.1 Paenibacillus terrae
ATTACCCATCCAATAGAGCGAAGAGCCAGATTTTTATAGGCTTTAGAATCTTCCATATCTTTAAGTACGATAAACAATCTCCACTCAGAATGTCTTATCGCATCCATTTCGTGCAAAAGAAATAAAGATAAGTTAAGCAAGAATAGCACAAGCAAAAAATCTGGCATATAAAACCTCCCACAATTTTATAACTCGATGTTACTACAGTGTAATAAATAAACCCAGCGAAATATGGAATTCTTTAATACGTATAACTGACTGTGGCAAATAAGAATAATAATGTTGAACAAAATACAAAGCACTCATGGATAAGGTATAGCGTTATCCATGCAGAATTGAGTAGAGTCATAGGCTAAGTTTCCTTGATCTTTTTGCCACTGTGTGTATATTGTGCCAATATGGTACGATAGTATCGGAATATTTTAATGTACACATTGGAGGGACCAACATGGGCAAGGCGCAGCTGTGTTTTATCGGGGCTGGCTTTCATGCTTCAACGAATATATATCCTGCTGTCATTGGGGCAGGTGCTGAAATTCAAGCGATTTCCACCAGAGATATAAGCAGATCGAAGACAGCGCTCCAGCGGTTTGGGAGCAGTGGCACACCTTATAACAATTACAAGACTATGCTGGAACAGGAAGACTGTGATGGAGTTGTCGTGATTGCACAAGCGACAGATCACCCGTCGCTCGTTATGGACTGCATTAAGGCCGGAAAACATGTTTTTGTAGACAAGCCACTGGGATGGAACGCTGAGGAAGCGGCTCAAATTGCAGATGCGGCGGAAGCGGCGGGCGTTGTGCTGATGGTCGGCTTCATGAAGCGTTACGCGCCTGTATACATAAAATTGAAAGAACTGATTGAGGATGGCTCGCTTGGAGCCACACGCTCATTTCAGGCGAAATTTCTCGTAGACAGTACCATGTTTTGTAAAACCAGCGAAGATTTTATGAAGCTGGCGGCGGTTCATATGGTCGATCTGGTACGTTATTTGTTCGGAGAAGTGGCGCAGGTTACCGGATTTGCGAACGATCATGGTGAGTTTATTTCCCATACGATTGCCCTTAAATTTGAAAATGGTGTGGTGGGCAGCGTATACTTCGCTGGTATGCCAGCATGGACACGCGAGAGCGAAGGGATCACGGTAACCTTTGATCACGGTTTTGCGAATGCGGATGAGGTGAACACACTGATCATTCACAAGTCGGAGAGTCACGCAGAACTCCCTTGGAAATCCCTTGCGGAAAACGATACGGTTTTAACACCGTCAGCCTCGGCGATGTCGGGTGGATACCGTGATTTGTACTTGCGCGGTTTTGTTGGTGAAATCGCACATTTTATGAACTGCTGCCAAGAAGGACGGACGCCTTATTCAAGTGGACGGGATAATGTGAAGACGATGGAGCTATGCGACCGCATTTTGGCCGCGCTCCAATAGGATACAGATTAATTATACAAGCTTCGGAGCCTGAACTGTGCCTTAGTTTGGATACTTTGCAAGAAGCTTCGGTTAAATCGGCTATTAGATGGCTCCTGCATTCAACGGGAGTCATCTTTTTTACTATCCATTGTTATTGTGTGGTGTTATCGAACGTAATCTATCCAGAGAGTACCCTCATGCTGTCGATTACCCTGTGACTTTCTATTTCCTATCTTTCCTGCCATTTTGATTAATCTCTACTGAAAATACGCCAACATAGGGAAACGATGCGATAGAATAGAAAATAGAAAGCGTTATCATTACCCATTTTGCTGCGATGGTCCAGGGGGAGAAGGCATATGCGTTCAAGGTTCCAACCATTAAACACATTGCGTAATCAGATTTTTATCGGCTTTATATTGGTAATGCTCATTATGATGAGTGTGGCTGGGGCATTCATTTATCTCAATGTCTCTCACCTGTTGAAAAACAGTGCCGAGCGGCATATTGGTCAGACCGCGGTACAAGCAAGCGGCAGGCTGGATGCATTAATCGGCCAAATGGACAGCCTGACGGAACAGGTGGCGAATCATCCGTCTGTTCAGCATATTTTGCTGGAGGAGCGCAACGGGGGGAAGGTGTCTTTTCGGCAGCGTCAATCACTACTGCAAATGATGCATAGCTATCAAGCTTATATGCCGAGTGTCGGCTCGCTGGAGCTGTATACCACCGAAGGGAAGATGTTGTTTCCGATTAGGGAGGGCAGTCTGGAGGACCGCATCGGACAAGCGGACATCCGGGAAGCGAATCAGATGAAAGGAAGATTAGTCTGGATCGGCATTGATCCTGAGGACTCCCGGTCGCTGCTGGCGATTCGGCAGGTGAGCCTGGTGGATCGCTGGTTTTCACGCGGAGGATATCTGATTACCCGCATGGAGCGCAGTTATTTCAGGCTGAATGATGCGTCAGCGGTCAATGAAGAAGCGGATGAAACCATGTTGCTTGTAGATCGTCAGGGCCAACTGCTGTCGGGTGAACCTTTGAACCAGACGGATTTGTCAGGTGTACTGCACAGCAAGACACAAACTGTTCATATTGGAGAGCGGGAATATGTGAAGGCGATTCAGCAATCCGAGCGAACCGGCTGGTCGCTGCTGATCCTGATTCCGGTTAGCGTCGTCACAGACGGGATAACCGTTTTACGGACTACGCTTATCATCTCCGCCTCTCTTGGTGCCGTGTTATTCCTGTTCATGTCCTTTATGTTATCTACGTTGATTACCAGACCGATAGGCCATTTGATTCAGGCGATGCGTCGTTCACGGCAAGGGGCATTGACTCTGAATCCAGAACCGGCATCAGCGGTCGAACTACGGGAATTGAATGTAGAGTACAACACGATGATTGTCGACATTAATGAATTGATCCGTGTCATTTGCGAGAAGGAGGTTTTGCAAAGCCAAACCGAGCTTAAAGCGCTGCAGGCACAGATCAACCCGCATTTTCTTTTTAATACGCTGGATGCTTTCAACTGGTCGCTACAGGAAAAAGGAGAGGAGGAGCTTGCCGGGCTAATGGTGTCCATGTCACGGCTGTTTCGTTATATTATTGAACCGGCTCACCATGACTCTTGGGTGACACTCGGGGAAGAAATGGCACAAGTCCGCCGTTATCTGGAACTGATGGAGATGCGTCTGGGTGAACGTCTGAGCTGGCAAATTCATATGCCTGCGGAGGCGGCCCAAATTCCGCTTCCTAAGCTGCTGATCCAGCCCATTCTGGAGAATGCCATTTTGCATGGCGTCGAAAATCGCATTGGCAACGGCCGCGTTGAAATCCGTGCCACTCCTTCGGCAAAACCGGGTTGGACCAAGATCGCGGTCATAGATGACGGACCTGGCATGACACCGGAGGAACTTGCGGCTGTGCGTGCAGCGCTGACGGGGGGATCGGCCTGCCAGAGCAAGGGGACTGGTATGGGGCTGGTTAATGTGCAGCGCAGGCTTGCCCTCTATTATGAGAGTGCATCTGATCCAACGAATGGTTTGCTGATACATAGTGCTGTGCAGGAAGGAACTGTGGTGGCTTTTGAAATTCCTGATGAATACGGAGGGCGGTAGGAATGAATGCTTCATCCAAAACCATTGTCATTGTAGACGATGAACAGAGAACACGTCAGGGGATACACCAGACACTGGAGCAATGGGCCGCCGGAAAATACAGGATTGTGACAGCGGCAGATGGTTTGCAAGCATTACAAATGCTGCGGGCGGAAACGGTTCATTTGCTGATTACGGATGTCCGGTTGCCGGAATTCAGCGGACTGGATTTAATCCGTTCCCTGGAACGGGATTCACGCCGGCCGGCGATCATTGTCATCTCGGGCTATGCAGAGTTTGATTATGTCCAGCAGGCTCTTCGTCTGGGAGCTGTCAATTATTTGCTCAAGCCGATTGATAAGCAGGAGCTGCTGAAAGCGGTAGATGAAGCGCTCCGGCTGGAGGAGGAAAGACAGCGGTATGAGAAGCTCGAAAAGCTGGCTGACCCTGTTCTGCTAGAGCTTGACCTCCAAGCGGCTACTCTTAGTGATCCGATACGGCGTGCCTTCATCTATATGGCGGAGCATCTTCACGAATCCGTTACGATGGCGCAGACTGCCGCGCATGTACACCTGAATGCCAGCTATTTCAGTGTTTTGTTCAAGGAGCAAATCGGTTTGTCCTTCAGCGAATATCTGCATCGGCTGCGGATCCAACGGGCCAAGGAGCTGCTGCTGCATAGCCAGTTGACGATTGCGCAAATCGGAGAGCGTTCAGGCTACCGGACAGATAAATATTTTATTAAAGTGTTCAAAGCGACCGAGGGGGTAAGTCCCAGCCGCTACAGGCAGCAGATGCGTAAAGGGCCAGAGGATATTCACTGACAGCATAGGCAGCTCATAACCCAATAAAAGTGGAATTATACCCAATCAGCGTACCCTGTTGGAAGCTGGAATGGAGTGCTAAACTTACAAATGATAACGGTTACAAAAAATAAAATTACAAAAACGGAGGTCTAACGATGTCCAACGAGTATGGTTTACGTAAGCGCTCACATCGAAAATGGGTTGCTGGGTTGACCCTGCTGCTATCATTGCTGCTGGTGCTATCCGGTTGCGGTAGCGGTAAAGATGGTAAAGGGAGTTCCGATGGAGGTGGGGGAAAGATTACGCTTAAAATGATGCACCTGTGGCCAGAGGGAAGCTCTGCACAGCAGAGCAAGCTTGTGACCCAGATTATAGATCAATACCAAAAGGACCATCCGAATGTCGTCATTCAGCAGGAAGTGCTGGAAAATGAACAATACAAAAACAAACTCAAAGTGCTGTCGGCTTCCAATGAATTGCCGGATATCGGTATTACCTGGGCAGCGGGGTTTATGGAGCCTTACGTTAAAGGCGGATTATTTACGCCAATGGATGACCTGTTGAATGGCTCCAAGCTAAAGGACAAATTCGTACCGGGAACGACCGAAGCCTATGCGCTGAACGGAAAAACGTATGCGCTTCCCATTGAATTGAACATTTCCCCCATTTACTACAACAAAGCCATATTTCAAAAATACAACCTGAAAGTGCCTACAACATTTGACGAATTTAAGCAAGTAGTGAAAACACTTGCAGATCATGGAGTTGCACCGATTGCACTGGGCAATAAAGACCGCTGGACCGGCTCGCTCTGGTATATGTATCTGGCGGATCGTATAGCAGGTAACGAGACGCTGAAAAAAGCAATTGACGGCTCAGGATCGTTCGATGACCCTGGTTTAATTCAGGCGGCATCCGAAATCCAGACGCTCGTGGATATGAATGCCTTTAACAAAGGATTTAACGGCTTGTCTAATGATGAAGGAAAATCCGAATTTATGAACGACAAGGCGGCAATGTATTTAATGGGTACTTGGGAATTACCGAATTTTACGACCAATCCTGCCATCCCGCAAACATTTAAGGACCAAATGGGCTTCTTTAAATTTCCGATGGTTGCAGGCGGCAAGGGCAACGTGGAAAGCTGGGTAGGAGGTCCGGGAGTAGGCTTGTTCGTTTCGGAAAATTCCAAGGTGAAGGAAGAGGCCAAAGCTTTTGTTGAGTATTTCGTGGTCAAATGGGGTGAGCAATCGGTAACGCAGGCGGGAGTTATTCCGGCGACGAAGGTGGACACCTCCAAGGGAAGCTTGCCTAAGCTATATGTCGATTTGCTGAATGAGCTGAATCAAGCCAGCAGCATTACATTGTTCGCCGATGTACAGATGAAGCCGAATGCGGCGCAGGTACATTTGAATATGATTCAGGCGTTGTTTGGTAAAGCCGTGACACCGCAACAATTTGCCGATCAGCATAAGGCTGCCATCCAGAAAGGAAATTGAAATTGAGCACATAAGGAGGTTGGGCCGTGGAAAAGGTCATGTCCAATAAGCTTGTCATTGCTCTGTATGTGTTGCCTTCCCTGTTGCTGTTACTCACTGTGATTTATGTGCCCATTGTGCTCACCGCCTATTACGGCCTGAATCAATGGAATGGAATAGGCTCTATGACTTTCGTAGGGCTGGACAACTATCAACGTTTGTTCACAGACACGGCGTTCTGGCAAAGTGCTTGGCACTCGCTGCTGCTGGCTTTGTTTTCAGGTGTCAGTCTGATCGGTTATCTGGTCATTGCGATGATTTTGTCAGGAAAAATCAAGGGAGCGAATCTGCTGCGGAAAATTTATCTGATCCCCATGCTATTGTCTTCTGTAGCTATCGCGCAATTGTGGCTCAAAATATATCATCCAACGAATGGAGTGCTGAATTCCATACTGACGTCAGTCGGAGTCTACAACCCGCCCGAATGGCTGGCTAATCCGTCTCTGGTGCTGCCTGCCCTGTTTATCCCGATTATTTGGCAATATGCAGGCTTTTATATTCTGATCTATTATGCCGGGCTGAAAAACATCCCCGAAACGCTGATAGAGGCTGCCCGGATCGACGGAGCCAGTGCCTGGCAGATTGCCACTCGTATCAAATTGCCCCTGCTGCGCGAGGTGATTAACGTCACGATCATATTGTCCATTGTCGGCTCGCTCAAATATTTTGACCTGATCTACGTCATGACTGACGGTGGACCGAACGGAGCCAGTGAAGTGATGGCCTCTTACATGTACCACCAGGCATTCCGCAGCTTTGATTTTGGATACGGAAGTGCTACTGCCTTTGCCTTGTTGTTCATCTGTCTGGTCGCTACGTGGCTGATTCGCAAGGCTACCGCTCCCAGTGACACAATCCAGTATTCATAATTCGGTTATGCAATTAGATAGATAGTGGATAACAAAGGACAGGAAGAGGGAGGAACGGACATGAAAACCCAGGCAGCCGCCAACTATCCGCTTGGAGTCGCTACCCGCGGCAAAATGTTAACTCGGGTCGGTTATGCCGCTTTATATACACTTTTGATCATCTTGGCGGTGACACAGCTTTTACCGCTGGTGTGGCTGATGCTTTTCTCGCTTAAAAATAATCAGGAAGTGTTTAATCTTCCGCCGTTTGCACTCCCGTCCCAGCCGCATTGGGAGAACTATATGAATGTGTGGACCAGCGGCAACATCGGGCGGTATTTTTTCAATAGTGTGTTGGTTACGGTCATATCCGTGGCACTGACGGTGCTGCTGGCCAGCTTTGTAACGTTTGCGATTACACGTATGCGCTGGAAAGGAAGCCAGTTGGTCCTCGGACTCTTTATGGTCGGACTGATGATTCCGGTCCATGCCACCTTGATTCCGTTGTTCAGTATGTTTCTCAAGCTGCATCTGACCGATACGCCGCTGTCCATCATCCTGTCGTATGTCGCTTTTAACCTGCCGACAACGATGATGATCTTGCTGGGATTCTATTACGCTCTGCCGCGGGAAGTGGAAGAAGCAGCGGTTATGGACGGCTGCTCTGTCAACCGGATGTTCTTCCGGATTGTGCTTCCGATGACGACCCCAGTCATGGCAACGACATCTATTATTAACATGATCTATAACTGGAATGAATTTATTTTCGTCAATACGTTCATTAGCTCGGACGAAAACAAAACGCTGACCGTTGGCGTTCAGAACTTCATTGGACAATATACGACCGACTGGGGAGCTATCGGAGCTACGTTAATGATCAGCATTTTGCCCATTTTGCTGGTGTTCCTCATCATGAGTGACCGGATTGTTGAAGGGATCGCAGCCGGGTCGGTAAAAGGGTAAAACAAATTCCCCTGATTAGAAGAGCACCCCCTAGTGTAGACATTGGAATAAACCTCCTGGTTTGTCCGATGAATGCTAGGGGGTGCATTTTTATACGAGTCTAGTTTGAGTTGAAGGAAATACATGTGTTAAAAGACATGATTGCTACAACTAGAATGTTGATGCTCATGGACTTTAGTAAAAAATAATTGGTGAGCAAACAAAAAGGATATAAGACAATGTTAATTTTGGATTGATCCATTTGAGTGAATAGATGCTCATCTTCTGGTAAATTTGTAGCTTGTTGTTCACTGGCTAGTTCTAATTGATAAAATCGCTGGAGTAATATTTCAAAATAAAGTGGTGGTCAAATGAACGGGGAGTTGTACCTTTAAATAGTAAGAACATTGTGAATTACTTACCAGACTTGTATGATTGGAGTCTTACTGAAACCGCAAAAGAGCAACATACTTGCCGACCCATAAACGAACTACCTCCATATAACAATTATAAAGAAAATGTGCTGAAGAGGCTTGAGAGTGGGCTATTTTTCACTTCGAGAAATTAGCTTGTAATAAAAAAACAAAAGCAAAATTAATATCAAAAATAGATATATACTAGAAACCCGTTTTCCAATTAGAGCTCCAAATTCTTTAGGGTTTTTATATCCAATGATTAAACTGGGAGTAAAAAAATACTGGATAGAAAAAGGGTGTAGTGAAACCCAGTATTGTCAACATTAGACCATGCGGGCAATCCTAAAAAGGAAAGCAACTGGTCCCCAAATATGTAATATTGCAACTGTTTGTATGCTGTACATCAATATTGATTCGACAAAATAATCATATCAAAAAGATGTTCTGCTGTATAAAAAATAATACTGGTGGCCCTTAAAGATGTGTTAGGAGCCACCAGTAAAAACTAATTTACGATATTGTTACATAATGAGAGCCGGATTACTTTTATTATATACTGTGCCAACACCTTGAATAAATTAAAATAAAGGTGAGCCATCCTTCGATACACACCTTTATTTTGATTAAGAATTATTGTCCAATTTGTTCTAAGATTTGTGTGTAAGCATTCCTATAATGATTGGGGTTAGGATCTTCTCCTATTATTTTGGGTACGTCAAAGTCAGACAGCGTGAAATGATGTTTGGGTTGAACTTCATGCCTCGCTAAGCAACTCTTGCAACAGGACAAGGGACAACCATCAATTGCAATGATGTCACGTCCTGATTTTGCTGTTCTGACAAGTGGTTTGACATCACCACCAACACCAGCAATGCAGGACATTTCAGCGACTTTTTCTCGATCCATTTTTATAGCGATCATGTTAGCGGTTTGTGCTGCGGAGGAACATCCAGAACATGAATAAACAAGAGGTAAATCAGTTCTTTTCATCTTTGTACACTTCCCTTTTTTTTCTTTGTGATCAATCACGGTATTTTTGATTTTAGATGAAACAAATTTAAATTGTTTGTATTTTAACTTAAATTTACAGGTTAGACCGTGATAATGGTCACGATAATTTTTGCAAAATCTATTATAGGGCTAACTGTGTGTATACAAATCAGCCAGATCCCCCTTTTTAACTTAATCTTTCTAATAGAGAATTAGCCTTATCTAAATATAAATCTGGAGCGTCATCCTTAATCACCATTAAAATTTCTTTGATTGTCTGTTTAGTCGAACCTTCTAATTTCTCCAAAGCTTTACCGTAAGAAATTAATAAATCCTTTGAATTTAAAAGTGTCCGTTGGATTCTATCTGCCCAAAATTCTGCAGGGGGCAACATCTTGGAAGTACCCAAAGCCAATTTGTATAAACCCTCTTCTAAATCATTACGTTTTGCAATATAAAAATAAGTGTTTGTTAAGTTGTTTTGTGTCTAGCTTGTTGCATTGTACGATCAGCTTTTAAAATGTAAACCTAAAAAATCTTAGGTTAATGCGATCAATAGGCAAACGAATATTTGTGGGTTGTATGACAGGAAGAATCAATCGAATCCCGTCTTTTACTCCTTCCATATAGATGGATTGTTTATCCTGGCTTAGCTGATCGCCTATGGCTTCTTCCCATTCCGATAGCAGACGCTGAGTATCTTCGTTTTGGTTGGTTTTGAATTGATCCATTTGAGTAAATAGACTTTTGTCCTCTGGTAAATTTGAAGCCTGTTGTTCGCTGGCGAGTTCTAATTGATAAAATCGTTGGCGTAATGCTTCTTGAAACCAATCTGGCCAATTTAACATAGTACATTTTCCCTCCCGTGGTTTGAGTGTGTGTATGTTAACTCTGATGGGGAAGGATTAGCAAGTTATTGTTTTTGTGGAGGGATGTCTACTATAGAGGCATTTCTATTTGTGCATTCTGGCGAAGCTCTCGGCTAATCGTGGCAAGATGCCTGGGCAATGACCCTTGCACTTTTTCTCTGCTGATACGGTTTGGGGCAACGTCACAACGAGAAAAGACGCACGGTATGTATATACCTGCGCCTTGCTCGCGTGTAGCATTATCAAGAATCTTTGATAATGCTTGGTTGGGCTTTCTGATATAAAACAGTTTACAATCAAACAAGAAGCGATAAAAGAGATTCAAAAATTTTTTTTCAAACGCAAGCTGGGCAGAACTTTTATCTCTCGTTAACGGATTGTTGACTCGTTCCAAAGCCGCACTTATTAGAGACTTGGCAGAATCCTTGTCTGCAAACACATTGTTCATGCATGTACGGGCTTCTTTAGCACCATAACGAAGCATCAAGTTGTATTCCATCTCCATATGCCGTGCCAATAAGGAGGAACCTGCAATTTTACCATCAGCATCGGTTAAGGGATTGAACCCACCGCATCCTTCCTCTGTAAATCATGTACTTAATCGTAGAAAGTACTGGGATAACCTTCTTGTTATTAACTTCATGAAAATTGCGAGTAGGAGTTAACGAACATTAATCCATGCTTCCGCAGTATTCCAAGGAGAATTTGCGGAACGAACAGTACTTACAAATTGTCCGCCTTCACTAGTGCCTTCATAAATCCAAGAACGGGCCCAAGCATCTATGATACTATCGCCATTCAAATCAAGAGGCTCAGTCCAATTATTTGTCATAATACTGCCGCCGAGCTTACCATAGTGAGAATTGTCATAACCAATCTGGTAAGTAATACACTGAATCCAATCCCCATGGTGATCATTATTAGTGTTAAACGGGTTGCTATTGAACCCATATATCTCTTGACCGCCATAAGGAGATGCGACAGCGTATACATTAATGTGAGATACCGGCGGGGCAGATGCCTGGACAATTGGGCCATCATTGTTTTTAGCTTCTTTAGATTCATCAGCTTTCTGAGATTCAAATGTAGCCTTAGCCGCCTCCACAGCAGCAAGAAACTCATCGGAATTAACAATCTCTTCCTTCGTCAAGGGTTGGGCTTGAGTAGCATCCCCTTTTGCAAAGGCAGAAACATTAAACGAAAGAGCTAGAACAAGAATAAGAGCCAAACCGCACAACTTTTTCATAGCAATAAATCCCACCTTTCTCAGATATGGCTATCCCAGTACTGAATCATACGATTATGACGAAATTATTTCCCCTGGCAGCTAATTATCCTCCTCTCTTTTGAGAATTGTCCTTCCCTTCTCATTAACTGTATACAGTAATAAAAAAGGTAGAACAGTTACAGGCTAAAAAAACTCTATGATGCAGGAATATATATAAAGGATGCCTGCTATCGATTTTATGTTGCAGACAGAATGAAAGCTCATTTATGACTCACTAATTTCTTAGTTAGCGGTAGAGCTAATACCCGTATTAAAAAATTTATCATTCCAAAACAAATATAAAAAATTACTTAATTGTATTATAATTGAAATATATTCCATTTTCTTTGAATATAGAGTACACCTTATTATCATTATAAGTCAAGATTTTTCATGAATATTATGATTTGTTAAAAAACGCTTAAGCTTAGAAAGGATTTGATGATGTAAAAGTCCTGCGAATGTTGGGGTGCAAGCCGAGGTAAAACAACCGTTACGAGCAGGCATTGAGCATCGACTTGGAGACGTTCAATTCGCGACAGCTTTCTATTCGTTCCGGGCTTTGCGGTCAAGACTTATAGCAGAGTACAGTCAGCAAGGATGCAGCGAACTCCACGATGCCTCCGAACCAAGACACATCGATCAGCTTCGCTTTCGTTGTCACCCATCCGCCGAGAGCCGATCTGACCACAATGCCCAGCTACGGATTCGCTTCTTTCAGTAAGACATCATCCCCCCTGCTTTCCCTCGTGCTCAATAGCATCAAGCCGTTCCTGGATGCGAACCAACTTAGTCTGTTGTTTGTCCACAATGGACTGAATCAAAGCGGGTGGCGATACTTGGTGGGATTCCTCCATTACCTTAATTCTGACCAATGAGAAATATTACGGAGCTTTACTACAACAAAAGACGGTAACCGTAGATTTTCTAACGCATAAGCGGATAAAGAATAGAGGACAAGAGCAGCAATATTTAATTGAGGACAACCATGAACCGATTGTATCCAAGGAACTATTGAAACAGTGCAAAAAGAGAAGGCACGCCGTGCCAAGCTGAAAGGGGGTGTGATGGGGGATAGTAAAAGATACTCCAGTAAATATGCACTCAGTAGCAAAGTATATTGTGGATGCTGTGGGGCCATTTTTAAACGCCGAACCTGGAACAGCAATAATCCATCCAAAAAAGTGGTATGGCAATGCAAAACGTATGTCAATGAAGGTAAAGCAGCCTGTGATGCCAAATCAGTCGATGAACAAGTTTTACATTCCGCGTTTGTACGATTGTTCAATCGGATGTATGAGAATAAGGAAAGATTTATTAAAACGCTGAAAGCCAATATTGAATCGGCACTTTCCAGCAGAGTAGGGCAAGAACCGCTATTGGACATTGAAGGACAGATGCAACAATTGAAATCCGACTTGAAGGAATTAGTGAATCTCAAGCTACGGAATCAAATTGACGAGATCGTATATGATGAAGAAACGAACAGACTTTCCAGTGAGCTAAACGAGATACGGCAACAGATGCTGATATTAGAGGGGGGAGACATCAGAAGGAAAAAAATTAAGGAACGAGTCGATGAGATTATTCAACTTTTAAACTCGCGGCAAGATATACTGGAACAATTTGATGATAAACTATTTAATGCATTGGTGGAGAATATAACCATTCTCTCACCAGCGCATTTTGTTTTTACCTTGAAAAGTGGAATGAGCATAGATGAAATATTGGACTAACAGAATCATAGACTAAAGTGATCAATAGGCTAACGAGTAACTGTGGGTGTATGACGGGAAGAATCAATCGAATCCCGTCTTTGACTCCTTCCATATACATGGATTGTTTGTCTTGGCTTAACTGATAGCCTATGGCTTCTTCCTATTCAGATAACAGACGTTGGATATCCTCGTTTTGGTTGGTTTTGAATTGATCCATTTAATCGAATAGATTTGTGTCCTCTGATGAACATGAAGCCTGTTGTCCACTAGCAAGTTCTAATTGATAAAATCGTTGGTGTTATGCTTCCAGAAACCAATCTGGCCAATTTGGCACATTTCCCTCCCGTTGTTGAAGTGTGTGTATGTTAACTCTGATGGGGAGGGATGGCAAGTTATTGTTTTTCGTAGAAGATAGATGTGTTTCATATTTCTTACACAGATTATACGACATGAACTTATAAGTTAAAGATGATACTAACAATTGAAGCAAGAACATTACCCATTCTCGTATTCTGTCCGATACAAAGTAAGCAATACCTATAGCGACTCCGCGGATGTTAAAAATCCCTATTTCTGCATTAAGGAATTACCGAATCTTGAAATTAATCTGGCAGGAATAGTGAATTTACGAACTCACTAAAACTTGGAGAAACAAATTTAATGAATTCTTGCTTCAACTCGTTGTCTTCCTCAAAATAATCCATATCACAGAAATAAACTATTCCTTGGTCCTTCCCATTTATAGAAAGACATATCAAACTATCTGCAGGGTCTACTCCAATAGGTAAAAAATTAGAAGGAATTATTTTCTCAATAGTATATTTTTTGTAGTAATTTTCTAAATTATTCTCCGTTTCTTTACTTAGTGGCAGAAATAACATAATTGATGTTGTTATTGTCTTATCCTGTGTTTCAAACCTTCTTCGAATAGTTTTACCTCCGTTATGATACAGTAAAAAATTCTTATAATCATTTGGGAAGGTAATATTATATGTTTCTTCAAAGGTCTCTACTTCTTGACTTTTAATTGGTTTAAATGAAGATTCAAATTCTATATTCATAAAACTTCACCTACTATTCTATAGAATACAATTTATCAAGTAATTCCGTAAAAGTATTACAGATAGGAATTATAGCTTCATCCTCTATTTCTTCATGGTCAAAGAATATAATCAAAGGAACTTCTTTGTTAAAGCGATAATCAAAACAAAGCAAGTTGCCAAATGGGTCTCTCCCAAAAGGAATAATTCCGTTGGTGAACGAATCCTGTGCAAACTCATGAAACATTTTAATGTTTAGATCGGCATTCGTAAAGCTAATCAAATCATTAAATACTCCTTGTGCACCGTTATCATAATCAAAGTTATTAGGTTCGGGATAACCACCATTAAATTTTTTAACGCAGTCCTTATAATCTTGTGGGAAAGTCACTTCAAAAAGTTTCTCAACTGTAGCTATAGTAGCGTCATCGACAGCCCCCTCTACGAAAATCCATTTTTTCAATCCCATATTAACATCTCCAGTATTTTATTTTTCAATTTCCCCGTTCTACCCGGTTTTCCGCCACCCCAAACCGCTCTTCCTCCGGTATGTCCTGCAGCTTGATGTTCAAAATAATCAACTATTTGCATTTTTCCAGGATCTTGATGATGATGCCAAGTTAAAGTTTTTGGAACTTTACCTTCTTTTAATAAGGCTAATTCATCTGCACTGAACTTTTCAGCAAGTTTTGGATTTTTAATCATATCATCATAAAGTTTTTTTGACAGATATTCAAATTGTACACTATCCGGCTCTAAGTAATACTTTTCAGGTAAAGAGATTTCATATTTTGAATTAAACATAGGGAAGCCTTTTTTATCATACGTAACTTGATAATCTTTGCCATTCTTCACAGAAGTGAAAGTATAGGAGGTTGTACCATCCTCATTACGAACTTTCTTTTTATAGTTTCTTGGAACATTAGGTTTTCTAGTATATGGAGGTTGTTTTTTAGCTGCATCTTCCATAGCCTTCTCATAAGCTTCTTGCTGTTTAGCTTGAGTAGTTTTCCTCGTCCCCTTAGTGCTCTTACCCGAGTACTCTCCTGATTCTAACGCATCCATCTGCTTTTGTCTCTCAGGCGAAATCTTTGCACCAGAACCTTTGGAATGCGGAACATCAGGACCAGGATCATGAAACCGATAATGACCTCCAGCAGTTTCGAAAATGGGTAACCTTTTAGTTATACGGATGTTCATCTTTCTAGCTACACTTTGCAAGTAATTCCCCAAGGATTCAAAATTGGTTGGGAAACGGATGGCGTTAGTTTTGAACTTTCCATCTCCAACCTTGGCCAGAGCAGAGTCAGCCTTTGCTGAATCTCCGAATAATCCCGGTGTTCCTCCTTTACCGGCTTTCTTTTCTTCAGCTTCCTTGAGTCCCTTAGATAAGGAGGCTTCTTCTTTGCCCAACTTTCCCAGCTTTCTAACTAACTTTGCGCCGCCTTTGACAAACGTAACAATGTCTGCTGTACGTTCAACGGCCTTAATACTGTCATATCCTGCATCGTAACTTTCCTGTTTGGTGTCAGTCAACGGGTTAGGAAAGAAATTATTCAATTTTCGCTCAATCGGATCGGGTATGCTTTTTATGCCATCCCACACGGTTTCAAGGTCGTGAACCACATCTTTCTTTGTTTTTTTCCCTTGGAATGAATCTTCAATATAGTTCCAGCCAAACTTCGCACCGCCCTTAATACCCTCGAGCGTCTCATTGCGCTCCAGAAAACCTTTACCGGTGTAATTTCCCGGCATAACGAAAGGAGTCATTACCATGGTTCCCATATCCGCTATATCGACAACTGAGTCCCATACCCCGCTTAAAAACTCCACACCCGCATCCCATTCTCCCTTGAGCGTGGAGCCTACATTCTCCTTCACGCGTGCTCCGAGCACACTTTGGATTCCCTTTTCAGCGACCTGCTTCTCAAAATCAGACAAAATCGGTTCTGGGTAGTATTGATGGAGGGAAGCTTTAAGCTGGATTTCCGAACTCACGCTGTTGACTTCCTGCTCCAAATCAAGCGTATCGGTTGTTGTATTCAAGTGTAAACCGTTGGTTCCTTTCAGCAGGATGCTTCCTGCTGAAAGACTAAGGCTGCCGGTAGCTTGAATTTGAACATGCTGAGTACTGTTCAGGCTCACGCCATGATGGGCATTCATGGAAATGTACAGCGATCCTTCCTGCGCACTCATCGACAGCTCGGAGTTGCCCAAGGATATTTCTTTTCCCTGCGGATTCGCGAAGGATTTGACACCGGGATCGGCTGTTTTACGCTGGTGACGCTCTGCCGGAGATTCAGCCACAGCGCCTTGAGCGGCGTGAGAGGAAGGGGCCGCAGCACCCGATGGTTTCGTCCGCACGGATTGAATGACCATCGCATCATCTTCGTCTGCACTTGGAAAATACAGCTTCACCTGTGCGCCTTTTTCCGGCATGAGATACCAGACCTGATTACCTTCGGCAGAATAGGGGAACCACTGGGCCTCATGAGGACTTTGCTGATCGTCCATATCCAAATGCAATCGAACCTGATTTCGGCTGACCTCCAGTATTTTTCCTTCAATAGCGGCACCAATGATGGTTCGATTGTATATTTTAGGGACCTTCAAGCCCGCCGACAACGCGCATTCATACGACCAGGTCATCAAGCCACGAATCAGTTGGCCTTCACGTTTGGTGATGACATAAGTTTCGTGATTGCGCTCGACTTCATCTCCCAGTTGCAGCATGTGATCCCACTCAAAGGTATAGCGGGTGTAATCTCCAATCGTGGCCGATTTCCAGCCGTTCGCCTCCTGATCCAGATAGGGAGCAATCTTGCGCTGCAATGTAAAAGGAACCTCTTTCAATTGAATATGCTGCCTGCCCTGAGGAATACCGATCCAAATTTGCGCATGGTGTGAAACGATATTAGGAACGAGAAGGGCTCCCACATGCGAAGCCAGACGTTTTAAAAAAGTCCAATCCGTCTCCTGATACTGCATGATGAACTGTCCTGTCGCTTTTTTCTCAAAAGCTTCATCAATCTTGTCCGAGCCTTTATAATCGGCCAGTACTGCATCTACAATCTCCGCATACTTTTGATGGATGTGTTGAAAAGAACGGTTTTTGAGCTGCGTATCCAGTTTAAAACTATGAGAAATGACGTCGAGATTAACCACGATCTCTTGATGCAAGTGCTGTACATCTACGCAGTACAATTGCCCCATAAATAAGGGATGTTTCCGTTCCTTGGCATCCGAATACCAGAGTTCGATCTTATCGTCACTGCTTGCTTTAGTAATAATCGTGTCTGCCTGATCGGCTTCCAAGCTGCCCGTGATCAGCAGTCTGGCATGTTCTCCCAGCTCATGACTCATGCGGACGTGCGTAAGACGCAGCTTGCCATAGGGCCAAGTGACATGTAAGTGCTGATAGGTAAAGCGGTCTTTCGCTACGATGCTCATCCCTTACTCTCCTTGCTTGATAAAATCAGCCATCCTGTCCGTCGTCTGTAATGGAGATGATGCCTCCACCACCCGATCCCGTGGCGGAATTGTCCGTGCTGCCTCCAGCAAAAAAGGAGGATATCGCCTCTTGTACACCTGTGCAGCTACACATTAAGGTCGAATTACTGAGCAGGGCAGGGGCCCCTTCGATCAACACATCCTCTTTTCCGCCTGTCCACTTGGATCCAAACGCAATTTCCGGTTCACAGGGAAGACCCTGCTTCAATTTACACAGACCAAAAGCATTGATTTTGCTAATATTGGCTCCACAAATGGCATCGTCCACGCTCAGGACGGGTTTATCCTTAATGTAGACGCCGTGGCTGTACATCGTATTGAGCACACCCGGGTCTGTACCTTGACTGCACTGTAACTTGGCTCCTCTGACCACATAGGAATGCTCTCCGCTGAGCGCACCTTGGGCCAGTGCCTTAATAAGTAGGGGTAAAAACATATAAACACCTCCTTGGATAAAAGGTAAACATTTAAGAAAGCTCCGACCATGTCGCGGTGTGCAGTATGGCATAGGTTAAGGGGACCCATAGGGGGGCATCCTCCAGCTTAAATTGGCAACTCCCGATCACAGCCTTGCCACGCCAGGAGCGCACAAAGGCAATCTGATAATATGGAGAAGGGGAAACTAGAAAAATAGATTCATAGCAGCCGATGATCGCGTCTTGAATAGGTAGAACTTTTTCGTCCACCAGCTTCATACTTGGTTGTACACGACTCGTTTGCTCAATCATCTGTTGTTGATAGATTTCTATTTGCGTGGGGTCCAGATCTTGCCCACTTTGGTGCAGTCCGAACAGGATTCCGCCCAGCTTGTCTTGAACGACGAAGCTTTTCAATGGGTCTATCGTCTGCCTAGCACGAGCTTCTGGAATGAGAGAATCCGGCAGGGATATGGTGAGTTGATTTTCAAAGACAGGAAGGGTTTGAAACCGGATTTCCTGTTCATCCGGAAGGGTTAGTGAGCCTTTCAAAATTCCCTTTATCGCTTCTTCAATAGATACCAGCATCCAGCTTTCATCGTTCTCCGCCCCGCTTAACTGCTCTTTCAACGTTTGTTGATAATGCAGCTTCAAAAAAAATTCATCCCAATGCTCCGTCAAGGTCGAACCTCCTTATAAGAGTTCTAGCTTTTGTAGCCGAAAACCACTCAAACTTCGCCGAAGCAAGCTTTCAGCAGCCTCCAAGCTAACGATGAAATAAGGTTCCCTCACGTTGGAGAGTCGGAAAAAATGATGTCCATTCACCTTATGGCTATCTAGAACAAGTCGTTTTAGAGTTTGGTCGTGCGCATAAAATTCAGTCTGCTCTGAAATGCCATCAACAGTGGGAACAGATGAAATCCAATATAATTCCTGACGGCTAGGTTCCCGGTTTACGATATACAACTGTTTAAAACGGGCTTGTGTATTGTATAATTCTAGAATCCGTTTCATCGGATCGGAAAGCAGCGGTTGTGAGGCTGAAAAAGACAGCCAGTCCGTATACTCGGCATCTTCAGTCGCATGAACATATAAAACCTGAGCCGGGGGCATGCCAACAAATGGTGTTTTAAAAAGAACCGTATTTATAGGTTCGATATGGCGCGAAACCCGGTTGTCATCGACCAGCACATAATAATGGCGCATACACATTCCTCCTTACTCTGTCCACACGATGGATTGACGCTGTGCTTCATTCAGCTTCCAATGCTGTTGGTACTTTCGCGGGACAAGGGTTCCTTGCATCGAAGCCCCCTCAAAATACGCATGTTCAAACGAATGTACATCCGTAAAATCGGCCCCATCCAGATTGGCGTGTTCAAAACGCAGTCCACATAGCCCTGGCACCCGAACTCCATGTTCCCGATGCGGCTGTCCACTGGCACTGCTGAAGTTAGCACCTCTCAAATCGCTATATCTAAAATCCGTGTCGGTCAGTAGGCATCCCTGAAAGCGGCTTCCTTCCAGATTCGCTCGTTGCCAGATGCTCCCGATCAATATGCAGGTGTGAAACTGGCTTTCTCGTAAGTCACTGTAGCTAAAATCGTTATAGCGCAAATCCTTTTGGATCAGGTGGAGGTGGGGAAGAGAGAGCCGCTTTAGGTTTTCGTAAACATAGGGTTCTTCTTCACTGGATTGCATCAATTGTTCGCTTACATCATCTGGAACAAGAGCCTCCTGATCTTCGACATATAGATTCTCGCTGATATCCTTGTACTCGCCCGTTCGGATGGCTAAACGATCAGCTTTATGAATAGCGAGATACTCAGGCATTTGAACGGCTTCTGCCAACCCTAAGCGCAGGAGGGAGTTCACAAACTGGTGGAAAAAAGGAGCGGATTCCAGCATCAATCGTTCAACGTCCACAGAAGTGATCGCCCCCATATATATTTTTCGCTCCTGCTCCAGAGTTTCCAATATGGTATTCATTGGTGCGTAGGCCCAAGAAGCGTCATAGGTTAGCTTGCAATCGGAATCATCTTCGTACCATTCAGCAGAATAAGCCTCGACCATATATAGGTAGGATTGTTCAAGAATCTGTGTGCGCAAGAAAGAATAGTGGATATATCCAATCGCTTCTTTTTGGCCTTGTTGCTGCATGCCTAGAATGTGTATACATAAATCCCTGAACGATTTCTGGAAGTCGGAAATGAGCTGATCCTGACAACGGTGGAACTTGTTTTCCAGCGTATCCAACTGAATGTCCAGTAAGGGTGTAAAATGATGTTCCTTAAAATGGTGTAACGCCGCTTGTTTATCCATCTGCTAGTTCTCACCTTCCGTTAGTTCATCTTAATTTCCGTGCCGGAGAAGGTGGTTTTGTCATCCAGCGTAATAGTGTTGCCTTTACCGGATAGCTCAATTTTTCCGGCGGAAAGCTGGATGTTACCGGAACTCATAACGATATCGGAGGTCGCGCTAATACTCACATTTTTTCCGCTTACAATATCAATGCCTGTTTTATCGTTAATGACAATGGACATGCCGTTGCCGGAGATGACGATTTGATCCGGGGCCAGCATGATTTCTTTGCCGTATTTCGTTCGCAACGTCTTAATGGCAGGGTCAGCCATTCGATCTGGCGCAGGAGCTGCTGCAGACATTGCCGAAGAAGACTTTGATCCGGCAGACGAAGCAGAAGCAGCCGCATGTCCAGAAGCGGCAGAAGATTTTCCCGCGGAAGGCTGCGGTTCTCTTTTAACCGAGCTGATCGCGTACCCTTCTTCCTCCTTATAGCTGGGGAAATAGATACGGATGCTGTCTCCGTCCTCAGGCATACAATACCAGCCCGTGTTATCCGCAGATGCATAAATGGTAGAGTAGGGAAACCAGTAATCGGTGTTCGGATCTTGCTGATCGTCCATATCGAGCTGGGCGCGTACTTTGTCCCGACGAACGCTCCGTACCTTGCCATGAATGGAAGCACCGATAATGGAGCGATTGTAGTCTTTAATAGGACGTAAGCCGCTTCGTGGCGACAGCTTGGCAGTATGGGTGAGCACCCCGTCTTTCATCTCCGTTAGCACCTCAGCTACGATCAGCTTATGACCTTGAAAGGTCACTTCATAGCCAGGCTCCAGCAGCTTCTCCGTCTCGACCTCATATTGGATAAAATCAGCATCACGCACGCCGGGGATATGGTTTTCGGAGGCAGTTTGGAAATCCGCGACCCGTTTGGTGACTTTATAATTGGTGGAGTGTATTTCTCCTTTGCTCAGGCCCATAGGCAGGCCAAAATAAAACTTTGGTACCCCATAGCCCACCGCAGGAATGAGTGGAGAGTAGAAGTGGGAAGCCATCCGTTTCAAAAATTGCCAGTCGGTTTCATCATATTGCATGATAAAGGTGCCGATGGGCTTCTTATGGGACACAACATCCATGGCTTCGGCTTTGGAGTAGTCCGATACAATACTTTCGATCAGACCCGTATAGGTGAGCTTGGGGTTCTGGAAAGAGCGTTGATGCCGCTTAATATCTAGCTCATAGGTATGAGATATGGCTTCGACGGTCAGGTAATGAACGCCGTGAACGACTTTTTCCTCCACATCCAAGGCAATACCTCGAAAAAGGGGCTTTCGATTGCCATTTTTGTCTGTAACAAAAGCTTTGACCTGAGTTTCTTCATCTGAAGCAAGTACATACAGCTCTCGCTTCTTCTCCGAGATGATGCCTGTACAGATCATTCGGGCATGATCATTGACTGTTTTTAAGATTTTAAGCTCATGAAGGCGAACGAATTCATAAGGCATGATTTCGATATGACCATACGTCACGATGTTTTCCATAGGTGTCTCCTTTCCTAATTCCAGCATATGTATTTATCGGTTAAAAGAGAGAGTTAGTTTACAGAATGGCCCAATCGTTATGGTATTTACTATGTGTATTTCTGGAAAGGAGGAGATGTTATGTAATGTGTACATGAGTTAATATGGAAATAAGGTGATACGCTACGGTTTGCCATTACCATGTAATCAAGTATCCATAAAATTATTAGAAAAATTCCAATTTAAGCTGGAGGGGACTTATCGAGAGCACTATTGGTTTAGTGATGGCTCAAAATGTGATCAATATCATTATTCTTTGCTAAAAAGAGAGTACGTTACTTATCTGAAAAAATAGAAGGTAATTAAATGATATTCATTTAAATGAATTTGGAGTATATCCTTTCCATCGTCTCGACACATGTGGAGTGCGTGGTAGTAATATATCAAGATGAGAAGCATTGATGTACGAGAGATTAAGAGCAATTTGAATATGTTCCTGCATTCAAAAAAACGCTTAAGGGTTGAGTGCGGGAACATATATTATTTTCATTCACAAGGCATGTGGAGTGCGTGGTAGTGATATATCGAGATGAGAAGCATTGATGTACGAGGGTTTAAGAGCAATTTGAATATGTTCCTGCATTCAGAAAAGGCTTTAGGGTTGAGTGCGGGAACATATTTTATTTACATACATAAGGCATGTGGAGTCGAATGTGATGTCAGTGCGGAGGATTATTAGAGATATATTGGCGGAAATAGTAAGGAGGGGGGCGAACCCCTCTTTTTATTGTTGGCTTTTATTGTACTATGATGGTCAATCTATTATCCTTTGTTTTCTCCCTAAAACAAGTATTGCATCATAGGGGGCCCTTCTAATCCTTTCTCTTTTTCCAACTCAATAGCATTAGTTGAGTCTACCCATAGTTGTTAACCCATTTTCTAGGGCATGAGAGTTTCTTTCTCCCATAGTACGTTTGCTTTGTGT
>NZ_JTHP01000076.1 GCF_000943545.1 Paenibacillus terrae
ATCGATCTTACAAGTCCTTCGAGCTGTTTCTTTGTCCCCTCTGTAGCATACTGAGCTTTTTCAACATTAAGCTGTTCAGCTTCGTAAGGCGTATTTCCAGAAGTATTAAAATTATAAAGCTTTAGGCTCAATTCAGCTAAATCTACTTGTTGCTCACTTAACCAAATGGCAGTGCTGCTAGTAAGTACCTGGCTTACCTTAGTTTCCACATTATCTTTAAATTCAGAATAGACAGGCTTATCCTTTAATTCATAACGCTGCTCCGGTTTATACCCAATCGCTTGATTCAAAGATATATACGCACTGTCCAGATCTTTTTTAGCCTTTTCTAAAGCAGCTTGATTTTGAGTTAACTGATTGGTTGCTTGTGTAACCTCATAGTCACTTGACATTTGATTATCTCTTTTAATTTGTGCGACTTTCAGCTTGCGCTCGGCATCTTCAATATTCAAAGCAGCCAGTTTAACTGCATTTTGTTTTTGAAGAAGTTTGTTATAAAGGTCCTTCACGTTGTATTGAATACCTTCCTTAGTCATGTCCAAATTCTTCTTTGCAGCCTCATAGTTAAGGTTGGTTTGAGCATAACCCTTAAAAGCTTTATCAGAAGCTTCAACGCCTGCCTCGGCAGGAACAAAGTCGATATTCTTACCTGCTTCTTTCATGATTTTCCCGGCTTGATCAATACTGGTTTCTCCTGTTTTAACTGAGGTACTATCAGCTATAGCCAGTTTAACTGCATCATCATAGGCTAAAGAATCACTATAGTAGGTATCATAAGTAACTTTAGTCACAGGAGCCGTGAAAGGCTTACTGGATAAGCTGTTGGTTTGATCACCAGTAGTGCTTCCATCAGCTTGATTTGAAATAGTTACTGTCCGTGTAGTCTTATCCCAATTTACTTTGGCGCCTAATGATTGGCTCACAAAGCGCAGAGGAACGAGCACTTGACCCTTTTGAATTTGAGTAGCTGCATCGAGTTGTACAGGAGCACTATTCTTATAAGCAAGTTTAGAACCAACATTTAAAGTTAACGTATCTTCATTTTTAGATGCCGTTACTTTTTTAGCTTTACTATCCCAATCCACTTGCGCTCCCAAACTTTCGAAAACTCCACGAAGAGGTACTAAGGTTGTATTTTGACTAACAACAGGAGCTTGCGTATATTGTTGGGTTACACCGTTAATAATAACTTTTATATCACCTGCTTGAGCTCCCACAAGATTGGCAAATGCAGAAGAAAGAACCAATGTGGAAAGTACAGCCACTCCAAAACGTTTCATAATTTCTCTCCTTTGTCAATAAGGCTAATAAAAGAAAAGGGCTCCAAAAGGAACCCTTTTCTCATCTAATTCAGTTAACTCAAAAGAGCTGCTCTTAAATTAGTTGTTGTTTTCAACAGTTACTGTTTTCGCAGTTGCATCATAGTTGATGGATGCATCCAGCGCTCTGCTTACCCAGAAGATAGGCAGTACAGTACGGTTTTTGTTAGTTACAGCTTTAACGTCCATACGAACCACAGAACCGTTAATAGTCAACAGGTTAGTGTTCAGTTTGATTTGAGCAACGCGGTCACCTTTAATCAGGGTAACTGTGGAAGTTGCTTTGTCAAACAAGATGTTTTGTTGGGATACACCCAGAGCTTCAGCTGCATAACGTACTGGCAAGTAAGTGCGTCCGTTTTCAGCATAAGCAGCTACATCAGCTGTTTTAGATTCGCCGTTCACTGTGTAAGCAGTGCTTCCCAGTGTGAATACAGCTTTAGATTTAGTAGCACCTGGAGCTGGAGTTCCAACAGTTGCGATTGCTGTTTCAGCAGCTGCAGTGTTGTTGTCTTTCCAGTTTTGAGTGTTTTCAGATGCGCCTTTGTATGCAGTGTAAGAAACTGCGCTACCTTTCAGCTTAGCAACGATGTCGCCTTGAGCTACAGTACGGTCAACAGTCAGCTTAGGAGCCGAGATAGTGATTGTACTTGGAGTAGCACTTTCGCTATCGATGTAGAAGCTCAGACGGCCTTTGTTGCTTTCGCCGTAAGTATCAGTAGATACGCTCTTCACTTTAACATCACCAGCTGTTACTTTAACTTCTGGAGTAGCAGCAAAGCGTACGCCTGTTGGCAATTCCAAGATTACTTCACGGCTACCATCTTTCTTAACGAAAGCTTCTTTAGCTGCTTCAGTAATTGTGATGTCGCCAACTTGTTGGTCGCCCAGACCGATTGTCAGGGTTGGTTTCGATGCAGCAGCCAAAGTAACAGCTTGCTTCACAGTTGCAACCTTAACACTACCGCTCAAACCTTGGCTACCAGCAACATCAACGTTCAGATCGCCGGAGAAACCTGGTTGTGTAGCAACTTCAACGTTTTTCAGCTTCAAAGTACCTGGATCTTTAGAGCTGTTAACGTTTTTGAAAGTCAATCTCAAAGTACGTTTGTCGGAATCTGTATAAGATACGTCTGCTCCGCCCAATCCGTTAGTGTTTTCGAAAGATCCGGAGAAGTTGCTTCCTGGAGTGTTACTTTCGAAAGTAGACTGCCAACGAGCACCCTCAGGCAAACGCAATGTTACAGTACGGTTGTTAACAAAAGAACCAGCAACTTTTTCTTTAATTACGATATCACCAATTTTTTGCTCGTCATGACCAGCAAGAATTGTTGTTGGAGAAGCTACGGAAACACCGCCACCGATTTGACCATAGCTACCAACTACGAGAGAGCTAACGTCAGTAGTTGTGTTACCGGAGATACTAGCAGTAACATCGCCTTCTTTAGCGTTAGTTTCATCGTCAACGTAGAAGCTCAAAGGCAGGTTAAATGTTGTTTCTTTGCTGCTTTTTGTTTTCAAAGACAAAGTCAGAGTGTCTCCATCAACTTTAGAAACTACATCACCAGATGTGATATCACCAAAGAGAATGCTAGCACTTCCTGAAGCGTTCCATTTAAAACCGCTAGGCAATTTCAGTTTGATGTTATTGTTGTTAGCCAAAGCACCTGCTGTTTGTTCTTTAACTTTCAATGTTGCAGTGAAGTTGTCTGTGTTAGAAACAGTGTCCGCAGCAGACAAAGATACTTGACCGGAAGATACTACGTTTGCAATTGTAACTTCGCCGCTAGTCAAACCACTCAGGGAAGAAGCATCAATTGTAGCTTTTACAGGTCCATTGCTAGGTCCACTTACATTGATGTTAGCAAAGTTCAGATATACATCAGCGCTATCTTTGGAGTTATCAAAGTTCAGTGTTACTTTCGCAGAGTTATCAGTCAATTTCTCAACTTTCATTGCATTAGCATCATTATAGCCAGTAGCTGCAGCGTTTTTGTCCAAAGCGTTATCTTGTGCATCAAGATATACACCCAAGCCATAAGTAGCGTCAGTAGCGGAAGTAGCACGGCCAACCTGAAGAGCTCCAGATTTACCAAAATCAAAACCTTTAGGCAAAGTAATAGTGAAAGAAGCACCGCTAGCAATAGAAGCTTGGCTAATACTTACTTTTGCTCTACCCAAAACAGCATTATCTTGTTGGTCTGAGTTGATACTTGGAGTGCTCAGTGCAGTATAGCTAGAAGCTGCATGAACTGCAGTTGGTGCAGTCAGTGCTGCGATTGGAGCTGCAACACCAGCAACCAATGTTGCTGTTGCCAGCACGTTGATCATTTTTTTATTAAACTTTGTCATAACCTTTTTTTCTCCTCCTTGAATATAACCAGAAATATTATTTTTGTCTTTTTGTCGGATCTTGTCACTCATCAGTAGTTACACCTCCTTTCCGAGCTTTATGAGAACCCTTATAAAATGATATCTGTGACAATATCACAGAAGCTTGGAATCTAGTTGAAAGAAAGCGTCCATTTATGACGTACTCCAGTATTATACAATGTGATAACAATGTCGTAAAGAATTTTTTTAGCGAATTATGTCTTTACGCTTTTGTACCCCTTTGTTTCATACTCACCCAATTAGACGTAGCATGGGTTCGAAAAGTTGCGTCCGTTTCAAAAAAAATTTTATTTTTTTTTGAATATGTATTCCGCTTTCCTACAGTCATAATTATACTATTGAACCTGTTCCTCCGTCATCCTACAACTTTTACCTGTTCAACCTTAATGTACAAGAGTTCTCTTGCACATTTATGGTAGTCCCTTAATGAGTATATTCACTGTACATTATCCATAGAATATAAAGAATACATAAATCCTAGGGATACGCCCAGATTGAACACTTAAAGTAGTAAGTAATGACGGAGGACCAGCAATTTTTATAGCCTACACACCCAGAACAAAACAAATTACTTCACTATATTAACCTTAGCACCATCAGTAAGCAGGCTTATCCCCTTAACAGCAATGGTCTGACCCTCGGTGAGCCCCTTGGTTATTTCAACCTCCTTGGCGCTTTCCTGGCCTGTTTGCACTTCCACTCGTTTAGCAGTAGTCCCCTCAACTACATAAGCATACTTTTTCCCAGCCTGCTCCGTAATTGCATCCTGTGATACCAGAATGTTTTGTGCAGCTTCGGATTTCATATAAACATACACAACCATACCGGATTTGAACTCGCCAGATGGATTGGGAACTGAAATTTCGACAGGATATGCCTTGAGATCATTATCCATAACCGGATTGACCGCTGTCACTTTGGCCTCTATTCGCTTACTCAATGAGTCTACCCCTAGAGTTACAGTGGAGCCTACATTTAGCTTAAGCAGATCCTCCTCAGAGACATTTACTTTGGCAAGGATCGGATTGGTATTTGCAATTGTAGCTACAGCTGACTGAGCGCTGACCATTTGCCCTGTTGTACCATTCACAACTGAAATGGTGCCCGACATAGGTGCTCTGACTACAGCGTCGACAAGCTGACTACGTGCAGTATCCAAAGCAGCCTTGGCCTGATTAGCCGAAGCACGTGCTACATCAATACCCGTTTTCTGTTGTGCAAGACGCAAAGACTTCTGGGCATTAGTATATGTTGTCTGGGCACTTTCCTTGGATGTTTGCGCATTATGAAGTGAGAGCTGGGCGTTTTCCAACGCAGTTTGAGCTCTTCTATGCGCTATTTGAGACTGTTCCAGGTCAGATTGCGAAACAGCACCAGCACTAAACAACTGCTGGTTACGATTTAGCGTATTCTGAGCATCACGCACGGAACTCTGGGCATCTACCACAGCAGTCTGCGCTTGGGTAATGGCATTGTCTTGCTGTACCAGTGCACTCTTAGCCTGATCCACAGCAGACTCTCCCTGTTGAACAGATTGCGCTGCTCCACTTTCAGCTTGCTTCAAATTAGCAAGTGCAACCTGGTAAGATTCCTGAGACTGTGTAATCGCGTCGTGAAGGTCTTTCTGATCAATTGTAAACAAAATATCGCCTTTGTTTACCTTTTGTCCCACCGTCAAATTAATGTTCAGTATTTTTCCGCTAATTTTCGGAGCAACCTGAGCCGTGTCTTTGGGCGCAAAGTTGCCTACAATACCTGTTGAATCCTCAATACTGCCTTTAGCCACTTTTGCTACCTGGATCGGAATCGTTTTCTGCACCGCGGCCGGAGCGGCGGGGGCTCCCCCCCCACCGCAGCCTGCCAATGCAACTGACAAAAGCAATGTCGTGGCAATCAGAGCACTTTTTTTATTCATTATATCTCTTCACCTCATTATTAAATGTGAACACTCTTTTGTTGCAGCTTTGCTTCTTTTTTGAGCTGTCTTTTCAATTTCCGTTCTTTACGCTTTTGTATACTATTGTCCATGATAACGTAGATTACCGGAATAAGAATTAATGTAATAAGAGCTGAGAAGGACAACCCGAACACGACGACAACAGCCATCGGCGCTTGTGTTTCGTTACCATTTCCTGTTGCGAATGCCATTGGAAGCAATGCGAGTACAGTAGCAAGCGTGGTCATTAAAATCGGACGTAACCGTTCAGATGCTCCATGAATAATGGCTTCATCCCGATCCTGACCTTCTTTTCGGAGCTGAATAATGAAATCAATCATGACGATGGCATTATTCACGACCAAGCCGACAAGCATAATATAACCGGTCAGAGCCGATACACTAAGGCTAGCTCCTGTTACAACCAAACCAATAAGCACACCAATTAACGTAGGTGGAACCGAGAACATAATTACAAACGGTGTAAGCAAGGATTCAAACTGCCCTGCCATAACCATATAAATCAGCACTACAGATAGCAATATAGCTACTGCCAGATTTGTAAAGGACTCCATCATTTGCTCATTTTGACCGCCACCCGTATCGGCACTATATCCCTCAGGGAAATGAGTACCTTTCAGAAGAGCATCTATTTTTTGATTAACCGTAAGAATGTCTCCTGTTCCGTCTATGTCAGCAGTAATCTGTACTTGGCGTGTTTGATTCTCGCGTGTAATCGTCTCGGGAACCTCACGCTTATCTATACTGGCCACTGATGACAGAGGCACATCGATCCCTTGTGCAGTTGTAATCCGCACTGTTTGCAGATAAGCCAAATCATGGCGATACTCATTCGGCAACGATATTTTCACATCAATCTGGTCTTCTCCGGTACGATAGCTTGTAGCAACGGAGCCGTTAAAGGAGGTATTCACATCAGACAAAATTTGAGAAGCTGACAAACCATATCGGCTGGCAAGCTCACGATTAATCGTAATCTCAAATTCCTCACGAGTAGCATTCATCGTACTCTTAGCATTGACCGCTCCCGGTATATTTTTAACCTCAGCTAAGAGATTATCCGAAAGCTCCCGCAATACTTCTACATCATCACCCTTCAGGTTGATGTTTACGGCTGATCCACTTGATAGCCCGGTTGAAGATTGAATAATAATTTCCGCATCGGGGATATTTTCGACTTTTTTGCGGAGCTCATTGACCACGGCATCAGTAGGTCGTGTATGCCCATCCTTCAGCGTAACATTAACCTGCGCAGCATTAGCAGATGTTGAACCGGATACACTTGACACACCGCCTCCAGAACCTACAGTTACTGACATTTTATCAAGTTCAGGAATCTTTAAAATTTCCTTTTCAATTCCTTGAACAACCTTCTCTGTTTCTTCCAACATGGTTCCATTAGGCATCGTTACCGAGAGCGAAAACTCCCCTTGGTCGGATTCAGGAAAAAACTCCGTTTTAACCATAGGAATCAAAGCTGCCGCAGCTACAAACATAAGCAAAGTAATAGTCAAAACACTTTTACGGTGGTTAATCCCCCACTTGAGAATACGACGGTATCCGCCCTTCAATTTCTCAAAACCGATATTAAACCAGATAATAGGGTTCATTCCTTTATAGGTACCCGAAGAATATATTGACTCATCTGGTACAGTAGGCAACCAACGTGAACTTAGCATAGGAACAAGCAAAAGCGATACTAGCAGAGCAGCAATATGAGAGAAAATTACGGTCAAGGCTAACGGCTTAAACAGCACGCCCGCAATTCCATCTACAAATACAACTGGTAAAAACACTACTATTTGTGCAAGCGCAGATGCCATTACCGCATTACCCACTTGCTTGGAACCATCAATAGCGCCCTGTAGCATACTTTTGCCTTCATGTCGTTGTCTAAAAATATTCTCGATAATAACGACGGCAAAGTCAACAAAGGACCCAAGACCCAGTAGCAAACCACTCAATGAAATAACGTTAATGGTTTGTCCACTAAAATACATCATCATAAACGTTGCTACAAAAGAAATTGGAATAACGATAGTCGCAATAATTGTAGAACGTGCGCTATTAAGAAATAACAGTAACACGATAGCTGCAATAATAAGTCCCAATACAGCATGCTCTACTAGTGAATGTACAGAATCGCTAATAGGTTTGGAAGCGTCTGTGACCATCTCAAGCTGAGTCCCCTCAGGCAAGTTCTTACGGATTGAATCCAGACTTTCCTTCACAGAATTAGCAATGGCAAGTGTATTCCCTCCGGTAGCCTTTGTGACTGAAATATTAATACTTGGCTTACCATTGTATGTGGAAATGGTGGTGACATCGTCCAAGGAATCTTCAATGGTTGCGACATCCTTTAATTTCACACTGCCTTTGCCCACAGTGATCGGAGTCTCTCCCATTTCCGAAACAGCCTGATATTCACCTTGAACCCTGATTTGGATCTCTGTATTACCACGGTCAACAGAACCTGCAGAGCCGGCCACATTATTAGCTGATAATGCCTGGCTGATCTGATCTAACGTAATACCATAACTTTGCAGTTTGGCCTGATCTACAGTAATTCGAACTAACCGCTCTTGTCCCCCAGACAAACCGACTGAAGCGACCCCTGAGATTCTTTCGAGCTGTGGTTCGATAATATCCTCTGCAATAGGCTTCAGTTTGTTAACATCCTGATCACCGGTAAATGCTAAATTAATTACAGGTGTAGCATTGAGATCCAGTTTCAGAACACGCGGTGAATTGGCAGCTTTGGGAAGTGAACCCCGAACACCATCCAATTTATCTCGCATATCCAATGTAGCCTGATTGAGATCTACTCCCCAGTTAAACTGAATCATGACCATAGAGGTCCCCTCAGAAGACTGAGAGCTAATCGTATCCACATCCTGAATGGACGATAGGCCTTTTTCAATAGGCTTGGTAACCAATTCCTCAACTTCTGTCGGTGTCGAGTTTGGAATACTGGTCACTACCATAGCAATAGGCAGCTTCATATCCGGCAGCTGCTCGACAGGAAGTCTTAACGCAAAAATACCGCCCCCGATCAACAAAGTAACAATTAACATAAATACTGTTACAGGACGGCGTATTGAAAACTGAGACATCTCATCACTCCCCACTCACTTCTTTATGTAGCATTTAAGCACACTAATCCTCTACTACGATGAAATAGGCGTAAAGTTTCAGATAAATGTGCAAAAAAACATATAAGCAAATAATAAACACATTTTGAGATAAATACTTAAAAAAAAGTAGTTAATTTAAATGCATTTATGGTAGTTCAAGAACAAAAACGCTGTAAACTTACCCATCAGTTATCTGCTCATTGTTATTATGGCATAGGCCCTTAATCCCAGTCAAATAGCTGATTTTTAAAAAACATCCCTCTCATGTATATGAAAGGGAATTCCAATTTCGCATGGAGGGATGTTCAATAAATTCAGTTTTTTAAGGATCTAGATTTTAGGAAGCAACTTTTTATCAGCCATAACTTTAGCTATAATAATGGCCGCATCTCCACGCAAGGTCAGAGATGTAGGATTAAACATATACCCTTTTTTCAGATCACTAGCATCAACAGGTGAACCCGTGATAAAGCCCTTCTTGGCAATCGCAAGCACAGATGCTTGTGCATAGTAATCAATCTTATCTGCATCTTTAAAGGTTTTAGACAGATTCTTCATGATCTTGTCGTGATCTGTCTCCAGCTTCAAATTCAATGCCTTGGCGATAATGACCGCTACATCCTGACGTGTAATTACATCTTCCGGCATAAAGATTCTCGGTTGCGAACCTTTTACAATACCGGCACGTGCGGCTGTTTCAATATAACGATAATCATAGAGAGCATCTGCCGATATCGTATTTGGAATAGACACGTCATCAAAATGCTTCGCCCCACTGAAATTAAGAGGAATTTGCAGACCTTTGACAATCATAGACGTGAATTCGCCTCTTTTAATGTAGCTGTCAGGTCCAAAGCTATTAATTGGATCCATTGGGTTCATGACACCCTTAGCCAAAATGGACTCCATGTAATCTCTGGCGTACTTGTGCTTAATGACATCACTATACGTTTCTCCAACCTTAGCTACAACATAGTAGCCGAAACGATCAAACGGAACTTTAATGGTATGTTTCTTCGGATCCACCACACCACCAATGTTCTGCCAATCTTTAAGATCCGAATCAAAATAGAACACTGTCATTTGTTTCCCTGCATCCTGCGCGATACTGCTATCATACGTCAAGGTTAATGTTGCACGCTTGGATGGTACTAATTCATTAGAAGGATCACGCCAGTAGAAGTTTTTGATCTTACTACTGTCATTTTGTGACTTATTAGCCAGTTGATAAGGATCGGCACCATAAGTTACCGGATCGTAAGCATCCGTTTTGATATCATCTGCCGTACCTGGGTCAATCCAGAATACCGGACTTGACTTGGTAAAACGAGTTGGGAATTCTCTGTTGAAGTATCTACTTCCATCTGCAATCAAGCTCTGCATATCCGACAATGCTTTTTCAGTTTCAAATTCATGACGGTCCACCACACCATCTTCGCTATTTGCTATCGCAAAGTACAATGTATGACCAGAGAAAACCTGATTTTTGAATTGCTGCGGTTGATCATAATCCCGACGAATCAGACTAGTTCCCTTAGCAAAAGCAAGTGTAAGATTCCCATCAAACACTTTGTGCGATGTTTTCATCGCTTCCATGTACTGCTCACCAGGAATATTAGTAGGCACATATTTAACCGTAATGGTCTGTTTCAGTTTATCTTTACCTTTTGTAACCACTACGTCAATTTTATTATCTTTGTTGGCCTTTAGACCTGTGACGATGGCTTTGTAGGTTGAAGGGTAATCAACAGTGCCATCATAATCAGAATCGAATCCCTCTTGAACTGCTGTTTCCTTACCTACCATAACACTATCTGCATTACCTGCGTTCACAACCACTTGCACAAAGTTTTGATTCACGATTCTCTTTTCAGGAAGCGGACGCAAAATATCAAAAGATGTGGATTGACCAGATACTTGCAGTCGGAACGTTGCAAATGGTCCGCTCTTGCCACTGTTGTACAAGGTAATGTTATAGGCTACTGGTGTTCCATCTTGCGGAACGGTTTGGTTTTTCAACACAAAGCTGAAATACTTTTTGTCCGGGTGATAGTACACGAGCAGGTCTTTTAATTCTTTATTTGTAAATTTATCTGTAGTGGAACCAGAGTTGTATGCTGTCTTAGCATCTTCTGCTGAGTAAAACTCATTATTCAGCGTCCAATTAACCTCGCTGTCGTCCGATCCCTTAATCTCCAAAATATATTGATCTTTATTGGCAATATCACTTAACGAACCATTGACCTGATCCGCTTTACCCAAATCAGCAATACTGAATGTACCAAATACATTGATATTTTTCAGGGATGTATTGTAATTGGTATCATCCACTTTAGTGAAATTAGCATCTTTTGTTTTCGGTGCAATTTCGCTATATTTCGGAGCACTGCTCAAGCCACTAACAGGTGTAAAAGGAATAATCCCCTGTGTGTTTGGAACTGGAATTACTGGAATATTGGTCTGTGTAAAGTTTACTTTTACCGTATTGCTATATTCAATACCTGGCTTGTACACAAATTTGATTTCATTATTCCCACTTGCCAGTGCGTTGGCTGCGGCTGTTTCCGAGGAAGAAGCAAGCTTAAAGTCCGCCCCTGAGCCATCCAAATCAACCAATACATTATTAATATACAGGAATACATTTCGGTTACTTCCAGTGTAATGAATATCTGCTGTGTTGCTCACATCAAGCAATTTACCTTTAAAGTAGCCCAATTGAGTCAGCTTATAGGTATTCAAGTTTGAGCTGGAGGTATTTAACGGAATTTGTTGTCCGTCATAAATCGTATCATATTTCATGAATGGACCCTGCAACAGATTCACCGTGGCTTTAATTAACTTGGTCGAGTCACCATTCAGGTAAAAATTCAGTACGTTCTGTCCTTCTTTAGGCAAAGTGTCTACATAAGCAACGATTTTCTTCACTTGTGTTGACTTGCCATTGATTGTCCGAATCACATCTTGAGGTGATCCTACAGTATGAACCGATACCCCAGAAAGCTCACTGATTGAAGAAGGTGCACCGTTAACAACGATGAACTCCATACCTACAGGAACAGATGGAGCATCTGTAGTCTTGTTCTTCATAGAGCTTCCAGTTAACTTCATAGCTTCATCTATGGCAGTTGCCTGATCAGACCCACTTCCATTAATTCTGCTCAACAATTGATTGTTGAAATCAGGAAGATAGTTTACATCATCAATATACGGCTGAGTGCTGCTGCGCAATGTAAATTGGACAGCCGATGGAGAAGGCGGGGTACTGGTATCACTATAAGTTAGACCCAAGGATACTCTGGTCAAATGATCCACCACAACCCCTGAAGGTACAGTCACCTGAAATGGATATACCTTATAACCATTGGATGTAACCACATTAGCAGTATCAATCGTAGCATCAATCCCACTAGCACTACCCACAGCACTGCCATTGTTACTCACATCTGTAAACCGTGCATTAATTGTAGCCACTCCCGGATCAGATGCACCGCCTGGAACCAAAACCTTACCCTTCAAAACAACTCCACTCGTAGATGATACGGTAAAGTCAGGCGAAGTGGTCAGATCGGCCGACACATTCCCGTCCATGTTCAGGTTCAAATCGGAAAATTCAGGCTTGCCCGTATAGATCGTAATTTCACGTGTAACCGTAAGAGCCTGAGTTCCGTTACCCACCTTTAGAGTCACTATATTTTTACCCGGACTGAGTACAACACTTCCTGTTAGTTTGTAGCCGGTATAAGAGTTAACAGTATACGTATTACTGCTTTTTGCAGACGTGAGTGTTACACTGTCAGCATTAGGCGCTGTACCTTGAATGACCACTTTAACGTCATCCGAACCACTATTACCAGCGTCTGTCAGCACAGCTGTCTGGTTCTCTACTAACTGCTCAGTTTTACCGTTCAACGTAGCAGACAGATCATAAACCTTTGGTCCATCCTGGTACTCTACGTAAATAGAATCCTTCATATCCGCCGAGTTTTGGCTGCTTTGGAATGTGATTCGATTCAAACCAGGAAACAGTTTAATGTCTGTAACTTTAAGCGTGGAGCCAGCGACCGTAATTCCGCCCTTTTGGCTCTCATTTTTATTTACCACGTTAAGAGTCGTTCCATTTTTGGAGAGCTGGAATACACTATATGATATCGTGCTTCCGTTCACTCCGTTAATCGTTCCGTTAACTGTAATACGGTCCGTGTTTACCGACCTGGCTGAATCCACGTCATATTTTTCATTTGGAAAAATAAAATAAGTTCCCGTCGCAGCATGAGCCGTACCTACCAGGGCCGCCGGCACCAAGCCAATGATGAGACCAACCGTCAGCAACATAGATAGCAATCGTTTCAAATCATTGTCCTCCTTAGATTCTGTCGCACCTTGGGGCACGTAATCATTCAATACCTTTTTTATCGGTAGCGAACATACAAAAAATTAGTAAATACGCAAAAAAGGAGGGAGTTTTTCTTAGCGAAGAACAAAAAAGCCCTCAAACCCGCGGTATACCGCCAAGCTTGAAGGCTTACTTTTAAAATAAAAAATTATAATTTCGAACGAGTCTGAGAATCTGGCTTAGCCAGCAACCGAATCAAGGTGTTAATCACCGGACGTTTGGTTTTACCGACAAGACCAATAACCTCGGCGCCGATCTGCAAGAAGAACATCATGATACATATCACGACAAAGATAACCCAGTTCGCTTCATTAAGCGCAGCATATGATTGAATCACGGCTAATACACCGAAAAATGCAGCAATAGCGTAAATAATCAATACGGTCTGTCTGTGGCTAAAGCCCAATTCACGCAGGCAGTGATGTAAATGACCTTTGTCTGGTGAGAATATCGGTTTTTTCTGCAACTTGCGACGAATGATTGCAAAGAATGTATCTGACAATGGTACGCCGATAATGATCAATGGTGTAATAAACGATACAATAGCGATCTGTTTGAATCCAAGCATCGACAGCATCGCCAGGCAGAAGCCCAAAAATAGAGATCCTGTATCACCCATAAATATTTTTGCAGGATGAAAGTTAAAAAACAGAAATCCGATAATGCTACCGAGCAGCACCAGGCAAAGCATAGCAACCATATAGTTGCCCATCAGAAGAGACATTACAAAAATCGTTCCGATTGCGATTCCCGAAACACCAGCAGCCAGTCCATCCAGACCATCAATCAAATTGATGGCATTCGTTACACCTACAATCCAGAAAATCGTAAGCGGGATGGAGATCCAGCTTTCCAAAGAAGAGTATGCATCCTGAAAAGGCACATTCACAAAATCAACACGAATATCAAAAGCAAATACAACCATACACGCAACGGCAATTTGAGCCAAAAATTTCAATTTTGCATTAAGATCAAAACGATCATCGAGAGCACCAATCAGTGTAATCAGCGTTCCGCCAATCAGAAAGGCTGCGATAAAGTTAATATCCCTTGAGGACAGCATTCCTTCAGGCACAAAAGGTAAAATCGCCAATAAGGACAAAAGAAATGCCAGGAAAATTCCCAGACCGCCAAGACGCGGCATAATTCGGGTATGTACCTTTCGGGCATTCGGCACATCGACGGCTCCAACCTTCACAGCAAATTTCTTGACGAGCGGTGTCAATAACAGCGCAAGTCCCAGTGCCATGATGAAACCAATAATATAGATCAATAGCATTTGATCATTCGACCCCCAATTTTAAAGCAATCCCTTTTCAGATGTAACCGCATTGAATTATACTCTGATCGAAAATAAATACCAAGCTTCATATTCTGGCAAATTAGCGGGTTTTGAAGGCAGATTCAAGCTATTTATCACACTTTTGTGACGTTTTCTTTTTCACGCATCACTTTCACGGCGAATTTCGGCAGCGCAAGCATTCTTTTGTACCGACTTGGCTCTTTCAATAGCCTATACAACCACTCAGCTCTGAGCTTTTGGAACAATTTAGGCGCACGTTTGGCTTTACCGGATATAATATCGAAGCTACCGCCCACCCCCATCATCACGGGAACACCTAACTCTTCTTTATATTTACCAATCCAGGGCTCCTGCGTGTCTGCTCCACGTGCTACAAACAGCAAGTCAGGATTTGCTTCACGAATAGCTGCAATCACCGCTTCATCCTCTACCGGTCCGAAAAATCCGTCATGCTTGCCGCAAACCGTAATTCCGGGATAAAGCTCATGTACCCGCTGGGCTGTCGCTTGAATCACCTCAGATGTCGATCCGAGCAAATAAACTTTCCAATGATAGTTTTCTCCAGCTGCAAGTAATTCATGTAACAAGTCAAAACCCGCCACACGTTCTGGTACTGGATGTCCTACATAATTTGCGGCCCAAACCACGCCAGTCCCATCCGGGACGATGAGCTCCGCCTGCTTCATCACTGACATGTACATAGGGTCTTCCAACGCTGCCATAACCATAATCGGATTAGCAGTGATCACTTGATGGGGTCGGCGAGACTCCACTGCTTGAATTAATACATTTAATGTATCTTTCATATTAAGCCTTGATACCGGAACACCGAAAATCGGGACGGTAGGCACATTCGTAACCTTATCGACTTTCACTGTATCCATCATCCTTTGCGACACAAGTAATTAATGATATGCTGTGCCGGCAAACGGGCCTCGCTTTTTAGCAAAGCAATTGCCGCTCCCTGGCTCTCGATCCATTGGCTCCGCTGATCCAGCAATCGTATAACCTCATCAGCCAGCTTTTGACCATTCAGCGCTTCTGTGGTGCCTACAGGCTGGCTACCGACGCGGCCGAGGAAATGGTCAATTTTCGGATCATAGGATATCCCCAACGGGGGCACCTGATGGGATGCTGCATAAATCAGACTGTGCAATCTCATCCCGATCATCAAACTACAACGGCTGACTTCCAGCAGCATCTGCTGAGGATCGGTAACCTGCTCACACATGCTGACACGGCTGCCTGTTTCCCTAAGATCCCCTAATAAATCCATTACCATCCTTGAAGCCTGCTCATCGTCCGGCAGATGAAAAGGGAAAAAGCGCAAATGCACACGGCGTTCAGCAACTAATTTCTTCAAACCATCCGCAATCGCCGTTAATTCACGACGTTCCTTGTCCCAGTAACGTACGGACACACCAACGATCGGAAGTTCATTTTCCCCTTCGACAGCCGCTCCCTGCAAACCTTCAGAATGGGAGGGCAATGGAAGCCCCATTACGGGATCGGGAACGACCTCAACAACAGGGTGTTTTAATTTCATGGTGCCCAGTAGCGCCGCAGACTGTTCATCTCTTACAGATACATATTCACAACGCTGAAACACCGACCGAATCATAGGGTAGAATATCTTCCGTTGCACCGGACCAATGCCTTGAGCATACACAAACGTCGGCTTTCCGGCCCACTGAGCCAGCTTGAGAATCGCAAGATAATAAGGAATGCTTTTAGGACTTGTTGCGTCCTGAAGCAAACTTCCGCCGCCGCTGATTAACCCGTCACTGTTTTTAATCGCTCTCCGAACTTCTCCCAGACTCATACGTGGTACGGCTTCTACTCCGTACATCTTCTGCGTCCAATCGGGGTCCGAAGACAGCACTACAGGCTTAACCGTAATACCCGCCTGACGGCTTTCCTCCTCTAATGCTGTCAATATCGACTTGAGCACTGCCTCGTCTCCACTATTGCGAAAGCCGTAATAACCCGAGATTATTATCGTTTGAACGGTGGTGACCATTTCTTCCAACATCCTTCCAGCACTTGCCACACGACAATTGCGATAATTCCCAGAATCAGACCAAATCCCAATCCTAGCAGCCCACGACTAAGCGAGAGTGCCGCTGGAGAATGAATGTGAGCAAAGGTATCGACCATAGAAGCTTGACCAATAGCAGCGATAATCAGCAAATAGATCGCTTGGCGATATTTCAACGCAAGGAATGCACCTGCAATAAACAGTGGGTGTGCCATCAAGAATTCCTTATTACGCGGACGCACACCAAATGCATTCTCAAGGAAATTTCGGAAAACCAGCTCTGTGTTAGACACGGTACCCGCATTCCCGGTACGGCTCAAATAGTACACTCCTGCGGCTCCAATAACAGCCAGTACGATGACCCATAGTACGGTAATCGGCGTGCGCAGCAGCTTTGAGATTTCTTCGCGTATAGAAACGCCCCGATAAAAGAAAATATATATTGCCGCCAAAAAAATCGGCAAAATGTGAAGCAAGCTTACGCCTCTAAATTGGTTCAGCACAAGGCTGTAAGCAATACTATTCAACAACGCAATAACAAACGGTACAGCAGCCAACGACAAGACTGCTGTCTGAACGTACAATACAAGTGTTTGAACGAGACGACGACCTACTGAAAGCACGGGCTCCTGTTCACGTTTGATTCTAATCGTACGCACAGCAATAACCATTGCAACTGTGGGTCCACTAATCGCTGCAAGTAGTGCCAAGCCCTGCTCCATCAAGCTGGAGTTCAGAACGTAAAGACCTGCTGAGCCAACCAGTCCCAATCCAAATGCTAGCAAGGTCAATGCTGGAACAAAATACGACACCATAATGGAGAAGAAAGCCAGTGCCCCCAGTACAACCACCAATTTCAGGTAACGCTGGTACGACGAATCAACCACTTGAAATGGTTCGGCCTGTCCAAGCTCAAATCCTTTTTTCTCCATCCGTTGAACAGCATTACCCGGTTTGTCCAAACTATGGATCAAGTTATCTACAGAATCCTTCACTTTGGCCTCAGCCACACTGCGGGTCGGAGCTGTATTAAGATACAGCATGCGAATGTTGCGGTCCTTGGTCGCCAATGCAAAACGATCAGCCAACGTTTCCACATCAAGCGTTGAATCTTTGTCGCTCAGTGAGTACAGGCGCACAACGTTATATTTTATAGCGTAAGCCAGCTTGTTGAAGCCTGCCTGCGGTTTTTTCAAGTTTTCAATAGCGGCCAGGCCAATATTGTATTTGTTCAGTAATTGAGCGAATGCCGCCAGACTGTGTTCTTTCTCATTATCTGTAAACCCTTTGACAGAATCTCCTTCAAACAAAATGCGTTTTACGCCATTCTCCTGAAAAGAAGCCAACGTCTCTTCCGTCAATTCCTGATTGTAAGGAAGACTGTCGCTCATCCGAGGAACGATAAAAAATCCTTTACTCCGAAGCTGTTTCATGGCAATCGGATCAGGCTGTATGGGTTTGAGATACGCATCCTCTGGGGAAGTTTCTACAACGAGCCCTTCATGGCCCTGATAAGTCCATGGTTTTACGTTAATGTCCAGACTGTTAAAAGTACGTTCAATTAACGGCTTCAATGCCGCAGCGTTTTCCTGATCAGTGAAAACAACATACGTAAAATTCTCGTTGGCGGGTGATACCCGTTTTTCCATATCAGCAATGTTCTGAGTCGTATAGGTTACAACATGGCCTGCTTTGCGGAAATCATCCAGCGTGCTTTCATACATTGCCATACTGTTCACACCGGCCTGTTTTAAGCGGTCAAGCTGCTCATTCAGGTAATCCTGCGGGTGAGCCTGATACGAAGCTGCCTCCGTCAAATCCCGATAGTCGAATACGATCTCTACTTTTTTACTTGATGCTTCTGTCTGCAGACGATCGGCAATTACAGGAATGGAAGCCAGCAAACCAAGTGCAACCAGAATCCATAACCATTTTCGAGAAGCCGTATTCCAATACTGCCATTTCTGATACACCAAAGAACCTCCTTAATATTCGGGATTTTGCAAAATCCAACGCTGCTCACCTTACCCTTACTCAGTTGTTGGCAGGCCACTCATTGGATTTTGCAAAATCCTCCGTCACCGGAATAAGCTTATTTTCCCAAAGCCTCTTCCAGTTTATTCTACAACACAGAAATGACCCCCACGGCGTACTGCCCTTTGCCGTGAGAGGTCACCGATTTCTTAGTTCGTATCCAATTACCTTAACCCTATTCTATTATAAATGGATTTAGCTCAAGCGTCTACGCGTGCCATAACAGCCTCCACCAGACGGCTGATTCTTTGCTCAGCATCCGCCAGAGAGGAACCTCGTACCGCAAAGTATACTTTAATCTTCGGCTCGGTACCGGAAGGACGCAAGCAGAACCACGAACCGTCTTCCAGTAAGAACTTAAGCACATTCTCTTGCGGAAGTCCGTCCAAACCCTGTGAGTAATCCAGCACTTTTTCCACCTTCACGCCTGCAATTTCCAGAGGCGGGGTAGTGCGCCAATCCGTCATTTTGCCTTGAATCTGCGCCACTCCATCCTTGCCCTTGAGTGTGCGGGACTCCAGCTTCTCCAGAAAGTAACCAAACTGCTCATACAGCTCCTCTAAAACATCATACAGCGTCTTGCCTTGGGTACTGTAATAAGCAGCCGCTTCAGCGATCAGCATAGCCGCCAAGACCGCATCCTTGTCACGGGCATAATTACCTGCCAAATATCCGTAGCTCTCCTCATAGCCAAACAGGTAGGTATAATCGCCTGTTTGGTCAAACTGATTCATTTTCTCACCAATGTACTTGAAGCCCGTAAGCGTGTTAAATACGGTTGCTCCAAAATGCTCAGCAATCACTGCGCCCATTTCACTCGTTACGATGGTTTTAATGACCGCTCCGTTACTTGGAAGCTTACCCGTTTCTTTTAGCTGGTTCAACAAGTAGTAGACCATGATCGCGCCAGACTGATTACCGGACAATACCACATACTCACCGTCACGGTTTTTCACAACCGCTCCCATGCGATCTGCATCCGGGTCTGTACCGATCAACAAGTCCGCACCAATCTTTTCACCCAGCGCAATTGCCAGCTTGAAGGCATCGCGTTCTTCCGGGTTGGGTGATTTGACAGTGGAAAATTCAGCATCCGGCTGTTCTTGTTCAGGCACAATATGCACCTGCTCAAAACCGATTTTCTCCAACACGCGGCGAATCGGTACATTGCCTGAGCCATGAAGAGGTGTAAACACAACCTTGAAGTTTTTGCCCGGTCCAGCTGCAATCAGCTCACGATTAACACTCACACTGGCTACCGTATCCACAAACGCTTCATCTTCTTGCTCTCCAAGCCAAACCAGCAGGCCCTGTGCCTCTGCTTCTTCACGTGTCAGACGGTGAATATCAGCAAAAGAAGGAACCTCATGGATATAACCAATTACCTGCTCGGCCTGATCAGGAACAAGCTGACCACCTTCATCGTTGTATACCTTGTATCCATTATATTCAGGAGGGTTATGGCTTGCTGTTACGACAATCCCACCACTGGCTCCCAAATGTCGTACGCTAAAAGAAAGCTGTGGCGTTGGACGCAAGGACGGGAACAGCTTGGCAACGATGCCGTTGCCTGCCAGCACCAAAGCCGCATCCAAAGCAAACTCTGGCGAGAAATGACGCGAGTCATGCGCGATTACAACCGAAGGCTTCTCTTCTTTCCCCGCATGCTGCTCCAAAATATAACGAGCCAGTCCCTGAGTCGCACGTCCAATGACGTAACGATTCATCCGGTTGCTACCCGCCCCGATCACTCCGCGCAGACCACCTGTGCCGAATTCCAGCTCTTTGTAAAAGCGATCCTCCAACTCCTGCTCGTTGCCTTCCAATGCGCGCAACTCCTGTTTGGTTTCTTCATCAATATAAGGGTCATGCAGCCAGCTCTCAATGCTTTCCAATGCTTTTTTACTCAACTGCGTCATGCCAATTTCCCCTCTCCGTTTTTGGTTGGTCAAAACAGGATTTCTATGTACACATGCACTCGGTTAAGACGTCGTAATTATGTCAGCAGAGCTTGCTTATTGGGGAGGATCGGACAATGCAAACATAATCTCGCCCTCAGCTACTACTGTATCGCCTACCTTAGCCGTAGCCTTCCCTTTGCCGAATGCTCCTTTGGAACGGGTTATTTCCACTTCAAGCGTCAGCGTATCCCCAGGAACCACCTGTCCGCGAAAACGGAAGCCATCCAGCCCTGCCAAGAAACCAATTTTGCCGCGATTGCTTTCCAGATGCAGCAGTGCGAATGCCCCTACCTGAGCCAAGGCTTCGGTAATCAGCACACCCGGCATAACAGGATAACCCGGAAAGTGTCCAATGAAATGAGGCTCATTCACTGTTACATTTTTAATACCTACTGCTCTTTTCCCTTCCTCCAGCTCAATAATGCGGTCCACCAACAAAAACGGCGGCCGATGCGGGATAATCTCCTGAATTTGATTAACATCCAATTGCAATTTGTCCATTTACTTTAATAACTCCTCCCGCTTGCAGGGTTCAGGCCCTTAACAAAATAGAGCCGTTGCAAGCATAATATTACCCCGCCTGCGCTGCATAATAACAGTTCAAAGCGGTAACAATGTTAGATATCCTTCACCTACTGCAGAAGTGAAGGTTGAGATAAGGGGCTTTTTCCGCCGGTTATGCAACCAGAGGCGCGAAGAGGCCCTTTTGCCCGTGCTTGGTCTTACCCCGCAGTGTTTAAACTCCCCATCATTATACAGTTATCAGATGTAAAAAGAAAATTACGCGGAAGTACCATATTGGGTGCTCCTATTATGGGGTGAAGCAGGGGGTTCAATTTGAGCCAAGGGGGACGGGCTACGTGGATGGATCATTCTTCCGATCGCTGTTAACCCCGGATTTTTTTCATTGTAATGGGAATTTTAAAGGGTAAAATCCGGGATTAAAGGCGAACGCTATCGCTTCTTCAGAACGATTCCATCCCCTCCGCCGAGTTACCTTGGGCTCAAAAAAGAAAGCCTCGCTTCAATAGTACTCGCTTGGCGTGAAGGGCGGAACAACACCGAAGGCCCCTGCGATGGCCTTCATTGGCCTCCAACGACGTGCTGCGTTGGAGGGCCCTGCCGTTGTAGGCATAACAAAA
>NZ_JTHP01000077.1 GCF_000943545.1 Paenibacillus terrae
CTGCTGTACCTTGAGCACCGTTCCTGTCAGCGAAATCCCGGTGGCCTGATCGTTTTCATACCGGGCATAGCGAATATTCTGTTCCGCTTGGAGATCATAACGGGTACGCAGTAAGCCATCCTCTAACCGTGTCACTGCCCGAACGATGACCAACTCTTTGCCTTGTCCAATGGGTAACGTGATAAGGTCACCTAACGCATAGTATTGCAGACTTTCAATCATATAGGTGACATACGAGCCAGCACGTTCTCCCGGCTTTTCCGCATCCAGCTCATGAAACGTTTTTCGTACCCGATAAAATACATCTCGTTCTACTTTGTACTGTTTGCCTTCTGGCATCCCGAAGAAAACTTTGGGCGAAGCTGCGGTTACCTCTGGCACAAGTACGGAACCAAAGCGAGAAGCAAGACGCTTTAAAAACGCCCAATCCGTCTCCTCATATTGTAAAACAAAAGTATCCAGTTTGGCATAATTAGTTACGGTGTCAATGGCATCTCCATACTCATATTTACGAACCATCGAGGTGACCAGATCATCATAAGTACGGTGAATATCTTGATAGGAACGTTTTTTCAGCTTGATATCCATTTGATAGGAATGGGAAGCGGCCTCCAGTTCAAAGGTATATACGCCTCGTACACAGTGTACGGACATACGCGTAACAATCCCATGGAACAGCCTTCTTAGTGATTGTCCCTGATCATCCAACTGACGAATCACAATCGGCTCATGCTCCATATTTTGACCGATACAAGCTGCTCCCTGTTCTTCGGAGAGCAACCCACTGATATGTAAATAGGCATGATCATTAATGGTACGTGTTATTTGAAGTTGTTCGATGTGTTGTGACTGAAAGGGACCATACAAGCGTAGGCTTTCATATCCGATTCCATCTGATAATATGCTCAAGTGAGTTCATGACTCCTTTCTAGATGTGATGATTATTTCCAAGTAAAGTATGTCATTTTTAATTCGCTTCTGATTATAGAAGACACGGATGAGTACAGCTTTGAGTCGAGATAGATATGTATTACAAGGTTTGTTTGGCATAAAAGGACGAGAGGCGATATTTAATGAACAACCCAGCATATGTATTTATCGGTCAAAAGAGAGATTTTGTTTACAGAATGACCCATTCGTTGGGGTATTTACTATGTGTATTTTTGGAAGGGAGAGGTGTGGGAGGGAAGTGTAGAGTAGAAAATAGGTGGTAAGAAGGAATATATCCCTTCCACCGTCTCGACACACGTGGAGTGCGTGGTAGTGATATATCGAGATGAGAAGCATTGATGTACAAGGGATGGAAGGCAACTTGAATATGTTCCTGCATTCAAAAAAAGGCTTTAGGGTTGAGTACGGGAACATATATTATTTTCATTCACAAGGCATGTGGAGTGCGTGGTAGTAATATATCGAGATGAGAAGCATTGATGTACGAGGGATTAAGAGTAATCCTAGAGAGTAATCTGAGTGCGGATATATATATTATAAAGTAGGTTGAGCGTATAGTGTCAACACAATGTATTGACACTTAGTGGGGTACCAAAACGGCGTAATTAACAGAGGATAGAGAATAACGCAGTCCTCTGTTCTTTACAACCTTTATGAATTAACTGGAGTAATGGTTTGGATAGGGAAGAGTTCGTTAATTTTCATCGAAATACCTTCGTGCACATCTATATCAAGCCTCTTACAAGCTTCTTCATCTAGTTCATAAAATATCAATACTGCATACTCAACATCTGGCATTTTAGTTTCAACATCTTCCCTACAGTTAACTTGGTTCGGTTACAAAATTGCATCTGGCTTTAGATGCGAAATTCTCTAATCCTCCGTCTTGATATTTGTGCAGATAATCGCCTACGGTCTTAGAAGTACGGTGCCAATTTCCGAGATTTGGGGAATGGTTCGATCTTCCAATCGAAAAAGCACAGCCAAATATCGTTTGCGTATTCACTTGGCCGAAGTCTGTTATATCCTTGTTTTACAGCTTCCCGTTTAGCGGTTGAAGTCGTTATGCCACTCACGTACTTTTCGGTAGTCTTATTGTTTATTTACCCGAGTTGAATGTTCGCTTGAAATTCAGTAATTCTTTAAATTATTTTATATGACGACTTCACGTTTGTCTCTTTGATTCCACAAGGATTTCAAACCTGGGTTGTCGAATTGATACGAATAAGAGAATATTTTTTAAAGGACTTACGTTTGCTAACTCCCTGTAGTCACTTCCATGGTTTATCCTTTACTTAATCTACTGTTTGATAGGAGGTCTTTTTGTTCTATGGCTAAAGAACAGGATATGCTTCTTTCCCTGATTACAGGTTTTTATAAGTGGCAAGGCAACTACGGCAAAATTCCAGACGAGCTCTATAAAGGGATGTTGTTATTTATTGGCCAGACTGCTCCCTCTAAGGCTCAACCTCCGGTCGATTTATTTCATTTGCTGCAAATTCTTCATCGCCCATCCAAAGAATGGGGAGTCCCTGACCTCAAAGAATGTTACCCCGAAGATGCTCCATTATTGGAGGAATATGTAGGTCTTTCCCCGCAAGCAGATGAATTTCTAAACCTTCATATTTCCCCACAGGATGCCGAGCAACAGAATATGTACGAGATTCTAATGTATTGCAAAGAAGAAGGACGGCAGTTGCAGCAGGAGTATGCTCTCATCCGCACATTTCTGTCCAATCCACAAAATTCCATAATTACTTCCTTCCAATTGTCTGAGTTTGCTGAGACCTTTACAGATCTTCAATTAACTAACCTGATTAAACAATGCTATGAGGAAATAACGCCTATTATAGCTAACTTCCGAAAATGCCCGAACTGTGGCTGGACCTTGGAATATAGGAAAGATCGTTGGCGCTGCAACAAAGAAGACATCTGTCATTTGCTTGCTGATTTTGAGAACTTGAGTTCTTTTGATTTTGGGAAGGAAAGAGTACTGCGGCAACTGCCCGGAATCCAGAGATTCGTGCTTCTGCCTGGAATGTCTGAATTGCGAATTGCGGAGCGTCTAATCCGAAAAGGGTATGAAGTTGAACTCTATCCCAATGTGGATGAATATGATCTCTCGGTATCAGTAAATGGCAAAAGGGTATATCTTGACGTCAAGGATTTCAGGGATCCTCGTACGCTTGCTAATTTCTTCAACCACCAAACGTCTGCCTATCTGGAGAAGTATAAAGGAAAATGTCTGATCGTTGTTCCAGAGTATCGCAGCCTGCTCTTTGCTTCTTATCGTGAACGAAGTATGGCTTTATTGAACGAAACCGCTCAGGAGTATATAGAAATGATTATGGAGAACGAAATCGAATTATCATTGAAGAAGGTGTTCCTGTGAGACAGACTTATTGGGATATTTCAAAAGATTTGACCACTAATCTTGAAACACTTCAGCTTAATAATTCGGAGATTAATGTACTGGCTAGTATGGAGCTACTAATCACGGGTTGCCAGATTATTGATCCTACGCTCTCAATTTATCAGGCATGGGCGATTCTGGTTGGTTATAATGCCCCTATTCTCAAAAGCATTTCCCGAATGGATATTGTAATCCGGCTAAGGATCTTATTTCCCGAACTACGAACCAAGAAAAATCTACTGAAACGTATTGTTGCATACCAGGAACTGGATAGAGATTATCGATTGTACGATATCAGAGAGGACGGAGCGGCTGGTCGAATTGCTCCGCGCTTTGTTACAGACCGAGCTTCTATCTATCAGAGCATTCTTGAACACCCCATTCCACGCCAATCGAATACAAGGCCCTTTGCAAACGAAGAAGAATTTACATACTCCCGGAGAATTCGGGGCGGACAATCGATCACTTTCCGTGGGAGAATACCTGAATCTATGCTCTCCAATGAATCAGAACTTCTGCCATCATACCGTTCAAAAACTGTATACAAACTCTCAATTCCCTATTCTGGCTCTGCATTAGCGCAAGAGATGGATCAACTACTTGAACCGTCAACGATGTGGATGAGCAGATCCAAATCTGTGATTCTGGAGTCGCTTGATGATATCGAGCAAGTATTCATTTATCAAGGAAATAAACATATTGGAGGGGGACTCGGAGCAGGAAAGTCTACCTTTATGATGATGGAGACTTATCGGCTGGTCAAACAACATGGAGCCAGGGTAGGCTTTATTGAAGGTAGCGTAGCGCAGGCTCTCGAACGTGTTAAAGAATTGCGCAAGCTCGGAATACATGCCGTGCCTGTTATTGGCAGATCCTCAAGGGAAGATCATCTTAGTAACTATTTGTTTGCCAATAGCAATAACATTCAAGAGATTAGTGATTGGCAGAATCAACAGTATGAGTCACTTGCTCACTTATCTGAAATCTGCATCGTTAAAGCATTAGCAGAAGACTATGAACGAAGCAACCGATACCCATGTACCCAGTTGAAGCAAGGTAATATATCTGTAAAATGTCCGCTGGCAAATACCTGCGGTGTTTATAAGGATTTAGCTGCCCTAAAGAATGCTGAGGTATGGGTAGCTACAGCACCGAGTGTTCTTAAGACGCGTATTTCTACTGTGATAGATCCTCTTGAGAGAACCATTTATGAAGCAATGTATGACCTGCTGGATGTGGTCTTTGTGGATGAGGCCGATCAGGTACAGAAGCAGTTCGATGAGACTTTTTTAACGCAGTATAAAGTATTCGGAGCGGCAGACGATATCTTTGAGCAGTTAAGATATGAGTCCAATGAGCTTACTAGAGGGCGTTATGGACAATATGCTGGCGATCCAGTAATTAATGAGTGGAACGATAGACTCCGTATGTTGGAACATATGATCTGGCGTATTTACAACAAATTGGAACTGTCCCAAACGTTGCGTAAGAACATCAGGAATAACCTGATCAGGGTGGCGGCATTAGCAGGTACACTTAGTGAAAAACTCTCTGATAACCCGCAACTGCAGACACAAATTTTCAAGTGTTTTACTGAATACGCTTCAGATCCATACAAGGACCCAAGGCTATCAAGGATTGTCGATGAGGTAGTAGAGACAGAGAGCTTTGAACAGAAAATGAAGCTCCTGGATCAGATTATTTCCAAGGTGAATGGAATCTCAAAATCAAGAATCAAAAAGGAACTGCTATATGCTCAACTTGAATTCTTCCTGTATTTATGTCGGGCAGAGGAAAGCATCAAATTCATATTAACTACGTTTCCAATGATTCAGGCCAAGCTGGGCCTTTCCATTGATTTCTCACCATTGTTTACCATGCAGAAAGATTACCAGGCATTTATGAAAGAAGCTATGACCGGGATTACCTTGGGATATAAATATGACCTCACCGACAATGAAAAGACAGGGAAATTCAAGCTTATTGAATACACTGCGGTGGGACGCCTGCTACTGCATGATTGGCATAACCTTTATAAAGAATGTGATGGGAAAGAGGGACCTGCTGTTATTTTTCTCTCTGGAACCAGTCATGCTCCCAAGTCGGCTCATTATAACCTGGAAACCTCTTCCGAATGGTTGCTTCGAGCAGGGCGTCAAAGTTCTGACATCCAAATGGTTTTTAAGCCCGTGCTTGATGTGGTTCGTGGGGAATTTTATGCGGTGTCAGGTATTCGTGACTCGGATCAGAGAAATCAATATTTAAGTGGTATGGTTCATCAATTAAAACCAGATATTAATTATGAGCTAACTCATTGGAAGAATACTGGTAACAACAGGAGAGTATTATTGGTTGTGAATTCTTATGATGACGTTGAAACAGTCTGTAGTGTTTTTAGGAATGATCGAAATTGGACTGGCAGATATAAGTCGCTTTCAAAGGACGCTACTCCTAAAGAAGATCAGTATTCCAGATTGTTGGTTGAATCCTTTTATCGGGATCGGGGGGAAGTATTAATTGTACCCTTATTGTCCGTGGGAAGGGGATACAACATATTGGATGAACATGGAGAAGCCCTATTCGGTACCGTATTCTTTCTGGTTCGTCCCTACCCTTTACCTAATGATTTGAATTATCTTGTTCAAATCCTGCATGCTTATTTGCCTGATTATTTGTGGAGAGTGCAAGGACAAAACCTCTTTTACGATAAGGCTGTTACCAAACTGCGGCAGATGAGCAGCGGAAAGTTGGAGAATATGTACCTTAAGCCGGATTTCTGGTCTATCTTAAGTCCCAAAGAGCGGGAGATTATGGGCTGGTATACTTTTGTTCCGGTATGGCAGATGATCGGCCGCCTGCTACGTGGGGGTAAAGATGCTCGTGTATACTTCTGCGATGCTAAATTTAATGCCAAACCAGCAGGTAAGACCGGAGGCTACTCGATGCTTGAAGTGTGGGCAGCGATTATGCGCAAAAACAAAAAGGATCCTTTATTTCAAAGCTTGTATGGAACCTTTAGCAAAGCTATTAATAATATGAATATGGGAGGTAGCATATGAATAGAATGGAGCTTTTTGCATTGGAAGTGAACGAGAAGGTGTTCTATCATGAAATGATTCATGTGATGCATATGCCTGTAAGCTGGCGTAATTTCTTCAATACGCAAACGACAGCGCAGAACTATAAGCTTTCTTATAAGGTTGAACCTCTTGGAAAGAAATTGAAAAGTATTTTTCCGGAGATTGTGTATGCAGATTTGAGTTATAAAATTTTACAGAAAGACCTGCCTTGGATTGTTTCCACCGTAAAAATTTCGGAGGCACACATCAAGAAGCTCACACTGAATTGGTTTGCTCATTTGAAAGGATATACAGTGGCAGAACTCCCAGAAGAGATTAAAGATGCCGAGCCGAGATGGGTAACTTCTAGCTTTGGAGAAATCTACGACTCCATTGATAAGTATCAGTGGCTTCCCGGCCTAGCAGCTCATAAATTTTGTGAAGAATCCAGAATCATAGAATTAGGACAAGATATCGTAGAGGAACTTCAGTTCCACCATACGATTTTTAATAATCAGCATGAATGTATCTCAACTCCGATTCGGAAATCTCCAAGGCACGATCCCTATTCATATGTGATGAAGGTTGAACTTAAGAATCGTGGTGGGGATGCAGAGAGATCGCTTATCGTAGTTTCTGTGGGAACACGTCGCTACTTAAAAGACGCACAGATTAATAAGGAGAAGAATACCTGTTATCTAAAAGCGGATCATGCCTGTTCTGTCCTGGTTTCAGTCCGTAATCCATATATGTTGCATGAGAAGCGTTCTTTCTCGCAGCTTAAGTTTGAGCGTCGTGCAGGTGGTGGAAGTCAAACATCTTCATTTGCAGTCTGGAAAACAGCCCTGGATGGCTTGTATTGGGACGTACTGTATGGAGAGTCGTTCGAGCCGGATATGCTGCTCGCCCATCCTGCTGCGTATCTGGATGGTGCAGGTGAAGTTACAGCATATGTAGTCAATCACAATTCTTTCAACGGAAAAGGGAATTTTGTGAAATTCGGACTTGGCCTTGCGGAGAAAAGAGGTCTGTTTAACAAATTTAAAGAGGTTCTTGCAGCGTATCATCTAACGCCATTATTTCATATTCCCGAGATTCCACGTAAGCGAATGAATGATATTCGATTTCCGATCATTGCGCATCAAGCGAAGCGGATTATTATAGAGGTCTTCAGCAGCGAATCTATGTTTAATGCCATGAAAGAAGTCTACACAACTGAACAAAAATCACTGGAGAACAGCCCGATAATCTTTAATCGTCAAATCTCTGAAAATGTATTTGGTCTTAATAGCGATAGAAATGTAACTGTAGAATTCGTACACCGTAGTCCTGAAGGGATTGTCAGTGAGCTGGAAATAGGGACGTATAAAGCCGATGTTGCCCATACAAAGCTGGTCAATCAGATAAACAAGAAATTAACTTCATCGGGAACTCATGGAGATAAACTGGTAGTAGCGCTGGTAGAAATCAACGAGAAAGAAAGCTGGAGCAAAGGTGGTGACCCCAAACATGCAATAAGGGAGGGGATGAAAAAGGCAAGACGTCTTACTCAGTTCATACAACCTTTGATAGATGATGTCAAAGCGGATACTGCCCGAATGATTAACGCTTTGCTAGATTTGCTTAGTGATGCTGGATTCTTAAGTCACAATATTACAAAACTTGATACGTTCGGACGAATTCTATCCTACAATGTGTTAAAATCGGACAATAAATATTTACCAGTCATTTCAAAATTGGATGGCACTGAAGTGACTGTAAAGATATTCGGAGTAGATTCCTGGATAGCATTAGCCGAGGCACCATTTTCTCTGGAGCAGGCTAAGATGCTGGAGAGGCCAAAGAAAGGTAACCAAAGTGAGCAGATCTTTAAAGCATTTATGATCAAAGCTATTGAGGAGGAACTTGATCAAGATTTAGGACAACTTATAGTAATTATAAATGCTACTCTGAGAAATGGCTGGCTTCCTGCAATCCGGAATACGGATCTTCAATACGATGCGGTTCCTTATTTGAGTGGGCGATTAAAAAATGATCCGCGTCTGAAGTTTATCCGTATCAACACGAGGGATGATATCCCGCAGTATCGGATTATAGAAAATGATGATGAAGATAAATATAACAAGGCCTCAGGTATCTTTAAGGATCCCCTGGGGATTTATTATGGTGTCGGTGGAAGGCCGAGGGCTTGGTCTGGTGTGAGGAACGAGGATACCAAGTTTTTGTCCCCTAGCAAAATGCTGCTTCAGCAAAAAGCAGTTGAGTATATTCCTCTTGGGGCGCTGGGTGAAACAGAACGTGATGATCTCGCAAATCTGGCCGATCAATTGCGGAGAATAGGACTGACTTATGATAAGCATACGATTTATCCGTATACTCTTAGAGTGATGAGCATGTTGTCGAAGTATTTAACTGGGGAAGAGAACGATTATGACCCAGAATTTGATGAAGAAGTTGAAATGTTGGATGAAACCAAGGAATTGGTGTAGTCGGTAATTGTCCAGATAATATAATGCTGAGATTGCACTAGGGCTAGGCTAGCCAACATAATCGAAGCCAACGTCAAAAAAGCCTTGAATGTAGAGGCTAATTTATCAAAGCGTGTGCCAGACGACGATAAGTTTAATCCGATTAAAGAAGCATTCAATTCCATTGCGTTCTTTATAAAGCCACCAATCGCAATTTCGTTGAACCTTACGGGATTTTTTACTGGGAACTACTGGATTGGAGTTTTGCCCCTCAAGAGATTTAGAATTGCGTTTGCTTGTATGCTCAATCCGCTAAAGCTGCAGTTCTTGCTTGAAATAGTAGTATTCAATCAAATAGACAATGAAAATCATAGGAGGTCTTATTTTGAAATTATCCTACTATCTCTTCAATGAGAATGTACGAAGTTTTAATCAACTAATCCTATCTAAGAAAGTAAATAAAGACAATAATTATTTTGAATTAGAGCCTCGAGATATTGAACGCGATTTTGAATTTAAGGTTTATATTCAAAGGAATAAATCAAAGGAACCCAAATGGATTAATTTTCTTGAAAATGATTTAGAAATTCCAAATAGAGAAGAAATAAAAAATATGGTTAACTCTTATGTCATTTTAGTTAAGGTAATGAAAGATGAAACCCCATATTTTTTCGCTGTAACAGGCGGATTTGGATTTACTGCAATTAATAAAAATAACTTGGAAAATAATTTTGGGCTAAAAGTAGCACTGAACTCCATTGATTCTAAAGAACTTAAGGCTTTTGATGTAAGAAACTTAGATTTAAAAACAAAACAAAAAAGAGTTTTATTTAACAAAGGTAGTGAGGTAGGAGAATTTGATCTTGATTTTGAACAAGACCTGATTAACTTAGTTTCAGGGAAGTCAAGAGATGAGGAATTTGGCACCTCGGTTAGAGGATCGACCTCCTCGTTAAGTGTAACTAGTGATGTGACATTTTCAAGATTAGGTGACAAATGTAAACAAATATTGGAATTATTCCTAAGTGAAGATTATAAAGAAAACTTCGGATTTATTGATAATATAAAAATAGTTAAAGATGCTGAGACTATCTCAATTTTAAGTTTGAATTTATTTAATGTTCTTAGTGAGCAAGAAACTGATAATCTTTCATTAGCTTACCCTGATATGATTGAATATGAGAAATGCTCGACTTACCAAATAAGACGTGGTCGTAAAAAAGTTGACACCGATGAGGTTACTCTACAGGATCTTTATTCGTTACTTGATAAAGAAATTGAATTTAATTCCCCAAGCGATATAAACAAAATAAAAATAACGGGTTTCGACGATACAGGGAATCCAATCACTTCTGCAGTTTCAATAAATCATTTTATAATTTTCCAAACTGAATATGGTGGAAGTACATTTATATTTTCATTAAACAACTGGTATAAAATAGATAACGATTATTTTGCAAGAATACAAAATGAGATAATGGAAGTACCACTAATTGATAACGCTGATTTTCTTACAGAAATTCAAAATAAAGAAGCAGAAGGTACTTATAATGAAAGGCAAGATTCGGATTACTTCCTATGTTTAGATAAACGAAATTTCCAGGTTCCAAACTCGAGAAGTAAAATTGAAATTTGTGACCTTCTTTCTAGAGATAAACACTTTGTATGTGTAAAGAAAGAAACTCGATCAGCAACTTTAAGTCATCTCTTTGCTCAAGGCTCGGTATCAATGGTAATGTTAAAGGACTCTCCTAAATATAGACAACACTTGGTGCGTCAAGCAATAGAGAAGTTTCCAGACGAGAACTACGATGAGCAGGATTTTCCGTATGGTGAATGTACGTTAGTTTACGCTATTTCAAGTTCAAAATCTAATGATATTCGTACTATTTTACCTTTTTTTAGTAAAGTAAATCTCCTGCATCATGTTGCACTTATCAATAGATTGGGGATGAAAGTTGCAATGTTTAAAATACCTGTAATAGGGGAAATAACTACTGATGAAGAAGATGAAGAATAAGCATAAGCCTTTGATATAACCTATTTTATCTTCAATTGAACCTCATAAAAAATGTTTTTATAAACCAATACCGCTACATCTACATGTGTCTATTTTACGCGAGTCGCACATGCGCGGGTGTATACTTGGGGTAAAACTGCCTGTGAGTATAGGAGATATAGTGGACTTCAAATTATTCTGGTTCCTGCTTTAATTATTTATTTGATGAATATATTTCTATTAATGAAGACCAAATATTAATTTCTGTATTTAGTTCAGCCTGTTATTTTAATCAATCTCCTATGGAAAACGAAGATGCCTTAAATATTAAATCTAAAACGTGTGGATGAGAGAATAAAATTTCTGATTTATCATCTGCTTTGTCAACTGCCGAGAGCCTAGAACTCTCGGTTTTCTTATTTCCCTTAAAAATTCAGCCTTCTTTTTATAAATTTCTTAAATCCCACTCTTTTAAACCGTACATACATTTGGTATAATATAATAGGAACATATGTTCTTTTAATTAATAATATTGGAGGATAACATGTGATCAAAAAAAGACAGTATCAGCTATGGCAATATCAACTTGGCGATGTTACAGAACGAAACGGGGAGTTTTCGCTGGTCTACACTTTAGCAGATGCTAAACAAACAAGCGAAACTTTCATGTATTACATTTTACACGAGAAAATAATGAACAAGAAATTCGATGCTACGCCAGAGTACATAACCAATCAAGATACTTTTAACCTAAAATCCAATAATAGCAAGCCGATCAGAAAAAAGAAGAATCTCCTCCCAATCATGACCATCGAAACTGGACGTGGACGTGGTGAAGAGGATAATGACAAACTCAAACGTTTGCTGGAAAAGGGCTTTACAGCCATCTATTCAAATACAAATGATCAAGAGAGTGCTCGGCATACCTATGTATTTCTGGATAATGTCCTTTCTGGTGCTCAGAACAAAGAATGTCGTCAGCTATTTATACTGGAGAAATATGCTGAAGCGTTGAAAGCATATGTTTCCCTTGGAACTGAACCGACCCAATGCACCGTATCTAAAAACTTGACGCGCAATGCTCTAATGACAACAGATGTGTATCTCTGCCCTGTAGATATGAAGCAATTAACCATCTGCATCCTCCCTGACAAAGAAATACCCATAACGGAAGATGTAGAGATGATTCTTCCATATCATCGTACACCCGAAGAAGAGGACATGTACACTAAGCTCCAAGCCTATATGGAAGAAGAAAAGCACTATAAAAAGCAGCGCCAAAAAATCAGCCAAAAGGTCAAAGATCATAAAATTGAACTTCCTATCGCACCTAACGATAGAGACCAATACAAAACGACTGGTCGCTGGGAAAAAGAGAATAGCAGACGAGTTTCTTTAGAGCACCTTAGTAAGCCTGCATGGAAAGTCGAAAAGAAAGATGGCGTTTCGGTTCCCGTCTGGACAATCGACCAGACTGAGCCGTATGAGAAAAAAGAACTCCCCATCACTCCATGGTCAACAGGGTTGCAATTAGCTGAAGTAAAAAATCATACGGTCATGGAAAATGTATTTGATGGTATGGGTTTGGTCTCAAAAGAGTTAGGGCAACAAATGGAACGATTCCTGGAGGTAGACTATACGATTACAGGTTATCAATTACGCTTGCCAGCGATCAAAGGCTTTTTTCCTTGTGTAGATTTTCATGGATATTTCCGTAAGCATAACGTGAAGCGGATTCAGGATATATTCGGAACGTGGCATGATGCGGATAAGATTGATATTTTGACCACTGAGTCTACTTTTAAAGCGAAGCTACAAGTGATCGGAGAAAAGCCAGACGGTTCAGAGGAGAAAGCTTGGTTATTTCCCTCGATAGCAGCATACCAGTCTAAATTGATTGAGTATGGCTATGATGCGATTGGTATCTCCAATATTGCCAAGCCAGTGCATGAACAATACCGGAAATCATCGTATCAGTTGTTATTGGCTCTTGATCTGCAAGCCAGAGATGTCGTTTGCTTATCCCATGTGCAGGGTGATCTCATATATCGGGCATTAAGTATCTATCGCAAAGAGGAACTGGATTGGGGAGATCTCCGCTATTTGTATGCCTTCTTGCACTTGGTGTATCAGGAAAATTCAGATAATGGAATTGGTAAACAGTGCAGCGATGCTATTCATGCTCTGCACCTTAATAAAAAATTGGTATTCGATCATAAAGTAAGGCAAACGATCAAGGAAGTGATTGATCATAAAATAGATGAAATGGGCTTGGGGAAGTTTTATGTTGAAGCCAAGTATCTATATGTGACACAAGATATTTTAGCGTTTTTGTCTTACGCTGCGGCAGAGGATCACCATACATGGAAATATAAAGGTTTTCTATCTGCGAAACAGAGTTACTGTGGCGGTGCGATATTAGGCCAGAATCTATTTGCAAGAAATCCGATCATGTCCTTCAGTGAAATCACGCGAACCACATTTGTGGATTATGAAGGTGAGGATGCTGAGTTTATTAATCATCTCGACAACATTGTGCAGCTTCCTTTAGGGACAGAGCCAGATCGTCTTGGCGGCGCAGACAGGGACGGCGATGAATTACTGGTTCTGTCTACAGGATTAAACTTGGCAGAGACTCATATTGAATACCTACAGCAGTACAATTTCAAGGTTAATAACGAAGAAAGTGAACACCACGATAAAAATCGGCTTGACCTGTTGAATGAGAATATCCAGCAGCATTTTGCAGAACGATTTCCTGTTCAAGCTAAAGTATCGTTGGCAGACTATGTTATTGATTCACTGGTACAAGTCAACGATGCAGATAAATCCACCGCTCCTTCACAGGAATGGAACAAGGCAAATGTTATTGATTTTATTATTCGCTCTGAAGATAAAACGGGAGAAATCACCGATATCAATACGACGATAGAAAATATCGCTAACGCGCAAGAAGGGCTATTGCAATACAAGTTTCCAATTGCGATCATGAAGCATTTACAAGCCCTATGTATAGATGCATCCAAATCGGGGTTGTTCGATCAGGTTGTCATTCCAGATGCAATTCAATATCGGTTTGGAACGTTGAAGCCACAATTTACATTTTTCAAAGACGGAAAAACCTACAACAAGGATCGTGAGCACATCTCGGCTTTAGATCTGCTTGCCGAGTCCATGTTTTCATTTAAGAAATATATAAATCGAATCATGATAGACGATACGGATCGGAAAATTCGGAAACATCAGTTTGAGAATATCTATCAGTATTTTCAAAATCCTGACTTGGATACAGTGTATGTGGATCAAACCATCAATGCGTTAAAGACAACTTATGATACGTTCCTGCAAATAAATAGAGAGCTAACGCAAGAGAAGCAAAGCCTGAATCCATTCGCATCAGACGAGAAGCAGAAGCGATTGCGAAAAGAAGTGGATACCAAATTTGCGGAGCTATATCGGGAAACGAAGGCAGCAGCAGAACACATATGCGATTGTCCTTCTCTGTTGGCAACGGCTGCTGTGCGGAAGACTTACGTGGACTCCAAAGCGAAAAAATCGAATAAAAATTATTCCTTTTGTTGGGTGGTCGCCAGTGAAGGAATGCTGCAAAATGTACAGCTTCATTATGAGGATAAAGATAAAGCTTATATCCAGCAGGCAAATGAAATTGATCAACATACCTTTGCGTGGCTAGACCATAACTATACCACGGTGATCAAACAAGAAGCTTACACAATACAATGGCCTGAAGGCAAAGATATGAGCATTCCTGATGAGTACCTCAAACGACAGGGTGCGAAGCTCGGTGATCTCATCGACTATAAAATTTCCTTGGTAAGCAGCGAAAAGAGGACATGGAATCCAAAAGAAGTAGCTGAGAAAATAGTGGGTCAGACGTATACCTTGTTTGATGACCGAGGCTGGCTTGGCGTGGCTGAAGGATTGAGCATTGCTCGCAAAGAAGGAGATTCCATCCTCAATTGCTATATGAACAAGTCGATCACCATTAAGCACATTATAAAGACAACAAAGGCTTCCATCATTTGCCGGGCAGACTTCCGAGCTTAACGATGCGGCTTGTCAGCCGGTAGAGAGGGATGTGGAAGAGACTAACCTTTCATATCCCAAACGTTTATAATATGTGGAGGTCAAATATGGAAAGCCATACAATTGTCATTACCCAGTCTCGGATGGCAGGATGGTTGATGTTTAATCGGTTTCATAAAATGGATGAAAAAGTAGATTTAAAGGATTCCAATCGGAAAATATTTATATTCAAGGATTCACCTCCATTAAGGAAGGCCATGGAACAATATAACGAATTTAAACAGGTAGTCGATAACATCTATTAATAAGGGGGATCATAACAATATGACAATAGCTTTAGAGAAGCACGATGATAAACACAAGTATTATACTGACCAATTCACCATTAACGGAAAACGGGTGGATGTACGGAAAAATAGGAATAGCAAGCAAGTAGAAGCTTGGATGGATGGCATTTGGAAGCCGATCACCAAGGAAGATGTGGATAAGCAGTATCGGATACAGTTTGAATATTCTCCATATGAATTAGAGTTTTCATATAATGGTGGCAAAACGTGGTGGACATATACGGACGATAAATATATGACCGATTCGGAACGAGCGTATTTCAAGAAGGAGATCGCGTTTTTTGAGAATTGGGAACTTGAACAACGTATTGAAGAGGAAGAACGGAAAGCGAATGATCCTGCATATCAAGAGTGGCTTGCCGAACAATATGAAGAATGGTTAGCTCATGAGGAAGAGTATTACCGGAGTCAAAGCAATTCTAAGCTTACATCTTATGTCGATATTCCAGATGTGTTCAAACGTGACGAGGAGTCGGCAGGGGAGAATCCACCTTCGGTTGAGCCTTATTATAGGAAATACTTTGAGATAAACGGGAACCAGAAGAAATTTCAGCCTATCTGGTATGGCAAAGATATTTTAGATCAGCATATGAAATGTTTTTCTGATGGTACGTTTTTGTATCGGTATGATCAGGGCGTATATGTCAATGATGGTGAGCGTCATTTGGAGCAATTATCCGTTACCCTGCTGGACAATGAGTTTCGCCATAGTCGGATTAAGGAAGCACGTTATTACATAGAGGCCCAAAGTTATATTGCAGGAACCCAAATGAATCTGTTGGACGACTATATTAATGTGAAAAACGGTTTGTTGAATTGGAAAACGGGAGAGTTAAGGGAGCATACGCCTGAGAGACGGAGCACCATTCAATTTCCTGTTCTATATGATCCTACGGCCAATGATCCTGCTATGCTTCAGTTTATCGAATCTGTGCTTGAACAGGATACGCATGCAACTTTATTTGAAATGATTGGCTATTTCCTGATTCCCACCTTGGAGTATGAAAAAATATTTTTATTCACAGGTACGGGAAGTAACGGGAAATCGGTATTAATTAAAACGATTGAAGCCATGATAGGCAAGGCGAATATATCCAAAGTTAAAATTCAGGATTTGGAAGGAGACAGATCAAGGTTTAAGATTGCTGAACTGTATGGAAAAGTGCTGAATTGCTTTACAGATATCCCTGCGGATGCATTGAACTCTACAGGTAACCTCAAGGTGCTTGCTAGTGGTGAAGGATTAAACGCAGAGAAAAAGGGGAAAGATCCCTTTAACTTTGAGCCGTTTTGTAAATTGTTGTTCAGCGCCAATGAGTTGCCGAAAAGTAGTGATAACAGTGACGGATTTTTTAGAAGGCTGACGGTGTTTCCTTTTACTCGAAAATTTACGGATCAACAAAAGGATACGAAATTAATTCATAAACTGACGACTCCATCCGCTTTATCGACATTATTGAATTATGCGCTTGAGGGCTTAAGACGACTCGAACAACAAGGTGGATTTTCATATTCACAAACGATTACAGAGCAAGTTAAAACGTATCAAATGGAATCCGATACTATTATGCTGTTTATAGATGAAGTGTGTCAGCTTGAAAGTGAAGCTTCAAAACAACATGAAAGCCGAATCGAATGTAAAAGGTTATATACGATGTATTCTGCATGGTGTAAACAAGGTGGATTTAAACCTGAAATGATTATTCGATTTAATAAACATATCAAAACAAAACTTAAGGACAAGGTGTATCAGAAGAAGGCCAGAATAACAAGTGGCAATTCAGTTCCGTGCTGGTTTGGAATCAAAATATAATGTTTCCTATTTGGAGCATCTGTTTCCTGTTCGTTTTCTGTTTTGAATACAATTGGAAACGGAAAAATAGTTTGTTTACATAGAGAATCATGAGTTTGTTTCCATGTTTCCTGTTTTTTTAACTCTTGAGAGAAATACATATAATAATATTTGATCGAATATTATGTGCTGGTGAGGAGTGTATATATGATAAGGAGTGCTCAAAACTGGAAACATGGAAACAGCTTTTAAAAATCCGCTATTATATTGGAGAAATTGAAGCGAAGACAGGAATTTGGTGTTATAAAATTGGAAACAAACGGACGGAGAATAGGAAACATGTTTGTATATGATGGGCTTGTCAGCCCGTAGAGAGGAAGTGATTTGGGATTGAATATATTTCTTTAGCCATGAATTTTAGAGTAAGGGGATGATTGGAGTTGCAAAAGTGAACTTAATGAGCCGCAAAGGGATTGGGTGTGGGAGGGGAAACGGCGGCAGCAAATATTTGTCCGAAGTGTAGCTCAAGCGGAACGAAGGAAAATATTTGGAGAGTTTCCCCTATCCCACAAATAGATTATATATACATTCAGCAGAATTCATACACGTAATCAAGTCATATTATTAACTGGATAGGAATATCGTTTTAAAATTTTCGATTTACATATACAAATTAATCTTGCTGAATGTAGGCTGATATTTTCAAAATTTTAAACCACATGAGTGGAGGCTTGAGCTTTCAAGTTTGAGTGTGTCACGTGACACAATAAGCAAATTTACAATTACAAATTAGATTACATGGGGACTCTGGCTACGAGCTAGGGTTCTTTTTCATTTTGGAAAGGAGAAATCAGGATGATGATATTGTTACTAGCATTAGCCGTAGCAATCTGTATGTGGCTTGGCATATTCTTCACTTTAATCCTGAGTGAACAGAAGGTAAAGGTTAGATTAGAAAGGGGGATCAAGTGGATTGGAAATCAAATTTGTAAACGTAGAAACTCTAATTCCGTACATAAAAAACGCCAGAAATAATGAGAAAGCTGTAGATTATGTAGCAACAAGTATTCAGAGTTATGGTTTTAAAAATCCCATTCTAATTGACAGTAATCATGAAATCATAGCAGGTCATACTCGTCTGTTAGCAGCCAAGAAGCTTGGACTGAAGGAAGTCCCAACAATACTGGTGGATGACTTAACACCAGAACAGGTCAAAGCTTACCGAATCGCTGATAACAAAACGGGTGAATATGCAGATTGGAATTTTGAATTGTTAGCGCAGGAACTAGAAGAATTAAAGCTGGCTGATTATGATCTCTCTCTAACTGGATTTGATATGAGCGAGTGTGAGAAGTTGCTCGATACATTGCACGAGGAAACTGTAGATGATGAGGATGATTTTAATGTAGAAGAAGCATTACTTGAGCATCCGATCACTCGTAAAGGTGACATTTGGCTACTTGGGAAGCATAGGCTAATGTGCGGTGACTCGACTAATCAGCAGGATATTGCAACGTTGATGGATGGCAAGAAGGCTCAGCTTATTGTAACTGATCCACCTTATAATGTGGACTATACAGGTAAGACCAAGGATGCATTGAAAATAGAGAACGATAAAATGGACAATCACCAATTTTATGATTTTCTATTGGCTGCCTATACTCTAATGTTTGAAGTAGCTGATGACGGAGCGAGTATTTATGTATTCCATGCGGATAGCGAAGGATTAAATTTTAGGAAGGCATTTATCGAAGCTGGATTCAAACTGGCACAATGCTGTATCTGGGCAAAGCAAGCAATGGTAATGGGTAGGCAAGATTATCACTGGATGCACGAACCTGTATTGTACGGTTGGAAGCCGACAAGTGGACACTACTGGAACAGTGATCGTAAGCAAACGACATTATGGCAATTTGATCGTCCCTTCCGGAATGAGTTTCATCCCACGATGAAGCCGATTCCCTTGATTAGCTACCCAATTAAAAATTCGAGCAAGCTTGGTGATATCGTATTTGATCCATTTGGTGGTTCAGGTTCAACATTGATTGCTTGTGAGGAAACGGATCGGATTTGCTATACCAGTGAGCTTGATCCTAAGTATGTAGATGTGATTATGAAGCGATATATTGCCCATGTTGGCGATAATAGCGGCGTTTATCTGATTCGAGATGGTAAGCGATATGACTATCATGAAATGGTTGCTAATTCAGAATTAGAGTGCGTGTAGTTAACCTTTTCTTGATAAAAGAGTAGTTATAAATACCAAAATAGAAAACAAGGAGACACTGAAGCTAATTATTGCGTAAGTTTTTCGATTTGCCTTAAGTTCTGAGAAGCCAGAAAATAAAAACATGAGACCGAGGAAAAATTGTGAGAATTTGAATAGAATATGGTCGCCGGGATAAGCAAGTGACCAAAGGGACGTATTATAACAACAGCGGCACATACAAATTTAAGAACTTGATAGATATTCAGTTTTTTAAGCATAGGTAAATTCCCCCACTTCATATACCGTATTATTCGGTGTAACCCCTTTATACAATATTATACAACTATTTGATTCGGAATGGTAAGTAGTATGGTTATGATGAAGTAGTTGCTGAGTCGGCAAGGTCAGAGGTATCATGTGCTGACTAAACCGAAAGGGTGATTCAATTGGGGAAGGCAAAAGTGAATATGGTGATTCGATTCCTGAAGGGCATGCAAGCCGAAAAGGTAAATGTGCTAGGAGTTGAGGAAGCTCAGGAGGATAACGAGTTGATTCAGAAGGTGATCGAGGATATTGAATTGTTTTACGAGGCTGAATTGGAAGGGTAAGCTGATACATATGGGGAATGGGCTATTATAGTCTGTTCCCTTTTTTCGTGCTGGAGGTGAACAGAAGATGAGCAAAAACAATGAAAAACCCAAAAGAAACAAGCCAAAGATACTGACCAAGTATGATCAATTTGTTGTGCCAAGACTCAGGGATATTCCCGTTTGGGTACGTGAAGGGGCCACAGATGAGGAGATAGCGAAACGATTGAATATCCACATTTGGACATTAGGCGATTATCGTAGGAAGCATCCGAAATTTGCGGAAGCATTAGAACGTCCAACTAAATGGGAAACACATGTATACCCTAGATTAGCGGAGATTCAGCAATGGTTCGAAGAAGGCGTGAATGCGGAGGACATTATCAAGAAACTCGACATAGGTAAAACCACTTGGTACGAGTACATAGATAAGCATCCGATGCTGGCTGAACTAGTCAAATGGAGCAGATCTGTCCCTATTTCACACGTGGAAAATTCACTTTTGAAAGCCGCTACAGGATATGAATATGAAGAAATTAAAACAATCATTGAAGAGGACAAAAATGGAAAAAAGAAGACGCGTATTGAGAAGGTAAAACGATATCAGCCTCCCAATCCGACAGCGATGATCTTCTATTTAAAGAACCGCGCACCCAACGAGTGGAATGATCGACGCGAACTGGTGGTCAATACGAAGGCACTAGAACAGGAACGGAAGCAACTATTTTTGGATATGATTGAAGCCGATGTGGTGGATGCCGACTATGAAGCTGTTGAGGAATCGGTCGAGGTTGAGGAAGGATATGTGGAGCCGGATGATTCGCATCCATAACGTTATGCCGTCAGTATTTGTATAGATAAACGCCAGTTTCAGCCCTGAATTAGCCTGTAAATGGCCCAAACCAAGTACATAAGATAGGTTATGCAATCACTGGACTTTGCCCCACATCAACGGTATGATGTGACACACAAGCGAAGGGTGGGGGGCGAATATGGAGTATATTCAAGGGTTTGAAGCACATTTACGTAGCAAGGATCGAAGCGAGAACACCGTTTCCTGTTACATTAGGGACGTGTTACAGTTCATAGCTTGGTATCGGGGCAAGACGGAGTATGGACTGGACAAGTGGATTGAATTGGATGGCGTAGAATACAAGAAGGTTCTGCAAAGCACTAACCAAGCGATACTCACCATCAACCGCAAGATCGCCAGTATCAACGTATTTGCACAATGGATGCATCAGCAAGGCTATATAAAGGAAGAAATACATATCGAAGCGGTCAGGAACAAGGTCGTTCGGCAGTATAAGGGGCTTGAGGAAAAGAATTTGTGGAAGTTACGCAATGAAATTCATCGTATGGGCAATCGAATGCATATCTGTATGATTGAATTACTGCTAGGAACAGGGATACGGGTTAGTGAATTGGTTGGCATCAAGCTGAAGGATATTGAAATCAGTGAACGCAAAGGTTTATTGAGGATACTTGGCAAAGGAAATGCCTATCGAACCATACCATTGAATAAGGATGTACGAAAAGCCATTACCCGATATCTTGAAGTCAGGCCACAAGTGGAATCAGAATATCTATGTATGGGGCAGCGAGGGCCTTTGGAGCGAAATGCGATTAATCTGATTTTGAGCAAATACGGGGATCGAGTCAATGTAAAGGTGACACCAC
>NZ_JTHP01000078.1 GCF_000943545.1 Paenibacillus terrae
TAAAAACCCATCGCCAGTGATCCAATAATGTGAATAAAAGACATTTTTTACAACCTCCATTTCTTTGTTTTCTTACAAACTCTTTTTCCATAGAACGATCATATTCCAACGAATGACTACCATCTTTTCAGTGTTTTGGGACATGCTTTTCTATGTAACTATCAATGCATATGAACTCTATTATACCGGGGAAATGGGTCAAAGCAAAGGGGCGGCGGGGTGCAGCTTTCAGCTTGAATGGGTGCTGGGGAGAGGCTCCGCGAACGGAACGTTGCTACCATCGCTGTTGTCTCCGGATTTAATTGAATATATTTGATATGGTATAAATCCGGAGACAAAGGCGAGCGCTTACGCTTGTCCGCAATCGTTCCGTCCGCTCCGCCAGTGCCAGCAAACCCAAGCTGAAATTTTCAGTAATTAGAGGAAAAGGAAGAAAACAAATAGATTACTTATATACTACTTATAAAGCGAAAAGAGGTGTCCGCCAGCCAAGACTATGGCTTTGGGACACCTCTTCAAGTAAAGTATACCGTTTTAATAGGTAAGCGAGCTTACACGGTTACTATTTTAATTACATTGCGGACTGATTCGGCGGATTGATCAAGCGCTACTTTTTCCTCATCGGTCAATTCCAGCTCGAACACCTTTTCGATACCATTACCACCAAGAAGTGTCGGTACGCCGAGGAACAAGTCCTGATAACCGTACTCCCCTTCCAGATAGGCAATAACCGGAATGATACGCTTTTTGTCCTTCACAATCGCTTCTGTCATTTGCGTAAGCGAGGCTGCCGGGGCATAGTATGCGCTACCGTTGCCCAGCAGGTTAACAATCTCCCCGCCACCGACACGCGTCCGCTGTACGATCGCTTCGATACGTTCCTTCGAAATCAGGGTTTCGATAGGGATACCACCAACGCTGGAATAGCGTACCAGCGGCACCATATCATCACCGTGACCACCCAATACGAAGCCACGCACGTCTTCGACGGATACGTTCAGTTCCTGTGCAATAAAGGTACAATACCGAGCTGTATCCAGCACACCAGATTGGCCGATGACCCGATTTTTCGGGAAACCAAGCGTCTGGTATGCGGTATAGGTCATAGCATCGACCGGATTACTCAGAATAATGACGATAGAATCCGGCGCATACTTCTTCACGTTTTCACATACGGATTTTACAATGCCTGCATTCGTATTTACCAAATCGTCACGGCTCATGCCTGGCTTGCGCGCAATCCCCGCTGTAATAATGACGATATCCGAGTTGGCTGCATCCTCATAATTGGAAGTGCCTGTGACCTGGCTGTCAAATCCCTGGACCGGACTGGCCTCTAAAATATCAAGCGCTTTGCCTTTGGTCGGATTCTCAAGTTGCGGAATATCGATCAGAACGATATCACCCAACTCTTTTTGGGCCAGCAGCAATGCGGTAGTGGCACCGGTAAAACCGGCGCCAACAATGGATATTTTTTTGCGTTGAATGGTCACGTGGCATTCCCCTCTCTACAGGTTACTAATAATGGTATCTGCGAACTCGGAGCATTTCACTTGTGTAGCGCCTTCCATCAGACGAGCAAAGTCATACGTTACGATTTTCTGATTAATGGACGTTTCCAGTCCTTTGTAAATCAGGTTTGCCGCTTCGTGCCAGCCCAAATGCTCAAGCATCATCACGCCGGACAAAATAACGGAACCAGGGTTTACGACATCTTTGTCAGCATATTTTGGCGCTGTGCCGTGTGTAGCCTCAAAGATAGCATGCCCAGTTACATAGTTAATGTTCGCACCTGGTGCGATACCAATTCCACCAACTTGAGCAGCCAGCGCATCGGACAGATAGTCTCCATTCAGGTTCAGTGTAGCAATAACATCAAATTCGGAAGGACGAGTCAGCACTTGTTGCAGTGCAATGTCAGCGATCGCATCCTTGATGATGATTTTGCCTGCATCTTCAGCTGCTTTTTGAGCTGCATTTGCCGCATCTTCACCATCTTTTTCCTTGATAGCATCATATTGAGCCCAAGTGAATACTTTATCTGCAAATTCTTCCTCAGCCACTTCATAACCCCAGTTTTTGAAGGCACCTTCGGTAAATTTCATAATGTTGCCTTTGTGTACGAGCGTTACGCTCTTGCGTCCGTGGTCAACAGCATACTGAATGGCTGCACGTACCAGACGTTTTGAACCCTCGGAGGAAACCGGCTTGATCCCGATACCTGACGTTTCTGGGAAACGGATTTTGTTCACACCCAGCTCTTGTTGGAGGAACTGAATGACTTTTTTCACGTCCTCGGAACCTTCGGCATACTCAATACCTGCATAAATATCCTCAGTATTCTCACGGAAAATAACCATGTCTACCAATTCAGGACGCTTCACCGGAGACGGAACACCGTTAAAGTAACGTACAGGACGCAGACATACGTACAGATCCAGCTCTTGACGCAATGCCACGTTCAAAGAGCGAATGCCCCCGCCAATGGGTGTCGTGAGCGGCCCTTTGATGGCTACAATATACTCACGGATGGCTTCCAAGGTATCGTTAGGCAACCACTCGCCGTATGTATTGAAAGCTTTCTCACCAGCGAATACTTCATACCAGGCAATCTTCTTGGAACCGTTATATGCTTTATCTACAGCTGCGTCCAGTACGCGCTTGGATGCTTTCCAGATGTCGCGGCCTGTGCCGTCGCCTTCGATAAACGGAATAACCGGATGATTCGGAACCTGTAGTTGACCGTTATCAATCGTAATTTTTTCGCCTTCAGTTGGGAGCTCAAACTTTTCAAATTTCGCCATAAGTTCCTTTTCCTCCTCAGATATGAATGGGTACAGGGCGAAAGACGTGATCTTCATCATAGACAAAAACACGCATCTCTCGCCGTCCCTTCTATTGTACCTTATTTTTTTAATTCAGGGTATACAGCCTCAATATTCGTACAACAAGTGATTAGCGTAATTCCGGAGACACATACTTTTGGTCAATCGGACCTGTGTATTCAGCGCGCGGACGGATCAGACGATTATTTTCGTACTGCTCCAAAATGTGCGCAGTCCACCCCGATACACGACTCACGGCAAAGATCGGTGTGAACAGGTCTCTTTTGATACCCAGTTGGGTATAAACAGATGCAGAGTAAAAATCAACATTCGGCTTCAAGCCCTTTTGTCCTGTCACAATTTCCTCGATTCGAACCGAAATATCGAACAACGTCGTATCGCCGTTCATTTCGCCCAGTTCGCGGGACATTTTGTGCAAATGCTTGGCACGCGGATCACCGTTTTTATAGACACGATGTCCAAAGCCCATAATTTTTTCGCGGTTATCCAGTTTGGTCTGAATATACGAATCCACCTGATCCAAACCGCCGATTTCCTCCAGGGTTTTGGCAACAGCTTCGTTGGCTCCGCCATGCAGTGGTCCCTTCAAAGCTCCGATTGCCGACGTAATGCCGGAATAAATATCGGACAGTGTAGCTACCGTCACTCGTGCAGCAAAGGTCGATGCATTCAATTCATGATCGGCATGCAGCACAAGAGCCTGATTGAACGCTTTGATAGCCGTCTCTTCCGGGTCTTTGCCAGTTAGCTGATACAGAAAGTTCTCAGCAATAGAAACACCTTTCTTGGGCGCAATCGGCTCCAGCCCTTCGCGCACACGCGCTATGGCCGCCACAATTGTGGGCAATTGCGCCTGAAGCTTGACGGTTTTGATCACATTGGCCTCTCTCGACATATCATCTGCCTGTGGGTCATACAAGGCAAGAGACGATACGGCCGATCTCAAGGCAGCCATCGTGCTCAAATCTTTCGGGTACAGCTTTAATTGAGTAATAATTTCATCCGGAATGGCAGCATATTCGCTTAATTGGTCGCGAAGCTCCTGCAATTGGGCTTGATCAGGCAATTTTCCGAACCACAACAAATAAGCTACCTCTTCAAAAGCGGCGTTAACAGCCAAATCATCAATGTTATAACCCCGGTACGTGAGAACGCCATCTACGATAGAGCTTATGGAGGAAGTGGTCGCTACGATCCCTTCCAGACCTTTAGTCGCTGTCATCGTTACATCTCTCCTTTGTAAAAACATTGTGAACGGACTTGCAATGTAAACATTTTCAAAAGTAAGTTTTGCCTTTTAAATAAATAAGTAATGTTAACGCCATATGTCAATATTTAAACCTTCTTTCACTATACTGGATTTTGTCGTTTATGTGAACATTCAGGGCTATTCCGACACATTCAAATGTTTTATCGGGTTCATAAAGAAATTTTTGAAACCCCTTACATAATTTTTTAATCCATTTGCACTTTTTTACACAGGTCTTGTCTCACCCCCTTCTCGCATATGTATAGTAAAGCACTTATTTCTTGGAATACAACTGTAAAAGAAAGGAGCCGTGAGAGCTTGAGCCGGTTGATCCTGAATCGCATATTTCGCACTCTGTGGGTCGTAGTCGTGATTATAGCTCTATTGCTGGGCATATACGTGCTGTTTCCTCTCGTCTATCCCTTCCTGTTCGCCTGGCTTGTGGCCTATGCCATGAATCCGCTCGTTCACTTTCTGCGCAGCCAGGCCCGCTTGCCACGTTGGATGGCTGTCACGGTCTCGTTATTTGTATATTTAGGCGGAATCGCCGTTGTCCTCTCTGCGGCCATAACGCGGATGGTTCGAGAGATCATCAGGCTCACCATGACCTTTGACGGACATATTGAACATTTTAAAAGCCTGTTTATCGACTTGACTCAGAGCGATCTGATCCAAAATGTAATTAATGAAATTAACCAATTTATCCGCAATAACCCCGATTACTACCATACAATTAACAGTAATATTGATAAAACAACCCAGACGGTCAGCTCGGCTGTCACCACACTCGTTGCCCAATTTTTTAATGGTATTCTGAATTTGCTGACCTCTCTGCCTAACATGGGCGCGGTGCTGATGGTTATTGTATTAGCGGCATTTTTTATCAGTAAGGACTGGGACCAACATAGCCAAATGCTCTCGAATACGGTTCCTGATACGATTCGCAAGCCCATGTCGGGGATATGGCACGATCTGCGCAAGGCATTGTTTGGTTATTTGCGCGCACAGTTTATTATAATCTCCATTACCGCGGTGACCGTCATTATTGGACTGTTCATTTTGCGTGTAGAATCCGCCTTCACCATCGGTTTGATGATCGGGCTGGTTGATTTGCTTCCTTATTTAGGGGTTGGCATTGTGATGATTCCGTGGATTTTATATGCATATATGTCGAGTAATTTGGCATTAGGGGTAGGATTGTCGATCCTCTATATCATCCTGTTGGTGGGACGGCAAATTGTAGAACCTAAGGTGCTCGCCAGCAGCGTGGGTCTGAACCCGCTTCCCACCCTCATTGGGATGTTCATCGGGCTCAAGCTGTTTGGTGTATTGGGGCTGATTATCGGACCTGTGTCCCTTATTGTAGTGGACGCGCTCAATCGCGCCAATGTCATTCAGGACTTGCGCAATTATATTCTCGCCGGAAGAGTCCGTTAAGATCATGTGAGTAGGAAAAACGGCAGCTTACGTCAAAACCGCCGAAACGTAATGCTGCCATTTTTCATTTTTTTCTCGAGCCATTTCAATAAAAAGCGTCGGTACAACGCACGGGTCAAAGGAAAAACCAGCGTAAAACCGATAATATCCGTTAAAAATCCAGGGATAAGCAGCAAGCTCCCGCCGAAAAAGACACATAATCCATCCAGCATTTTGCGGCCGGGCATTTGTCCCCGATTCATTTCATTTTTCGCATCAGCAATGACCTTGCGGCCTTCAAATTGCATCATAGCGGCTCCGATCAGGGTCGTCAGAATGATAAGCAGAATGGTTTTACCCGCTCCAATCCAGTGACTTACCCATATAAACCCGTACAGCTCTGCCAGAGGAATAAGCAGCAACAACAGCCACAGACGTTTGCGCATCATCATGCTTTCTCTCCCTCCCCGCCTGACATCGCAGATCGTAGCGCGATGTACAGCTTAGGCAGCGCCTGATCCAGTCGGACGGGCTTCCATTCAGTGCTCACCCATACGTGGCGTGTCACCCCGGTTACGAGCAGCTCTCCCGGAAGGGTGTCTGCCTGTGTCCACACCTTTCCCACCTGGCTTTGATGCTCCTCGGCTGTTACACGCCGGACCTCATAAGTGTAGTTCAGACGCAGTCTGGAGAAGTCCGTAATCGCGGTATAAATGGTAATCAAATCATCATATCGGGCAGGACTCACATATTTGGCATTGATTTCGATAACGGGCAACAGAACACCTTGTTCCTCCATGCTCCGATAGTTAAAGCCTGCCTGCCGGATCATTTCAGTACGCCCAATCTCAAACCAGTTCAGATAATTGGCATGATATACGACCCCCATTTGGTCGCTTTCCTGATAACGGACACGCAGCGGTGCTCCATACCAGCGTAATTCCGTTTGTTTCTCCTCTTGTGTCATACAAGCTCTCCTATCTGTGTGCATCTTTATCTCTATATTTGCCCTCTCTCCATTAAACCATATTTACCGCCCCGGAACAAAAAGAGGGCCGAACCGTGATGGTTCCGCCCTCCCAAGCATTTTATAATGATGGCTTTATCATTTTGGTAACGGCTTGGACAATTTGTAATATCCGCTTTCCGAAGCCGCATTCAACAGACTTTTCGCTTGACTTCCTGCCCAAGCATAACCGAGTCGTCTCTCCTCACTGATTTTCATGATGTCAGTATACTTTTTGCCATCCCGGTCTGAAAAGAAGTACTTATTGTCTTCCACATTGTAGAAACGATACCACATTACGCTCGATGCGTCCTTTTGGAAAAACTCCGGACCTTGACGATTGTATTTGATACCGTCGATCCGATTAGTGTCAAACCATTTCAAGGCGCTCTGAGCTGCTTTTTTCACCTCAGCCGTTTGCGGTTGGGACATCAAGAAGGCCGTGATGCCTACCGATTCCGTAGTTGTTTTGGAAGGAAGCTCAAATGCCCGGGCTTCAACAGATGCATAAGTAACCGGATCATGCTGTGCACCCCAGATCGTCGGTGTACCATTATTTACAATTTGAGACTTAATTGTATACTGGACGCCTTTATTAAGAGCCTGCTGGAGTCTGGAGCGATATGTATTGTCCAGAATATCGCTATCAAACGGCTGCTTCTTGTTCACAATGTCATCAGCCAACACCATAACTTTTACCATTGCATCATCGTTGTAAGTTACGGCATCAGAATAATTACCACGTTTAGGGTACACTTGCGGCCAGCCACCGGAGGAATATTGAGAGGTTAGAACGAAGTCAACTGCTTTTTGTACACTGTTCTTAATGTCTTTATTTTTTGTTTTTTTGTATACATCCGCCAAAAAGCGAATTTCAGTTGTCGTAGCCTCATTATCAAATGTTCCCAGCTCTACGCCATCCTTGCTCTTCCAGGTGGAGCGTGCAGCTTTACCGTCCCACTTGGATTTATAATTCTTTTCCATAGCTTTGAAGAATCCGCCATGCGGCAATTGCCACGATACGATATTCAAGGCCAGTTTGGTATCCTTAGATACATCGCCAGTAGAAAATTTACTAAAATCACGGTACTTATCCAGCAAACTGTCCGCACTTACGCTAGCCAATGGAACAACAGCATTTTTGTAAATGGCCGTATCACCATACACTGCTTGGGTAACATTCACCCCCGCATCAGCTGAATCCTGTTCCGCTGCCGCCCACGAAGGGTTAATAAGCCCTGTTGTTACTGTAATCGCCATTCCTGAAAGGGCAATCCACTTGACAGATTCTTTAACATTAAACCTCATTCCAAACCTCTCCTTTAATATGATTATGGGTACCTCAAAAACTATTAAACACATGTATTATATGAAAATATACCCAAATAATCAATATATTTTATTATATACAAATGAAATAGTTTACTAAACTAATAAAAAATCCTCTTACTAATACTAGATTAGCAAGAGGATTTATCCTATCTCATATATAGTAAGTCGACAAACAGCGTCGCTTACCCAAACCGGCCCATAATGTACTCCTGGGTCAGCTCATTTTCAGGATTAGTGAAAATATCATTCGTTTTGCCATGCTCGACCAGACTCCCGATATAAAAATAAGCCGTATAATCGGAAATCCGTGCCGCCTGTTGCATATTGTGCGTTACGATGACGATTCGCAGCTCTTTTTTCAACTCGGTAATCAACTCTTCGACCTTGCCTGTAGAAACAGGGTCCAGCGCAGAGGCCGGCTCGTCAAGCAACAAAATTTTCGGTTGGACGGATAGCGCACGCGCAATACAAAGCCGCTGCTGCTGTCCACCAGACAACGCCAGAGCGGAATCATGAAGACGGTCCTTAACCTCATCCCATAGTGCTGCTTTACGCAGACTGCTTTCGACGATTTCATCAAGCTGTTTCTTTTTACGAACACCCCGGTATTTGGGACCGAAAGCGATGTTATTATAAATGGATTTGTAAAACGGATTAGGCCGCTGCCACACCATTCCAATCTGCTGACGCAGCTTGATCACGTCTGTGCCCGGCGCGGTCAAATCCTGTCCGTCCATCCAGATGTGCCCTGTCGTAGAAGAAGACGCAATCTCGTCATTCATCCGGTTGAGAGAGCGCAAAAAGGTCGATTTACCGCAGCCGGAAGGCCCGATCAGAGCAGTCACTGTCTGCTCGGGAAAGGCCAGATTTACTTTTTTTACAGCTTCAAAGCTGCCGTAATAGATGCTTAAATCCTCGGTACTGAATGGATGTGGAGCTTGCCCCGCAAGTTGTTCCGAGCGCGTAGATTGTATGGGCGTTGCAGGTGTTGCCGTTCGCGAAATGACTTGTTCCATGTTTCCCATCCCCTTTCTAATCCATCCGTTTGGCAGCTGTCAGGCGGCGGTAGACGACTCTTCCGAACCATCTTGCGATCAGGTTGAAGGCAAGTACGAGCAGCACCAATACCGCGGAAGCACCTGCGGCAATATCCTTGGAATCAGGAGCGATGCCTTCACTGTTAACCTTCCAGATATGCACAGCCAGTGTCTCGGCAGGACGCATCGGATTAATGGGCGATCTGGCATGCAATGGATTCCAATCAGTGAAATCAAGCGGCGGCGTACTCATCCCAGCTGTAAACAGCAACGCTGCTGCTTCCCCGAAAATGCGGCCCGCGGCCAAAATCGTCCCTGTAATCAAGCTCGGCAGCGCAGCAGGCAGCAAAATGGAGGTAATGATTTTCCACTTGGACAACCCGAGCGCAAGCCCGGCTTCCTTTTGCTCCTTGGGCACAGCCCGGAAAGCCTGTTCTGTCGTCCGAACCATCAGCGGCAGATTGAATACAGCCAAGGCCAAGGCTCCTGATAACAGGGAAAAACCAAAATTAAATGTATTTACGATAAGTAAAAGTCCGAACAAACCGATGACGATGGACGGAAACGAAGACAATACTTCGACGACAAGTCGTATGAAGTCCGTAATTTTCCCCGGCTTCGCATATTGCGCCATGTATATACCCGCACCCCAACCAATCGGAATGGTGATAATCAAGGTTAAAATAAGTAAAAATACAGAGTTGAACAATTGCGGGCCGATGCCTCCACCTGCGCGTAACGTCTGAGGAGCACTGGTCAAAAAGTCAAAGGAAATGTGACTGACTCCGCGTGCCAAAATGAATCCCAGCAGTCCCACCAGAAGTGCGACAATGAACAATGCGAAGAAACAGATTACAAATGTAGCAATTTTGTCGGTCGTTTTAGCTTTCATCAAATCCGGTTTCTCCTTTCAAGCAGCCTTACCAGCAGCACGAAGATGAATGTCATGAGCAGGAGAACAAGCGCCATGCTCCAGAGAGCATTGTTATGAACCGAGCCCATAGCTGTATTGCCCATGCTAAGTGTAATAACACTGGTCAAGGTCGAAGCGGATTCCAGCAAGGATTGCGGTATATGCGGAGCATTCCCGATCACCATCTGTACAGCCAGCGCTTCCCCGAAGGCACGAGCCATACCAAGAATAATTCCTGTTAACAGAGCAGGCAGCAGTGTCGGAATAATAACACGTGCAATTGTCTGCCAGCGGGTAGCGCCCAGGGCGTAAGAGGACTCGCGCAGGCCACCTGGCAAGGATGACAATGCATCCGCCATAATACTCGTAATCGTCGGCAAAATCATCACTGACAACACGAGACAGCCAGCGAGAATCCCGATGCCTTGTCCCCCGAACACGTCCCGCAGCAACGGAACAATTACGGTCAAGCCGACAAAGCCGTATACTACAGACGGAATACCGGATAACAATTCAATCGCAGGTTGAAGGATACGTTTACCGGATTTCGGTACGATTTCGGTCATAAATAAAGCCGCACACAAGCTGAGCGGGCTGGCGATCAAGGCCGCCAGAACGGTTACAGCAAAAGAGCCTGTAATAAACGGAAGCGCACCGAAGGACTTGGGTTCACCATCCGGGCTCCATTTGGTTCCGAAGAAAAACTCTTGCAGACTGACTCCATTCACCACAAATGTAGCTACACCTTTGGAGGCGACAAAATATACAATGGAGACAATGACTGCAACCAAAAAAACGACACAAACCGACGTATAAATGCGGCCGGTCCATTCTTCCCAGTAATGCCTTTCTTTCATACCTCGGGATCGTTTATTCTGTTCCATGTATGCCTTCCCTTCAATTGGTTCCATACTGTGACTCCCTTTAACGGAAGAATAGAGGCTGGACGCTAGTCCGCCTCTTCTCCGTGAATATAACTTTGCATTTAGCTGCATTCATCCGAACAGGAGGTGTATATCTCCTTATTTCGTAATGTTACCGTCAGCATCGCGTTTAACTTGCATGCCTGATACCGGGATGTATCCCAGGTCTACGACATCGGATTTTTGGATTTCATCAGACAGAATGTAATCCAAGAATGCTTTTACATGCTCTTTTGGCTCACCTTTGGTGTACATATGCTCGTAAGCCCATACTGGATATTTACCTTGCTCTACATTTTCCACGTTAGCTTCAACACCATCGTATTTCAATGTTGTTACCGTGTTGTCGATGTAGGACAGAGCCAGGTAACCAATAGCACCCGGTGTTTCAGCAATCAGCTTTTTCACAGTACCGGAGGAATCTTCCTGAATGGAGCCCGGCAGATCTTCCGTTTTTTGTCCCAAAGCGTATTTTTCAAATGTGGCACGAGTACCGGAGCTGCTTGGGCGGTTTACGATAACGATTTTTTGATCTGCGCCGCCAACTTGTTTCCAGTTGGTGATTTTACCTGTGAAAATTTGTACCAATTGATCTTTCTTCAAATCTGTTACGCCTACTTTTGGATTCGCTACTGCTGACATGGCTACAACAGCTACTTGGTGATCGACCAGTTCATCTGCGCCGCTCTCCAATTTTTCTTTTGCAAACACATCGGAGTTACCGATATCCGCTTGTCCGCCGGAAACTTGAGTCAAGCCAGTACCGCTACCGCCGCCCTGCACTTGAACCGCAATTCCTTTATATTTATCTACAGCCATAAATTTTTGTCCCGCTTGCTCTACCAGTGGTTGAAGTGCAGTAGAGCCAACAGCCAGAATGTTACCTGTCAGTTCAGTAGCTGCTTTATTGTCTGTTCCTGTAGCAGCGTCTCCTTGTGGTGCAGCATTGTTAGCTGATCCACAAGCTGCAAGTGCAAATACCATGGTAAGAGTCATCAGAATGAACGGCCATTTTTTCAACATTTTTTATTGTCCTCCCCTTATTTAAGTGACGGTTTTTTATTTATGACCATCAACACTTTTACATTGTAGGCTTGGAATGTTAGACGAACGACTTGGTTTTGTAAAAGAAATATAAAATATTGATAGATAAATTGTTTTTCAGTATATAATTAATCTATAGTCTATTTTTTATACATGAATGCCATTTAAGGAGAGCTGTTCAAGTCCATGAATATTTTAAAATTGCGCATTTTAATGATGATCGACAAATTCCACAAGGCGACGGATGTGGCCGAGGCATTGCAAATTAAACAGCCTACCGTCAGCTTTCATATGAAAAGTCTGGAAAAGGAACTGGGAGTCTCCCTGTTCATCTCCCAACAAGGAAGGATTATGCTGACCGAAGCTGGCAAAAAACTGCTGCCTTACGCAAAGCAGATGGTTGCTCTGGAGCAAGAAGCAAGACAAACAGTGAATGAACTGGCAGAGCAGTCGCAGGGACAATTACATCTCGGCGCCGAGTCCATCTCGGGCACGTATGTACTCCCCTCTATGATTGCTAAATTTGCTCAACAATATCCCGAATGCCAAATTCAGCTAGACATTCAATCCCCGGATAAAATCAGACAGCTGCTAAAACAGGGAGAGATTGATTTTGCTTTTCTGGATGACAGAGGACATCCTCCCGAGCATACGGTGGTAGAGCCTGTCGCTTCGGATCGGATTGGAGTTATCAGGTCTGTGTCTGTGCAGCATTCTTCCAAACCAACGGACATTTTGGGGACTGAAATGCTGGACAAGCACACATGGGTGAGATATAGCGGTACATCTGTTGTAGATCCGTATTCCTCGTTGATCAAGCCCCATCTGGAAATGAACTCATGGGAGGCAGTAAAGCAAGTGGTAAGCGTCGGGGAAACACTTGCCTTCTTCCCTGCCTGTGGTGTTCTTCGCAACGATGGTAATGACGTTCCGTTGGTAGAGTGGCTTCCTTGGTCCGATGCCGAGGAGAAGAATGAGCGTTATCACATAAATATACTGTATCAACGCGATACTAATCTCAGCATGATCCCGCAGGCATTTCTAGATTTTACACGGAAAGACGGTTTGGAGGGTTAGAAACTGGAGAGCATAAAAAAAGAGCATCCAAGTCATAGATGACTTGAATGCTCTCCCTGCCATACCTAAAAGATACAGCCTGTCTGTTATTCCGCATAAGCTAAAGTTACGCTTGTGCAGGAACACAGCTAATTTTAATCAGGTTCGTAGAACCAGAAGCACCGAGCGGTATACCTGCGGTAATAACAACCAAATCGCCCTCTTTAACGAGACCGGATTTGCGACCGCCTTCCAGTGCGTTTTCGATCAGTTTGTCCGTCGTGTCCACGACAGGTTTGCCTTGTACCGCATGTACTCCCCAGATCAGAGCCAGGCGGCGAACTGTTCTTTCCTGCGTTGTCACAGCAATAATTGGAGCTTGTGGACGGTATTTGGAAATCATACGCGCCGTTGTTCCGCTTTGTGTGGACGTCAGGATGGCTTTGGCATGCAGGTCAAGCGCAGAAATAGAAACGGATTGGCTGATCGCTTCTGTAATACTAACTTCCTGAGCCGTTCTTTGTTTTTTGAACAAATCACGGTAGTTCAGAGCGGATTCTGCTTTCTCTGCAATACGGGACATCGTCAATACAGATTCTACCGGATATTTACCCGCAGCTGTTTCGCCGGACAGCATAATGGCATCTGTTCCGTCAAAAATGGCATTCGCTACGTCACTCGCTTCCGCACGAGTCGGACGCGGGTTACGTTGCATGGAATCCAGCATTTGTGTTGCGGTAATAACAGGCTTGCCCGCTACATTACACTTGGTAATCATCAATTTTTGCGCCAATGGCACTTCTTCAGCAGGAATTTCAACACCGAGGTCACCACGGGCAACCATCAGGCCATCCGAAGCTTCCAAAATTTCGTCCAAATTGTCGACGCCTTGCTGATTTTCAATTTTGGAAATAATTTGAATGTGACTTGCATTATGCTTCGCCAGCAATTCACGAATTTCCAGTACATCACTCGCTTTACGAACAAAAGAAGCTGCGATGAAATCAACGTCCTGCTCAATACCGAAAGTGATGTCGTTAGCATCCTTTTCTGTAATGCCTGGCAAGGAAATGTTCACGCCGGGAACATTAACGCCTTTCTTGCTCTTGATCGTTCCGCCATTGACAATGCGGCATTTGATTTCACTGCCTGATACTTCAATAACGGTGAGTCCGATCAGACCATCGTCGATCAGAATGGTGGAGCCGGGCTCCACGTCCGAGGGAAGATCCTGGTACGTAACGGAAATACGATCTTTCGTACCGAGAATTTCTTCCGTTGTCAGCGTAATATACTCGTCCTGAACAAGCTCAATAGGTTCAACTTCGAGCTTTCCTGTCCGGATTTCCGGCCCCTTCGTATCGAGCAAAATAGCAACGTTTTTGTTAAGCTCCTTACAAGCTTGGCGGATATTTTTGATCCGGTTGCCATGCTCCTCGAAATCACCGTGAGAGAAATTCAGGCGGGCTACGTTCATACCAGCCAAAATCAGTTTCTTCACATTTTCCAATGACTCACTGGAAGGACCGATGGTACATACAATCTTAGTTTTGCGCATTTGGGTTTTTCCTCCGTTTTCAAAGGTGCTACTTTATATCTTTTTCCAACAATTAAATCTACTACACTTTTTCCTATTTGTATAGGAAGTTCGTCATATTTATTGTTACCCGTTTCCAGCGTATTACAACATAGGATCTGGTTCCGAAGTTTTTAAAAAGGTATATTGGCCTATTTTTCGGAACTTTTGATACCGATCTTCCCTCAATTCGTCGCAGTTCATATTCAAAAGGTCGGCTAAATGGCGTTCCAGCGACTCCTTGATAGCAGCAGCGGTTACTTCATAGTTACGATGAGCGCCCCCCTTCGGCTCCGGCACGATATCCTCGATGACCTCCATGCGCAGGAGGTCATTCGCCGTAATCTTCATGGCCTCGGCAGCCTGATCCGCCTTGGAAGCATCCTTCCACAGAATCGAGGCCGCTCCGTTTGGAGAAATGGCCGAATAGATGGCATGCTCCAGCATCAGCACACGGTTGCCGACGGCAAACGCAAGCGCGCCGCCACTTCCACCCTCGCCGATGACCACACAAATAACAGGCACCGAAAGCTTTGCCATCTCCCGCAAATTGCGGGCAATCGCTTCCGATTGACCTCTCTCCTCTGCTGTATTACCCGGATAAGCGCCCTTCGTATCAATAAATGTAATAATAGGGCGTTTGAATTTGTTAGCCTGCTGCATAAGACGCAAGCCCTTACGGAATCCCTCCGGGTGCGCGCTTCCGAAAAACCGCGCGATGTTATCCTTCGTATCCTTGCCACGTTGCTGTCCAATGACGGTTACCGGAATACCATTCAGCTTGGCAATTCCACCCACGACCGCCAGATCGTCGCCATACAGGCGGTCGCCGTGCAGTTCAATGAAATCCGTAAACACCTGCCCGATCAAATCAAGCGATGTCGGTCGCTGATGATGACGAGCCACGTGCATTTTTTGCGGTGCTGTAATGTTCGTATATATTTCTTCCTCCATCTGGAGATAACGTTCCTCCAGACGGTTAATTTCATCGGTAAAATCAATTTGCTTATCCTGTCCGAATTGCTTGAGTTCTTCGATCTTCTGTCGCATCTCGACCAGGGGCTTTTCATAAGGCAATTCGCCAGCCATCTATTCCACCTCTTTCGCGCTGTGCAAATCGAGCAGTTGGCCAAGTGTATCGCGCAGTTCCTTGCGATGTACAACCATATCCAATTGTCCGTGCTGCAAATTAAATTCGGAGGTTTGAAAATCGTCCGGTAGCTTCTGTCTGATCGTCTGTTCGATCACGATACGTCCGGCAAAACCGAATACTGCCCCCGGTTCCGCGATGTTAATATCTCCAAGCGTAGCAAAGCTGGCGGATACTCCACCTGTAGTCGGATCGGTGATAACGGAAATATAGAGCAATCCCTGCTCGTCCATACGAGCGAGAGCCGCACTTGTTTTGGCCATCTGCATCAGGCTCAAAATACTTTCCTGCATACGCGCCCCACCAGATGTGGAAAAAATAATAAGCGGAAGACGCTTGTCTATCGCCTGCTCAATGGCGCGGGTAATTTTCTCCCCGACGACTGAGCCCATGCTACCAGTGAAAAAGTCAAAACTCATCACTGCAACAACAGCCGGAAGCCCATGAATGAGCCCATCGCCCGTAATGACAGCCTCTCGCAAACCGGATTTCAGCGTCTGCTGCTCCAGCTTGCTTGCATAACCTGGAAAACCTAGCGGATCAACCGAAATCATATCGGCATCATATTCTGTAAATGTATTTTCATCGAGCACCATACGGATACGATCCATCGCGTTAAGACGCATATGATATCCGCACACCGGGCACACTTTCAGGTTTTTTTCTAACTCTTTACTGTATTGAATGCTTCCGCACTTGCCGCATTTGGTCATAAGACCTTCGGGAATTTCCCGTTTGGGACGATCCGGCATGTCCGCTTGATCGCCGCTCAGCGCCCGTTCCGAAGGGATGGTCGCGTATTTACGCTTCTTTTGGAATAAATCTTTAAACACAACTACACCTCTCCAGCCGTTTATTTGTCAGCCGTAACCGATACAAGGTCCTCTGCCGTCTGTGCGGCATCTCTTAGCATTATGTTTATACACACGTCAACGCCTGTTTTGCAAAACATTACCGCCGATCGTGCATCCTTCGTTCCATTCATGCTGCTGTATCACTTCCGCCGTTCCGGACTCAAGGGCGCAAAATCGAATTAAGCACTTCCTGTATTTCTTCGACTTCACCCGAAGGCACAAGTATCTCAAACTGCTGCTTGGATGCGCTGATGGCCCGGGCCTGCACCATAAAACCTTCTTCCGACAGTTTGAGCTTAATCATGTCAGCCAGTCTGGCCGTCGGTGCAATATAGATCACCGTCCACATGCCTTGTTTCTACCCCCTAAGCCTCAAGTTTTGAGCCCATATAATAGACTCATGATAACATACCTTACTTTTTTCCCGCAACAAAAGCCCTCCTGCTCGGTCAAGATCGGTCAGAGGGCCCAGAAAATCATTGACTCTGTTCGTGCAGGTGAATCAAGTGTCCAATGACACGGGGTATTGCTTGGCATGGGGGCTGCGATGAGCAATGCGCGAAGAAGCGGCAGCTGCCAGTCCGGCGACCAGATCGTCCAGAAATACATGAATACCGCTGCCTTTACGGTTTAGCTGTTCAATGATTCCCGTCTTTTCTTTATCCAGATAACCAAAACTGGTCAAGCCAATCATACCATACACGCTCGTAATCCCGAGGGCCAGTGTCTCGTCCACTCCGTACAGGGGTTCATCTGCCTCCATAATGGCTTGCAGCGGCTGGGGAAGAAGTTTTTTTTCGGCCAGCTCATCAAGTGCAATACCCGTGAACAGCGTATACTGCACTTCCCGCTTCTGCAAAACTGCCTTTACGCTGTCCACACATTCTTCAATGGTCAAATGAGGGTAATATTTTAGCTGAAGCTGAAAAACAATGTCCGCTATGGACTCGATACTAATCCCTCTGCGAATTAACAGGGTTTCTGCGTATTCATAGGACATGATTTCCCTCCCGCTTTCACCATACAGTTCTGTCTTCCAGCTTGCGGAACCTTATGATGTTGGATAAGTGCTGGTGTTCCTGTTCCGCCAGTGTTCCAAGTGTATGCGGGAGGGGAGGAAAATGTTCATTATTTGACTTTCACCGTGCCTGCCCCCAGCATCGACTCCATCCGGTCAAAAAGCTGAGGCGAAGGCTTGATGCTGTAAGCATCACTCAACGCCAGCAAACGCTGGCTGCTCTCATAAAAAAGTACAGTAGGCAATGCACCGGGATGCTCCTGTAGCAGCGCCTTGAGGCTGACCAGCAAGCTGGCGTCCTCCTCGGCCTGGCGGGTGATTTTGACAAACACCCGCTGACGGGCTGCCGGCTCCGAACTACGCGGAGCCGGGGCTTGTTCGCCGGGAGCCGCTTCCGTGACACGTGGCGAAGTGTCTGTGGCCGGGCGGGCCGCCGAAACGGGCGGGACCGCTGGCGCCGCAGTCGGCTGCGCAGACGACTCGGCTGCCGACGGCCTCGACGGCACGCGTGGCGCTCCCCCACCGGGGCCACCAGCGGCAGAGCCAGCCGCTGACGCGGGCTTTCCGGCCGCGGCGGACGAACGCGCTCCAGCACGTCGGCGCTGGAGAAGCCGCGTCAGTGAATCCTCCGCCAGCGGGGCGGCCTCGTCCGCAAGGAGCTTGAAATGCTCATCCTGGTGCTGCATTTTGGCACGAAACGCAAGCAGCGCTCCCTTTTCAATCCATTGGTGGCTTCGCTTCCACACTTCAGGAAACAACACGACCTCACAGCGCTCAATCTGATCCTCCAGCTCGATAAAGGCCATAGCCTTCCCCTGTTTGGTCGTAATCGTCTTGAGCGACACAACCATACCTGCGGTCACGACAACCGCTTCATCCGGCACATCGCCCAATTCCATCAGACGCTCTGCATCGCTGCTTTCCAGCAACGGCTCAAAATCATCCAGCGGATGCCCGGACAGATACAGTCCCAACAGCTCACGTTCCAGCTCTAGCTGCTGACCCGAACTGAATTTCGGTACATCGGGATATTCGATATCCCAATTGGGCATTTCCACAAAACCGAACATATCTATTTGCAAATCGTCACGTTCCTTGCGCCATTTGACCGCTGCATCCACCGTTTCATCCAGCATGGCAATCAACTGCGCACGATGACCTGGCAACGAGTCAAACGCCCCTGCCTGGATGAGCGATTCAATCACCCGCTTATTGCACACACGCAAATCCACGCGACGACAAAAATCGAGCAGGCTGTCAAAAGGACGCTCCTTGCGAACGGCGAGAATACTTTCCATCGCCTGCGTGCCGACATTTTTAATCGCGGCCAGTCCGAAGCGGATATTCCCCTGCTGCAACGGGGTAAACAGCACCCCGCTTTCATTTACATCAGGCGGCAGAACCGCCATATCCATACGACGGCATTCGACGACATATTCCGCCACTTTCCGGTGGCTACCCATCACCGCTGTCAGCATAGAGGCCATAAACTGCACCGGATAATGGGCTTTAAGATACGCCGTCTGGAACGCCAGCACACCATAGGCAGCCGCATGTGCACGCGGAAATCCATAGTCCGCAAAACGGACAATCATATCGTAGACCCTTCCGGCTTCCTCTTCCGTGTAACCCTGCTTGACACTGCCCTCCACAAAATGGCCACGCTCAAGGTCCAGCACTTCGCGTTTTTTCTTGGATACGGCGCGACGCAACAGATCGGCTTCTCCCAGGGAAAAGCCCGCCATACGCGAAGCAATCTGCATGATTTGTTCCTGATACACGATAATGCCGTACGTATCCTTCAAGATGGGCTCCAGATCAGGATGCGGATAATGAACCTCAATCTCCCCGTGCTTGGCCTGAATAAAGTTAGGAATGAAGCCCATTGGACCCGGACGATACAAGGCCAGTACAGAAATAATATCCTCGAACAC
>NZ_JTHP01000079.1 GCF_000943545.1 Paenibacillus terrae
ACACGACGACTAGAAAAGTATATTCTACATTAACGACCAATTGTTAATGTATTCTATATCATAAGTTATATTATAGAATGTATTTATAGGTGTAGATTTTATTTATATTCTATATTTATTTTTGGTTTTATATAGTAGAAGAAATATATTCTTTAATTAAATTCATCTTTCTTTTTTGAATCTACACATTTGCTTTATATAGTCTCTATTGTTTATATAGACTATATAGATGGTATTATATTAATCAGATTATTAAACCTTAGTTTTGATCTCTATAAAAAGATTTGTTTGTCATACCATCAGGGGTTGATATAATTAGAGAGTAATATGTAACGAAAAAATACAATGGATATATTCTATATTTTTTGTGTTACTACATAAATATAAAGCTTATGCGTAGGTTATATATAGCTTATATTTTGCTTGGAGATTATAATTATATAATGGATTCTTGGCTGAAAGGAGTGGGGGAATTGTCTACTATAGAAGAACCGTATTGGACACTAGGCAAGGCTTCAGAATACTTAAAACAAGAAAAAGGATTAAATATCCCTGTTGTAACATTAAGGACATGGTTCAATGCGCTTGAAAAGTATAAAGTCCACACATTGTCACGTACAGAACATAAAAGAGAGAGAGTGCTATTCCAACTCGAAATCGATATAGTTATATTTTGGCATCAGCAAAAAGAGCTCTATGGTAAAAATTTATCTGCAGAATTCATGGCAAAAGCGGTCCAAAAACAATTTGAAGGAAAACTCAATTACTATGATATAAATCAGCAGACTTCAAACAGCAGTGAACTAGTTACCATAGATCGATTTATTGAAAAAGTGAATGACGAGTTTGATGACCGAATTGAACTGATGAAAGAAGAGATGCGTCAATATAAAGAAGAGCTATTACAAGAATTTGAGAATAGAACAAGACTTGCGCTGCCTGATCCTGAGGTGAGAAAACAAGAGGAAGCTGAACGGGCCAAGGAAGCAGCAGAAAAGGCAAAAGCAGAGGAGGAGAGAGAGAAGGAGAGACAAAAAGAAGCTGAACTATTGATAAGAAATTACCAAGTGGATATCCACATTACAGAAATGCGACTAAAGAATGAGCTTAAAAGAGAGGCTGAAGAAGAATGGGCCAAAGATCCAGCCAAAATTGGGTTTATTCTTAAAAGAGAAGACACTGCTAAAAAGGTGCAGTTCATTAATGATTATGTAGATAAACATCTTCCGGAACGAATGGAGAAGAAGTTTAAAGAATAAGCAGGTTAGAGCGTTTGACACCTCATTTAGAATATACTAGGATAGTTTTTGTGAAGAGAGTGTATAAATAAAAACCATATAGAGATGTCAATAGCGAAGCACGCTGACTAAACCCTAAATTAGGGTTGGTTGGCGTGCTTTTTTGTTGTAAAAAAATGCGATAGGAGGTGTCGCTATGGTTATTGATAAACCTGCTGAAAAATTAAAGCTATTAAGGATGAGAAAGGGCTGGACACAAGAAAAATTAGTAGAAGCGATTAAAGAGAAGAATCCAGACCTTCGTGTATATCAAGTTATGATTTCTCGTTATGAAAAAAACAGAGAAGAACCAGGTACCGAGATCAAACAAGCAATAAATGAAATCTTTGGACAGTCTCTTTGGGAGTAGGGAGGTTAAGACACGGTGGTAAGTAACGAACCACGAAGAGTGATTATTGGCTCTCAAAATACAGAATTTGCAGCGAAGCTGAAAAAATTTGTAGAACAACACGAATACAAAGTAAGTGACATTGTCGTTATGGCCGAGCATTTAATTGAAGCAATTGAAATGAGCTACATCAATGATGAGCCCATTTACGCGCTCATTATTACAACAGATTTATCATACAAGATGAATGATAAGAGACTAGAATTTTTGTCTGATTGTCTTTTAACTATTCGTTCCAAACACAGCGAGATTAAATTCGCCGTTCTATCAAACGAAAGTGAAGGGCATCCGTTTCTCGCGGAACTAGTAGGGATTGGAATCTACAATATATTTGTCAAAGCCTCTGCAAATAATTCGATAGATGTAAGGGAGCTTATTAGGAGTTTTGAATTTCCCAAAGAATTCGCTGAGGTTTCTAAATATAGAGAGTACAACAAGGATATTTTATGGAGAAAAATTGATAGAGGCGCTAGCGAACTTACTTTAAAAAGTGAACGAGTTTACCCGGCACCTAAAATTGAGAGGCAAATAGAAGAATCGGTACCGAGAACCGATGTTCAAAAAACACTATCTGAAAGCCAAAATAATGTGAAATCGAAAGAGGAGAAAAAACGACCTGAAAGAGAGCTGATTATAGATGATGAAATGGAAGACTATAGAATTCCATTTCCGAGTATCAAAGAAAAAATTGTAGTTAAAGACCGGATAATAGGATCAGTTGTCATAGGTATAACCGGAGTTTACTCAGGTGTGGGAGTAACACACGTTTCTGTAGCAATGGCAAGTTTTTTGGCACGCCAGGGTAATAGTGTAGCTTTGGTAGAATGCAATGAAAGCTCTGATTTCAAGTATATTGAATTGGCACATGAAGGTATAAAAAGCGATGGTATTGCAGTAGGAACAAAAAATTTCAAAATCGATGGTGTTAATTATTTCAAATCAGATCAATATGAACTGGACTTAATAAGCCTTTTATCATCAGAGTACACATATATAATCTTAGATCTAGGGTTCTATGATACTACAAAATTCTTTGAAGAATTTCTTAGAGCTGATATTCAGATTGTGGTAGGTAGTGGGATTGAGTGGAAACAGAGACATCTTGAAAGGTTCCTTTCTATTACAAATGAATATGAGCAGCAAAAGAGATGGAACATCGTTCTACCTTTGACAGATAGTCAAGTCATAGCAGATGTGAAAAACAATTTGAAAATTGGCAATGTATTTAAACTACCATACCAACCTGATCCTTTTGATGAAGATATTGAAACAGATGAGACTATTGAAAATATCTTAAGTACTGCAAAAGTGTTAACAAATATAAAAAAAGTTAAGCCATTAATAAAGCTAATTATAGGAGGTTCTGTTTTTTTAATAGTTTTATTGATCTTAATACTACTATTGAAAAGTTAAGGCTACTAACAATTTAGTATATGAAAAAGCACAAATAAATTCTGTTATAGGGGGATCGAGGTTTTCTAAAGATCACATCAGCAAATTTATTTATTCAATTAACTTAATTTAACTTAAGTTAATTGAATAAAATGAAAAAATTATAATCAATAAAAGGAGACAAAACATGTCAAAGGTACGTTTACGACATAAACAACTCATGATCGCTGGTATTGTCGGAGCAGTAATCATGTTACTTATTTCCCTGTTTATTTTTATTTTAATAGTAAGAAATATTCAGGATGCAAATAGAAATGATCGTGTTGAAGAAATGCAACAATTACAGGATGCACAAAAGATTCTACAACAAGAGATGAAAAAGGTACCAGTTGTAATTAGAAAAAACGGGGTTAAAGCCGGTGATGTTTTAGCGGAATCGGATATTAAAACTATTGATGTGCCTAGTGCATCTGTTCCAGCCAACATCATGAAGAAAGAAAACATAGTCGGTAAGTACACCAAGATTGACTTGCCACAAAACACACCCATAACCGAATCTATGTTGTTTGAAAAAGGTGTTACAGTCGCTGATCTAAGAAACCAAGAGTTTAAGCTAATTAAATTACCAAGCAAGTTAGACTCAAAACAATTTGTTGATGTACGGATTAAGTTCCCTACAGGCGAGGATTATATCGTACTTGCTAAAAAGAAAGTTAGTGATTTAGCTGGGAACATAATAACTTTCCAAATGACTGAACAGGACATCTTGTTAATGTCCAGTGCCATTGTAGATGCGTATATAAACGATGCGACGATATATTCACTCAGCTATGTTGATCCTTATATGCAAAAAGAGGCGATTGTAACGTACCCTCCAAAAGATGCTGTAAATAAATTAATCAAATCTGATCCCAACATTGTTGAACGTGCCACAGAGCAATTGGAGTCACGCAAACGTACAGTGTTGGAAATGAATTTAAGATCCATGACTGAGGAAGAACGAGCCAAATACAACACAGGTGCTGGAATTGGAACATCTAGTAATTCGACAGATACCAGTAGTAGTAGCGGTTATACTTCAAGTCAACCACCTGTTAAGGATGCTATTCCAATGAGCGAAGCTAATAGTGAAAGCCCTGAGTCTCAAACGCAGTCTTTATCACATACGGTTGATAATAGTGTTACTAATCCACAGCCTGTAACGCAGCCGGTACCAGTAGAGACGGATACACAACTTGACAGTAAGATTTATGGGGAAACGCCTCAAACTACTGTAAAACCTTAATGGGGGTGCATTTATGCAACATATTCTGTTTATAGGAGCTACCGATAAAACGGATTTGCTATTTTATATCAGCAAAGTATTAGCTACAGCAGGAAAACGAGTGTTAATTGTAGATGCTACGAATCAGCAAAAATACCGATATTCTATTCCTCACATAACTAAAGGTAATTTAATCACTGAATATGATGGATTTGATGTTGCAACAGGATTTGGAGCGCAAAATAAGGGAATCCATGAAGTATTGCAGCATTACTTCAAGACAAAAAAAGAACATTTAGATTCCTACGAATATATTCTTCTAGACACGGATACGGAAGAATTCTTATCCGAAGTTCCGAACGCACCATGGAAAGAGATTCATCAGCATGTTCTGATTACAAACTGTGAGCGGTTCACAATAGAAAGAAACGTTGAGATCCTGGAGTCTTATGTAAAAGGGAATGATGAAATTCCTTTTGCCAGGGTTCAGTATCCTTTTGTAGATACGCATGTAAAAGAGGATTATTTAAATTCTGTTCTTTCGCATTTAAGAATTCAGTTTGTTGAAGAGAGAGAGTTTGAATTTTATTATGATGAAGTGAATTATGCAACTAAAGTTAATAATCAGTTTGAAAATCGAATTTATCTAAAACCTTTGTCCCGTCAAGCCAAAAAGACATTGTATGGCCTTATTAGAACGGTAACAACAGAGGATAGTAATACACTAAAAGCAGCTTTTAAGGCAGCTGAGAAGGGAAAGTAAATGGCTAAAATTGTATTCTGGAGCCCTGACCAAGGTCGTGGAAACACATCCAATGCAGTCGCGATTGGAACAATGATTGGACAAGATTACGATATCAGAACGTTAATTACTCAAACTCATTTCCGTCGATCTAATTTAGAAAGTGCATTTATGAAGGCTAAGGAGCTTCAGTTCCGTAATCTCGTCAATACGACAACAAGTGGAATGGACAACTTGGAGAGGCTATTTAAAAGTAAACGCCTTAGCGTTGATAGTATATGTGACCATACTATTTCTCTTGAAACTGGAAGACTGGATTTATTAATGGGTACTAAAAAGGCTGAGGCACATGAAAGTTATCCTTCCATAGCTGGGGCAATATTTGACGAAGCGGATCGCTATTATCAGGCTGTTATATTAGATATTCATAGTGGAGGAAAAGACATTGTAAGTCATCAACTAATTAAAGATGCAGATATAGTTGTTGTTACATTAAGTCAGGATACTTCTGTTATTGAAAATTATGTGGAACAAAAAGAATGGCCTGATGAACTCCAGAACAAGACTAAAATTATTTTACTCGGTCAGTATGATAAATACTCCAAATATAATGTGGCTAATATCAAAAGGAATTATAAGATAAATGATCCGATTTACGGTCTGCCGTATTCCTCAGAATTCAGGGACGCTTTTAATGATAAGGATGTGCTAAATTGGTTCCGCCGAGCAAGAAATGCAGGCAAGCGTCACCCAAGTTATAACTTTTTTCAAGAAGTACGAAAAATCTCGAAAGATTTGCTCATTCAAATCGGAGTGAATACGGAAATCAAGAGAATTGAAAGAGGGGTATCTTAATGCTCTTTTGGAATGGAATAGCAATAGGCATGATTTTGCTAGTACTCCTTGCTTTTTTGATCTACAAGTTACGAAATCCTATCTCTGTACCAAAGGTAAAAACAAACCTAGACTCAGAAAAATTTAATATAAAAGCTATGACGAAATACATCAAGATTCAATTTAATGAAATGACTGGAAGAAACCTTTATGATAATGCTCTGGATAGAGCTGATTTTGAACGTCAGAAAAATATGAGAGTAGAATTGAAAGCTGCCTTAAAAGGCTGTAATAGTGGTGATCTCTATGACAAAATGTACGTCAAAGATTTGATCCATGATCTCCTCATGAAGGGGTACGGAATGGATGAACAGAACGTCAATTACGTTCTACCATTCGACGAACCTGAAAAACTAACTGTACAGGATAAATTTGAAATTCTTATGCAGATATATAAGAAAAAACACAAATATAAAGCCTTGCCGCAAATGATAGAGGAGTATCGGTTAGATGAGCTGAAAAATGTCATCGAAGATGGTCAAACAGAATCCTACATCATTACTGAAGAAGAGATACTTGATATCTATCAAGAGAAAGCCAGTAAACTGTCCTTTGAAGATAAAATGCAAGTAATCGTTCAACGAATTTACCAGGAGTACAAGGGCTTCGGGGTTATTGATGAAATCAGAAATATGCTTATAGATGGGGTATCTGGTGGGGTATCTGGGCTACCTTCTTCTATGCAGGACATAGAGGATGAACAAAAACTGTTAGAGGCCATGCGAAGAGGTTCTAAAGAAGATGTGTTGCATTCAGTATGGATTATGTATCGTGGTAAAACCATGCATTTATCATTTCTATCTTTTGGAAGCGAAAGAGAAATAAAGAGGATCTGCCAATCTATTTATAAATATAATAGCCCAGGTCAACTGACGGAACAAAACGGTTATATCATAAACGATATGAAGGACAACTCTCGCATTGTTGTCATGAGACCTCCATTCGCGGAAACATGGGTATTTTTTAATCGTAAATTTGATTTAACTTTTGCTGATTTAGAAAACTTTTTGAATCCGAAAGGTAGAGGATACACATTTAAAAATACGGTCTTACCATTAAGATTTATCCCTTTTTTGATGAAATCCACACGGACTATAGCCGTTACAGGAGAGCAGGGTTCAGGAAAATCCACATTTATAATGGCATGCATTAAATTCTATGCAGCTACTCTGGCTTTACGAATTATGGAAATGGCGTTTGAACTTCATTTAAGGAAATTGTTTCCGAGGCGAAATATTGTCACCACGAAAGAAACAGCAGAGATTTCTGGTCAACAAGGCATGGATGTACAAAAGAAAACGGATGGTGCGGTGAACATCATAGGTGAAGCGGCAAGCGATGAGCAAGTTACATGGATTATTCAGGCAGGTACAGTGGCTAGCAAATGTACAGTATTTTCACACCATCCAAAGACATTTAAGGACTTAATATCTTCTTTACGGAATTCAGCTCTAAAAACAGGTTTGTTCCAGAATGAATTCATCGCAGAACAGCAAGTTGTCAATATTCTTAACTTTGATGTTCACTTATTTAAAGATCCGGAAGGGAGAAGATATATTGAGCGTATTACAGAATGTGTGCCCCTTCTTTATCAGGAAAATCCTTATCCTGAAGATCCGGAGAAAGCAAAGATCGAATTCTATAAGCGGATGACTGATAAACGAGCTTATGAGGAGCGCGATATTATCGTATTTGAGGATGAGGGGTATGTGGCTAAGAACTCGATTACGGAACGACAAAAGAAAGAAATGTTGAAACAAATGACCAAAAAAGACTGTGCTGCATTTGAGGAAATGTTGGCAACCTTCTGGCCGGTGGCATCATGATTGGTTGGATTATTCTTGGTGTTTCACTAACAATGTTCCTGCTAGTTCTAGCTGTCTTTTTCTTATCGGCCTTTGTAAGAAATGCTGATGGGAAAAACAAGGAAGAACTATTCAAAAAGCATTTCGGAAAAAAAGCACTTCAAAACAGCCTAAATCTTTGGTATCAAAAGGGCTATATACAATTTCAACGTACCCCATTTCTAAGAAAATATATATGGAAAATAAGAAAACGACTAGAAGTTCTTGAGACATTTGACGAGTATGCAATTAGAAGCAATACGATGAAGATTACCTTTGTTACTCTAGGATCTACAGCCATTATAGTTCTATTAGCCTCTTTTATTAGTCGGGATTTGTTCACTATATTTTTTGTTCTGTTTGGGGCTGTGGTTGTAAATGGGATGATGATAGATACCTTTGTAAATAGAGTGGAGGACAGACTTCTTAAACAGTCCATCATACTATTTGAAGACTGTAGACACCATTATCAACGCACAAAAAATGTTGAGGAAGCGTTATATGAATCGAGTCAAACTGCTCCTCATGAAGCAGCACAACATGGAGAGAGAATTTATGAAATCTTAACTGGAGAGAATCAGGAAAAGGCGCTCGATACTTACTATGAGGTCGCTCCTAATAAGTTTTTTAAACTATTTACTGGCTTTTCTTATTTAGTGTTTGAGTTTGGGGATCAAATTGTCAACAAATCATCTATGTACCTAAACTCATTGGCTAAGTTGGTTCAAGATGTGAATTATGAAATTCTGAGAAGAGAAAAATTGAACTATTTACTCAAAGGATTATCAACCATAGCGGTTTTATCTTCTCTCTTTATCAGACCCATTGAAATATGGGCCAAGAATTATTTTCCGATCATGAATGATTTTTATGACAGTAAAATTGGTTTTTTTATAAAGGTTATATTCTTTGGAGTTGTACTAATTTGTTACGCCTTGATTAAGAAATTGCTAAATAATGATGAAGCTCGTTATGTGGAAAAATCGGATCGAATTATGTGGGAAAAATTCTTATATAACAAGGTTTTTCCGATACGATGGTTAGTTGATCGATTAGCACCTGATTCAAATAAAGGACTTCATTTTAAATTGTCAATGCTCATTAAAGACGCCAACTCGTATTTAACAATTGAGTGGCTTTATATCCAACGAATTGTTTTAAGCGTAATTGTTTTTTTGTGTACCATTCTCATTGCATTCCAGATGCACAGTATAACCATCCATAATACACTCTATGTTCCTGTACAGGGAAATGGTATGCTCGGAAAATTGGGTCCAAAAGAACAAGCTCAAGAGATCCGTAATACAAATTTTGATCGTTCTGTAATTGAAACCTTGGATAGGAATAGCAAAGTTACTCCGGAATCCTTGATTACTACTGTAAGTGTTTTAACTTCAATGAGCAAAAATGATCCAGCAACGATCATAACAGCGAATCGGATTTATCAAAAGTTCATGATTATTCAAAATGAGTTTTTCAAGTGGTATGAGTTACTGATCAGTATTGTATTATGCTACTTAGCTTACTATTTCCCAGTGGGGTTACTCCATTTTCAAAAGAGAGTGCGGTATATGGAAATGCAAGAAGAAGTCGATCAATTTCATACCATTATTTCTATTTTGGCTAACTTTAAACGGATGGATGTGGAGACCATCCTTGAGTGGATGGAACGCTATAGCATTATATTCAAAGATCCAATTAAAAATTGCTTGAATGACTACAGTGGTGGTCAGGAGCACTCACTAGAACAATTAGAAGAGGATGTTTCATTTGAACCATTCGCCAGAATAGTTCAAAAATTAAAGCTTGCAGCTTCAAAAATACCACTTTTAGAAGCATTCGATGACCTTGAATTGACGAAGGAATATTATTCTGAAAAAAGGAAAGAACATTTCAACCGTGTCATCGAAATGAAGGCTAATTGGGGGAGAACACTCGGTTTTGCTCCCGGAGCTTACCTTGTTTTTATTTATCTGGTCGCACCTATGATCTACCTGAGTATTATTCAAGCAGGCGAGTCATTTCAGCAAATTAGGAATATTTCAGGGGGGTGAAATGACTATGGTAGTTCATTGTTACAGATAGATTAGTTAAAACGATATATGGTACACATCAACATCTTAAAAAATTATTGAAGGAGAAATGAATTAAATGAATAACGCAGCCTCGGCTCTGAAGGTAGCAGCAGGACTATTTTTAACTATTGCACTCATCACTATAGTCGTTATGTTGTTTGGGTCCGCTCAAGAAGGTACAAAACAGGCACAAACTGAATTTGCAGGGATTCAAACAGAACTGACAGGACAAGCCTTTGTTGGCTATGAAAACACCATTTTAACAGGTAGTCAGGTCGTTAGCTCTATTCGTAGGTTTGGTAATAAAGAGGAATTTAAAATTGATATAAAAACGAAAAAAAATAGCGGTGGAACGAGTTATACCAAAGGAAATATAGGGAATACACAATCAATCACATCAAATGAGTACGTAAATCCATCCGGTCAATTCAAAGGTGAAGTGGTACGTGATGCAAATAATGTTGTAACAGGACTTACATTTACTCAACAATAAGTCATTTGTTATGCTTCTCTTTTTCATTGAATAGAGGGAAGCATAACGAATTTAAGATTGGAGCAAAAAAATGAAAAATGCTGCGAGTATGGTTGAGTTTTCCGCTTTGTTTTTTCTCTTTCTTACAGCACTTATTTCAGGCTCATACTTATTTGAGACTACTCATCAAAGTTTGGTCGAAGCGGATTCTACAATAAGCGGCAGAGATCGAAATCTTATTGAGACACCCTTAATAGAGGGATCAGAAACAGTTGATGGAGCATCCGTTGTCCAGTCCATATTTCATATTGCCGAGATTAATGCTGATATCCAAGTCGATGGACTTTTATACGATAAGAATCTAAATATGGACTATACTGACGTTTCAATGATTAGTGTTAATGATATGTACCATACTGAATACGAACGAGATAGTAATGGAATTCTTCAAAAACTAATTTTTAGAAGGGTGTAAAAGAAAGGGGCTAAACATGGTCAAGTATTTATCGATCCCATTTGCATCCGTTATAGCTGTTTTGCTCCTATTTTTTTTCCCGCTTCAGTCTACTTACGAACAGCAAGACCAGATGGCTTATAACTTATCTTACAATGCAGTGACCAATTTTGTAGACTCTGTTCGGAATAAAGGTTATATATCTCCGATGATGTATAGCGATTTTACGAGAGAACTGGGTGCGACCAATAACCTGTTTGATATTCAGATGGAACATAAGGCGAAACGCTATAATCCAATTTATAAAGACCCAACTGATGAAGCCACGTTTACTGGAGCTGCTGAAGTATACTATGATGCGGTTTACCAACAAACAATTCTATATACGTTGTTCCCAGATAACGGTGTTTCAGATTTTGACCCCAGTCGAAAATACTATCTCAAAGAAGGTGACTTTTTTACGGTTACCGTGAGAAATACGAATACAACAAAGGCTAAGCTTCTATCCGATTTCCTAACCAACGGGAATTCGGTGGACCCAACTCGCATTGATATCCCGTATGGAGGGATTGTAAACAATGAAAATTATTAATTGGGCACTCGTGTTTGTTATTATAGTTTCCCCAATCTTTTTTAAAAATTATTGGCGTGGTATTGAGCAGGAGCGGACACAGGAGAAAATGATTCTTTATGATGGTGCTCTCCGAACAGCGGTTCAAGATGCAGCTTTTTCATTGCGACTCAATGAAAACCAGAACATGGAGACTCGTTATGATTCAGCCAAGAAGATCAGGGCAAACAAAGAACGAGCTGTTGAAGCTTTCTATGAAACGTTATTCAATAATGTGGACATTCGTGACGATGAAATAGCACAGGGGGTTCTAAAAAGATACATACCTGTACTTGCTATTGTTGATTATGACGGGTTATGGATTTACACGAATGACACCTTTATTAATAAAGAGGGAGAAAAAGAGAACCGACAGGTTTGGAAGTCCAAAATGCCTTTTTCGTATGCGGACAACCAAGGGAATAGCCTTTCGTTCACCTTAGATGATTACGTTTATGCATATGATGCGCAGCAGAAGCAATGGTTTGAAGGAAAACGGGAGGACGTTGCTTCCCAAGTAAATCATAAAATTTCTCTATTAAACGACCCGGAGTTATTTGATCAAGTACGGAGAACAACTATTATTAATGTTGTTCAAAAAAATTTAGAGCACTACATTAATGCCTATAATGTGTATGCAAGAAATTTAGGGATTACGTATAGGTTTACGTTGCCACGTGTAGACCAAGAAGAGTGGAATAATACTGTTAATGATGTTGGAATCCTCTCCTTCATTCAAGGTGTTCCAGTTGGATTGAATTTTTATAACAATTATGCACTTGGTGGTAGCCGCTTGGTTAAGCAAGCTGTTATTTATGGGTATTTACGTGACGGTATAAAAGTTTATTTTAGGGAAAGTGATCATTACAGTGGAGTTATAGTAGAGAAATTTTCTAGTGAATATGAAGCAGCTCTAGCAGGCTACTTTCCTGGTAAGAAATAAAAAGTATTTTGAAATTGTATTTTCATTTTAGGGAGGGATATAATGGAAGCCGGTGATAGTTAAGTATTTCTTCTAAATCTTAAGCGCTTCAGATAGTTGTAACAGTTCTTTATCAGGGGACAACCTATCAAGAAAATGTTAGAGGCTCTAAATCTCATAAATCAATTAATTTGGAGATTATTAAGCTTAATTAAGAAGCTATACCGACTACCTTTAAAGTAAAGAGGGACCCGGAGTTTTGTCATACTATTTTAGGAGAGTGTTATTATGATTAAAAAAATGATTCTTTCGATTTCGGCAGTATCATTACTTCTTGTGGGTACAGTTGTACCTATCCAGGCAGCTAAAAGCGAGAATGCAAAGCCGATCAAGGTCTTGCTGGATGCCAAAACGATTCAATTTCCGGACGCGCAGCCATTCCAGGACGACAATGATTATGTCATGGTACCGATTCGTTTTGTTTCAGAAGCCTTGGGCGCGAAAGTCGGCTGGGAAAAAACCGGCGGCAAGCTGGCCGTGTCGATCAAAAACGATGCACATAGCGTGGCAATGACGGTCGGCCAGAATTCGGCCACCGTGGACGGCCAAACGAAAACGTATGAAACGAAGATCATTCTGAAGCAGAACCGGACTTTTGTTCCTCTGCGCCTGGTCAGCGAAGGTTTGGGCCAAACGGTGGAATGGGATAAGGTCAGCCGATGGGTGTGGATCGGCAAAAAGGAGATTGCTTCGTTGGAGACTAAAGGGCAGCAGGTAAGCATTGAACCTTACAAAAAAACCATTGGTACTATACCGGCTCTTTTGAAAGATGAAACTGGCAAGCCTTATGACAAAGTGTTGATTTTTAAACAGTCTGACCTACCTATTAAGCTACTAAGAGATATTTATTCAGTGGAACCGTATACTAGTCCTAATGGAACACCTTACCTTCGTATGAGAGTAAAAACAAAATCTACGGCAGGACCCATTTTCTTTTTGACTAAGAACAATGATGCTCGTTTTCGATACCCAACGGACGACTTGATGAAAGATAACGGAGACGGTACAAAAATGATCTATTACCCCATTTATTCGTCTGGAGATGAACTCTTTCAAGGTGTCAAAAATTATAAATCATTCAAACTGCAAGACATTGAGTACATTGGATTTCGTTTGCAAGGTGATGGCTATATACCGATGATGGTCAACCTATGGAAAGGTAATTAAGCCAATGAAGAAGACACAACGAATTCTGGCCGTATTGCTGGTGGGGGTACTGCTACTGTTGCAGCTCCCACCTTTTTCTTTTCTTACGAACAAGGCCGCTGCGGAAACAGAAATTACGCCATTGTCCTACTATGCGGACAAGAATGACCGCTATTTTGTGGGTATGATGTACTTTGACATGTGGAAAAACACCGCTGGGAAATGGGTCACAGATGACGGTAAACAGCCGGGAAAGGGAATGCATGGGGAAGCAACCTTCACCTATAAGTTTCAGTTCCCGGGTCGCAAGATCAAGAATGTAACGGCTCGACTTTACACAGCTAGTGATAATAGAGAATACTTCACTAAATCACGTTCTGACCTGTATCAAGACTATTCGGATGCTATGAGTAAAGGCACAGAGGAAAAGGATATTCGACCTTTTCAGAAGCAAGGGATTGGGACGGACACCACGATCATTCCGATTACCGTAAACATGAAGCTAAATGCTGAGCTTCAGGCACGTAATATCAAATACGAGAGCTGTCCAAACTGTGCGAAGGAGGTAGAAGCCTGGCGTATCTTCCAGCCGATCTTGTTCAAGATCGAACTGGATGGAGGCCTGACCGTGAAGCATTTTACCGACGCAGAGAAGCCGCTGGATGCGATATTCCCACCGCGCAGCGAAGACCTGAAGGTCGGACAAACCTACGACTTCACACCTGGCAGCAACCCAAACTATGAATACGTAGGCTACAAGAAAAGTTCTAAAGCCGAGCCGCCGAGCGGCAACATTACACCCGGCCAGCTTAAGTCATTGACGTATGACGGCAAGTTCGAGCAATACACCGTCAATTTGTACTACAAAGAACTGAAGCCAGAGGAAGAGCCGCCTACAGGGGTCAAATGTACCCGGCCTACCTCGGCAGGTAGTCAATCAGACAAATACCTAGATCCGATGGTTTCCGCAGTAATTAAAGCCGACCAGCGGGAAGAACACCGCTTTGACGTTGCCAAGGGCATACCGACCTCGGAAAGCCTGTACAGTAACGTCATTGCCCGAAACTATCTGTTCAAGAATACGTTCCAGCAGCTCAAGGGAGAATGTGCGTATAACGTAAAACTCAAGCGTACGTATGAGCTAGAATGGGAAGATATCAATGACACACGCCATATGACCATTGTGGAGTATTACAAATATGAGATCGTGAAGCCGTACTCTTACTGGACGATTGATAATCTGGAAGTATACGGTATCAAAAACGCGCAGCTTCGTAACTATGCGCTGCCGGGTGGTGGCATCACGATTCCAACGCGCAACTACACGCCGCCTGCGGTAGAATCCGCGACCAACGGCAAGTATTACCCGGGGCCAGCGCCGGGCATCATCGACGGAGGCTCCAAGTACATTTATGGCGGTAAATCCATGCCGAAGGTACCCAATGAGGAACGAGAGTTAGAGCCTGTTGCTCAGGAGCGAACTCCGGATGTGGAAGTGGAAAACGACACCGTCAACTTTGACGGCAAGACCATTATGGATCATAAACGCGTTAAGAAAGAGGGACCAACGCCTGGAAAAATCCTGGCTCCCGAGAAGATCGGGCAAGATGTGCTATACAGTCCCGGTCATGTCATTGAAATGTTCAAGGTCAACAAGGCGAATACGCCAAGCAGCGGCACAATTAATTACAACGTCATACCGGGTAGCTCAGAAGAGGCCGAGGACAAGGCGCTTCCTATTGCTGGTATCAATACAGTAACCGTTCATACCCCTGTCGTCATGTACCCGAGCATCACAGACGACAAACCGCATAATCAAAAAGTGTACCCGACTGCTGGCAGGGCCGCACTGATTCTGGATCGTCCGTTTACCGTGACCATTCCAACTAAGGGACAACACCGGGATATCTTAGGTTACGGAAACCGGGATTATGCCAAGTATACCGCGTACAAGCAAGTCATGTTTGAGTTTCCGGTGTTCAATCAGGACAAGAAAAAATACATCCCGGCGGGCAGTTGGATTGATATTCCCGTTAATCAGGAAGACACTACGTTCAATATGCCGGTATGGGTGGATGAGGGTGATTATACCGTGCATTTCCGGTCTATAGCGGAAAATGCTCCTAAGGATTTTACGTGGGAAAAGATGGCTAACTTCGATTTGGCTAACCATGTCGCCATCAATACCATACCAGTCCAAGTGATTGGACGGCTGTACGATTTTCGGATTACGGATATCGGTGACTACGACTGGGAACAAGTCTTCCGGACGAAGAAAGGCAGCTCCCAACATACCGGTGCGCTGTACTGGGTTGGACCAAACGGCATCGACGGTGCGCTGCGTGGTAATCAGTTCCCGTTCCTTCTGCCGATTCGCCCGGGCAGTCATACGAACGAGGGATACAAGAATATTGCAATCAAAACAGGCTATCATTACAGTGCGACACGTTACTCTATAAGTGCTTAATAGCATGAAAAGAGTGGGTTTCCCAACAGGGAGCAACAACTGATTATTCGAAGGAAGGAATGACAGCCTTCATGTTGAGCTTAAACTTCCTGCCTAATACTCCTACAAGCAAAAACAAGAGATAGCTTGTCTTGGTTTGAAGCTAGGTGAAGTCGGCTGAATCAGACCTAAATTTCTCTTAGAGTAATATGGTCGGAGATAGGTCGGGGTGCTGAAAAGCGCGTCATGGTGAGAATGTTACAAAAGTAACTGACTAAGCGACGAATGTACGGGTCTAGAGGTAGAACAATCCGAAAGGGTTGTGCTGCAATAGCAGCGTAAACCACCGAAAAGTAAGATTTGTAGTTATGAAATTCGGGATACCTAACTAAGAGGGTATAATGTTTACAGGCTCATAGTTGCCACCTAAAGCGCGCATGGATAGCTAGAATAATCGGAACGTGGAAAGCAAGGGACATTTATACAACAAACCGTTGTTAAACCTCTATCAAGGGAATGGTTCATGGCAACATGATTTACTCTTGTGAGAGTAGGGGCACAGTACCTATGAAAGAATGGAAACATTCCGGAGGGATAGCCCCAAGCCTTATAATTCTAATTGTAGATTACTCAAGTTGCAGATGATCGGTCTGGTAAGAATGTGGGAAACAACTTTAAGGAGTTGTCCACAATCATCACATATTTGCGATATGCTGAATACTACGGGATGCAATCCACCTTTGATGCTCTTTACCAGAAAAGTAAAGAAGGTTGCTCATTCAACAGGCTATACGAATTGATTATTTCTGAGAAAAATATAATCCTAGCCTACCGAATGATTAAAGGCAACAAAGGATCAAAGACTCAAGGCACTGATCAATTTAACATTGATGATTTCAAAAGCTACAGCAAGAATGAATTCATCAATACAATTCGTACATCACTTGATCACTATAAACCGAAACTAGTCAGACGGGTCTTCATCCCAAAACCTAACGGAGATAAACGGCCGCTAGGCATTCCAAGTATGCTTGACAGATTGATACAACAAATGGTTAAGCAAATTCTAGAGCCTATCTGTGAAGCAAAATTTTACAAGCATAGTTATGGTTTCAGACCTCTAAGAAGCACGCATCATGCAAAGTCAAGGTGCGACACATTAATTAACAACGCCCAACTTCACTTTGTCGTTGATGTTGATATAAAAGGCTTCTTTGATAACGTAAACCACACACTGCTTCTTAAACAACTTTGGAATATAGGGATTAAAGACCGGAGAGTACTTGCCATTATAGGGAAAATGCTGAAGGCGCCCATTGAGAAGGAAGGAATACCATGTAAAGGTACACCACAAGGTGGAATTCTCTCTCCTTTATTATCCAACGTAGTACTCAACGACTTGGATCACTGGGTCGCAGGGCAATGGGAAAATTTCAAAACCAAACACCCTTACACACAAAGAAATAAATATGCGGCCCTGAAGAAGACAAAACTCAAAGAGGGCTTTATCGTAAGGTATGCTGATGATTTTAAAATCTTTTCCAGAACCCCACAAGATGCCTATAAATGGTACCATGCAGTCAAACAATACCTTAAAGAACGACTAAAACTAGATATCTCTCCAGAGAAATCAATGGTCATAAATTTGCGCAAGAAGTCATCTAATTTCTTGGGCTTCAAGATTAAGGCCGTTCCTAAAGGCAAAAAGCATGTAGCTCATAGTTTCGTTTCAGACAAAAAGAAGGACCAGATCAAGAAACGAATAAACAAACTGATCACTGAAATTAAGCTGTCTCCCATTCCTAAAACGATCTCAAATTGGAACAGTTTCGTCCTTGGCTTACACAACTATTTCAAATTGGCATCACATGTAAGCATGGACTTTCAGGAAATTGCCTTTTGCAAGAACCGGTTTATGTTCAATCGTCTTAAATCCATTAGCAAGTATGGAAGACCAAGCCGTCCTCCACCTACTTACTCCAAGTTTTACAAAAATAATAATAAAACTTGGGAGGTTGCAGGAACGCTACTTTTCCCCTTGCCGGATGTTTCCAAGAGTAAACCACTGAACTTCAGCCAGGAGTTGACCCCTTACTGTGCTGAAGCTAGAGTAAATATTCACGCAAATCTCAAATACAATGTCCAATTAGAGCTATCAAAATTAGTCCGATCGGATGTTTGGGATAGAACGCTTGAGTATTCTGATAATAGACTCTCACGATACTCAAGGGTTCAAGGCTTATGTGAAATTACTGGTTTATTCCTACAGTCAGAAGAGGTTCATTGTCATCATTATAAGCCTCTATCTTTAGGCGGTACGGACAACTATAACAATCTCCGGATTATTCACAAGGACGTTCATAGGTTGGTTCACGCCACAGAAACCAAAACGATTGAGCATTATAAAAGCATCCTACAACTTACCGACCCTATGGTCGATAAACTTAATCTCTATCGCAAAGCTTGTAAACTCGAGATGATTTAACTTTTATTCTATAAGGTGGAACGCCGTGTGCGGTGAAAGC
>NZ_JTHP01000080.1 GCF_000943545.1 Paenibacillus terrae
ACACGACGACTAAATAGCTCTCATTTGTATCGTTTTTCCCGGCACTACAACCAGATTAAAGTCATAATTTGTCTGCTTCATCCAATCGATTTCGTCAATACAAAAGCGATTCTCATCGCTACCACCCAGTTGCTGAATTTCTTCCTCTACTGATACATGATCAAAAATAAGGATGTGATTAATTAAATCGTGATTTTGCTCTGACATTGCCTCAATTTCTTCGAGTGAATACACTTTATGGGCAAGGTTACGCATAGAAAGCATTTGTTGTTGCTTGATCTCTTCCAAAAATCGACTATTATGACTAGTTCTAATGCGCACAGGTACAGTATTTATTTGCTGATCGAGGGCTTGCTCTTCATTCCGTACCACAGATGTGCTTTCTAAAGCCACACTACCAAACACTACATCATCCGTACCGTTATATTTTTGCAGCAGAAGTCCCCACACCGTTTGCACCAGTATTTGGATGGTTACCTCATATTCCTGAGCAATCCGTTGCAGCCCGCCTATCATGTCTGCATCCAAATGAAAGTCATGATATTCGGTCTGACGACTCCATGTCTTATTCATTCGAGCCTGCGGTAAGCGAGATTGACCCTCGTACTCCTTCAAATACGCTCTCCAGTAATTCAAAGCGGCATCATGATCTTTGTAATCTGAATAATCAATTTGTCTACTTTTGGCTAGTGTATTAAGTGTAGACATTTCATTTAACCTTGATAAAATTAACTGTTCTTCATTATCAGACAAAATATTCATATCAGCCAATCGTAATCTACTATCCTGGGCGATTGTCTCCAAGATCTTTATATAATGCTCTGCCAACTTCCTTATTGTCTCTGGCTTAAATAACTTAGTAGCATATTCCCAAACAAGGGTCACTTGATCTTGTTCTTCAGTCACAAGCAATGAGAAATCGACCTGCGCTACGCCAGCATTATATTCCTCCGGTTTAAATCGGACCCCCTCGACCTCCAAAGTGTCCATCCCGACATTTTGCAAACTGAACATCGTATCGAACACAGGATTTCGGCTGACATCACGAACCAGTTCAAGTTGATCTACCAGTTCATCAAATGGATATTCCTGATGCTCCAGTGCCAACAACGTGCTTTGCTTGACCTCCTGTAAAAAGGATTGGAACGTTAGTGTCGAATGCGGGTAATTCCGAAGCGCCAGTGTATTAACGAACATCCCGATCATCGCTTGCGTATCCACATGTTCTCTTCCAGCCACAGGCGAACCTACAATGATATCTTCTTGACCCGAATACTTGGCCAGCAACACGTTATACGCTGCTAAAAGCACCATGAAAAGCGTTGATTCGGTATTTTGGGCTAGTTGGTATAAGGATTTTGTCAACTTCCCATCCAATGTGACCGTCAAACTGTCCCCTTCAAAACTTTGTGTCTGCGGTCGCGAAAAGTCCGCAGGCATTTGCAGAACGGGAAGCTTTCCATTCAAGGCCCCTAACCAATATGGTCTACACTCACTCCATTTACTGCCATTTATTTGCTGCTGCTTCCAAGCCACAAAGTCCTTGTAATGAAGCTGAATGTCAGCAAGCTCTCTGCCCTGATAACGCTGGATGATCTCATCCATCATAATGGTCATAGAAAAACCGTCCGCAATGATGTGATGCATATCCACCAGGAGCATAAAACCGCCCTGAATAAGTTCGAACAGTTTAATGCGGAGCAAAGGAGCTTTATCCAAGTAAAAGGGCCGAATAAACGAGATTCGGGCCTGCGCTGCCTCTTCTTGCGGAATTCGTGAGAACGGTATTTCAAACGTCATCGTGTCCCGAATTTTTTGTACAATCTCCCCAGCCTGCAGTTCAAAATATGTCCGGAAGGACTCATGTCTTAAAATAACTTCCCTAGTAGCTTCAATAAACTTTGAAACTTCCAAGTCTCCTTCTATGAGGAGCTGACCTGAAATATGGTAGGCTGTTCCGCCACCCAATTGATCCAGTGCGTACATCCTTTTTTGGGCTGAAGACACCGGGTAAAAAGGCTCGGGGGGCACAGGAACAATCGATTCATATGTTTGCTGCTGCCCTCCGACAATAAATGCAGAAAGTTCGGCAATCGTTTGCAAATCAAAAATGCGGCTGAGTGGGATGTGTACACCCAACTCCTTGTTCACTTTGGACAAGATGACGGTCGCTTTTAACGAATCCCCACCCAAATGGAAAAAGGATTCATGACGGTTAACTTCGGACACATTCAAAACGTCCTTCCAAATAGTCGTCAGCTTCTCCTCAGCGGTTTGTACCTCAGAACCAACATCCTTTGCTGCATTAACACTTGCTTTTCCCACTTCTAGCAGGACCTGCAGATCCGGCTCTCCATTTGCTAAGAGAGGAATACGATGCATCTTAATGCACCAACGAGGCCGCGTATAATCCGGAAGGAGTCTATTCACAGCTTGCTTCAGCTCGGATTCTTCCCAAGGCTTTGAAGCGGCTGCCACAAGAAAGGCGGTTAAATGCAATACTTCACCGGCTTCATTCGTTTGCGGGGTAATCAAGCAATCACTTAGTTGGAAAGTTTGCAGCAAGTGTTTCTCCAGTTGTTCCAAATTCACTTGATGTCCGCGGATGCAGATGCTTCGGTCCAAATGACCGATATGTAAAAGCTTCGCTCCACCTTCCACGTAAGCCCATTCCCGGGTCGTTCCCAAAATTCCGCTGACTGCCGAGGCCTGATAGACCTCCCCTGCTGTTCCGACAGGTGCTGGTTGCTTGTATGCATCAAGCACGCAAGGATAAATACCGTTAGAATCGACGTAATCAGTCCATGTAGCCCGAAGCCGCTCCTGTCCCACAACATCAAGTAAAGAAATCGAGGATACACGAATTTCCTCATTCTCCACAATTAAATGCAGCAGGTGAAGGAAGTATTCTGACCACGTTTTAACGATATTTTCTTGAAAAATATCTGTATTATAGTCAAAGTCAAGACGCAACTGCTTCTGTATCTCCGTAACGTTCAAAAACAGCTCGTATTTACTGAAAGATATTTCGTTTTCAAGCACTTCTACATCCAATTGGTGGAAGTAAAAACGAGGAATCGGCCGATCCATATTAAACACAACGTTCATTACTGGCAAATATTTTAATCCTAGTGGGGCCAGTCCGGCAAAGCTGTATTTCTGGTAGGCTTCCAACTCATTCATTTGGTGTTTGACCGTTTGGGCAAATGAATTAAATGAAACGTCAGAACACACTTCGCTAATGACCGGAAGCATATTCACACAGTTACCAATCAGCGAAAAAGCATCCATTTGCGCTTGTCCTGCTGTCGGTACGCTTACCATCACTTCTTTTTGGCCTGTCAGGCGATGCAGAAAAAGCTGAAATGCAGATAAAAGGGTGATGAATAAACTGTTTCCGAGTTTGATACTTACGTTTCTCAGCCGTTGAACTAACGGTGCCTCCAGAATCAAAGTATGTCTGCTTCCTTGGGAAGATGGCATCTGTAGCCCACGCACCGGAGAAGGTAAATCTAGCACAGGCAGAGACCTCTTTAGTACAGCCGACCAAAACGTAACAGCCTCCTCTCCTCCAGACCTCAACTGATCATGCTGCCAAACGGCATAGTTCCGAAATGATACCGGATCGGGTAGAGTAACAGCTTCATTGCGGACTAACGCGGAATAGATGTGCTCTAACTCCCGCATGAACACTCCCATCGACCAGCCGTCCGCAATCAAATGGTGGAAGGTAAATACACCAATATGCTCTATGACTGATATTTTCAGCAATTGAACACGGAATAATGGCTTATAAGGTATTAATGGGAACGGAATTGTGCTATCCTTGGCCAGCCAATTTCGGACGTGCTGTTCCTGTTCATCTGGCGAGTAGTCGCTAAAATCATGCAATGGAACGCTAATCTTCATTTCAGATGTAATCACTTGTGTCTCTCCATCATCATTCATAAAGGTACGCAAAGCTTCGTGGCGGTTCACGATGGTATGAACTGCCTCGGTAAAAGCTTCGGGCTGAAGCGGGCCACAAAAACGTAGCAAAGCGGTTTCATGTAAAGATTGTGAGTCATTTCGTTCTGAAACCGTAGCGAACCAAAGCTGCTTTTGATCCGGGGTCAGTGCAATAACAGTTTCCTGAGCGCCCCATGTCTCCGTTTCCGGAGGCATGGATACAGCTAAAGCTTGCTTTTCCAGACCTGGGCCGCTTCCGTTCGACGACAGGTCGGGTAGGAAGGCTCCTTTACGAAGGTCGCTTACGCTGTCCTTGACTGCTTGTACGATCTTTGCACTGTCTTCCTCGGGGTGATGGTGATATACAGTGGTAGTGTTCACATGTGCTATGGTATGATCCCGCAGCACCTCAAGCTGATGTGACATTAAATGAAGCTGTTGCTCCAAAATGCGTTCTAAGCCCACAGGCGCGGACATCGAAAGGTTCTGTTTTTCATACGTTTGTAATACATAAGGGGCCGTATGTTCTATCCCCTTACCTGGGATCTCCACAGAACTTTCTACCACCTTCTGATTCGTAGACTCAATGGGGATAACTACTCTTTCTGCCACATGATTTGTCAACAATTCCAACGTGGTTAGCGTATCAAAAAACTCATTCATAGGTATGTCAAATCCAAACGCATCCTTGATGCTATGACGGACTTGAGATAGAGTAATGGAATCCAGCCCTAGCTCTAAAAAATGCGTTTGTGGCTCTATTTCATCTTCGTTAAGTTGGGTCACATTTCCAATTATCTTGACTAGTTTTTGTCTAACATGAGCTTTGTGCTGGTTAAGGACTGATTCTGTCGTGGAATACTTGTTCGCCATATTTATATACTCCTTTATCGCTGATTTTTTAGAAGCTCGTCTGGCATCTCGTAAATAAATGAGACAATCTTGTATGCTCAATTCGACGTAAAAAATTTCATATCGCGAATTTTTCCCCATATTCAAAGCATCCTACATACCTTCGATAAAATTCAGTAACACACCCGATCCGGCTTCCTGACAAGAAACACCCGTATTCGAAGCTTGTGCCTTGGAGAGTCCGATATATACGCCAACCTTCCAAATTGTGAACGCTCATCGGTCTATGAACACATGATAAAGCTCTAGCTAATTGAGCTCACCTCCATCCGAAATTATACAAACACTTGACAATTCATCGTTAGCTGCTGCTTAGAATTTAAAATATTCGAAAAAAATTTATTAGACGAAGCGGCCTCACTTTTTTACCAACCCCAAATTCAACGGTCGTTCAAAGACTCCCCACGCCTGTTCAACTGTTATGAATGTTTTTTTCTTTATCAAACACCTTTCATTCGACAAGAAGGTGGCAAAACAAAAATGTTTTCACAATTCGAGCGTTAACGTGCATATGTACGGAAATCGTTATTACAGACAGTAGAAAAATCATTTTAATAAAAAACAAGCTTAAAAATGGAATAGAATGATGGAGTAGAATAATGGAATAGCATTTCGTGGTGTGAGTAAAATATTGTGTGATCTTGGAAGTGGGTAAAACTGGAAGTATAGTGAAACCTTATATTTACAGCTAAAGATTTCAGTATCATAGATGAAATTGATAACATAACGTCGAGGTAGGACAGGATGTTTTGATTATTAAATAAGCGTAACATATAACTATTTATTTACATGATAAAATATAAATTCGAAAAATGTCAATGATTTTTAAATTCCTTCAACATAAATAATTTGGAAAATAAACAATTCTGCTTCATAACACTTTTCGCCTATCAAAAGTCGCCATATAGCGACAAAAAATGCTGGGAGCTATAACGGTCAATGCCAGCTTCTCCACGGAATCATTCGATTGTTGCTAAGGTTTGTTGTACAATAGACTCCATATGGGGATTTTTGCGCAGAGGACTGCCGGAATCCTGAATTGAATGCTGAAGGATGGATTGTACATGTATGTAGCACAAGAATGGAAAGATTATGAAGTAGTGGATACAGGCGGCGGCGAAAAGCTGGAGCGTTGGGGCGATATTGTCCTGCGGCGGCCTGATCCGCAAATTATATGGCCATTGTCCCAGGAAACAGCCGAGTGGCGCGATGTTCATGGACATTACCACCGCAGTTCCTCTGGGGGCGGTAGCTGGGATATGAAAAAGCCTACTCCAGAGCGATGGACGATCAGCTACGGGCCGCTTAAATTCCACATTAAACCGACCAGTTTCAAGCATACTGGTCTTTTTCCGGAGCAAGCAGCGAACTGGAGCTGGATGATGGATAAAATTAAAGGCGCTGGCAGACCGATTTCGGTACTGAACCTGTTCGCCTACACTGGGGGAGCCACTACTGCCGCAGCGTATGCCGGGGCCAGTGTAGTTCACGTGGACGCCGCCAAGGGCATGGTACAGTGGGCGAAGGAGAACGTGCAATTGTCCGGCTTGGCCGACCGTCCGGTACGCTTCATTACGGACGATGTGTTCAAATTCGTGCAACGTGAACAACGCCGGGGAAACCGATATGATGCGATCATTATGGACCCTCCTTCCTACGGGCGCGGACCAAACGGTGAAACGTGGAAGCTGGAAGAAAGCCTGTATCCGTTCCTGGAATCCTGCATGAGTATCATTTCAGATCAACCGCTGTTCATGCTGATTAACTCCTATACCACAGGGATTTCCCCTACCGTACTGCGCAACATGCTGAGCATGACGATGCAGCAAAAGTACGGCGGTCAAATAAGCGCTGGTGAAATCGGATTGCCGATCACCCGCTCGGGCTTGAACTTGCCATGCGGTATTCTCGGACGCTGGGAGGCTTAATTCCTCCTATGACTCCAGATAAGCTTATCCGGCATGGGCATTCACAATCGGACATTCCTGTTCTATATGAGGACAACCATGTGTTGGCGATTGTGAAGCCTGTCAACGTTCCAACACAAGAGGATGCCAGCGGTGATCCTGATCTGCTGTCTTTACTCAAAGAAGATCTCAAGATCAGACACAATAAGCCCGGTAACGTATTTTTGGGACTGGTTCACAGACTGGATCGGCCTGTAGGTGGGACCATGATCTTTGCCAAGACGTCCAAAGCTGCTTCCCGGCTGTCAGAGTCGGTTCGAGGTCGTAGTTTCCGCAAGATGTATGTGGCGGTTCTAAACGGTGTCCCCGCGGCCTTACAAGGCCGTCTGACCCATCACCTGTTAAAGGACAGCCGCACTAACACTGTTCAGGCGGTTCGTCCTGGCACGGCTGGCTCCAAGGAGGCTATTTTGGAGTACCGCGTGCTTGGACAAGCAGATGGGCTCAGTCTTGTACAAATTGAGCTACACACCGGACGCTCGCATCAGATTCGTGTACAGATGCAGGCTATCAGCTGTCCTCTATACGGGGATCAAAAATACGGTAGCAGCCTGAGCCGCCCAGGTCAACAATTGGCGCTCTGGTCTCTGCTTGCCGGAGCACCGCATCCGGTTAGCAAGGAGAACATGAGCTTCCACTCGTTCCCTCCAGCCCAATTCCCATGGAGTGAGTGGCCTAAATCGCTTTATGAAAGCATGATCGAAGCTGAGAATTGAGCAGGCAAGTCCACGTATTCAGCTTTTAATATCTTCAATTCAATATACAAAAAGAACCCGTAACGCATGTAATCAAACAAACATGCATTACGGGCTTTTTTTGTTAAAAATCTGATAACCCTCCCGTCCCTTATGACGAGGAGACCACAGACTGCCCTTTCTTACTGTTCACCAACTGCTGACGGGGCCGAGCGTTTTGAGCATTCGTATTCTTGATGAAAAACGCCAAAATCAGGGCCGTCACACTCAACAGCGTCGCAATGATAAAGGCTGAGTTGATACCGTAAATCGTAGCCTGATTGCCTGCTGCCAGCATCTCTGCCTTATCTGTAACAGATAATCCCTCAGATGCAACAATATTCGTCAGACGGTTGCTGCTTTGAGTCGACATCACCGTCACCAGAATTGCCGTCCCGATTGAACCGGAAATCATACGCAGTGTATTACTCATTGCCGTACCATGCGCATTCAATCGTTGCGGAAGCTGGTTCAACCCGGCCGTTTGGATCGGCATCATCAGCAATGACATCCCGAACATCCGAACCGTATAATTAACCAGCAGCGTCATATAGGTCGTTGTCTCGGTCAAGCGTGCGAACTCCCAAGTCGTCACAGCCATGATCAACAAGCCGATCACGGACAACCAGCGCGCTCCAATTCGGTCAAAAATAGCCCCGGTCACAGGAGACATGGCCCCCATCAGAATTGCCCCCGGCAACATCAGCATACCGGACTCAAGCGGTGAAAAGCCGCGAATATTTTGCAAATAAATCGGCAGTAATATCATACCGGCGTACAAAGCCATCGTCACAATGACATTAATGATTGTCGTCAAGCTATACACATCATATTTGAAGATACGGAACTCCAGCATAGGTTCATCAACCTTCAACTGGCGAACAATAAACAGAATCAGCGCGATCGTCCCAACAATAAGCGTAGACAGGACCGGAATACTTCCCCAGCCCGATGTTCCTGCATCACTAAAGCCATATAACAGTCCACCGAAACCGAGCGTAGACAAAATGATGCCGGGAATGTCCAACTTAGGCTTGGACTGCTCCGTTACATTTTTCAGAAAAATAAATCCGATCACAATCGAAATCACTGAAATCGGCAGGATGATCCAGAACAGTACCCGCCAGTCGTAATGCTGGACTATATAACCGGATAAGGTTGGTCCAATGGCTGGAGCAAAACCCATCGCAATCCCCAGTGTTCCCATCGCCCGGCCACGACGCTCAATTGGGTAGATGTTCAAGATAACGACCATCATTAAAGGCATCATAATACCCGCACCCGCGGCCTGAATGAGACGTCCGATAAGCAATATGCTAAAACTCGGCGCAATAGCGCACAACAGCGTGCCGATTGAAAAGATAATCATTGCACTAATAAACAATTTACGAGTGGAAAAACGCGCAATCAAAAATGCGGTCACCGGGATCAATACCCCGTTCACGAGCATAAAGCCCGTACTAAGCCACTGAGCCACATTGGCATCTACATTCAGATCACTCATCATTTTCGGTAAAGCCACACTTATCAACGTCTGGTTTAAAATCGCAACAAACGCGCCAATCAACAGAGCGGCCACAATGGGTGCTCTGCGTACATTACCTGGTAGTGTCATTTGAGGACTGCTCAAGTTGATTCATTCCCTTCGGTGTCAATTTCATTATCATTTGTTTATGAATATCCAGGACCATGTCCAGATGCTCCTTCGGGATGTCCAGAATGGGCAAGACGCGCTCCATCCACATGGCGTCTACTTTTTGCATGATGTCTTTTCCTTCCGGCGTAAGCGTCAGCACTAAGGATCTGCGATCATGCTCATGCCGTCCGCGAGCGATATATCCTGCCTTGGTCAAGCGGTCAACCACCCCGCTCATGGAGCTACACCCCATATGGGCTATGTCTGCCAGCTCAGATAACCCGATATTGGGTCGTTTATTCAGAATCGCCAAAGCCATATGCTGAACGGCTGTCAGATCCAAATGCTGCTCCTCATTCCAGAAGGCATAAAATATCGTTTTGTTAACCTCCCTTACCGACTGAATAATCCGGTACACCTCAAGTCTGTCTTCCTCTCTGTCACTCACTGGAACCATCCTTCTTCCCATTACCCAATTCACATTCCATATACATAATCAAGCAACTATTCGCATACGAAATGTTATTTATGTATAACTAATTTTATCATGTTATATGTAAATGTCAACATTCATCCCTGTAACAGATATTAGGTATTGAAAAGAGCAGCTGAAACTTGCAGGATACAACAAGTCATTTAAAAAGGTGACAACAGCTACAATATGTGTTTTTTAGCACAAAAAACGCGGACATGTGTGGCCCTTTTGGGCAGCATTATCCGCGCATTTTTATTTAGAATATGAAAGAGAAGATGCTTACTCCGCTCGCTCTATTTGTTCCTTTACTCCCTTTGCCTCGCTTGCCGATGCAGACGTTTTCGTCTTTGTGGTGATTTTACCCAACAGATAAACCAGCAAATTTTGATTATGCTGCGAAATCCGGTTTAGTGCAGAGCCTAGAAAATCATCCCTTATTTGCAATCCCCGTTCCGCTTCTTCTCTTCCTTGATCCGAAATGACAATCCATACGATTCTGCGATCCTTTACGTCTCTAAAGCGGGTGACCAGGCGATTCCGCTCCATCCGGTCTAGCAGCATTGTAACCGCCGCAGGTGTGGTTGCGAGATACGGGATCAGTTGAGACGGTTTCATGCGGCCGTATTCGTTCAGAACCTCCAGCACCGTAAGCTGAGCCTCAGTCAATGATGGAGCCAACTGCTGCTCCATATGAACCTTGTAATCCTTAGCCATTCTGGACCAGATTTTCGCAAATTCGGTCGTTTGCATTTTGCCTCACTCCTTTGAATAACAGGATCAGTAAAAGCATCAAAGTTACCGTATGGGCCACCGTCCGGATTGTATTTCATCACATTAAATTTTCGCCATTTAGCCCCGGTTTCCTGCCGTTTTTGGAGCATCAATTGAAAAGGGGAGGGAAGTCTCACTTCGGTTTTGGAGGCTGGTCAAGGTTCGACAGCATGACGGCAAAAAGGTCCTCATTCGTGCCGGAATGGCACGAGAGGACCTCTCTTTTTCGAGCTAAAAAGCGCTTGACTTTCCTGTTATTCTATGGACCGGGAAGCCTGCGGCTCACTACGCAGCAGCACATTCACAATTTCGTCCTTCTTCTCCACAGGAGCCAGCAGCTTGCCTGTATCCTTGCGGTCAGTCAAAGGAGCTTTTTCCGAAAGGAAGGACATCGTCTGTCCATCTGCAGTGATCGCAAACAATTGAATAGCTTCACGGCAATAGAAGGCAGCCACAATCCGAGTTCCGTTCGAACGTACCCGTTTGCCTTCCTTGAATTCGAAGGTGGTGATTCCTTTACCGCCTCGTCCCTGAGCAGGATAATCCAGCAGAAGCGTACGCTTGCCATAACCGGATTCGGTCAGTACCAGCACTTCTCCTTCATCCTCTTCCACCCACAGCGCTGCAACAATTTCATCGCCTTCCGCCAGCTGTATACCTTTCACACCAGCCGAGACGCGGCCCATCGCATTAACCTCTTGCTCCTTGAAGCGTATGCTCATCCCCGCACGGGTAATCAACATAATATCCCGGGTGCCGTCGCTTAGCGTTACCGATAATACCTCATCGTCCCCTGCAACCTTGCAGGCTGCTACGGCACTGGAACGTTTCGTAGCATATTCTTTCAGCTCTGTTCGCTTCACTTGACCCTTCTTCGTTACAAACACCAGACTTTTGCCGATTTCCTCCATGTTTTTGATCGGAATGACACTCACGATCCGATCATCCTTGGTTAAAGGAATGACGTTAACAATCGGAGTTCCCGGCTCTTTCCACTTATACTCTGGCACCTGATGCACAGGCAATAAGAAATATTGTCCGCGCTGAGTGAAGACGAGCAACACATCAAGTGTGTTGACATCAAGCAACTGAGTGACATAATCTCCTTCCTTAACGCCAGAAGCTGAGCGCTCCCCACCGGAACGGGTGAAGGACAGCATACCTGTACGCTTCACATAGCCGTCTTTGGAAAGAGTCAGCAATACATCCTCTGCCCCAACCATGACCTCCAGATTCACCTTAATTTCTTCAACCTCACCCTGTATGTCCGAACGGCGGTCAATGCCGTACTTCTCACGGATTTCCAGCAGTTCCTTGCGGATCAAACTGATCAGCTTGCGATCACTTTCCAAAATAGAACGGTACTGTGTAATTTTTTTCTGGATTTCACTTAATTCCTTTTCCAGCGTAGTGATTTCCAGATTCGTGAGGCGGTACAGTTGTAAGGTCAAAATAGAATCGGCCTGACGTTCGCTAAAGCCAAACATCCATTGCAAATTATTTTGCGCGTCCTGACGGTTTTTGGAAGCTTTAATGGCCGCAATGACCTCATCCAGAATGTTCAGCGCCTTGACCAAACCTTCCAGCACATGGGCGCGATCCTCCGCCTTTTCCAACTCAAACTGGATACGGTGTGTGACAACTTCGCGTTGATGGGCGATATATGCTTCCAAAATGGACTTCAATCCAAGCTGATGCGGTGCTTTGTTCACAATGGCTACCATGTTGAAGTTGTATGCCACCTGAAGGTCGGTTTTTTTCAGCAAATAGGCCAAAATCCCTTCCGCATCGGCTTCCTTCTTCAGTTCCACCACAATTCGCAAACCATTCCGACCACTCTCGTCACGAACCTCGGCAATCCCTTCCACCTTTTTCTCCAGACGGATATTCTCCATGGCGGTTACGAGCCTTGATTTAACAATCTGGTATGGAATCTCCGTAATGACCAGTTGCTGCTTACCTCCGCGCAAAGACTGTATTTCCGTTTTGGAACGGATATAAATACGCCCTTTACCTGTGCGATAAGCGTCTTTAATGCCTTCGCCACCCATAATTAGTCCGCCCGTCGGGAAATCAGGACCTTTAATAAAGGTCATAATCTCTTCCAGCTCAATATCCGGCTTTTCCATCACAGCAATGCTGGCGTCAATGACCTCGCGTAAGCTGTGCGTCGGAATTTCAGTCGCAAATCCGGCCGAAATCCCACTGGAGCCGTTTACTAACAGATTCGGATAGCGGGAAGGCAGCACAACCGGCTCCTTTGCCGAGTTATCAAAGTTATCCTTGAACATAACCGTGCGTTTTTCAATGTCACGCAGCATTTCCATCGCGATAGGAGACAGACGTGCCTCCGTGTACCGCATGGCTGCCGCAGGGTCATCGTCTTGGGAACCCCAGTTGCCGTGACCGTCCACCAGTACGTGACTCATTTTCCAAGGCTGCGCCATCCGCACCATACCATCGTAAATCGACGAGTCACCGTGGGGGTGATAATTACCCATCACATCCCCGACGGTTTTGGCAGATTTCCGATATGCTTTATCCGGTGTGTTGCCGGAATCGTACATGGAGTATAGAATCCGGCGCTGTACTGGCTTTAATCCATCCCGCACATCGGGTATTGCCCGATCCTGAATAATATATTTGGAATATCGGCCAAAGCGGTCACCGACCACTTCCTCCAGAAAAGCTGGCAAAAATTGCTCCGATAAGCTCATGTATACACCTCATTTGATAGCACTACTCTACATATTCCGTAAAATCTACGTTTTCCACAATCCAGCGCTTGCGCGGATCAACCTTGTCGCCCATCAATGTGGACACACGGCGTTCAGCCTTGGCTGCATCCTCAATTTGAACACGCAGCAAGGTACGTGACTCGGGATTCATCGTCGTTTCCCATAACTGATCAGGATTCATCTCCCCGAGTCCTTTATAGCGTTGAAGCTCAAAATTCCGTCCAAATTCCTTTAAGTAATTGTCAAGCTGCTCGTCAGTCCAGGCATATCGTACCGTTTCGAGCTTACCCGACTTCCGGGTTATTTTATACAATGGCGGTTGAGCGATAAATATGCGTCCCGCATCAATCAGCTCTTTCATATACCGATAAAAGAACGTCAGCAGCAACACTTGAATGTGCGCGCCGTCTGTATCCGCATCAGTCATAATAATGATTTTGGAATAATTGCTGTCTTCCAGCGTAAACTCTGTTCCTACCCCCGCCCCGATTGCTGCTGTAATCGCGCGGTACTCATCATTTTTCATAACATCCGCCAGCTTGGATTTCTCCGGATTCATCGGCTTGCCCTTCAAGGGCAAAATAGCCTGAATTTTGGAATCCCGTCCCTGCTTCGCCGATCCTCCAGCCGAATCACCTTCCACGATAAACAACTCGTTTCGTGTAAAATCCTTGGACTGCGCAGGCGATAGCTTGCCGTTCAGATTAGAGCTTTCACTGCGTTTCTTGCCGGAACGCATTTCGTCCCGAGCCTTACGTGCTGCTTCACGCGCTCTGGACGCCTGTACTGCCTTTTTGATTAACGTTTGCGCGACCTGCGGATTTTCCTCCAGAAAACGCTGTATCTGCTCCGATACAATCGCATCCACTGTACTGCGTGCGGAAGCGCTACCTAGCTGATCCTTTGTCTGACCGACGAATTCAACCTCAGCCATCTTGACGCTGATTACGGCCATCATTCCCTCACGTAAATCATTGCCTTCCAGATTCTTATCCTTTTCCTTCAGCATTACCGTGCGTCGCGCATAGTCATTCATGACACGGGTGTAAGCGGTTTTGAAGCCCGTTTCATGCGTACCCCCGCCGCGTGTCGGAATGGAGTTGACAAACGAAGCAATCGTTTCGGTATAACCTGCGTTGTACTGAATGGCAATTTCCACCTCAACGTCTTCCTTCTCCGCGTTGAAGTGAATGACGTCATGCAGCACGTCCTTGCCTTCATTCAGAAAAGCGACAAACTGACTCGCTCCGCCCTCATAAAAATACTCATCCGACTTCCCGCTGCGTTCATCTTTAAGCTGGATACGAAGACCCGAGTTCAGAAAAGCAATTTCCTGAAGCCGTTCGGCCAGCGTATCGTAGTTGAAATGAATGCCTGCCTGGAATACGCGAATATCCGGTTTAAAAGTAATTTTGGTGCCCGTCTTGTTGGTATTGCCCAGCACTTCAAGGCCTGTGGTCGGTTCCCCGACATGCTCCACGCCCTTCTTGTCCTGCCAATATTCAAACCGCTGACGGTGAATCTTGCCGTCCCGGTAAATTTCCACTTCAAGCCATTCCGAAAGAGCGTTCGTTACTGACGCGCCTACACCGTGCAGACCCCCGGACTTTTTATATCCCGAACCGCCGAACTTACCTCCAGCGTGCAAAATAGTAAATACTACCTGCGGTGTAGGAATTCCCGTTTTGTGCATTCCCGTAGGAATACCACGTCCGTTGTCTGTTACTGTAACGGAACCGTCCTTATGCATTGTAATGTCAATGCGGGAGCAAAACTTGGCAAGATGCTCATCAACCGCGTTGTCCACAATTTCCCATACCAAATGATGTAGTCCCGAAGAACTGGTGCTCCCAATATACATGCCCGGCCGTTTGCGAACTGCCACAAGCCCTTCGAGCACTTGAATGTCGTCCACGCCATATTCCGAAGCTCCGTTCTGAGTGCCGGTCGCTCCCGCAGACAAGTCGATTTTGTCGACCATTCATGCTCCCCCTTTGTCTAATCATAACCGTGTTTTGCCTTATTCTTGATGATTTTCACCAAAAATGCAAACAGATGTTTTCTTTTACCTTGTCCATTTTAATTCAATATATCCCGTTTCGTAAAGACGGCGAATGAAACAATCAGCGCCGCAGCCCCCCAAATGCCCAGTACAGCTAAAGAAAACGGCAAGGTCATCCCCTCAATCGGGGCGGGGCTTCCTGATAAATAATCGGTCAATTCGAGGTTGACCATAAATAAATATTTTGCACTCTGCCAGGATGAGGCCATGTTCGTTAAAATTGTGCCTGAAATAAGCGCAGCCATCATTACCACAATGCTTGCCGCCGTACTGCGTACCAGCACCGATACCATAAAGGCAAGCGAGGCTATCACAAGACTGACGAACCAGATCAATCCAGCTTGTAACATCAGATAGTACCATTGCGGGATCGCATGTACCGCAGACATATCCACCGTGGAGCCAACAATTTGGAAGCCCGTAAATACCGGAACATTAAAGCCGCGAAAGCCAAAAAACAAGCCAGATATAAGGTAACTGATCACAAACACAGCCAAAATGATGAGCGAAACGAACATATACAGTGTTAGCAGCTTGCTCAGCAGCACCTTCCACCGCCTGACAGGACGGGTCAGCAGCATTTTTATCGTACCCGTCGTCCGTTCTCCTGAAACCAGATCGGAGGCAATCGCCATAATAAGTAATGGAACGAACAAATTAATAGAATTGTCCATAAACTCTCTGGTAAAAGTTACGCCACTTGGCTCATTCGGGTTCACGTCATTTTCCAGATAATATTGCATTTGTTGGACAAATACTCGCCTGTAGGTCTTCCATTCCTCCGGAACCCGGTCGCTGCCCAGCGAATTTTGGTTGTCGGTAATGGCCTGACGCAGCTCCAGTCGCCAGTCATTGCCGAATTTTTCGCGGTTATTTTCCGCCACCTTCATCTGAGCGTACGTAAAAATCGGCACAAGCACAAGCAAAACAAGTAAAATGACATAAAATCGTTTCTTCTTGATGATTTTGAGTGTTTCATTTTGTACGAGCGGTAAAATGTTATTCAAGAATCTCACCTTCCGTCATTTTCAGGAATAGCTGCTCCAGTGTAGGGTTGATTTTGGTTACACCTTTAACGGAAATGCCGGAAGCCGTCATTTGTACGACCAGCTCCGCGATATGCTCTTCGTCCATTTCTGTAAAAATAGCATCCGCTCCGCTGCCTGCAACAATGCTGTCATCAATCAGTTCATCGGCGTTCGTAATGATTTGTACATGCGGAGAGCCTTCCAACAGGGCAAGACCCTGATCATGGGGCTCCAGTTGCCATACGGCCATACGCGAATGCGTTTCAACCAATTCCCGCACACCACCAACAGCAAGCACCCGTCCTCGACTGATAATAGCGACACGATCACACAGCAACTGGATTTCACTAAGCAAATGACTGGAAACAAATACAGCCATACCCTCTGCCGCTAACAGACGGATAAAAGCTCTCATTTCCTTGATCCCTTTGGGGTCCAATCCGTTTGTCGGTTCATCCAGAATGAGCAGCTTGGGTCTGCCAAGCAATGCCTGAGCAATACCGAGACGCTGGCGCATCCCGAGAGAATACGTACTTACCTTATCATGAATACGGCGATCCAGCCGCACCAGCTCCACGACTTCACGAATACGCTGTTCATCCACACCAGGCTGCATGCGGGCAAAATGCTCCAGATTCTCCCACCCTGTCAAATAGCTATATACCTCCGGATTTTCCACAATAGAACCGATATGCCGCAATGCCTGCTCCGGATCACGGTTCACATTATGACCACATACAGTTATAGTGCCCTCCGTAGGCTTGATCAGATCGACCAGCATCCGAATGGTCGTCGTTTTTCCAGCCCCATTGGGACCGAGAAAACCAAAAATTTCACCCGCACGCACATCGAAGGTTACATCATGAATAATCATTTTGCGTCCAATACGCTTTTTGACGTGCTGAACAGAGAGAACCGTTTCGTTGTCTCTTCTGCCTCCGTCTGCGCTGCCAATCTGGTTGTCGGGATGGTAGCCGGATGCTCTACCTGTAGTTGTAGAATCCTTAACTACACCGGTCTCGGTCTTGTCAGCAGATTGGATGCTCATCACTTGTTCCCTCCCTTCTTCACTTCAGCAGGTTGACTGCTCGTGGACTGTTGTCCATCCTCCGTATTGTCGCCTTCCTTGGCCGCTACTACCGCAAACCCTTGAGCGATACGCTCAGCAATTGCCTGATAGCCCTGTCCGTTAGGATGAAAATGATCGGAGGATAAATAAACCGGCAAATTTTGCTGAAATAAATCGAAGGTTGGAATCAGCGTCATATTACTGTTTTGATTGGTAATCGCCATAGCAGCCAGATTCCATTCCGTCACGACGAGATTTCCCGGAATTTTCATTTCCGGCAGGTCACTGAATGGATTATATAGTCCAACGTATATAATTTTAGCCTTCGGATTGATTTTTCCGACTTTTATCAGCACTTTTTGCAAACGCTTGGCTGCATCAGGCAGAGCCTTGCGCAAGCCATTAAGCGTAGGTGGCTCTTTGCCGGTTTGGGCAGCTTGTGCCCCCTGAAACAAATCATTTCCGCCAATGGACACAATAATAACATTGGCCTTTTTCAACACATAAGCCACGCCAGGCTCATCCAGTTTGGTCAAAAGTCCCTGAGTCGTCAGCCCGTTAATGCCCAGATTGTTAATGAGCTGAGCCTTATGGCCTTCCTGACCATTTAACAAGGTCACCGACCGTCGTACAAAACCGCTGCCTGAGTCATCGCCTGTTCCTTTCGCCAGCGAATCTCCAATGGCAGCTACCCGAAACTCCCCTGTCTGAGTTGCAGCGGATGGCGCATTTTGTATCTGCGATGAACCCGAATTTACAGGTTTGGTGTTAACGAGCGGCTCTGGAGCCGTAATGCTTCGTACTGCGGCAATAAATCCGTACAATAATAGCAGTGTGGCGGCGATGGACACGGAACCGACAGACCGCCAGATCCATTTTGATGAATTCACTCGTGTTCCCTCCTGATCACTTGGTGAAATAAACATAAAGCTTCTCATAGCATTTTGCAAATAAACCGTTCTGAGTGTTATGAAGCATACATAGCATTTTGCAACAATCCCAAGAGCGATTTTAAATCAGCAATATATAGATCGAAACGGTTTAGTTCGTCTATCTATTGTACTTTCGAGCGTTGGGAATCGAATGATGCAAAATGCTTAAGTATGAGTCGTCGTGT
>NZ_JTHP01000081.1 GCF_000943545.1 Paenibacillus terrae
GTTGCCCATCTTTTTCGATCCGATAGATCTTAGTAAGAAACAAACCCTCATTGTAGTGAGCGGGATTGTATTTAGTGTGATTTCGGGTATTTACGCGATGCTTGAAGCAAGTTAAAAAATCTCGCCCTTCTCTGTTACGGACAGGAAGAGCGAGATTTTTTTATTGATGGTTCCCCTCTACAGGGGCTCGTGTGAATGCTTAACGCAAAGGCTCGAACCCCTCTGCTTGCTTCAGAATCCGCTCAATTTCCGCGCATGTCTCTGGTTGAAGCGTCACCTCGACTGCTTTCACATTTTCTTCGATTTGTGTCGGTTTAGTGGCCCCAATGAGTGCAGCGCTGATACCCGGTTCTCTCAGAATCCAGGCAAGCGCGAGCTGTGACAGGGTGACACCCAAATCCTTCGCCAGCTTATCCAGCTCCTGGACACAGTTTAGAACGGTATCGTTCATGTAACTGCTGATGACATGATTGACGGAGGCATCAGCCCCGCGGCTGCCCGTCGGTAAAGGTTGTCCCGGTTTGTATTTACCCGTGAGGATACCTTGGGCCAGAGGCGAAAATACAATTTGGCCGATACCTACCTGCCCCGATACGGGGAGTACCTCATGTTCGATATAACGCTCGAACATATTATAGATCGGCTGGTTGGCAATCAGCGGACGCAGATTCAGCCTTTTTCCAATGCCATAAGCATCCGTGAGCTGGGCAGCACTCCATTCGCTTACCGCAGCATACAGGATCTTGCCTTGAGCCTGAAGGTCATCCAGAGCCCGCAGCGTCTCTTCCAAAGGGGTGTCCGGATCATAACGATGGCAGAAGTAAATGTCGATATAATCCGTGCCAAGACGCTTAAGACTAGCCTCGCATTGCTCCATAATGTGCTTGCGGGACAGTCCCCTGTCATTGGGACCGGAATCCATAGGAAAGTAAACCTTCGTAGATAACACATAGCTTTCTCTTCGATAAGGCTTAAGGGCGGCTCCCATAGCCTTTTCGCCCTCACCCCGATTATACGCATTGGCGGTATCAAAGAAATTAATTCCGAGTTCAAAGGCTTTGGCAATACAGGTATGAGCTGCTTCCTGCTCGGCGGCTGTCCCGTACGTCAACCAACTGCCCAAACCGATTTCACTGATTTTAAGACCACTGTTGCCTACATTTCTATATTTCATATCTGTTCCTTCTTTCGTAAGAGGATAGCCTTCTTATATTCTAGCATGTAAACCCTTTCACGAAAACGAATTCCATAGGAATCAGGTAGTTGCCTCATTTCACTTTTCCGCATTGTAAATGCTGATGGAATTTTGATCAAATATATAATAAAAAAATAGCAAGGATGCTGTAACATCCCTGCTATTTAGCAATAGCCGCTTTTAAGGGCAATCACTCCGTTATTTACATCTTTCCTCTCTCAGATCCCATTCGGAAAAAGCGCATCGTATGCAGGACAAGGCAATTTGTCGAGAAACTCCTCTAGTGCCTTGGGTTTATGGATGTAAATGTCTTTTAGAGAGGTTCCGTTGTAAATGTTTCCGATGACCACGGGGTGGCACAGTTCACAGATCAGAATATCACCATTCCCGTGAAGATGAAGCTGCTTTTTACCATCCACGCAGTTGGAAAAATAAACACCTGGCTGCTCCTTGAAGCCCAGCGCTTCTGCAAAACGATCCATACAGGTGAAATACAGCACGGTATCATCCTTTTTATGTGCGATCAAGTCATGAACGGAACGAACAAGTGCTTCCTTGGTGGAGATAGCGTTCCAGTTGGTATGATCCATCACGATGCTATTTTGGATTTCATGAATTCGTACACCGAGTTCATATACTTTCTCGCTGATTGCCGGCATGTTGTTCTGCGTCTCGGCAAATAGCAAAGTCTCCAGCACCGTTTCCAGTTTGGCTTCGGTACATAACCGAATATTCTGGGCGATTGTCTCATACATGCGCGGATGAACATGATAATATGCCGCATATTTTTCGGGGTCCGTGAAGTTGAAGGAGATATGGATGTTGGAAAGTCCCGCGTCACGCAACCTCTCAATTCGTTCAGGACTGAGCAAGCTGGCATTAGTGTTGAGCTGGGTAGCGATTCCCTTGCTCGAACAGTGAGCCACAATGTCCAGACAGTCCTGATACTTCAAGGTCACCTCTCCCCCGGACAACCGCACGCGCTTTAAGGTGGGGATTTCATCAATGATGCGTATCACTTCTTTACTGCTGATGCATTGTCCATCATTACGCTGGTATGCGCAGCAATAATCGCATTTAAAATTACAATTGGAGGTGACTCCAACTTCCAGCCCCTCCAATTCGTAGATACCTGGCTTTTCCAGTTCAAGCGCTTTATATTTGTTCTCTATACTCACTTTCTTATGATCCTCCCGATCTCAGGCTTGTGTCTTGAATTCCCTTGAGATTATACAGAATGAGGATGGCTTGGAGATATGACATTGGTAACGGTTGGCGGCAAAAATCATAGTATTCTATAAATCTATAGGCTAAAAAATATACAAAACTGAATTTACACTAACCTTTATGTAAGTACCTGTACTAAAAGTGCATACTTACTTATTTGCAGTGCGTACTCTATACTCTAGAAGTAAATCATATTCAAGGAGGGCAAATCTTTGAAAACTCTCATTATCGTATCGCACCCAAACATAGAAAAATCCGTGATTAATAAGCGATGGGTAGAAGAACTCAAAAAATATCCTGAAAAGTATACTGTACACGAATTGTATAACATTTACCCTGATGGAAACATTAATGTGGAAAAAGAACAGCAATTAATTGAATCACATCGTAATCTTGTTTTACAGTTCCCGGTCTATTGGTTTAATTGTCCGCCACTTCTTAAAAAGTGGCTTGACGATGTTTTTGCTTATGGTTGGGCATATGGTTCAAATGGAGGGGATAAATTAAAGAATCGTAAAGTCGGCTTAGCTGTATCTGCCGGAATCAAAAAAGAAGATTACAGCGAAGAGGGAAGATACCGCTATACGCTTGAACATTTATTATCTCCTTTTGAAACTACATTGCTATACTGCAATGCGGATTATCGTTCGTTTTTTGCGTTTTATGGTATAGAAAGCGAACCTGGTGAAAATGAGCCTGGCAAAGAAAATGAGCTGGTTACACCCCATTTGGAAAATAGCGCGAAAGATTATTTGAATTTTGTGGACAACCTGTAATAGTAGCTTTATTAAAGCTACAAAAAAGAAGTATTTCCTTGTTTAGGAGATACTTCTTTTTGAATTAGACTAAATAGATATGCCTACTGTTGTATAGCCTCCAGAGCTGGCGAACTGTTATTCTCTCCCCACTCGCACATCATATTTAACAATGGAATGAGAGAAAGACCGCGTTCAGATAATGAATATTCAACTTTTGGAGGGACTTGGGGAAATTCCTTGCGTATGATCAGGCCATCTGCCTCCAGTTCTTTCAACATAATGCTTAGCGTTTTAAAAGAAATGGTACCGATCCTTCGCTTCAGCTCATTATGCCGCATAACCTTATTTTCAGATAGACAATACAAAATGATCATTTTATATTTACCGCCTATTAAGGACAACGTATATCCGAACCCAGTATCTTTTAGCATCACACCAGTAGGAACACAGCTTTCACTCATAAGTTACACTCTCCTTTCGGTGGGTATAAGACATAAATATGCATACTGTGTTATTTTACAGTGTTACTGAAAGGAGGTAAAGTAAGATCGGCTTTTCGCTATACTGCTTGGTTAAAGATACTTTTAATAAGTTGGCAAAACGATTTAACATTCATTCCTTCTTACAATAGTTGCCCTCCAATTGTGAGCGATATGTGAACTGAGCATACTTCTCATTTCCAAATCCATACTGAATATATCTGTTGGTAATGGAGGCGGAAGGTAGTGGACAAAAAGATGAACCTGCTCATGTTCAGCGGGGATTACGATAAGGCGATGGCTGGACTGATTTTGGCGAATACGGCTCGGGAATTGGACGTGGACGTGACGATGTTTTTTGCGTTCTGGGGACTATTTCTGGTCCGTGATCCTGATAAGATGACGCTTGAGGACAAGACGATTTATGAAAAAATCATGGGCTGGATGACCCCAAAAGGACCTGAGGAGCTGCCGTTGTCCAAAATGAATTTTAGCGGTCTGGGCAAGCTGATGCTGACAGAAATGATCGAAGATAACGAAGCCCCGAAGCTGATTCATTTCTTGAAGGGGGCACGGAAAAAGAACGTCAAATTTTATGCCTGCAAGCTATCGGTGGACATTATGGGTTTTAAACCCGAAGAATTCATACCTGAATTAGAAATTATCGAGGCCAAAACGTATCTCAAAGATGCGCTCGAATCCGATATGCAGCTGTTCATATAAGCTGTACGCACGCCTTGTCCGGCTTTCGGATGAGGCTTTTATTTTGACAAAATGATGACATCCGCCTATTTTTCTTAACCCATTCGGGTCTTCCTACGTACCCTAGAACGACAGAACCACGTGGGAGGCGCCGCAGTATGCTCAAGGCTCGGATCGGAAGCAACAATAGTGCGTACCAGCCTTCTGGCGAGGCTTATTTCGCACGGTATCGGGAAGGTACGATTGGATATCGTCAAACCTTTGAATCTCCATACGGGCCAAAAAAGCTGGTGTATGCGGATTGGGCAGCCAGCGGCCGTCTGTATGGACCTATTGAGTCCAAAATAGCTAACCATTTCGGCCCTTTTGTAGCGAATACCCATACGGAGTCTAATTTGACAGGTACCCTGATGACCCAAGCCTACGAAGAGGCAAAGCGAATCATTAAGAACCACGTTCATGCCAACGAACAAGACATCATTCTGTTTGCCGGGTCTGGTATGACAGGGGCAATAAATAAGCTTCAACGCATGCTGGGATTGAAAATACATGAAAAATTAAAGCATCACTACCCTATCGCTGAAAAAGAACGTCCCGTTATTTTTGTCACCCATATGGAGCATCACTCGAATCATATCTCCTGGGCTGAAACGATTGGAGACGTCGTGTGCATTCCTCCCAGTCCCGGTGGTACCGTTGATCCAGCAAATCTGGAACGTATGCTGCTTCAATTCCGTCATCGCCCTATCAAGATCGGCGCTTTTACAGCCTGTTCCAATGTTACGGGGTTTGAACCGCCGATTTATCAGCTGTCCCGCAAAATGCATGAGCATGGCGGGGTTTGTTTCATTGATTTTTCCGCAAACGCTCCTTATGCCGCGATCAACATGCATCCCGCAGAGCCGCTTGAAAGATTGGATGCTATTGTATTTTCTCCCCACAAATTTCTCGGTGGCCCCGGAACAAGCGGTGTTCTCATTATGGATTCGAAACTAAGCCTCAACCATGCCCCGGATCAGCCTGGAGGCGGTACGGTAAGCTGGACCAATCCTTGGGGTGGGTACGAATATAAAGACAATATCGAAGCACGCGAGGATGGGGGGACTCCTGCTTTTCTACAGGCCATTCGAACGGCGCTCTGCATTCAACTGAAAGAACAGATGGGCCAAAGCCGCATTTTGGAGCGCGAAAAGGAGTTAACGTCATTATTGTTAAAAGGGTTGGAAGTAATACCACACTTGCACGTTTTAGGTGGAAGAAGCCAAGAACGACTCGGAATCGTTTCTTTCGTTGTCGACCACATCCACTACAATCTGATCGTAAAATTACTGAATGATCGGTTCGGAATCCAGGTCCGCGGCGGTTGCTCCTGTGCAGGAACGTATGGACACTATTTGCTGGGTATCGACCAACAAACCTCTAATGAGATGTCAGACCTCATCCATGCGGGAGACCTATCGAGAAAACCCGGCTGGGTGCGCCTATCCCTCCATCCCATAATGACGAATCAGGAAGTCTCCTATCTGACCTCTTCCATACGAGCGGTTGTAGAAAATATTATAGTGTGGCAAAAGGATTATACGTATCAGCCCGACTCCAACGAGTGGCGTTCTATTCGTGAACATAAAAAAATAGATGTTAGCAAATGGTTCAATTTTAGCGATTAAGAAACCTTCGTCCACTCCCTTCTCTTAAGTGCCCTTTGTTGAATACTCGATAACTCTCAAATAAGAAAGGAGCCACCTTGTACCAAAGGCCAGCTCCTTTCTTATTTATCCATCCACTTAGAAGAAAAACGTTTATTTACTCTCAGCTTCCCACTTGGATATTTCCTCGCGAACCCGTGGGGCTACCTCTGTTCCCAATAGCTCAATGGCTCTCATGACATCCTCGTGCGGCATCGTGCCTACAGGTACGTGCAACAGAAAGCGTGTAATGCCTACCTGCTTGCGCAGGTGAATGATTTTCTGGGCAACCATATCGGGATCGCCTACATACAGCGCCCCTTCAAAGCTACGCGCGGCATCAAAGCTGGAACGAGTGTAAGGTCCCCATCCACGCTCCCGCCCAAGCACATTCATACTCTGCTGGGTGGAAGGGAAAAACTTGTCGGCTGCAAGCTCGGTATTTTCTGCGATAAAACCATGGGAGTGGGATGCAACCGGAAGTAATGATGCGTCGTGCCCTGCGTGCGCAGCCGCTTTTTTATACAGCTCCACCAATGGTGCAAATTGCACAGGACTACCGCCAATAATCGCCAGCACCAACGGCAATCCGAGCAAGCCCGCGCGAACCACGGATTCCTGATTGCCTCCGCTACCAATCCATACGGGCAACGGGTCCTGAACCGGACGTGGATACACGCCCAGATTATTGATCGCAGGCCGATGTCCACCTTTCCAGGTGACTTTTTCCGAATCCCGTATTTTCAACAACAGTTCGAGTTTTTCATCAAACAGTTCGTCATAGTTATCTAAATCATAGCCAAACAGCGGGAAGGATTCGATAAAAGAACCCCGGCCTGCCATGATTTCAGCTCGTCCATTCGAGATGCTGTCCAGCGTAGCAAAATCCTGAAATACACGTACCGGATCATCCGAGGAAAGCACCGTAACCGCGCTGGTCAGCCGAATCCGCTGGGTCTGCGAAGCAGCAGCACCTAATATTACCGCAGGAGCAGATGCCGCATAATCTTTACGATGATGCTCTCCCACGCCATATACATCCAGCCCTACCCGATCTGCAAGCACAATCTCCTCGACAACTTCACGTATTCGTTGCGCATGACTGATGACCTCACCCGTTTGTGTATCCGGCGTTGTTTCTACAAATGTGCTGATACCTATCTCCACTTGCCCTACCCCCTACTTCAATGTCTCGTTCCCATCGGCTGCTTTGTAAGCAAACCATTTTAAAAACCGATATCTTTATTTTGAACTTTTTTTATAACTTTTTCAAGCTCTACTTTCTAAATATGAAACCGGCTTAAGAGAACCTGAGGATTTTCCGCAGGAAACGATATCTTTCTGTCGAATATTTTATGGAATAAAAGAGATTTCAATCCTCACAGCGTGAATACAACAAGGGGGCTCATACATCCATGGCTTTTGTCATCAATAACCTAAAGGATAACAGCAATGTCGCCATCGCAGACCAATTAGGTGGATTTACCGTATTGGAATACATCTCGGATTTAAGCTGCACCTCGGTTGCGGCTGCGGAAGCCAATTACTATATGAGCAAAAGTAACATGCGCCGCAAGCAGCTCATGATCGAAATCAACAATAGTGAAATTATGATGAAGGCGGGCGCCATGCAATATACGGTGGGCAGTATGGAGATGACTACCGGCGTAAAAGGCGTAGGGGGCTTAATGCGAAATTTGGTGTCCGGTGCTGTAACGGGAACAAGTGCCATCAAACCTCTCTATAAAGGCACAGGTACGATTATGCTGGAACCTACTTATAGTTACATTTGGCTCATTGATGTCGATAATGATCACATTGCTATCGAAGACGGCTTATTTTTAGCTTGTGAAACTACGCTGGACATATCCGTTGTTGCCCGTAGCAACCTTTCTTCGGCCGCTCTGGGTGGAGAAGGATTATTTAATTTAAGCGCTCGGGGAAAAGGAGTTCTTGCCCTGCAAGCGCCTATCCCTTCCGAGGAAGCGGTCGTTATAGAATTGCAAAATGATGTGCTAAAAGTGGACGGCAACTTTGCCCTCATGTGGTCCAATACCTTACAGTTTACCGTCGAGAAATCCGGGAAAACCAAAATGGGCTCGGCTGCTTCCGGCGAAGGGCTGGTCAATGTGTACAGGGGAACCGGAACCGTTTGGCTGGCACCGCTGTAAACGATGTATAATCCAAGGAGAAGCGCCTAGCTTCTCCTTTTCTAAATCCTCATTGAACTGAAAAGTGTCTCTGCAATACGTTGAGATAAACAGCATATTTCTTTTTCCAATTCAAGTTTCAGGGCTGTTGCTGTTGGTCCATCTATGACTATGATTCTACCTCCTGAAGCTGTCCGAATATAAAGAAAAACCCCTCTTATATCAAAGGGTTTTTCCAGTACAAACTCCAAACTCGTTGGGTTACATTAACATAGCTTTTAGTTCTTTTTCACAAACTCCGATTTTAATTTCATCGCTCCGAAGCCATCAATTTTGCAATCAATATCATGATCGCCTTCCACCAGACGGATATTCTTTACTTTTGTGCCGATTTTCAGGACGGATGAGCTTCCTTTGACTTTAAGGTCTTTAATGACGGTTACAGAATCACCGTCCTGCAGAACGTTACCATTGGCATCTTTGATGACTTTTACATCTTCGTTATTTGCTGCTTCTGAATCGGAAGACCACTCATGAGCGCATTCCGGGCAAATGAAAAGACTCCGATCCTCGTACGTGTATTCTGAATTACATTCCGGGCAATTTGGCAAATTAGACATATTTGTATGTACTCCATTCATTATCAATTCTACACCTGTGATCGTCCTATGAAACAAACCTTGCTCCAAGCCCTCCTTGGAGTTCCTTACAAGTATATTGGATAATCAGCAACGATTCCACTAATAGAGGAAATTAGTTTAGGATTTTCCTTTCCTTTTGAAATGATTATGATGATTGAAAAAGGATGCCCACCTCGTTAGGTAGCATCCTTCATCATGAGCAGAACCATATATTGAAAATGTACTCTACGGCACGTTTATGCCTTTGTTTGCTCAACCAGCTCACGAATTCCTTGGCTAAGCGGCGTAAGCGGGCGTTTCAGAAGCTTCTCGAAATCGTTGCTTACGACATCCAAAGCTCCTTCGCGAATCGCTTGTTGAATACCGACCACAATAGGGATTGCGGCTTCTGGTACTCCCGCACCGAGCATAATGTCGGCATACGCAGCATCGTCTACCTGTTGTACAGGCACATCCTTGCCCAGCACCTCAGCAAGAATCGCCGCAAACTCTTCTTGGGTAATCGGCTTGCCGGAAAGCTCATATATTGTGTTTTCATGCCCTTCGCCGGATAATACGTTTGCCGCCGCTTGCGCATAATCTGCACGGGCAGCCCAACCTACTTTACCGGAACCTGCTGAGGTCAGCCAAGGAGCCCCGGCCAGCACGGATTGAATCGTGCCTGCTTCATTTTCAAGATACCAGTTATTGCGCAGGAAAGAGTAAGGGATGCCCGATTCGCGAATGAACTCTTCCGTTATACGATGTACAGGTGCAAGGAACAAAGTGCTGTCGGCCGCATTGGCAGCGCTGGTATAAGCGATGAAGCCTACTCCCGCACGTACAGCAGCATCCACAGCAGCCTTATGCTGGCGGATTCTCGTATCATTATCGCCTTCTGCGGATATAATCAGCAGTCGGTCTACACCAGTAAACGCTTGGTCCAGCGTCTCCGGTTTATCAAAGTCGCCATGACGAACGTCAACGCCACGGGCACGCAAGTTTTCTGCTTTTTCCGGATTTCTCACGCTAACAATAAGGTCTTCTGCCGATACGGATGCAAGCAACGCCTCTACCACGATGGAACCCAATTGCCCGGTTGCTCCTGTTAATGCGATTTTCATATGAAATCCTCCATTCAGATTTTATTTACCTTTCTATAGTAACTATAAATATGACGCTTGTCTAATTTGGAGTCAAAAGTTCTGCTTTTCGGGTAAGGGTTAGTAATCCAAACTTTCTCCTATAGAGAGGAACATGTGTATGAAGCAAGCCATGATTATTGTAAATCCATCTTCTGGAAAAGAGGAAGCAGTCGAACATGTCAGAAACGTAGAAGACATTCTACGTGACAAAGGATACGACGTTACGATCAAGGAGACGGCAAAAGAACTGGACGCTACGCGGTTTTGCACCACGGCGTGCGAGGAAGGCTATAACCTGGTCGTGTCCATCGGCGGGGATGGCACACTTCACGAAACGATCAACGGCCTTATGGATCAAGACCACCGCCCTAAGCTGGGTGTTGTCCCCCTTGGGACGGTCAATGATTTTGCCCGTGCCTTACAAATTCCGCTGAACCCCGAGCAGGCGATCCGTACACTCACTTCTTCCAGCGTAAAAACAGTAGATATGGGCCGATTAAACGACCAATTGTTTGCCAACATTGTTGCCGCAGGCTCACTCGCTGAATCGCTGTCTTCCGTATCGTCCGACGATAAGTCCATGTTTGGCACGTTTGCCTACTTAAAAGAAGGCATTAAAGAACTCATCGGCAATGCTGCCCACCCTCTCGTCATACGTTATGATGAACAGACCTGGGTAGGGGAATCCCCTCTCTTTCTCGCTGCTTTAACCAACTCGGTCGGCGGATTCGAAAAACTGGCGCCCGATGCTGCTGTTGACGATGGTCTACTTCACTGCCTTATTTTCAAAAACCTCAATATATTGAATACTGTGACGGCCAGCCTATCCTTATTGTTCGGCAGCCTGAAAGATCATAAGGATGTAGTTTACTTTACCGCAAAGCATGTAAGTGTCAGCTCCGCAGAATCGGTCAGTACGAATGTAGATGGGGAGGCAGGGCCGTCTTTACCCATTGAGCTTCGGATTTTACCACGTCATATTGAGGTGATTGTGCCGGAAGAGGAGGTCGAAGGCAATTGATGACTACACGGCTGCTGTCAGTGAATTAAATGTTAGGCAGATTGATGCATTAAAGCGAATTGTTAAAGAGGTACGCGGGGCGTTTGAATAAAAGGGGCGCTCCCGCTCAGGATTGAGGCTCGTATTCGCTCAATTTTCCTTCATAAATCAAATGCAGTCGGTCGCTTTGCCGAAAATCGTCCGGCGTAATAAGAGCGGGCAACTTGTTCCATATTTTTATGCCGGATCGCTGTAAAATTTCCGCGACGAACTGCGAACAAAAATAGGAATTGCTGAACTCGACGGGTTCTTTGAGTGCAATACCAATCAAACCCAGTAAGTTATACATATATTTTTGACGACTTCGGATGAAGACGTGTAGGACCCGTTTCATTTTTTCGACTTCGCGGTCGGTTACTTGAAGCTCGTAGATGACACATGTTGTATTCGGAAATCTGCTATATGTACCTGTCTTAATATCCTCTTTCACGAAACCACCATCCAGCGGGTTATTGGGGGTCTTTCTCCCGAAGCTGTATAACTCCGAAAGTTCTCGGTTGAAGGAAATAGAGGCGTGATTGTATGGCGCTCTCGTATAGCTTTTAATGACTCTCGTAAGAAATGTTCCTGTATTCGTAAGCAAGATAAAGACAGATTGATCAGCTACCATTTACAAAATTTCTCCTTATCAAGTTTGGATTATTCCTTCATAATAACATAGGAATCCTATAATGGACTCCTACCTCGCGATAAGTTGGTGATTGGCAATGGACAGCTCGCTATTAACGTTAATCCTTATTTTCACAGCCTTATTGGCTATCCAATTGATTTATGTTGTGATCGTCAAAACACAGCCCAACAAAGACTATGCAGCCATCGGACTTCGCATCAAAACCTGGTGGGGCATGTTCTTTATCTTTTGCTTGGCAACTCTTTTTAATCCGATTGTTTCACTGCTTTCCCTGATGGCACTCACTTTCTTTGCGCTGAAAGAATATTTCTCCATGATCAAATCCAGAAAAGCCGATCGCAGACTTTTTTTGTGGGCGTACTTGGCGATTCCTGTGCAGTTTTATTGGATTTATATCGGGTGGTACGGGATGTTTATTGTCTTTATCCCTATTTATGTATTCTTGCTCCTGCCGCTCCCGCGATTGATTAACAAAGGAACGGTCGGTTTTCTGCGCAGTGTCAGCTCAACCCAGTGGGGGCTTATGCTGATGGTTTTCGGGCTTAGTCACTTGGCCTACTTTCAATTTGCTACACCGCAATACGGGGCGAAACTCGTACTTTTTCTAGTGGTGTTGACGCAACTCAATGATGTTGCACACTATCTGGCATCTCTCTATTTCGGTAAGCGGAAAGTTGTTCCAACCTCCAACCCACATTTAACTTGGGAAGGCTTTGCATTTGCGTTTATCGTGACGATAGGGGCTTCCTATCTGATCTATCCCTACCTGACGCCATTTGATCTGAAATTCGGGCTCATTTTCGGTATGCTGATCAGCTTGAGCGGCTTCTTCGGCAGCTTAACGATTTCCGTGCTGAAGCGAGATTTATTAATCGGCGATGACGATAAGTTCGATGCTTTGAAAAAAAGCTACTTAAGCCGGGTCGATAGCCTGACCTACACCTCGCCCGTCTTTTTTCACGTGATTCGTTATTTTTTTGGCTTTATGTAGCGATTACATGGCTCAAACCTCGTATGAATAGATGATCATGGAACACGGTATCTTGCTATGAAAAAGCAGCCTATCCTCACCTAAGGATAGGCTGCTTTTGCGTGTACTACCGTTGCAGGGCATTCCTAATCCTGCTAATCCCTTCACGAATTTCGTTTTCCTTTAGATGCCCGTAGCCCATTAGCAGTCGGTTCCCTTCTAGCTGTGCCGCAAATACATTTTCACTACGGAGACATTCCAGCAAATTCTCTCGGAGTGGGAACTGAAACTCTGCTACCAAATGTAAACCAGCCGATCGGCCACATACCCGGTATTGCCCTGTAAAATGCTGCTCCAGGCTATCAAGCAGGACCTGACAACGCTTGGCGTACACTTTTTTCATCTTATGTACATGCTTATGAAGGAGTCGCTTCCTGATATATCGACTCAACACAATTTGCTCCAGGCTCGCCGTCTGGTAATCCGCCAGTTGCTTTAAACGGATAAAATCAGCGACTCGTGATGGGGGAAGAACAATATAGCCGATCCGCAGTGCGGGGAACAAAATTTTGCTAAACGTCCCGACATATAGCACCCGTTCTGGGTCCAGACTCTGCAAGGAGTGGACGGGCGCCCCATCATACCGGAACTCACTGTCATAATCATCTTCGAGCAGAAGGCATCCTGTCCGGGCTGCATACTGGATAAGCTCGATCCGCCTTTGGATCGGCAAGATACCTCCCAGCGGGAACTGGTGCGAGGGTGTAAGATATGCCAGCTTGGGGTGTCTCTTTTGCGGCAGATCGGCTGTTATAACTCCCGAATCATCAACAGGCATGCTCCGCAGTGTGGCCCCTGTAGCCGACAGAATGCTTTTTAAATCTTCATTTGTCGGTTCCTCTACCAGAGCTTCGTCCCCAGCTGACAGCAACAGACGGGTGACAAGCTGAATCGCTTGTACTGCTCCGCTAGTGATTACAATATGTTCCGGTCTGGCTTTCACTCCCCTGGTGTGAACCAAATAGTCGGCCAGCTCCCTTCGTAACTCAGGCTCTCCAGCAGGGTCACCATAACCCAGTGCCAGATCAGGAGCCTCTTTGCATACGCTCTGAAGCAAGTCGGCCCATGATTTGCGCGGGAACAATTCCAATGCGGGGAGGCCTGTCCGGAAGGAAATTACCGACACCTCATTTGAATATGGAGTATTCATTGCAGACGCAGACGCCTCGATAGGCGGTGCGGATACATAACCTGGAAGAACGGCCCCCTCGGCTACATAGGTACCTGAACCCGGGCGCGCAATGGCTAAGCCTTCGGCTAGCAGCATTTCATAAGCTTCGAGAATAACATTCCGGGAAACGTTCAACTGTAAGGCCAGCACCCGGGTCGAAGGAAGTTTATATCCTGCTTGCAGTTCTCCGGCTAAAATACGGTCCCGTATCGCTTGATACACCTGACGCAGCATCGGAACTGTCACATTCTTATCGATAGATACCCACATAGGCTGCCCCCTCAAGCGGTACTGTCAAAAACCTCTTCAACTGGATCTACAAGTGCCCAGTTTCTATTGCTACAGTATATATCAATATCTGTACAAGAGGTGAGATGAAATGAACAAACCAACCTTTTCGACTTACATGGAATTAGTGATCGCAACCTCCATTGTCGGCAGTTCTGTGGTAGTCGGTAAACTGGTCGTGATGCGGCTGCCTGTTTTTTTATCGCAATCTGCCAGTCTGGTCGTTGCCCTTCTGTTCTTGGTACCCATTGTATTCATCAAGAAATATTCACTAAGGATCAGCAAACGGGATGCATTAATCCTGTTCATTCAGGCTCTGATCGGCATGTTTCTCTTCCGCGTCCTAATGCTGTACGGGCTGGCCTACGCCTCTGCTTCCGAAAGTGGAATTTTAACAAGCTTGACCCCAGCTATCGTTGCACTTCTTTCGTATGTACTGCTGAGAGAAAAGATTACGCTACGCCCCGGTCTCGGGATCGCCTGTTCACTGCTCGGTGTTTTGGCACTGCAAGTACCTCACATATCGGCGCTCTGGTCCAATGCTCCCAACGCAACCTCGTTCATTGGCCTGCTGCTTGTTCTGTCTGCTGTGTTTGGAGAAGCGGCACTGACAGTGTTACGCAAGATGCTATCCAGCCAGGTCTCTTCCCTGCTTGGAACCATGTATATAACACTCTTTTCATTCTTCATGTTTCTGGCTTGTTCCTTTGGGGAGGCCCAACAGTTCAACTTTAACCACGTTGGTGCAGGGGAGATTGGGCTAGTCTTATATTATGGTATCTTTGTCACAGCATTAGCCTACGTATTATGGTTTCGGGGCGTGTCAAGAGTACCGGCTAGTACAGCAGCTGTATACACGGGTTGTATTCCCGTCAGTACACTGCTGCTGTCCTATATCATCCTCCGTGAATCCTTCTCATTTGCTCATCTAGCTGGTGCAGGCTTTGTATTTCTGGGCATCATGCTCATGTCACGCGGTGAACGCCGCTGACTCACGCAAAGACCTTCTCAAAAAAGAGGCTCCCGACTGAAACTTCGGGAGTCTCTCTTCTTTGATTCAAGTTCTTAGCGCATTGAATTAATGCACCTGATCCAGCAATTGATATACTTCTTCCTTCGTTGTAGCTGCCAGAAGCGCCTCTCGGAAATGATCGTCCATCAGCTTACGCGATAACATTTGCAGCACTTTCAGATGCGCATTTTCCTTGCTGTTGCGCGGTACGGCAATCATGAAGATCAGTTTTGCTTCACTTCCGTCTGCACTATTCCAGTCAACACCGCCCTGCTTGATGCCGAAGACCACGCTTGGCTTCAGGACAGCTTCCGATTTGCCATGAGGAATGGCAATATTCATTCCAATACCTGTGGAGCCTTCTTTCTCTCTGGCTAATATTGCCTGTTTGAAATCACTGGCAGAGCTTACGGCTCCAGTTCTCTCAAGTGCTCCGATCATTTCATCAATCACAGCATCTCGTGTCGTTCCTTCTAGATCCAAATTAATCAGATCCATCGTTACAATATTCGTCAGTTTCTCAATGTGAACAGCTTGCGGAGACACGGCTGGCCCGTTATTTGTAACGGTTGTTGAAGCAGATGACTCCGCAGCGGCCGTTGTAGTAATCGCAGATTGTCCAGCTCCTGCGGTAGAATGTCCAGGCATCGCTTCCCCAGTAACAATTCGGCAGACCCTGGCTTTACCGCCACTGACTTAAATGGCTTTACAGGACCGGGTTCGGTACAACAAGCTGCTGCTGTCGTTGTTCGCCTAGCCACATTAGATGAAGAGGGGCCGACAGGAAGGTTTTTCGACGCAAACGGAGAAATACCTTGGTGATCGTTACAACTAGGGAGTGAGATACTTTGCAGGAAATTCCGGAGACCATAACCTCTATTAGTCAAGCTGCAGAACTAACAGGTTTAACAGAGGATACCATACGTTATTATGAGCGAATTGGCTTGCTGCCTTATGCAGAACGAAAGGCCAATGGACACAGGTTCTATAGTAGGGACCAGATTCAGGGGATTATCTTTTTAACCCGATTAAAAGCCACCGGGATGACCATAGAGGAAATGAAGCATTATCGAGAACTTTCGATGCAAGGCAACAGTACCATCCCTGTCAGACACTCCTTACTTGAAAAACATAATCAGAAGATTCAACAAGAAATTTCCAGACTTATGGAAACCCAAAAAATTATTGAATATAAGCTCAACCATTATCGTGACATCTCTGCAAATCCCAATCTTGGCGATACTAATTGTAACCCTACAACACCCAGCACCAATCCCCTTTTTGCTTCCTCGCTGTTAATAATTAATTCACTTGTCAATACTGGAAATTAAGAGACCAGTAGACGAGAGGGTGTTTTCATATGTTTACCGCTAATGTACCTAATGAAATACTTGAGAAGCTTCTTCATATTCCGGAGCCATGGCATATTGAACGATCCGATTTTGACTTGGAGTTGAAGCAGTTAGATATTTATGTGAGATCAAGAAAACGTGCGCTGTTCGCTTGTTCTCATTGCGGAGCTGAAGGGCAACCGGTTCTTGGCATTGCTGCCAAAGATCGCACTTGGCGTCATTTGAACTTTTTTGAATATCCTTGTTATCTTCATGCCGAACTTCCGAAGACTCATTGTGGACACTGTCATCGCACGATGCGCGTACATGTTCCTTGGGCCTTAGATAAACCCAAGCATTATTTCACGCTCCATTTTGATGCGCTCATTATGAAACTGGCCAAGGATATGCCGATGAATGCGATCTCTCGTCTGGTGAATGAACACGATACGCGACTGTGGCGCATCCTGCATTATTATGTGGATCATGCCATCGCATCGCAGGATCTGTCGTATGTGACCCAAATCAGCACCGATGAAACGTCAGCGAAACGGGGTCACAACTACATTACGATCTTCATGGATCCCGAGCAGAAGAATGTCATTTGTGTAGCCGTTGGACGAGACTCGAGTACGTGGGATCTTTGTAAAGAACGCCTGGAGTCACAAGGGGGAAAAGCGACGAATATAACGGAATTATGCATGGACATGTCGCCTGCTTTTATGAAGGGGGCCGCTACCCATTTCCCGGAGGCGGCGATTACCTTCGATAAGTTTCACGTGATTCAAGCCGTAAACGAAGCGGTAGATGAGGTCCGTCGAAGAGAACAAAAGAACTGTGAGACCTTAAAGAACACGCGGTACATCTGGCTGAAGAATGAACAAAATCTGACGCCTGCTCAAAAAGAGAAGTTAGACAAACTGAAAGACTGTGAACTGGATACAGCCAAAGCCTACCGAATGCGTTGGTGTCTGCAAAAGATCTACCAGTACCCACCGTCCATTGCTCCCGCGGTACTGCAAGACTGGATTGAATGGGGACTACGTTGTCGCCTGGAACCCATGGTTCAAGTTGCCAAAATGCTGCAGAGACATTTCAACGGCGTCGTCCGCTGGTTCACCTCCAAACTAACGAATGGATTACTGGAGGGTACGAACAGCTTATTTCAAGCTGCGAAGAGGAAAGCACGTGGCTACCGTTCGGATAAAAACATAATTGCACTCGTTTATCTCCTTGCAGGAAAGCTGAGTTTTACGCTTAAATAGTAGCTTCGAAGGGGCCTTACCCCTCCCCTTTTAACCCGGTTTTCATAGTTTTGTTGGAAACCCAAAGTAACGTTTTTAGCATGAATTATCGCTAGCGGCGAAGAGCCCCCTTTTTTAAGGGGTTATTTTCATTTTCAGTGGGAGATTGATGGAGCCCCCTTAATTCCCTATAATCCAAAT
>NZ_JTHP01000082.1 GCF_000943545.1 Paenibacillus terrae
TTGTAGTTGGGGTTGTTTTGTTTTAGGTGCGCCTGGCATGGGTGATAACTCGGTGGTGAAAGTCCGCTACAGGCTTGGCAGTAGGAACTGTTAGCCAAAGGCAAGGGTGTCGGTCTCGAGGCCGAATCTGAAGGAAGCCGGAGGCAAATCCTCGGTCTGACGAACCGAAATCACATAGGAGGCATGGTGAGACGTACGAGCTTGTTTGACAAAATAAAGTCCAATACTGCCCGAATCTTATCATGTAAATGTGGCAGATGGATGAGGGGAAGGTTATCGCTCTTACCCGAGGAGGTCTCACTGACGTCGAGTAGGAAAAAAATCCGAAAGACGGAGTAAAGCTTGTGGTGAGAAGTCAGCAGAAGCCATAGTGCGTGCGTGGATTGTCAACAGTAAATCAGACAACTTTTTTAAGTACTTCTTGGCGATACTGAACAGGCGTCATATAGTCTAAGGTTCCATGGATGCGATGCTTGTTGAACCCGTTGACGTAATCGTATAGTTCGAGTTCTAAGTGATGAAGGCTCTGGAAGTTCATCTGGTTCACAAACTCTGTTTTCATGATCTTGTAGGTGGCTTCAGCCACAGCGTTGTCGTACGGACAGCCTTTCATACTTAGCGATCGACCGATTTCAAATGTCTCCAGAAGCTCGTCCATCTTTTGATTTTTGAACTCGCTGCCACGGTCGGTATGAAACCATTGAATCTGACGTAGATCACCCTTAACGGTCGCGAAGGCACGGGAAATCAGAGCAGCGTCCTTGTTCGGGCCTGCACTATGACCAATGATTTCTCGATTAAACAGATCCACCAGTACACAAATGTAATGCCATCGATTCTGGACTTTCACATACGTCAAATCACTGACGACGAAGCGTTTAACTTCCGTTTGCTCAAACTCCCGCTTCAAAACATTCGCCGTCGTTGCTTCGTTACATGCCGTTTTATGGGGCTTATATTGTGCCACCGTGTAGGTGGAAACGAGCCCTTGCTCTTTCATGATGCGGCCAATGCGGCGTCTGGAGACGATGAACCCGCGCTCGTGGAGCTTCACTTTGATCTTGCGTGTGCCGTAGGCTTTTCGGTTCTTGAGAAAGATATCCACAATTGCTTCAGTGACATCATCTTCAGTGGCTCGTTCTTGGGCGTCGTAATAAAATGTACTTCTTGCGATTTGCAGGACGTCGCACATTGCTGATACCGAGTATTTATCACGATTATTCTGGATGATAGCTACTTTCGTCCCATGATCAGCGCGGCTTGCTTTAAAATATCCACCTCCATTTTCAGACGTTGAATCTCTTTGCGTAAAATAATAAGCTCATTTTCTTCCGCAGAGCGATTGTCCTTCTCCTTAAAGGAACCCGTTGTCTGAGCTTGCTTGATCCAGCGGTCTAAAGCTGAAGCTGTGAGGTCATATTCCTCCACAATCGCTGCTCTGGTTTTTCCATTTTCATAGAGCTGCACCATTTGCTTCTTGAATTCGGTTGTAAACGTGCGTCGTTGGTTTTTAGGCATTGTAGAGATCCGCTCCTTAGAATGTTAGGTTTATTCTACTAGCCCTTATTTTTGTTGTCCAACTGAGTGTAGCCGATCCAGCGTGGCAGCACGTTCATCAGGTGGGTTAAAGTCCCACTGAGCACCGGACTAGGGGCTCATATCCAAACTCGGGGGTAACGCCTCGGGGGACAGTAATTTTTTTTACTGGAGGGCAGGGCGTCTGCCGCGATGCAGAGTCTGAAGGGCTTGAGGAGAAGTACCAGGCCGTAGTGAAACGAGGCTACTCGAACTCGCGAACCGGTCGGCCAAAGATGGGGCAAGGTCGAGTCTGCACTATGGAGACGAAGGCGTTCTAGTCCACCCATCGCACCAAGATGTGTGAGGGCGGCATGGTACGGAAGATGACGTTGTGACCCACGGAGATCACGTCGTGTCTGAAACGAATGCACTTGCAGGACGAGTGGGGCAAACAAAGTCGAAGCGGTCGCGCCGCGTCTAACGCTTCTAAGAATACGCGGCAGTTTCAGTAACAGATGCTATAAGGAAACCCCGAAGTGTATACCGGACGCACGGCGAGAAGTCGGAGAGCCGGATACTACTTACGAACGGACGAACAACAGAAACGTCCGGATCGGTCACCTCGGTGTGACTGGCTTCAGTTCACCCAAAAGGTGAACCAGAAGCTCGCTTTATGGAGACCGGAACTGATATGAGTTTCGCGAGTAAGCGGCAAGGGAGGAATATTCCCTAAGTGAAAGACCCAAAACTTGCAGGCGGAGGATACGAAGCGCATGGAAGCAGAAGGCACAGGACGAAAGGTTCATTCATTAATCGACAAGGTGTATCACCGAACAAACCTGGAAATGGCATGGGAAACGGTGAGGGCAAACGGCAATGTCATTAAGTTAAGCTCAAAGACAAGACAGGAAACATAAATGGAATCCGAAACGGCATGGGAAAAGTCCTGTGCCATTGCCAGCTTGGAAAAGCTACGCAATGTGATGGAAGGGGAGCAGAGCGACGAAGGAAACGAGCCGGTTCCGACTCCGTTGCAGAGAATTTCTTTCAACAATATTGATTTTAGCTACGAGCCAGGGGGCAGCGCCGTACTTAAAAATCTAAGTTTTGAGTTTCCCATGGGACTTAAAATTGGCATTGTAGGTACCAGTGGTTCTGGAAAATCGAGCATTGCTCAACTGCTGATTCGTAATTTCGAACCGAAAGACGGCAGCATACTGGTGAATGATAGTCCGCTCCAACGGGTGCGCCGAGTTGATTGGACACAGAGCATCGGAATCGTGTTCCAGGAACCATATTTTTTCCGGATACCATCCGGAACAACCTACTAATGGGATTAGATGAGTAGAACAATACAAACACAATGAGAGCGGCCTGCAAGGCGGCGCAAATCGATGAATATATTATGGGTCTGCCGGACGGATACGATACAGCCATTGATGATTCGAGGGGTGACACTGTCGGGAGGTCAACGTCAGCGGCTCTCCATAGCCAGAGCCTTAATTCAGAACAGAGAAATCCTGATTCTAGATGAAGCTAACTCTGCGCTGGACATGACAACAGAGAGGCAGCTGCAGCAAGCAGTTGACCGTTATCGTAAAGGAAAAACAACGATTGTCATTGCCCATCGCCTGTCAACTATACAGAATTCGGATTTGACTTTGGTCATGCATAACGGGGAGATGGTTGAATCTGGAACTCACGATCAACTTATGAATCGAGGGGCGCTATACCAAGCCAGGAGTTGAACAGAGAAGGCCACCAAACGAACCTCCTCCTGAGTTCACGCCAGGATGAGCCATCAGCTCCGGCTTAACGAAGTCTTACCCCTGTGATGCCCTGCTTGCTGAAATCACTCAGCAGCAGTTCAAGCGTTTCATTTTCTAGTTGATACAGGAAACCTAGCCTGCCAATCAATTTGATAATATTATCCTCGCATTGGGTTATCCCGTATTTCAAAAACTGGTTAAGCATAATCGTTGTTTCTTTTTCAACTCGGGTATAGTTATCCTTAAAAACTGCGGGGAAACGATAGTGTCCTTCTTGTTCAATATATTTAATTTTCAGATTCATGAATTTTTTATGTTCTCTAAGCGTATACAGCAAACGTGTATCAATAGTTCGCTGCTTGGAAAGCATCAACTCGAAATACATTGTTAATTTGTTATAAATATCCAGACCAAAGGTCCGATCCGAGTACAGCTTTGGCGTGTAGAAGCTTTTATAATTTTCAGTCTCATTAATAGAGGTATAATAGTTTTCCATGCATTCTGCAAAGTACGAGAGATCGAATTCATAGATTTTGTTGTTGTGGTACTCCGGGTTGATCTTTAGCAAATGAGTATAGTTAAGATAATCATCATAGATATCGCAATGCTCGAACGCCGTCTTCAAGTCGTCGTATGGGACGGTTGTTCGAGAATAGCTACGGTACTTGAAAAATCCGGCAAGCTGGAACTCCCGAGTTGAGTCGTCGTATCCGTAGATAAGAACCGCATGAGCGAACCGCCGGGTATGATAGGAAGGCGTATCGGGGATAAAGTATTCATCAACGTGCGTCCAAACGTAGTACCCCGCGTCGATCTGACTCCTAATGAACGACACTAGATTCGGAATAGAGCCCAGAATGAGATCACGGTGCAGCCGTTGTGAATCCTTAAACCAGGGATTAAAGTGGTGTTCGGGTGTTTGCACATAAAAATCCAGAAAAATCTCATCGTTTTTCCAGTTAGACAAAAACAGATTCGTATAGTTAGAATAAATCCACGGTTGGCAATCCTTATTGTCAGAAATAATTGATAGGTAGAAGGCATGTTGAGGATAGTTCGAAATCAGAGGATCGCAAAGAGGTAATGTTTTCATTATTAGAGCTCCTTTCACGAAAAAAATTCTTATATCCATATATTTCAAAATAGAAGAGCGATGCCTATTTATTTAAATTTTAATATTTACTTGTAATAAAAGCAAATATTTAGATCTTTCAAGAGACCCAACTTGAATAGATAGGATAGCACTTTCCCGTTAGCTTTCTGTTTTTTAACATAAGACGGATTGTCAAGCCAAGTGCGACAGTTCCTGTGTGAAAGCAATTAAAATACATAATTTTATATTTAAATGTTTATGCACAAAGATTTAATTTTGTGAACATACATTTTCTTAGTAAAATAGACTTAAACTACTTTGTCTTCTATTCATTCCCTCTTTTTTATAGTAAAATATGCAGAAAGTCGCATCTATGTAATTACTTTATTAAGTGATGTTCTACACAGGAGTCACCAAAACTGGACTTTTGTTGAATCATAATACTGGCTAGAGAAGTAGCCATTTCCTCTTCTCGTGTTGTTTTCCAGTGACACAAAGTTCCCTACTTTTACAATTTGATCGTATTTCTCTTAAGTTCTTTTTTTTATAGGGAATGAGACAATTTCATCTTACTTTTCCAGTCAAGCAGGCAACTTTATGTCGATGTACAGTGTCGCACAGAAAGGATAGTTTCTAAGGTATACTTGTAAGTTTTCCAGTAGATCAAATTGTATAACTACTAAAAGGTTCCAGCTTCTTTTCCGCTTGCTCTTATATAGTCAAACGTCATGTTTTTCATATTTATAAGTTCACCAAGCCGTACAAAACGTTCGTCCATATTTCTTGAGATGTTACGAATTTCTTCTTCGTTCATCCTTGCTAGCAAAGACCTCAAAAGTTGATGTTCTGAAGTGTCGTTATAATTAAAGACTCTTGTTTTATCTCTATCATACAGGAATAGATCGTCTTTAAGCACTGAGTTAACAGTCAGCGTTGAAAGTTCTTCTCTTGTAATTCCAAGAAATGTACATAATAATAGGGCTATGTCCTCGTATTTCTCCAAATCAGAGATGAATAGAACTAGTTCGTCTTTTGTGATTCTGCTCATTAATTTTTCTCCTTGTGACGTTTTGTTTATACGAACGATTTATGTAGTTGCGGAATTTCAAGGTTCTTTTTTGAGTGCTTGTTATAGTTCGGTTTTAACGAATCCGATATCAATCGCAAATTACTGATGGCATCTGCAAGCGTACCATTTAAGTCAATGTTATTCTTGTATACTTTAACTATCTTTGCAATGCGTCTTTTTATTATTATACTACAAAAGCCCTCCATTTAGAAAAAACAAAAAAGCATGATTATTTTATGTAAAATAATATCATGCATTCTTTAGACTTTCGATTGTTCTAAAAAGATTATTAATAAAGGACTCTACTATTGTTACTTCCTGAATGTTTCTACTAGAAAGTAAATGATTTATCCGATCGATAGCCTCGTAGTTTTCTTTATTCATTGTATTGTTATCATAACTACGGAACAACCTACATGTGCGTCGATTCTCTGAGGCATTCGAAAGGCAACGCTTGGATTCCACTTAAACCAATGCTACCCAGCATTTGCCCGAGTCCATCTGGGAGCGGTTGCCCCATGATCAATCGAACAACATCATTGAGTGTCAGGCTGCTTACAGATCCCGCAATCATACACTGAGTCGGCTGTGCTGAATTAATGAAGAGCGCAATTGAGCTCTCCCATCCCTCAATATCAATCGTTCCAGCAAAACCAAAACTCGGAATGCCTTGCGCGCTTAGCCCGATCATTAAGGCCAAATTGCTTAACTGAATAGGCAATGGGTCAAAATGGATCGTGCCCAAATAGGCCCCGGAGATGAGAAAACCGTTTGGAAACGCAGTACCTTCAACAGTGATTTCTACAGGCTGCTTCTGTATCTCGGTATGGACGCTACCGGCAAGAAAGGCCTGGACGATTCCCCCGCGCAATAATCCGCCTAGACGACCATCAATAGCTGTGCCTGCCTGAATTTCCACACGGCGGAAAGGAAGGTAAATGGATGAATTGGTTGTAGGGTCTGGCATACTCACAGATACCGTGAACCCCGCTTCATTCGTATCTAACTGCAGAAACTCCGTCAACAAACGAAATATCGGGTCTCGTATCGCGGAAGGTCCTGTCAGAATCGATAACCCTTTATCCAGCACTTGCTCACGATCTGGCAGCTTAGTCGATGGAAGAATGCCTTGGATTATCGTTTGAAGTGCTTCCAGCTTAATTTCTTTTGAGCCATTATAGAGAATCAAACCTGACAAATCTGCAAACGAATCAATCGGCGCAAGCGACTGGAGACCTGGGATTGATGATAATCGAGGGGTTTCAAGATCGATCAGTACAGATACAGCCCACTCTTGCTCAACTTTAAACACAGACAGGAGGAATTCGCCTACTCCCGCTATATTAGTGGTGACATGTAATGAAGGACTGTCGTTGATCAACTTGATATGTCCCTTCGATGGTGGCAGCGAAAGCGAGAAGCCAGACGGCCATGGAAGTTGAATTCCACTAGCGATCGCCTCGATCAACCGGCTTAAATCGATTTCCGGAAAATCGAATGATACGTCAAGCTGGCCAGGCATCGTATATACAAACTCTTTCGTGCTATTCGCAATGTCGATTTGCCCTTTCAACGTGGCTTCAAACGATTGCTCTCCCTTACTTGTCAATTTAAATTGTATCTCATTAACAGTAAGCGGTACTGAACCAATCTCCAAATTCCACGGTGTCGTTATACGTGCTTCCATCGTTAATTGCTGCAGTTCATCGCTTCGGACTGTGATCTCCTCGATGGGAAGATCCGGAATGATTTTAACCGCTAGGGCCGACTTGATTATTAAGCTTGGAAGTGATACCTTCGTCGTCGCTGAGATGTAACGAAGGTTAAAAGCGACAGTTCCTCTCCCACTCTTCTCGAAGTCAGCAGTTACCTCTCCAGATGCACCCATAAAGGAAAGTTTCCCCTTAACGGTAACTTTGTTTCCTTCCGGCGAAACGATCTCCGCTTCTTCAATCACCAAAGGCTGCTTATTATTGAACGTGTTAATCAGTGTTTGGAGTGCTTTGTTCTGAAATATATCTACAGTAAGCGTTAGTTTTCCATCTTGAATTTGTATTATTTGGTCTAACCGTTGAGTGCTCATAGCCAGCCTCCTCCTTTTCAATCATATAATCCCTTCATCTCGAAAAAAAATACATTTTAAGTAAAAAATTATACATCATGGTCAATATAAAATCGCTATGAAAAATTACCCCTGCTGGTGACGATGACTTACTCCAATTAATTGCACACCTTATCACAAGTCGACGAGAATCATAATTTCCTAAACAAAAAAGACGCCGAGCAGTCAGCGTCCTTATGGCAAGTCGTAATCACCTCATAAGAGAATTATTCAAAGCCTCGTTAACGTCATATATTAATGATAAGCATAGTTAGCTGCCTGGTGTCAGCAGCAGTTTTACCCCCGCCTAATTTGTCACTCTATAGTGAATCGAATATACTTCAATCAAGGGAACGACACCTATTCAGTAGTTCATCAAGTGGTTTATTATCGTCCCGTCCGACAAATCGGCCGCCGGCCTCGAGGGCAAGCAGCGTTCGGCGCGATTTCGCGTCCAGCGCCACTGCGTCCCATGTCCACCACAGCTTACCGTTCTTGTAAGCTTCGAAACTGGGGATGAATTTTCGCTCCGCGACGATGCTCTCCATCGCTGGTGCAAGCGCGGCGAGCCGAGCGGCATCGCCTTCGAATTGCCAGGACACGTGCATCGGCAGCAGCCCGGAATCTGCGAAGAGCGGCACGACCATCTCCGACGGGAGCACAACGAGCTCCAGCTCGTCCCGTAACTTCTCGATCTCGAGCTCCGTGCCATATATCCTCATAGTGGATAATCCATATCAATTACGGCTCACACAGCCGAGGTCCGCACCAGCGATCCTTCGGCCTGTGCGTCACTTCCCAAATAAAGTATTTAACTTGAATCTTTTGGTCATGCTGCTAATAGGTAACGGAAACCTGAAGTCTCAGAAACTTATGCAAGTTTTGTTTGTTTGTACACATCTTAATTATGAGGAGGAGATCCCAATTGGAAAAAGTTGTTATAGATGCAGGTCATGGTGGACATGATCCTGGAGCATCAGCAAATGGGTTAGTGGAAAAAGATTTAACTCTAAAAATCTCTTTAGGTATTGAAAATCATTTAAAATCGATTCTACCTGAAGTGGATATTCACCAAACTAGAACCGACGATACTTTTGTCTCTTTAGAAGATCGTGCAAATATTGCAAATGCAGGTTTCCCTAATTTTTTTATTTCCGTCCATATTAATTCTGGTGGAGGCTCTGGTTACGAGGATTATATCCACCCTGAGTATCCAGACATTGAATTTGGCGAAAAATATCAAACGGTTTTTCATGATGAAATGATGATATTTCTTAGTACCGCAAATGTAACTGATAGAGGAAAAAAGAAAAAAGATTTACAGGTCTTACGGGAAACAATTATGGCAAACATACTAACTGAAAATTTATTTATTGATGACCCTAATGATTCTGTTTTGTTAAAAGATGAAACATTTATTGATGGACTATGTCAAGCTCATGCTCACGCTATAAAAAAAGTTCTTGAGTTATTACAAAGAGGCTAAATAATTCGTAGTGTGTGCCGGGCTGTTCGTGTGCTTCCAGAAGCAGACAAATGGACGACTAGGGCCATCTTGGGTTTGCCGGGCGATGGCCTGAGCGTTTCGCGTATCTCGTCCGATCGGCGTTGAATCCGCTGTGATTGAAAAACAAAATGGGGAAGTTGTTTTAAAAGGAAAAATGTCTTTGCTTGGACTGTCGCCAATGAATGGAAAAATTATTTTCAAGGTGACTCAAGAAAAAGTAGAGTTGTTTGCTGATATTCTGTCGGAATCCCTAAATCAAATGACAGTGTCTTTCGGCATTACGACAGTAAGCTTAGACTATACTGCCCGTTAGCGTAATGAAGCTGCCGATCAGCACCGGCAGCTTCTTCCTGGTCGATTATTCAACTATCGTATCCCGTTAGAATTCCTGTAGAATGAATAATTTGGCCTTTGCACAAAAACGAGCGCCTCGGTACGATGGGGTTGCACACGAGGTCATTGCCTCAAAAAGCTCATCATCCAGGAGGTCGCTCTACCATGAAGTTTAAGGCTCAGGAGAAGCAAAATCAACTCATTGAAAACATTTCCTCATTACATTTGGTAGTCGGCGTAGATATTGCTCAGGAGTCTCACGTCGCTCGTGCGGTCAGCTTTCGAGGAATTGCTTTGGGATCGCCGTTAGAGTTTGGTAGTTATGACGAGGGCTTTCAACTATTCGGTCGTTGGATTCAAGATCTGCTCCAGTCTTACAAGCTGAGCAAAATCATTGTTGGTATGGAACCGACCGGCCACTACTGGCTGAGCTTGGCTCGCTGGCTCTCTTCTCGTGGAATTGAAGCCGTCCTCGTAAATCCCCACCTTGTCAAAAAGAATAAAGAAAACCGAGACAATACCCCGTCAAAGAGCGACCGCAAAGACGCGCTCGTCATCGCGGATATGGTCAAGAACGGCTACTATTCCCCCGTAAGATTCAACCCGGAAGCCTACGAGGAGCTGCGGATTCTCATGGCCAATCGTGACACGGTTACTAAACGGCTTAACAGCGCTGTTAACCAGATTCATCGCTGGGTAGATATTGTTTTCCCAGAACTTCGGCATGTCTTTAAAATCCTCACTTGTACCAGTGCCATTGCCACGTTAAGGCTGTTTCCTCTCCCGAAGGAAATTAGCCGATTAACGACAGAGCAAGTCATTGCTGGCTGGAAGCAATATGTGAAGCGTCATGCGGGTTTGCAGCGGGCTGAGCAGCTTATTACATTTGCTAAACGCAGCGTAGGTGCAACAAAGGCGCTACACGCCTACAAAATTCACTTGGATCAACTTCTCGAAGAATATGATTTGGCTCAGCGCCAGCTTGAGCAGATTGCACATGAAGTACATCTCGTATTAGAACGCATTCCCTATGCCCAAAAGTTACTCACCATTCGGGGTGTAAATGTAACCAGTCTAGCCGGTGTGTTAGGAGAAGCTGGTGATCTTAGTGGTTATGCACACGGAAATGCCTTGCTTCGTCATGCGGGTCTAAATCTGGCTGAGGCTAGTTCCGGGAAATGGCGTGGGAAAATGGTGCTAAGTAAGCGCGGTCGACCGCGACTAAGGCGCTTTATCTACCTCATGACAATGTGTATGGTCATGACCAATCCGGATGTTAGAGCCCTGCACCACTACAATGTAGACGTGAAAAAGCTCAAGAAAATGAAATCCATTATGAAATTATGTGGTAAAGTGGCCCGAATGCTTGTTGGCCTGGCTAAGAGCAGCGAAGCTTACAGTTCAGTTAAAGTATTTCCGCAATCCGCTTAAACAGGTTATTTTTCGCCAGTTGATGCATTCGCAGGATGGACAAGAAGCACGGAGTATCGGGAGGCATTATGCAAAAGGGCTCGGACCCGTTCCGTTAGAAAAACCGACCTCCACCCCTTAGTTAGATGTGACGAAGGAATAAAAGGGCATGAGACCCGTTGAGACATGGGAGTGAAAATCGCTAGGGGCGACATGGAGACGTGCAGGATATGGAACAAATTGGGTGATATACTCTCACCTTTATTCTTGCATGCCCTTACAGTTGCTCCAAGCCACCGCCTTCTCTGTTTCCTTCTTACCTCACACTTAGCTAAGGGTGAAATCCTGCGAATTCATGAGCCTGAGTGAGAAAACTAAATCATATTGAGGGAGTTTAATAGGTATTGCTTGATGATTGGCAAATCGGGTGGACTGATTTCAGATGGAATTTCCTTAGAATCAAAAAAGCGTAATTCCATCACTTCTTCTCCATCCTTTTCTAATGTGCCGATATAATCATTACATAGATAAGCGGTCACAACATTATACACTTCGTCACCATGAGGATATCTGTAATAAAACTCGTTGCCTGAAAACACATCAAACAATGTTAATGAGTTCGCGGTTAAACCTGTCTCCTCAAATAGTTCTCTCTTAGCTACATCTGGGAGGCTCTCTCCTAGTTCTAATGAGCCGCCAGGTAACCCCCAACAAACCATTGTCGTAATAATAAACGATTCTTATCGTCGGTTAATAACACACATGCACCGGCCATGATTATGGGGTGTGTGCCTATTAGCCGTCTTAATTCCATAATATAACCCAAGATGATTGCTCCTCTGAAAGTGGTATGATTCGTATTATTATTTCGTAGTTGAATGTTTAAGTTCCTGTCTATTCCTAACTGAAGTTATTGCGTTATCCTGCCCGTTAGCTCAACAGGCAGCCGATATTACGGCAGAAAGTTCTTATGATACCATCGTGTAGCATTAGTTAACTTAATCTCTATGTGACCTTTAAGGCAAAATGATAAAACGCATCGCCACGAGATTGGTTCTCTATATCTTCATCCATCCACCATACCCCGTATGAATAAAAATATGTCCCTTTTTCTGTAGGAACTTTAAAACTATTTTCTTTCAATAAAACTTCTGTAAGTCTTCCTTCATAGAATTGGTCGACATGAAATTTATTCGGTTGGGGCTCATAATTCATAAGGAATTTTACAGCATCACCAGGCTTTACTGGAATCGGTTCTTTTCCTTTTAAAAGTTCAACTGGACCAGCTGAATCCACACAAGATGTTGTCCAGCAATATGTGCCAAGTTTTGTTTTGTACATTCGTTTATCAATCTGAATTTGAACCTTTGGTGGTTTCCCTTCCTCAAGGTCTGTGTTTTTTGGCTGAAGATCCATGCAACCAACTATACATATAAGTGTTAGTGCCATAACGAATAACAAGACAGTATTCTTCAAATAAACCCTCCTATCTTTATTCGACCCTAATTATTCAACGATAGAAGAAGTGAATTTGTTACAAATCAAATTCATGAGATTAGTAAAATACTGTTTAATATGTATTTTCGAAATTAAGATTACTTGTTGACTAAACTGCCCGTTACTTCAATGAAAAAAAGCGCCCCTCATGAACTACCCTACTACAAGTCACTTCAGCAATAGGATGAGTTCATTCAAGGGCTACCTCATTTACCAAGTAATCCAACCACTTTTTAAATTAAGAAAGAACCATTTTTCAGAAAAAGGTATGAAATACCAATTCATGTGAAAAAATATACAATATAGCTAATTATGAGGTGATAGTGATGAGAGAATTACAGGAACTCAAGGAACTTCTGTGCCAATGCGGTCTCTCCAAGCGTCAGCTTCTAAAAGAGCTGATTGATGCTGCTATGGACAATAGGGCCATGTGCGGGCAGTGTGAAGCAGGGTGTATCAATTGTAATTCAAGCTGCAATAATGGGCCTACGGCAAGGTGATTCACAGGTTATAGACTTCAAATCATAGAGGATGAGGTGACACCTAATGAGTATGTTAAAGGAAATCAGGACCCTTCTTTCCGAAACAGGTCTCTCGAAGCGTGAGCTGTTAAGAGAACTTATCAATTATGCTGTAACGGAGGATGAGGAGGATATCGCAAGATGTACGTTGGGATGTTCAACGCGCTGCACATCATGTTATCCAGGATGCTCCACTGGAGGAGCAATTAAATGATAGGGGGGTTTTAATTATGGGACTTCTACTAAGCCCTGAGGTGAAGCTGCGGCCTGACGGGGGGAGGTCAATCTTGTTTACCGCCAATCCGGGGGATAGCCCGAAGGAAGTGTTTAAATTTCTCTACCCGCAGCAGGCTGTAATCCTCTCCTTATTTGACGGGAAACGGGACCTGACTGCCGTATGTGAAGCGGTGGCCTATATCTTCGATCTGGATATTGAAGCTGCGTCTCGGCAAGTGGATACCCTGTTGGGTATTCGGGTAAATGATGAACAGACCATTGAAACATTGATTATAGAAGTTTCCGACAACAACCCGGAACAGGTACGGATTTACGATCCCAAGACTTTTATTGTTCCGGAAGAAATGATTAATATGGATGATACCCGGTGCAAAATGCCCTACACCTTGCTGGTACTCCCTACCATGCGTTGTGTGACCAATTGCAGGTATTGCTATGCTAATCGTGAGGGTTTTAGAGGAAAACAGGAATTGGATTTAAATCTGTACCGCCGCCTGTTGAAAGAGGCCCGTGATTGCGGTATAGAAACCGTCGAGTTCTCGGGGGGCGATTTTTTTTGCCGGGAGGATGCATATGATTTCATTGAAAGCACTCTGTCTGCAGGTCTGTATCTCAATATACCCACTAAGTATCCCTTATCCAGAGGTATGGCCCAGCGGCTGGCGGCAACCGGGCTATCCACCATCCAGGTTAGTATTGACGCTCTTAACCCGGACATCATTGACCGTCTTATGGGTCTTACCGGTTATGGGGAGAAAATACTACAAACCCTCGATTACTTAGGTGAGGCGGGAATAAAGGTTCGGACCAACACGGTGCTAACTCCGATTAACATCAAGGATGCCGTATCCTTGGCGTGGTATTTGACGAAGAAGCCTTATGTACTGAGGAGCAACTTTACTTGCTACGGACGTTCATTATATCGCCACGACGATAGTCTATTTTGTTCCCCGGAGGATATAAAGATTTTCGAAGAAGAATTCAGTAAGATCCAAAAGGAATTTCCGGACAAAGTTAATTTCAGCGGCGCCAATGATAATCCCTATGCTGGAGATGAATCGTTAAGGAAGAAAAACTTTTGGGAAAGAGCTTATTGTACGGCTAACCGGCGCGGTGTTGTTGTGTTGCCAGACGGTAAAGTAACCATCTGCGAGGAGCTATACAATCACAAACACTTCATTATCGGCGATTTAACGAAACAGACTTTGCTGGAAGTGTGGAATTCGCCAAAAGCCCTGGAACTGGCCTACCCGCAGCAGGCTGCCGTTTCCAACGGACCTTGCCATGATTGCTCCGATTTCCAGCGGTGTCATGAAGGTCTCGGAAGATGTGTCAGGGAAGCTCTTAAAGCTTATGGATATGATCAGCACTACGCTCCAGATCCCCGTTGTCCCCGGGCCCCTGTGGGCAGCAGATTGGCCTAGAATCTAAGGACCCTTGATTCATCACTCATTCTGATGTATTAAGGGTCCTATTCTATTATTCATCAAAGAGAACAAACCCCAATCAACGAATGAACGACTTTCTTTTGATAATTTGGCAACGGTGTTGCTTCAAAAAAGAATGCATAGTCGGTTATGCTCAACCAAAAAATTACTTCCGAATTTCGTAATGGCTGCGATCATTACGTTTTTTATTTTTGACGCTCGAACGACACCTTTTATCATTTTGGTTTCGCCGCTGAACGAAGTGAATATTACCAAATCCTCTTCCGTTATAAGAGAGCTGTTAATCGCCAAGGCTGTCTCGCATGAAATCAATATATTTTGTCGACTAGCAAAAAACGATCATTTTATGCACTTTTGGGGCAGGTGCATTTTTCAGTAAAAAGTAATGCTGTTCATGTCTATTAAGTCGTATAAAATTCATGATATCCTAATTGAAACCTGATATATACAAAACGATGAGTAATAAAAAATTAGTAAGCCTCATTCAAACATAACTTGTAAATGTAAAAGGGCAGCCTTATGGCTACCCTTTTACATTATTTACGAAGTCAGTGTCTACAATTTGTGTTTTTTGTAGTTCTCCAAACTGCGCACAAAAGTTTGTGAAATCCGGAACATTTTTAAGGTCATAAGTAAGGACTTTTTTAATTAATATTTCAACAATGGATTGTTCTATATCGTCCTTACTATCCGGCTTAACTTTTGATCGTGCTTGTCTAAGATTAGGTAGAAAAAAAGAAATGACCATAGCGAGTGCCTCTTTATCACCATTTTGAGCAAGTGATACCAAATCAAACATTTCATTTTCCATCTGAATTATCACTCTCTTCTTGTTTAATAACATCCACTAATCGAGAAATATTTGCGGACAGCACATCAATTTTTTTCTCGAATCGAACAAGTAGATAACCAGCAACAACAATAGGAAATCCAACCTGGCTGATAGCAGTTAAAATATTGGATAGAGTTTGTGTATTACTCAATTGGTTCACCCTCCCTCCATCATCAGAACCTTCAGTTTCTTTAGAGCTGCGTTTTTCGTCTTACCTACTGCTTGTGCAGAGACTCCTAACATGCGTGAAATTTCATTATCCTTATATCCAAGAGCATATCGAAGTGTAATGGTAAGCCGTTGTTTCTCTGTAAGTTTTGAAAAAGCATGCGCTAAGGATTCGTTTTGAAGAGACGATTCAAAAGTGGCTGGATCAGTGATGAGGTTTTCTAAAAAATCATCTTGATGATTGCCTAACATTTCGCCTAAAGTAGAAGTTTCTTGTTCTTCTGAAAGAGGTTGATCAAAGATAAGTGCAAATCGGGAGTTTCGCTTTTGTTGATTTCTAAGCTGATCAATAGTGCAATACTTTATCGTATTAACAAGAAAGGTAATAAATCGAATCTGAAAAAAATGTTTCTGGAACCTTTCCTCAAGCTCATATTTACTCTCTTTAATTCCATTCTTTGAATTAGTGTAAAGTCGAACATTCTCTTCGTTCATAAAAAAGCTCTGGATAATACGATCCGATTTAAACGACCTAGGTGCATCACTAAAAAGTGTATTTTTTTGAGTTTCTGTTTCAGAAAGCAATTCTTATCCCTCCCTTTCTTACCCATCCTTATGTATAAAGTGTAAGAACATGGTTAAAATCAACCAATGTAGGAATATATGTTCCCATTTTTGCAGAAAAAAACACCCTCAGATAAGAGGGGATCATACGTTCCTATATTCAATTATAACATCTCATAACATCGGTTAGGAAACAAATTTGTTAATATATACACTTTTATTTGGGGCTATTCTTTCTAATTGTGACTTAACCTGAAGTTCAATTTTGAGGACTTAGTAGCTGCATCGAGGCCCTTCTTCTAATATTTGAAAATATGGCTGCATGCAATAGTCATAAATGAATAAAAACACGCCCTGCAAGGACGTGTCTGATCAAGGGAAAAATTCTATGGTGTACCTTTAGTCTAACCCTTGTACTAAGTATTTATACATCTTAAATGGTCCCTGTTTGTTTTCCCTTTGTATTAAACATTTATAAGTTATAGATTCTTCATGTTTACTAGCTCTCCAATTTATAGTGATAGAGTAATCACTGTTTTTCATCTTAGGTTCCCAGTAAAACCCAAAAAGTCCGGGACTGAAGTCCCACAACTTTTTCCATAGAAGTGTAGCCTCATCAAATGGATCAATATCTCTGAGACTCCCTAAGCCAAGTTGGAATGGAATTATGTGTTTTACTGTCCTTTTACAATTGCAACATACCATTCTATAGTACACCGAGATGATGTTTTTTAGTGTCCATTTATTAGTGAAGTGATTCCTTGCTGCTTCGCTTTAAGTAACAAAAGATTAAAAATCTTCTGATGATCTATATAAGTTGAACTAAAGATTAGAAAACTATGGTAAGGAATTCGCTACTGCATGTCGAAGTAATAAAGTAACAACTTTAGACAGGCAGGTGAATCGCATGGAACATTCAGCCTCATTTCAAGAGATCCAAACCGCGATGAAGCAAGCAAAAGATCGTCGGATGTTTGAACGCTATCAGACGCTGTATTTGTATCTACAAGGAACAGAAGTCGAGCAAATTGCTCATATCATTAACCGAAGCCCCAAAACCGTAAAAGGGTACATTCAAGCTTATGAAACACGTGGGCTTTCCGGACTGCAAATGAATCATTCGCCAGGAGCACCTGTCCGATTAACGAAAGAACAACTGGAAAAGTTAAAACAAACGATCGTGGACTCCGTTCCACATAATGTAGGCTTTACCGCGCGTCACAATTGGACACTGGAGATCATTGCAGCCTTCATCAAAAGGGAGTTTGGCCAGACGTATTCGCTTCGGGGTATCTCTAAAATGATGCATCGTCAAGGGCTAAGCTATACCAAGCCAACCTATACCTTGGCAGCGGCGAACGAAGAAAAGCAACGAATTTTTTCGGAAGTCACGTTTCCAAATTTAAAAAAAGATACATGACGGG
>NZ_JTHP01000083.1 GCF_000943545.1 Paenibacillus terrae
GCTACCCGTGGCTCCGGTGTCACCCGTAGCTCCAGTAGCTCCAGTGCTTCCAAACGGAAAACAACAGGTCGTCCCAGTAATGCCTGACGGAATGAGCAGGCACTGGAGCTGAGCCAGCAGGGCAAGCTCGTTTAAAAATGTACAATTCAAAACCGATTGTACGCTGTTATTTACCTCCAGAAGCTCGGCAATGCTCCCTGCGGGTGGTGTAAGGCCGGGAAGGGTCCCGACGGCATATTGTATTTTCTCACCTTCAGCATTAATCAGGTGACTTAATGACAGCTCTTGAAAGGCGATGCAGGCAAGCAGTGCATTGATGTTGTTTTCATCGATATTTCCAGGTGTAAGTCCATTCATATCACGCTCACTCCTTTATCGCTTCATCGCAATTATCGTATGCGTCAGAGCAAGCAGGAGGAACGGTTATGAGGCTTCCGCCTGATGGGAGGCGTCGACTCATGCGTATATTAATCGGTAGCCCGGTGCATCAGAAGCCCGAGATATTAGCTTTATTTCTTCAAGCTTTGGAGCGGCTGGAAGCACCCGATGTGCTGCCGGATTATTTGTTCGTCGATGATAATGACAATCTGGCTTCAAGCCAATGGCTGGCCGATTTTGCGGACCGGCTCCCGGGGCGTGTTTTGCCCCCGCTGTCAGGCTTGCAGCAATATGAGAACCGAAGTGATGAGCATACCCATTATTGGCCGCCTTCCCTCGTTTGGAAAGTGGCCGGATTCAAAAATCGTCTCATTGACTACGCGCTTCAGCATCATTACGACGCACTATTTTTGGTCGATTCAGACCTGATCCTCCATTCCCGCACCTTATGCAGACTGGTCGAGACGGAGAAGGATATCGTATCCGAGATTTTCTGGACACGCTGGCAGCCCGATGGGACGTTATTGCCTCAGGTGTGGGTCAGTGATGAATACAATCTGTTCCATCGTGAAGAAGGTGAAGTGCTATCGGCAGAAGAGCGGGCACATCGCGAGCTGCAATTTATACATCAGTTGCATGTTCCCGGTTTGTATGAGGTAGGCGGTCTGGGTGCGTGTACCTTAATCCGTAGAAGGGCGCTGGAAGTTGGAATTCATTTTGGTAAAATCCCTAACGTTTCTTTTTGGGGAGAGGATCGACATTTTTGCATCCGGGCGGCGGCGTACGGGTTTCCGCTTTTTGTAGATACGCACTATCCTGCCATGCATTTGTACCGGGAAGCGGACCGCATCAAGGCAGAACAATTGCTACTGACCCTGAATGGAATTACGCAGGGCGCTGTTAATAGGGACGACCAAGAAGCTTCAAACACTTCCAAAACTTCAGATATTTTAGAAAATTATCCATCCAGCACTTCCTCTACGTCGCCTGAAATTACCATTCCACGGGATCTCCGCGAGTCTGCTGTCTTTGCAAAGCATGCTACGGATTCTTTTGTCGTGCCACCCGTTTTCTCTGGTCCACGACATAGTGAGCTTCATGCTCCGCCTGTCTCCAGGCCCAAACTGACGCTGAGCATGACGGTATGCAATGAGGCAGATCGCAAGCTCGCAGAAGTGCTCCGAAGTCATCGGGAATATATTGATGAAGCGGTCATTATTGATGATGGCAGCCGTGATGATAGTGGTGAATTGTGCCAAGACCTGCTAAAGGGGATTCCACTGCGTTTGATCCGTAATGAAAGGGCCTCCTTTACGAATGAAGTGGAGCTGCGGAAGCAGCAGTGGAGAGAGACACTGGCATCTTCCCCGGAATGGATTTTAAACATGGATGCTGACGAAATGTTCGAATCCCGATTTGCCCAAGGTGTGCATGCTCTATTAGCCGGAACGAAAGCCGATACCATTTGTTTCAGGCTGTTTGATATGTGGTCTCCCACGCATTATCGCGATGATGATTACTGGCAAGCTCATCGTTACTACCGCCCTTTTTTGACTCGATACCGGGATAGCTTCCCTTATAAATGGAAGGAGCAATATTTGCATTGCGGGAGATTTCCCGATAATGTGCTTGAGCTTCCGAGTGAGATTAGCGACTATCGTATCCAGCACTGGGGCTGGTATACACCAGCTATTCGCACCGCCAAATACGAGCGTTATCAACAGTTGGACCCGGATGCCTGTTATGGGTGGAAGGAACAATATGAGTCCATATTCGATCCAACTCCCCGGCTCATTCTCTGGATAGACCCAGACCGAGAGGGTGTAAAAAATAAACATGAGGCTGAATCTGAAGACACTAGCGGTGTAAATTCCGATGTGAATACGGGCACGAATATCCAAGATGCGATTACCGAGGATACCTATCCTGCTAGAGCTGAGAATAGAATTGAAGCAATTCATACCGCTGAAGCTGTTCAAGTGGCGAACGGTGTCCATCTCGTTGAACCTGCTCCTGTTCATGAAGCGGCTAACCCTGCGAATCCTGTCAACAAGAATGCTGTCGCTAAGATTGCTGGTGTTCATGCTATTATTGGCTCCCATGCTCTTACCAAAAGCGAAATAGAGGACGCACTTTATGGAAAAGGGAAGGGGGAAGCACAGGGCATGGCTTGCAAACTGTGCGGCTCGTCCAATACGGCGGTGTTTCATCGGTATGAACATTTTACATTGATAGGATGTGGCTCATGTGGGCTTATTTTTCGCAATGATGTGGATCGGATACAGCCTGAGAATATGATCGCAGATATCTATAACGTCAAATGGGTCGCCATGCGCGATAGTGCAGCCGCCTCAACCTACGGGGATCATGCTCTTTTCGGACTCATGCTGCTGGATATGTTCAGTCCCGGTAAAGGAAAATTACTGGAAATTGGATCAGGTACCGGAGAATTTATTCATGCTGCCCTTCAAAGTGGATGGAATGCTGTGGGCATTGAGCCTTCCATAGACTCGCGCGCATATGCCAAATACAAATATGACGTGGATCTGCTGCCGGGCTACTGGAATGGCGATACAGAAACGGAAACAGAAGAAGAAGCGGCGAATGAAGCGCCAGAAACAGAGGGAGATACTGCCTTAACACTGGATCACGAATATGAGGCTGTTGCATGCTGGCATGTGCTGGAGCATATTGCAGACCCGGTGGCGTTTTTAACAGATTTACGCGAGCAGCTTCCACCGGATGGAACGTTATACATTACAGTACCCAACAAAAACTCGTTTACAAATGAGGCTTATGGTGTTCACTCGCCTTTATTTACCGAGGAAGATCATTTGTATCATTATTCAGAGCACACGCTGACACGTTTGCTGGCGGAGTCCGGTCTGCACCCGGTGGCCCTGTTCACCCGCCAGCTCCCTTCCGGTCTGGACGCCTTGATAGAGGCGCATCCTTTGTATGGCGAGCTTACTTTCATGGAGCGGATGGGGCTGTTGGCCAAACTTCAAGGCGAGAAACGTGGTCATGAGCTATGCTGCGTGGCAAGGGCGATCTGAGCTGGCTGGGGGAATATACGCTCTGAATCCATACCGTTTCACCTTTCATTCAAAAGGAGGCTATATCCCATGAATACCGCTGATCCGTACCTCTCCCGCTTTTTCGTACATTCCGATCCCAATACCTCCAGCCTGATCTACAGGCTGCCCCAAAGCTGGTGGAGCCGTCCCTATGAGTATGAGTGGTGTCTGCACTTTATGTCCGGGCAGGATACGGTGCTTGACGCGGCATGTGGTATCCCGCATCCGTTCAAGTTTGAGCTGGCCCGCCGCTGCGCTCAGGCCTATGCCTGTGATCTGGATATGAGGATCGTTTCCGTGGATGCCATATTGGCCGAGGTGCGCCGGGATATCGGAGAGGAGGCTGCCGAGCGTGTCCAGGAAATTTTACCGGTTCGTCTTCACTCCGCGCATGCTAATCTAACCGCCTTGCCTTATGAGACGGCCAGCTTTGACAAAATTGTATGTATATCAGTGCTGGAGCATCTAACCCCTGATGACTTGTTAGCTACCCTGCGTGAATTTCACCGGACTTTACGAGATGACGGAATGCTTCTGCTGACGTTTGATTACCCTACGGTTAATCTGTCTGCGATGGAGCAATGGATAGGTCAGGCGGGGTTTTCGTACTGGAGCGAGGTTGATCTTAACCTTCCGCCGGATGCCTTGCGCACAGATTTGTGGGGCGGTTTGCATTGTTTCAGGGCTGTTTTGAAAAAATACAAGAGCTAACGGTATGCGCAATGAGGTTTACACGGACCTCTCTTATTGCTTATCATGAGAGGGGTCGGAACTGTAAACCTACATAGGAAAGGAATGACTGACAACTACATGAACAATGCACCTGTGTTGAAGAAACCTGAGGCTATGGTATTTGATATGGATGGTACACTTTTTCAGACGGAGACGTTGCTGCTTCCTGCTTATCACAAGCTGTTTGATACGCTGCGCGCCGAAGGTCTTTTTGAAGGAGGGACGCCTCCAGAGGAGCTTATTTTGAATAGTTTGGGTATGCTGCTGGACGAAATCTGGAGAAGAGTGATGCCGGAAGCCAGCGAAGCGGCCCACAGAAGAGCGGACGAGCTGCTGCTCCAGCTGGAGCTGGAGGGATTGAAGAACGGAAGTCATGCCCTGTATCCGCATGTAAAAGAAACGCTCCAAACCCTCCATGAACAGGGTGTAAGATTGTTCGTAGCCAGTAATGGGCTGGAGGATTATGTGAAAGGGATAGCGGCTGCATATGAAATGGTCCCGATTTTTGAAGGATTGTATAGCGCTGGTGAATACAGCACACTATCCAAAGTGAATTTGCTGGAGATTTTGTTGAGTAAGCACGGGATTTCCAACGTATGGATGGTAGGTGACCGTTCTTCCGATGTGGAGGCAGGCAAAAAGAACGGACAAACAGTCATCGGCTGTGCCTATGCTGGATTTGGCGTAAACGACGAGTTGAAGGGTTCCGATGCGATTATTACGGACTTCACGCAGCTGCTCACATTGTATAAAAACGCAAAGTAACCATTAAGGTATATCAGACATATCACAAAACAAAGGAAGGCTGCCGCTTTTACGCGGAGCCTTCCTTTGCCTTATTCTCTGTTTTGCTCTCTGTGTTGTGATCCGTCAGAGGTTTTGGATTAATTTGTGTGTGATAGACCCATAAGGCGTATTCCATGGGCTTGGCGATAGAGCGGCGGTAGGTTTCTTTTTCACCAATACGTGCAAATACCTCGCGTGCTGGCTTCGGATTGACCTCCAGTACGTAAATGTGACCGTCCTTGTTGATCGCCAAATCGAGCGCGAGCTCGCATAATGCCCCGTAGCTTTCCTCCAGATAAGCTGCGATATCCAGCCCGAGCTTTTCCCCTTGCTTGGTGATCTTATCTCTCTGATCTTCATTACGAATCCATTGTGTCAGCAGCTGATTCATCGGTACCGCCTTGCCTCCGCCATGCAGGTTGGAAGTAACGCTGCGATGTGCCCCGATCCGTCCTGCGCATCCAGTTAACTCCCATGTCCCCTGGCCATTTTTTTGCACCAGCATGCGATAATCATGAACCCTGCCATTCGGCAGTTGCACAGGAATACCTTCCTGAACAATGTAATTGTCCATGTTCCAACTGCTCAGACGCGGCTCCAGACGGTCCAGACGCACCCGCTGCTGAGGAATAATATGACGTTTGCGATTGCGGCCCTCGACCAGATACAGTCCCCCTTGCTTGTTAACAGGCTCAATGCGCAGAATTCCACGCCCCCCCGTACCGTTAATCGGCTTTAGGTAGACCAGTGAATTCTTTTTGAGCATCCGCTTAACACTATGAAATCCTGTGAACGGCTCCGTATCGGGCAGATGCGGTCGAAAGGCGGCCCTTCTCGCAAGCTGCTGATGAATGGCCCATTTGTTACTCAGCGGTCGGTTTAAATATACGAGATCCGTATATTGCACCCGAAATTGCTTTAACTGCTGATACCGCTCACTGCGCTGTACCCGGCAACGATCGAAAATCATATCAGGGAATTTCCGCCATTTAAGGGTCCATTTTCCGCTTTGTGGATCATAGATTTGGGCAAGAAGCAGCCTGCGATCCTTATGGACATCTGCAGGAGTGAATACATACATATCCAGTCCCAGTCTGTTCCCTTCTGCAATCATGCGCTCATATATGTCGCGCTCCTCCAATTGCTTCTTGTTGTTCAAATACAAGGTCATGATGCCTAGGACAGGTTTTGGCACAGCATTCCACCTTCCTCTGCCGTCTGCTCATCTTCGGATAACTCCCCGCGAAATATTAGCGTAGGCTTTCCGGTCGGTCCAGTCGTCATTTCATGCGCAACAAGTCCAGCGCGAAAGCAGGTTTTGAGACTGGCCATATTGTCGGCGGCCACGCTGCACGTCAGGCGGCGCAGCTGTTTGAGCTGGGCGGACAGCAGTCTAGCGCCCAGTCTGCGGCCCCGGTAAAGCGGACGAACGATCACGATGCACGCATCCTCACCGTAATTCAGAGCGAGGCAAAATCCCGCAATCCGCAGCCCTTGCTCCGTGCGCAGATAAGCGCACAGGAGGGAGGAGCCGGGTAATTTTAATTGCTCCGGCGTTAAAACGGCCAGCTGCCGCAAGGCATTGCGGGTAATGCGCATGCCGCCCGAGCTACGGGCCAGAAATAGCAGCTGCCGTCGTCTCAGCAGCCAGCTCCGGGCAGGCAAATGTTGAACATCGCTTATTTGCGGCATGATTCCACTTCCTTGACTCATAATTTCATTCGTCCGGCCAAATAGGAGCTGTACTGGAATATGCGTCTCAGCGATTTTTGACGAATTTCTGGCTCGTCAAATTTCATCGGTTTGGAGTTGGCTTCAAAAAACCAGAGGATTCCGAACGTATCTACGCCCAAATCCATGGACATTTCGCCGTGGGAAAGACCGGAGCCTCGTTCAATTTGGCGTGCAATCTGTATGGCGGTACTTTTAATCTTGTTCAACAGATCCTTACTGTTCTCAGGTCCAAACAGCGCAGATAGCAGCTTGAACGGGTCTTCCACACTTCCGCCGCGCGGAACATGCGTTGTAATGCTCCCCTTACCCGCCAGTCTGGCACCGACTCCCGTAGTGCTCCAAGAGCCATGGGTGTTTTTTTGCACCAGGATACGCAGGTCGAAGGGCTTTTTCTGATAGGTTGCCAGCTCTATGCCCTGCTGAATGATATAAGGCGAAGTGCCAGCTTCCCGGCGAATACGCCCCCACAGTCGGGACAGCGATACAGATCGGTAGGTTACGCTTTTTTTGTCATGCTGAATCGTCAGCCTGTAAGCCATGAGAAGGTCCGGTCGGTATTTGAGAATCATAATCCCTTTTCCGGCCTTGCCGTTCTCTGGCTTGAGATACAGGTATGGATACACAGACAGCATTTTGCCCAAGGAAGACAGGTTGCTTAAGCGTTTGGTCGCTGGTACGAACTGACGAGTGGATTCCGAAGCACGGAGCCATTTGAACAGCTCCCATTTGTTGAAAAAGCCCGGATTGTACAGTTCAATGCCAGAGGCATGAGAAATTTCATTCAGCTTTGTGCGAACAGAAGTTTTAAGCTCATAGTTGCGGTTCGGGATGCGATTATAAATGATTTGCGGTAGTGGAAAATTTTGTTCCTCCCACATCTGTGAGGTCTTGTTGAAAATATAGCCCCTGACTGTCTCCGATGTCAGCTTCAGGTCCCTGACGGTAACAATGTACACCTGATAGCCCATCCGCGTCCCCATTTCAAGAATATCCCTGAAATTGCGCCGATTTCCCTTGAAAAATTGTCCTTCGTCGTGCACGGTCAATATGGCAACGACTGGTTTGTACTCCGCCCGGGTATTCATAGTTCCTCTTTTCTGCGGAATTTACTGAGGTAAAGACAGTGGTCCAAAATATGCTCCACGGATGCTTTACCCTCCGCACGCAACGATGGATGCTGAAAAATGGATCGCCCGGGCTTGGAATTGGCTTCGAACATCCATACCTTTTCCTGTTGGTCAATGCCCAGATCGAAGCCGATTTCACCCAGCAGATGCTGGTGATGGTACTCGATGGCTTCTGCGAGTGTAACCGCTACGTTCTTGGCACGCTGAAGCACCTCGCCCGCCCGGTCTCCGAATACCCGGTTCAGCGCCTGCTCGGGTGTCATGAGGGAGCCGCCGTTTTTAATATGGGTCGTGACACTGCCGCGTCCGGCTTTTTTGGCTCCAATTCCGACGACGACCCACTGGTTGTTGCCGTTCTTGTGCATATGAAATCGGAAATCAATCGGGCAATTGTCAATCTCAATCAGCTGGATACCCTGCTGAATGACGTAGCCCTTTAACGTCTGGCCCTGATTGGAGTGGAGCATACGTAGCATAGAGTTAAAAGAGTTGAAGCGCAGCAATACATTGCTGTTTTTCTTACGGTACCTTACATAATAACCTTGCTTGGGAACATGGGAGAGACGGTAAATTCCTTTACCGAGACTACCTCCGCTTGGTTTGTAATAAGCAAATTGATGACGCTCCAGCATGCCTCGGATACGTTCAGAGCTGGGATTCATATACGATTCGGGGACATAACGGTTAACCTCGGAATTATTTTCCAGAAGATGATAGATATCCGACTTGTTGAAGAAGCTCCAGTTGAAAAAGGGAATCCGTTTGCGGGAAAAGCGTTCGCGCAGCTGATTGATCGCCGGGGAAAAATCAGAGCGGCGGCTCGGCAGCCGATTGTAAATCACGTCCGGTAAAGGTACGATTTTGCGTGAAAATACCCCGCTTGATGACAGAAAATAGCCGTTAATCGTATCGTTTTGCCAGTTGATATCCCGAGGAGTGAAGGCAAAAATATAAGAATTCTTGCTGCCTTCCTTCAGCAGTTGCTTAATGAAGCCCGTGCGTGAGCCAAAAGGGCGGGTGGCAGAGGCTGTGCCGTCAGACAGCACGCCAATTAACGGTCCAAGCTGTATATCTCCGTCCAGATTCCGCAAATAGATGGATCCGCTTTTAGGAACACGGATGGCATTACGCAAGCTTGAGGTCAGGTACAGATGGCGTCCCGCCTTCTGAATCGGTTTTATCGTGGTGGGAATCTGATCCTTACCGAGCCGCAGACGAATGGACTTGGTTCCGGATAATTTAAGGCTTTTCAACAAGGCAGTGGATATATACGCCACCTTGTCGGGCTGCTGTGAGAAATGCACGTTGCAATGCGTTAAACTCATCTGTTTATCCTCCTATACCATATGTTCAAGGGAGGTGTCTGCGCCCTTTGACCCTGTCACTTTGGAATGGGTCATTAAATATCGAGCATATTCGAGTGGGCGGTTGACTGACCGGAAAGCACACTTTGGCTGACGGGTCTGGAAAAAGGCGGCCCGACCCGGCCGGGAATTAACCTCCAATAGCCAGATGTTCCCACTCCGGTCAATACCATAATCAATCCCCAGCTCGCCAAGGCGACCATATCGCTCCTCCAGCGCCCTGGTAATGGTCAGGGACAGCGCCATCATCTGCCCAATGATGAGACGCGTGCTGTCCGCGCCATATTGTTCACGAAGGTAAGGTTCTGCCGGATGGGCTGCGCCCCCTCCGTGCAGATTGGAAGTCAGGGTTCCTTTCCTGCCTTCTCTCACGGCAAAGCCCGTCAGACGCCAGCAGCCCTTTCCATCCTTTTGCATGAGCGCGCGGACATCAAAGGGATGACCGCTTTGGCTCGTTAATTTCAAATAAGGCTGCACGATATAAGAGCGTCTGCCTGCAATCACGTTGACCCATGACAATCCGGCATCCAGCTCGGAAAACAAGCGCCGGAACGGACGGTTTCGGGAGTCTCTGCCCTGCACGAGCAGTCCGGCGTCTCCATCCGATAGCCGGAGATACAGCGTGCCCTTGCCGTGCGTTCCGGTCTGGGGCTTCATAAATAGCGCCGAATGGCGGTGCAGCCATTCCACAAGCTGAGCCGTGTCTCGGTAAGGCGCCGTAGGCGGCACAAAGGGACGCACTTCATCTATCGTGTGCAGCGCACGGTACACTTGCCATTTGCCGGGCAAGTTACGCGACCAGTAGATGAGCTTGCGTGATCCCTGCTCTGCCATGTGCTGCAGCGCGTGCCCGGCGTTCCGGCTCCCGTGGGCATGGAAACAGCGGTTATACACAATATCCGGCAGGGGAAAGCGGCTGGATGTCCATACTCCGTCGCGATAGGCATAACCTCGTATGGAGTGTTCTTCGGGCGAAATTCCTTCCGTGGTAAACGCCATTACGTTAAGGCCGGAGCGCCTGCCCAACAGACTTAGCCTGCGGCAAAACTCCGCTTCGGTAATCGGGGGAATCGCCGCCTGATTCCGGCTGACGAGCACACCCAGTGTGTCTGGTACGACAAGAGACACCGATAACAGCCTCCTTTGGCAGCCGAATTCCGTAAGAGACGGATTCATTTGAATCCGGCTGAAAAACAGCAATATTCAATCATTTTTTTCACGGACGGCCGAGTTTTCTGATCATTTAACGGCGTATTGTCATTTTTCGACGGCTTGGAGTTGACCTCCAGCAGCCAAATATGCCCCGTGCTGTCAATCGCCAGATCAATGCCAAATTCCGCAAAATGGGCAGGGATCGCTTTCTCAACTCCGTTTGCAATTTCGAGCGCGGCTGTCTTAAGATGGGTCTGGCCGTTCGACTTGGTTAAGGCAGGCAGCGTGGTTTTGGCCAAGGCCTCCTTGACTGTGCTCAGCGTGCCGCCTCGCGCCAGATTGGACACAAAATGGCTGCCCCCGGCAATCCGGGCGACGATGGAGGTCACGGTCCATGCGCCAGAGGCGTTTTTCTGCACAAGCGCACGAAAGTCAACCGGACGCTTGCCGTGATCAATCAGGGTAAGGCCCTGCTGGAGCTGGAAGCGCGTCGTTTTCATTTTTCCTGCCATACCTTTATACAGCTTCTCGATCGTGGCATACGTTTGCTTTCGTGGTGCGCCGGCGGTAGTGGACAGCACGGAAAAGGTGCCATCGGCTTGCTTCGTAATGCGCATAATGCCTTTGCCCAGACTTCCCCGCACAGGCTTGAGAAAAACAGTGGGGTACTGGTTGCACATTTTTTTGAAGACCGCAAAGGTTTGCAGCAAATGGGACTCGGGTAAATACTTGCGCAGGGATGAATTGGATTTAAGCGCATCGAATACTTCATTTTTATCCAGAAACTTTTCATTGAAAATGGCCGTGCCGTACTGCGATTTTACTTCTTTCATAAAATGCTGTACGCTAGTTCTGTTCTCGAGTTTACGAGAGGTAAGCCGGTTATTGACGACATCCCCGGCGGGCATGACCGTCTTTTTCCAGCCTCCGTCATAGACCCATCCCTGAACGCGTCCGGGCTGACTTCCGATATGCTCCGGGGTGAAAAAATACACATATGCTCCTTGTCTGCGGCATTCCCCGATCAGTTCACGGCAGAACAGGGTGATCGACCCGAAAGGCTTGTCGGGCTGTTCGGGATAGTCCCGACTGACCAGCACGCTAATAAGTGGGCCCACTCGAATTGTCCGGCGTCCTCGGCTGTAGGTTACTCGCAGCTCGCAATTGGCATGAAGTCCCATTTTTCGGGCCAGCACGCTTCCCACACGTAGGCCGCTGTAACGGGGTACCGAAATGACGGTAACCTGCTGGCGGAACGAACCGAAGGCGAGCTGTACGGGGTGGCCTTCGGATATTTTCCATTTGCGAAGCAAGGACTCGCCGACCATGAGTACGTCATCCTGCAAGATGCCCGATCCGATGATTTGAATCCTTGTTTTTTTGATGGACATCGTGGATCTCCTTCCGGGCAGCAACTTGATGTCTTAAAAGTAACGGGAAACGTGAAGGGGCTGTAATAGCACTGATTCATCATATGAGGACATATATCCCTTGGTGATTGACGGACAATGTGAAATGTTTGCACGATTATTTGAAATTGGAGGAAATAACGAATATGAATATCTATGACAAAGCCCATGATTTGGCAAAAGCGTTGAAGGAAAGCAAAGAGGTGGAGGAAATTACGTCAGCGATGAAGCTGATTGAAACCGACCCGGAAGCCAAGAAAATGCTCGACGATTTCCGTGAGCGCCAAATGGAAGTACAACAGCGGATGATGAGCGGTGATATGCCGGCACAGGAAGAGATGGAAAAAATGGAAAAGCTATTCGAGGTGCTTAGCCTGAACCTGAATATCTGCCGTCTGTTCGATGCCGAACGCCGCCTGAGTGTGATCATTGAGGATGTCAACAAAATTATCGCAGACAGCCTTCAGCATTTGTACGGTTCGTCTCTGTAAGTTTGTCTCATATTCCTTCCTGCCCTCTCATAGACTAGATACATAGAGTCACAGGGAGAGGAAGGGATAACATTGGGTACTTTTAAAAAATGGAAACACGGCTTGTACACACTGATTGCGCTGGCTATGGTGCTTACCGCGCTGCCGCGCATCTCGCTTACGGGCGGATTGAACTGGGTCAACGGCTTCGGTATCGTATGGGTATTGTTTGCGTTGCTTGTCATCGGAGCGAATCTGCACTTTTTGCTTGGCGTGGATGAGGAAAAACGGAAAACGCTGGAGCGTGTGCGGCGGGCCAAAATGAAGCAGTGGCAGATGAAATGGGATAAAGAAGCTGATAAAGGTAGCACGCTATAAAAAGTTTCCTCCCGGCTTGTCATGAGCATGCTCTGATGCTGCCGATCCGTGATAGTTAAAAAAGCGGTCCCTGTAAAAAGGAGATCGCTTTTTGCTATTTCCGGCTCTGATATGTCGTGATTAACGAGGGTCTAAAAAGACGGAATTTTGTGCTATAATAGATACAGAATGATACAGATTGAACGTTGGGGGTGTAACAGAGTTGGACGGGCTAGATGAAGCAGTTACGAAGCATGAGCAGCTATTGCGTCATATCGAGCAGTTGAAAATAGGCTCCAAAATTTCTGTGCGCAGGTTGGCTAAAGAAATGAGCGTCAGCGAAGGAACGGCCTACCGGGCCGTGAAGGAAGCGGAGAACCTGGGAATTGTCATTACCAAGGAACGCATCGGGACGGTGCGGGTGGAAAAGCGTCCACGCGGGTTGTCCGAGCAGCTGACCTTTGCCGATGTCGTGAATATCGTGGAGGGACATGTGCTGGGGGGAAGCGAGGGGCTGGAAAAGCCCTTGCACAAGTATGTCATTGGAGCGATGCGCGAAGAGGCTATGGCCCGATACATTGATGCAGGCAGCTTGCTGATCGTCGGTAACCGCGAGGATGCACATTCCCTTGCGCTAGAGCAGGGAGCAGGCGTACTGATTACAGGCGGCTTTGGTACGAGCCGGGAGGTTAAGCAACTGGCGGACCAGATCAGTTTGCCGATCATTTCTTCGCGTCACGATACCTTTACAGTGGCCTCTATGATTAATAGAGCGATTTTCGACCGCTTGATCAAAAAGAAGATTATGCTGATTGAAGACATCGCGGCAGGTAAACCGAAGACGCAGACCTTGAAAATCAACAGTACCCTTACCGAATTTGAAGAGCTTTCGGTGACGACTGGAAATCACCATTTTGCGGTGGTGGATGAATGGAACCGCCTGATCGGTATCGTCAGCCGCAAGGATGTGGAGGGACTGCAACCCGAGCATACGATGGACAAATGCCTGATCCGCAATCCGGTAACGGTGACCTACCAGACCTCGCTCGCTTCGGCCGCGCAGATGATGGCGTGGGAAGGTGTGGATTATTTACCGGTCGTGGACCGCAACCGCAAGCTGTTGGGGTCCGTCACACGGCGGGAGGTACTGGATGCCTTGCGCAACGCCCAAAAGCAGCCACAGCTCGGCGAGACGTTCGACCAGCTCATTTGGAACGGATTTGCAGAGGAGCGTGATGAGGACGGATCATTATTTTTTCGGGGCTTCGTCATTCCTCAGATGGCGACCAATCTGGGCACCATTTCGGAAGGCGTGCTGGTCAATGTGATGACACAAGCGGGCTACCGGATTGCCAGAGATATGAGCGGGAAGGATTATGTGTTGGACAATTTAACGACCTATTTTATCAGACCCGTACAGATTGAGGATGCCATAGTCCTTCGTCCGTTGTTGCTGGAAACAAGCCGCCGCACCTGCAAGCTGGAAATTGCAATTTCACGGGAAAATCAATTGGTATGCAAAGCAGTGATGACGCTCCACTCCATTGAACACGGTTAGTGTCCATACGTGTGTAGTAAGAGGAGTCGGAGTAGAGCAGCTCAATGACTTTCCGGAAGTCTTTCTTTTGCCTCCAGCCAAATTTGCAGCACACCTTCCATTACAAGCATCGTTTTGACCTGGATCGTATACTCCTTGTCACGAACGGTGTATTTTTTTTGGTGAAGCAGCATGCGTACCAGCTTGCTGTCGGAATCAATCTCGAACATGTCCCGGCCTCGCAGTACCTCCAAATCCCGGCTGACGCGGCGAAGAAGCTCCTTTAGATTAATAGAGTCAATCTTTTCGGCAGAAGTTTCTTCAGCAATCAATTTGATTTCCTTGACAACAGTCTGACGCTTGCTGTATTTGCGCAGGGTTCTATTGTCCTCCTGCGCTTGCTGGAGCTGGAATTGGAGGTCTTGATTGTTCGTCCACAGCTCATTGAAGCTGGCGTGCCAAATGGCATTGTAGACAATCGCTCCGGTAATCATGCCAAGCACAAACACAGAGGATAATTGCATAAAAGGGTGCAGGCGCTCAAAGGGGGGCACTCTCATGGTCTTTTCACCTCATGGTCGTCCGTTGCCGCATACCCATTTGACCAGCTCTGCACCCATATGAGCGCCTAAAAAGGCGAAAATCAAATATAGTATTTGCTTAATGGCAGGCGACAAATTACCATCCAGCACATTGCTCTCAATGACCCGGATCGGGTCCATCGTTCCCCCCACAGCGGCGGCAAGCGCCCATATTTTAATTCTTCCGGCAACCTCCAGCATCGTCTGGGTAGGTGGCTGAAGCGATACCACAGCTCCCATTCCGCCGAGCATGGCTCCCCCGAGCACGATGCCGAAGGCAATGAAGAAGTCGAGAATCGCTTTGGATATAAAAGTGCTCATGCTCTTTTCCTCCTTAGGTATAAGAATCAGGACCGCGCTTGTCCGTCCGGGTCTGTACTTTTATTGTATGGGCGCTACCAACGCGGATATGATAAAATAGTTTGAAGAAAAACAAGCGGTGAAAGGAAGAGAAGCGCATGAGTTCATTTGTGCATTTGCATGTTCACAGCGAGTACAGCCTGCTGGACGGCGCGGCTCGTACCGCGGAGTTGGTCAAACAGGCATCAGCTTATGGAATGAAGGCACTGGCCCTTACGGATCACGGGGTGATGTATGGTGCCATTCCTTTTTACAGAGCGTGTGTAGAGAACGGCATTAAGCCGATTATCGGGTGTGAGGCCTATATGACGGCTGGCTCGCGCAAGGAGCGTGGCAGCCGGAAGGATCAGCCCATATATCATTTAATTTTGCTCGCCAAAAATAAAACAGGCTATCAAAATCTGATGAAGCTGTGCTCTATCGGCCATTTGGAGGGGTTTCACTACAAGCCACGTATCGACATGGAAGCGCTGGCTGCCCACCATGAAGGCATCATATGCCTGAGCGCATGTTTGGGCGGTGAAGTGCCGCAGCATTTGCTGCATGGCCGGGAAGCCGAGGCAAGGCGGGCGGCGGAACGCTACCGCAACATTTTTGGCGATGATTTTTATCTGGAGCTTCAGGATCACGGTCTGTCGGAGCAAAAGCGCGTAAATCCTCTTCTGATCGCGTTGGCGAAGGAGCTGGATATTCCGCTGGTAGCTACGAATGACGTGCATTATCTGACCGAGCCGGATGCAGATGTACAAGACGTTCTGATCTGCATTGGAACAGGCAAGACGGTCGACGATGAGGAACGCTTGCGCATACCGACACGTCAGTTGTACCTGAAAAGCCAGGAGGACATGGCTCGCTTGTTCCCGCATGTGGCGGAAGCGATCGATAATACGGTGCGTATTGCTGAAAAGTGTGAACTGGAGCTGGAATTTGGGCAATCTATTTTGCCAGAATATCGTCCGCTGCCGGAAGGCATGACTCCTTCGTCCTATCTGCGTAGTTTGTGTGTGCAAGGGCTGGAGCGTCGTTATGGGAGTGATCTGGCGTGGGAACAACCGGAGCAACGGGAAAGGCTGGAGCAGCGGCTCAGTTATGAGCTGAACACGATTGACAGCATGGGATTCAGTGATTATTTTCTGATCGTGTGGGATTTTATCGCTTTTGCTCATAAGCATAATATTGCTACCGGCCCGGGACGGGGTTCCTCGGCGGGCAGTCTGGTCGCTTATGTACTTAATATCACGAATGTGGATCCCATGAAATATAACCTGCTGTTTGAACGGTTTCTGAATCCTGAACGGATTAGCATGCCGGATATAGATATTGATTTCAGCGATGAACGACGGGACGAGGTTATCGACTATGTGGTGCAGAAGTACGGTAACGAGCATGTAGCGCAAATTATTACCTTCGGAACGCTGGCGGCAAGAGCCGCAGTGCGTGACGTTGGGCGTGCGTTGAATGTACCGTATGGAGAAGTGGACAAGGCGGCCAAGCTGATTCCGGCGCAGCTTGGGATTAATATCCGTCATGCGCTTGAGATCACCCCTGAGCTGAAGACACTGTATGAAACCAAGCCCAAGACGCGTGAGCTGCTGGATATGGCGATTAAAGTAGAGGGCATGCCACGTCATGCTTCGACCCATGCGGCGGGTGTCGTCATTTCGCGGACTCCGCTGACTGATGCAGTTCCGCTTCAAGAGGGGAGTGAAGGGGTTCCCCTGACGCAATACTCGATGGAAAATCTGGAGCGGATCGGTTTGCTGAAAATGGATTTTCTTGGACTGCGCACCCTCTCTATTATTGAACGCTGTATGCGTTGGATTACCGAAGAACATGGGGAAACGCCTGATTTTAGCCGCATTCCTGACAATGACCCACATACCTATGACATGCTGGGCAAAGGCGACACAGGCGGTGTGTTCCAGCTGGAGTCGGCGGGGGTACGCCGGGTGCTCAAGGATCTAAAGCCAAGT
>NZ_JTHP01000084.1 GCF_000943545.1 Paenibacillus terrae
CAAAAATCTTCACATTTATTCACCTTCCTCTTTACACAATAATACTCTCTTTACTTTTCAGCCAATATCAGACAATTATTTTTTGGTTTCTAGATTTATTTTTAATCATCCATGCAATCCTGCACCTATTTTTTGAAAAGCACCCCCGTAATGGATTTAAGAATACGTTCTCTAGATCAATTATTTATCCAATGGGAATTCTTGCGGTAATTCATTTATTATTACTATTTAAAAAATGAGTGAATGCGAACACAAAATGTTTGAAGTTATACTCTAACGGGAAACGTTAAGATTAGTTTAATAATCACGTGATCACCTATACCTAATGGCGGTCATATTTTTGTTCAAGAATCAACAAAGTACGATAACAAACCCAACAACAAAAAATAGGGGCTCGCTTCCCCTATTTACCATTTCCGCCAATACATTATACTTCCGCACGAATCAAGTAAAGATTTATATTCATGGGGATATGGCAGTCTAGAAGCCAAAAACATTATGCCATTAAAAGCCGCATAAATCGCGGCTTTTTTTAATTTATGGGATGATAGTTTCACAGCAACGAGTCCGTAGAAATCTTATGCGATACCGGATCCGCTTCCACTACAGCTTCTTATTGAACTATCCTGCCCGTTCGTATTATGAGGCCAACCATTTCTTTCTGGTTGATCCTTAGCTGAACTCCGTCTCTACCTGAAATTTTCTGTATGCTCATGCAGAAAAGCGTCTAGCTTGCGGGGCTCTCTACCGAGCAAGCGCTTTACAATGTCCGTTGGTCTTTCCGGAACCACCGTAGACATAGTTTGAATTTCCACAACGTGATTCGCAAGCCAAGGAGGCATATGCCCGTGCTCGATGAGATTGCGGAGTAGTGCTTGGGGCTCCATGTTGATGTAGCGTATCGGCCGATCGAGCAGGACGGATAGTTTACTCGCGATCTGAGGATAGCTGAAAATATCCGAACCGGTAAGCGTATAGATTTGGCCAGATACCTCTCGATTGGTCAGAACTTCTGCAGCGACATCTGCGATATCGCGACAGTCAATGAAGTTACAGGGTGAATCGCTCATGGAGCCGAAGAAAGCATTTTGGGTTGTGACCGTTGTTGCAAAGCGCAATAAGTTTTGCATGAACGCATAGGGGCGTAACACGGTATGGGTGACACCCGATTCGCTAAGGGTTTTCTCGATTTCGTAATGCCAGCCCGCCACTGCTACTGGAGAGCTCTTCTCAAAGGCAGGACTGGATATCTTTACGATGTGCTTGATGCCAGCTTTGGCGGCAATCTGAATAATCGAAGTTTCTAATTCAATTTGTCTTGGACTATTGGATATTGCAAGAAAGAGCTGGTTAGCTCCTGCAAACGCGCGGCGCAACGATTCGGGGTCGGAAGCATTAGCCGATGCAACCTCGATAGTCGACCAGCCTTTTTCTCCAATCTGATCACGCAACTTCTCAGGCTCTCTGCTCAGCGCCCTGGCGGGTACTCCAAGATCAACCAAACGTTCCAAAAGCGCACTGCCTATCGTACCTGTTGCTCCAATAATAACTATCATTCTTATCTTCTCCTTTTGGATGAAAAATTTGTAGTGACGGCAAGACGCCACCGCCATGTCACTATCGTACTTGCTATGAATCCGGACAACGGGAAATCGATCCAGACACGACCGACCCAGGCCAAGTGATTGCTCGGAATCATAATTTCTAGTAAACCAGATGTCGCCCATGCGGCGAATAGGCCAAATGTTGCTCCCACCAACGCGAACAGCCCAACCACAACCAAGTGAGGTGCGCCGATGATCCACCCTTTATGGCCTCCTCTACTGCGCAGCCAAAGGCCAAGCATCAAAGCCAAGAAGGCCGATGTTCCGCCAATTGTGGTCAAGGCCCCTAATTGTAGCCCCTTGTCGGCAGTGACCAATCCCCCGATACCTGCCATAATGGCAGGAGACGCATAGGCCATTACAACTTCACGCCACAGTACAAAAGTCTTTGTGCCAGAACCAGCAGACTTGATTTCGTAAACACCATCTGTCTGATTGGGATACTCCGTCGTCTTGTTCATTTAATGGCTCCTTTATTCTTTTTAATCGTTCAACGGTTGCTTTCAGTGATATATAATTAGGATCCTAACTATATAAGAATGAAAATGGGCTAGCTTCACTAGCCCATTCTACTCATTACTGATGTGTTTCTTTAGTTCGCTTTGGTTCGTCCGTAAGTGCCGATATACCTTGTGTAACTCGGCCTAACAGATCGAGGAATACGCTGCGTTCCTCGATATTCAGTAATCCCACCATGGCTTCCAGCCGAGCGAAATGCTCAGGAGCCATTTCACGAAGCTTCTTCGCTCCTTGCTCTGTCAATATGACCGCTTTCTGACGTCCATCCTCTGAACTTGATCGCCGGGATACTAGTCCATCTCGCTCAAGAGTATCGATAAGACCAGTCACTGTAGCACGTGTCACACCTAGATGCTCAGATAATTGCGAGGGCAACTCTTCTCCTTCGTTATCTTCAAGGTCTGCCAATAAACGATATCGCCCTGTTGATAAACCGAATCTGGAGAAATGAATCTCTGCGGCATGTCCAAGCTTGGCTCCCGCTTCCATTAGCCTAGACGCGACGAGTATAGCCTGTGCATCTAGGTCTAGGTTATAGCGATCAATCTGACGCTTGGATTGTGCAAGCGAGGGAATAGCATCAATGTCGTTGGTTATTTTATTATCCTTGTTCATATACATAGTATGGTTCCTAATTATTTTTGTGTCAACACATTTTTTTACCACATCTTCATTTTCAGCTTTTTTCCTTTTTCTACAGTGGCAATTATCAAATCGTCTCTAAATTTGTGTAGGCCAATTAATACATTTCTTTTCTGGTGTTCCGTCTTCTAGCACATAGGCATTCAAAGGGGATAACACTGTGGCAGAAAACTGTCCATTCGAGTCGATATAGTTCAATTTGTAGCTCTCGCCAAAGATTTCAGATTGTTTCCATAGCTGTAGTTTATGCTCTTTATCCCAATGATTCATATCTACGTCTATATTATGTATGGCTTCGTCCTGATCCGAATTGGACACATAGTTTACTGAGCGGCCTTGTCCTGGTTGCTCATTGAGCTCTCGTTCCACATATGTACTATTTGAACTTTTTTATAAAATTTTTTTGGTCCTTTGTAAACATATAACCACGTTGTTCGTAGAACCTGTGAGCATGTATTCGACTTGGGTGAGATAACAGTTTAATCCCAGAAAATCCATGGCTCTTTCCCCACTGTTCAAGACGCTCAATCAACAGGCTACCTACACCTTGATTTCTATACTTTTCTTTTACAACAAATCCCAGTACATTTACTAAAGAGTCAGAAAAAAGTAATTCATACGGGCTCCCATGAATATATCCTATTACCTCGTTGTTTTCTTCACAAACAAAGATCATATCTTTTGTTTTCTTTGTTATGATTTCAATCTTCTCTTTTACTTTTTCTTCAGAAAATAGATATAGTTTTGGGTTAAAGTCTTGGTTTAACAAATAAATATCATGATAATCAGTTACCCTAATTCCCCTGACATTTTTTTCTTTCATTCTTGAACGCCTCCTTTTTTCATCACGGACACCCGAAATAAATGTTAGACGTCTTTGTACATTTTGGCAAGGCTATACGCTTGCACTGATCTGCCCACTTGTCTAACCTGATAGTTGTATCTGAGGTTATCCGAATTGTCTTCTTCAAACTTTTGTTTCATGTAGCTCTGTGCCATATTCAATAAGTCTTCGGCTTCCAGTATTTTCTGCTCCCGGTATTCTCGCCCCATTTCTTACGCAATCCCCGAGGTGTAGGGACATACACCATTTCACCATGTACGTACTTCTGTATTTCCCTTAGTAATTCTTCTGGAAAGATGATAACTGCATTTACATATTTCATGATAGCTCTGCTCCTTAAAATAGTTGGAATTTTTAAGGTAGCAAAGTCATTACTATACACAATGATCACCATTCTGGCGGAAATTATTTCTAGCTCTATACAAACAACCGCCGTTGTTCATAATGTAGACTTTGCATAGAGCATACCATTAAACTTTTCTTAAATCTTGCCATAGTGAACCTCCTTCCTATAATAACGCATAGAATTCTGTATAATTTTACATTTAGTAACAATCAACTATGTTTACCTCTCGTTTTCCGTTAACTTAATCGTGGGTTGTCTCCTCAAATTATTCAACTATAATCTTCAATCAATGATATTTCCCCTTCTTTAATCCGTTAGGCAAATCAACAGCCAATATTGCTTCATAATCAATGTGTATCTCTATTTTGTCATCTATAGCACTATAATTGGTAGAACTAATAGTTTTTCCTTTACTTGAAACAAGGTATATCGCTGGGTAGACGAATACAAAAAGGGATGCTCGCATTGGGAGTATCCCTTTCTTTTACTCTTCCTGTCCATCAATCATTTTTTCGACATACTCAATAGATACACCGTATTTAGTAAGGGAAGTTACAGGAAATCTGCACGTGCTGGTGTAAATGCATCTAGCAGAATACCGTCATCCTCCAGTGGGATACAGCCATGAAGAGTATCGGATGGAAAATGGATGCTGTCTCCTTCTCTAACGGTCTGCACATCCTTTGTTTCGCCATTATCGATCATAAACTTAAAACTTCCCTTCAATACATAAGTGACTTGTTCATGGATATGCTTATGCAACGGGATCTCCCCTGTTTGGGCTTTAGCAAACATCACTTTGACATACATAAGCTGGTCGCTGTGGGCCAGCACTTTCCGGGTGGTATTACTGTCAACGGTATCAAGTTGAATATATTGGTCGTTAAAAAACATGGATAATTCCTCCTCATTTAGAACACAAATTATTGAGATGAGTTATTCTAAAAAACTTCATAAATCGATTTAGTTTAAAACCAACGGAAAATAAGCCACAATACTCCGGAAAGGGTAGTAAAGTCGGGATCGGCGAATGTCACCCCTTCGGCACCCAAAAAAGAAAAGAGCGGCAAGGTGAGGGCCGGCAGCAGACAGAGCAAGAATCCATTAAGACAACTGGAAATGACAGCCCCTCTGAAACCACCGCTGGAATTGCCGAATATCGCGGCTGCACCACCAGCGAGGAAGCAGGCCATGATCCCCGGCACAATGACAGGCAATCCGACAAGCGGAAAAAGAAAGACGCAGGCAACGCCTGTGAAGAAGCTGACCAAGAAGCCGACCAACGCGGAATTGGGTGATTTGTCGAACAGTACCAGAACATCCACACCAGGGATTGCTCCAGGTGCGAACACTTGGGAGAACCCTTTGAAAGCGGGTACAATTTCAGTCGTGAACAGCTTAACACCTGCTTTTGCGATATACAAGCCGGCAGCAAAAATAGCTGACTGTTCGAGGATGAAGACGATGTATTCTTTGCCATCAGATAATTTGCTGACATAATCAGAACCAGCAACCAGTCCGGATACCAGTAAAAGCACAAGCATCGTCAAGGTCGTTGCAACATTGGGGTCGCGCAAAAAACTGATGCGGTCATTAATTTTTACATTTTCGGTGTCATTTTCACGGTTGCCAAAAACTTTTCCTAAATAGGTGCCGAGAATGTAAGAGGTCATGGAAGCATGAGCAATCGTATATTCATCAGATTTGATAATGTTTTTGCTGGCATTCCGGAGCAGGTAAGGGAACACTGCCATATAGCTCCCGATTACCAAAGAACCGACGATGATCGTAGTCAGCGAACTGAGACCAAGACCTTTCATAACGGCTGTAGCGGCAAAGCTCATGAACAGAATCAAGTGAAGAGACAAATAAATGTACTTGAACTTGGTCAGGCGTGCAAGCACGATGTTAAGAATCATGGAAAAGAGTAGAATGAGCGCAGCATCCGCCCCGATCTGATCAATGGTCAGTGCCATGATGGCTTCATTGCTTGGTACGACACCTTTAAGTTTGAACGCATAAGAAAAAATTTGGCTGAAGTTGGTGAGAACGCCTCCTAAAATTCCGCCGCCGACTTTGATCATGGTGAAGCCCATGAAAGAAAGGGTAGTTCCCGTAATGATCTCGGATACTTTCTTCCTCTGGAATATAAGGCCGAGTAATGTCACAATCGCGATAATGATGGATGGCTCCCTGATAATACTCATAAACATTTCCATAGTGATCTCCGACTTTCTTTTATTAATTTTCACTCTTACTAAATCGATTTAGTAATACTTGAAAAAAATTTCCCTTCCGGGAATGTAAAAAGAAGCAGAATTATTTTTTTGTGAATTATATCACAATTGAATCCATAAATTATTCGTTTAAGATTCATTCCTCCCCTCGCTTAAATCGCTATTATCACTAAAATCAGGTAAATAAAGAAATGAAAAGGTATTCATGACTCGAATCATAGGATCATTATAGCTCATTATTTTCTTTTTACAATAGAATTCATAAAAACGTTTCCAAAAAGATAAAAAGACTTATTCAAATTATTCAGTTCAATTTTTGGACAGATTCTCTGTGGTTAATGGCCGGATTCAATCGGATGATTTCTGACAGCTCCTCATGATCCTGCTCTTTTTGATCGATTTTCTCCAGCAGCAGCCTCGCACTTCTTTTCCCCATTTCAAAGCTCGGCTGGGAAACGGTAGTGATCGGCGGATTATAAAAAGACGCAAAGGATACATCATCTATGCCAATCAAGGAGAAGTCATTAGGTATGGTCAGACGATTATTTTTTGCATAAATCAGCACCTGCTCCAAAATCATGTCATTAGTAGCGATGATTGCGGTGGGCGGGTTCTTCATGTGGAATAGTTGTCCAATAAGATTTGGTATTTCATCCAACCTGCCGCTTTTGATATAGTTTTCATTCACTGATATGTCATGTTTGCCCATCGTATTTCTATAACCGGACAGCCGCTCACTTCGTGTGGTGATCGCTTTTTTGCCTAAAGGGAACGTGATGATGCCAATGTTTTTATGACCATGCTCAATGAGTTCTTCAACCGCAAGCTCGCTGGCTTTTTCATTATTCAACAGCACCGTGTCTACGCTGATTTCATCGATTTTTCGGTCCACAAACACGAAAGGATAGCCATTCTTGACAAGGGAAACATATAATTTCTTGTTCTCTTCCGTCGGAAAAATGATAAGTCCATCCACTTGCCGAGCAATCATCGACTGGACATACTTTTTCTCTTTGAGCGAATCATCATCGGTATTGCAGACAATGACCTGAACATTTTCCAGTTGGCATTCATCTTCAATTGCACGCACGACTTCTGTTGTAAATCTCGATAAAATAGTTGAAGAAATAACCCCCACAATAAAGGTCTTCTTCTGCTTGAGACTGCGTGCCACCTCATTGGGAATATAGTTGAGATCCTCAATCGCTTGCTCGATCTTCTTCTTGGTTTTTTCACTCATATAGTTGTATCTCTTATGCAGAAACTGCGAAACTGTGCTCTTCGACACCCCTGCACGTTCTGCAACTTCTTTCATCGTTGTGACCATGGTTAACCCCCTTTCTTTTTCTGCGTGTTAAGCGTGTTCATTTTCAAATATATATTCTGCAACCTATATGTAAAGTGAATTTCACTTTATTATATACCTTCTTGTAAAGAAATCTTAGAAATATATGAATTTTATGAACTTGTTTGATGGAATATTTGAACATAAAATGAAATTGTAATCGGTTACAAATATATTCAAATAAAGGAGGAAGCAAAAATATGAAGAAAAAAGGGTTGAAAAAGACATTTTTCGTCATTGCCTCCCTCGTAATGGGCTTTTCACTGTATGGCTACACTCCCCCTTCAGCAGATGCAGCCAGTGTGAAAGGATATTACCACACCGCAGGAAGCAAGATTGTGGACGAATCCGGGAAAGAGGCGGCATTCAACGGACTAAACTGGTTCGGTCTGGAAACCCCTAATTACACCTTGCATGGACTGTGGAGCCGTTCAATGGACGACATGCTGGACCAGGTGAAGAAAGAAGGCTACAATCTGATCCGTCTGCCTTACAGTAATCAGTTGTTCGATTCCAGTTCCCGTCCGGACAGTATTGATTATTCCAAAAATCCTGATCTGGTCGGATTGACTCCGATTCAAATTATGGACAAGCTGATCGAAAAAGCTGGACAACGCGGTATTCAGATTATCCTTGACCGTCACCGTCCAGGCTCAGGTGGACAATCCGAGCTGTGGTACACGTCCCAGTACCCTGAGACTCGTTGGATCAGTGACTGGAAAATGTTAGCTGAACGTTATAAAAACAACCCTACTGTCATTGGCGCGGATTTGCACAACGAGCCACACGGTCAGGCAAGCTGGGGTACAGGCAATATCTCCACAGACTGGCGTCTGGCGGCACAGCGTGCAGGGAATGCCATTCTGTCCGTGAATCCAAAATGGCTGATTCTCGTAGAAGGTGTGGACCACAATGTACAAGGCAACAATAGCCAATACTGGTGGGGCGGCAACCTGACAGGTGTAGCGAACTACCCTGTTGTTCTGGATGTACCGAACCGTGTCGTATATTCTCCGCATGATTATGGCCCTGGTGTGTCCTCGCAGCCATGGTTCAACGACCCTGCCTTCCCGTCCAACCTGCCAGCCATCTGGGATCAAACCTGGGGCTACATTAGCAAGCAAAACATAGCTCCGGTGCTGGTCGGTGAATTCGGCGGTCGTAATGTCGATATGTCCTCCACTGAGGGCAAGTGGCAAAATGCACTCGTAGACTATATTCGTGCCAACAACCTGTACTTCACATACTGGTCCCTAAATCCGAATAGTGGCGACACGGGTGGATTGCTGCTGGACGATTGGGTTACCTGGAATCGTCCGAAGCAGGATATGCTGAGCCGGATTATGAAGCCTGTCATCTTCGCAGCAGAGCAAGCGAAAACAACCGCCGAATAAGCCTGTCGTCCATGCTTAGCAGGTGAATGATAGCAGCCAACCTTTCAAAAGCTTATTCCAACTTAAACATGAGTGGGAATAAGCTTTTTTTACATAACATCTGATTTCTTCATTATTTCATATAGTCTTCTATATATTTATTATGCTTGGGTATAATGCCGCAGTATTTAAATACATTATCATTGTTATAAATCTCAAAAACTAATTCTTTTGTTTGCTATTCAATACATATAAAGCTTTATTAACAAGTTGATCAGCTTGGCGGGTTGTTTCAGGTAAACGGTATCGAGGAGAAATCTTTAAAATCCATTCACAGGCTGTAGTTAGTGATATTCGATGACCAATAGAAACAAAGATCGGTTTGATATGATTCTGTGTTCTAAGAACACTCCCAATTTCCTCATCACTATCGACAAGAGGAGAACGCTCTCCCCTCATTTTTCCGGGTTCTATATAATCACCTAGTAATCTGGTTTTCCCACAACCAATTGTGGGAACGTCAAATAAAACTCCTAAATGGCTTGCCAACCCAAAACGTCTTGGATGGGCAATTCCCTGTCCATCACAAACAATTAAATCAGGTGTATTTTTCAACAATTTTAAAGCCTTAATAATTGGAGGTAATTCTCTAAAAGAAAATAATCCAGGAATATACGGGAAATGTATGGCATCTTCTGCTACAACAGATTCAATAACTTCTAAAGTTTTAGCATTGAAAACCACAACCGCAGCAAAAAGCTGACTTGTATATTCACTGTATGCAACGTCGATACCGGCAACATAATTAATTTCTAAAAAATGATCCTGTTTTATTACTTTCAGAGATAATCTCTTTTGTAAAGCTAAAGCATCTGTTTCTGTTATATCCCAAGGATGGTCAAGAATTTGTTTCATGTAATAATCTCCATTTACATTTATTGTGAAAATAATGAATTATTTCATCTAAAGTATACCATACTGTCATCTAAAAATAGGGTGGTAAATCAGTATTAAACAAGTAGTTCTATTGTGCCAAGTAATCTGTGGAGAAAAGTCGAGTCTTTCAATATTTTGTGTAAATTCATTTTTCAGCCCCAACAACAAGATCGTACAACACAGCCAAACAAAAAAACAACTTGCCATCCCTCTCTATGAGAGTTAACATACGCACACTCATTACAACTGCTACGCTTAAGAATTAAGAGATCACTTATCCATGCTCCTTTCACAAATCCAAGCGGATTCACTACGTCACGACGAAGTTGACCTTGGTATGGAGGGAGACGACCTGATTTGACTGTCCCGACTACATTTTATAAATAATGAAGCTCCCAATCCCAATCGTTGGCACAACAAAACAAAAAAACCGTTTCCCGGTTGATAATGTCAAGCGTGCAATCCTGCACACTCCACCATTCAACTGAAGACGGTTATTTGTTGATGTTCTTCACAATACATCCATCAAGATGGGCCTCCCCATGAATAACGCGGTGCGTATTAAGGATGCCGGAGCGAAGCTGAAGCGGCAGGTACAAACAGCGCATTATTTAAATAACTTCCGTCAGCCGCCACTGCCCCGGAGCGCTCTCCTGATAGCCTCGACCGCTCCGGTCGCGCCCGCTTCGTTGCCGAGTGCCGCCTTGCGAATGTCCACAGCAACAGGACTTAATGCGGAGACACGTTCGGCCAATTCGCCAGCATATTCCGCATTTTTCTCCACGACGCCGCCACCCAGCACAACAAGCTGTGGATTAAGCGTGATGGTCAAGTTGGCGATGGCAACGGCCATCAGATGATAAGCCCGGTCCAACACGCGGGCCGCGAGCTGACTGCCCTCTGCAGCCGCCGCGAAGACATGCTTGGCCGTGACCGGACCGCCAGCCGCCTGCAGCGAGAGCACCGGGCACAGCTCCCCGTCTTCCATACAACGCGCCGCCTGTAATGCGATGCCAGTACCGGAAGCATGATTCTCCAACGCCCCGAACCTCTCCAAGACACCGCTCTTCCCTGCGGACAGCGTCTCCCGATCCATTTCGATCACGAAGTACCCGATCTCCCCAGCGGAGAAGGTCACCCCTTTATACAGCTGCCCGTTCAGGTACAACGCACCGCCGATGCCAGTACCGACCGTAATCATTATAAAATGTTCACAGCCAGCCGCTGCACCCTTGCACTGCTCCCCAAGCGCCGCCATGTTCACATCATTGTCCAGCACCACGATTCCTTCATAGTTGTGCGCAATCCACGGACGAATATCCTCTGCCGGCCAGTCCAATGCAGGTGCGCTGGACAGAATGCCTGTCTGCTCGTTCATCACTCCCGGCAAGCCGATACCCACTCCAGCCAGTTTGGAAAGTTTGGTTCCATGAGCTTGGCAAAATTGCCCCAGCTCGGCAAACAGCCATTCCATAAAGCTTTTCGGGTCCCTGCTCAGCTGCGTATCGAGCTTGCGTTTGCCGCGAATGCTCCCGTCCACCCCAGCGAGGCAAAACAAGGTCTTGGTGCCGCCGACATCAATCCCCGCGATCCACGCGGTAGGTGTGTCCGGCTTAGCATCGCCCGTCATCCATGATCCCTCCATTCCAGCGTGGTGCCATCAATTACGATGGTTCCGGATGCGGCACCATACACATAGGACACCTCGACCCGCTGACGCGCAGGATCGATCTCCCACGCGGTCAGGCGGAGCGGCTCGCCGTTATCGGCCGAATCCTCCGGCAGACACACCGTAAGAATGCCTGCTTTTCCTGAAAAAGCGGCTTGTCCCTGTAACACAGGCGTCTCCGCTTTGGAGCCGTATATTTTCGATACCCAGCCCTGCTGTTCGCTGACCTTGAAGCGCCCTTCCGTCAACCCGGCCGTTGTCCACTGTATAGCAAGCTTGACAGAAGAACCCGGATAAACCAAGGAAGCGGAAGCGCCCAGACTACCCGTCTCGCCCTCCAACAGCTCTACTACAGCTTCCGGGTGCAGATGAAACCGTTGCTCCATCTCGTGCTCCGCTTCGGCTTCCAGCCAATCCGCTAACAGCATTATCGGAACCTCTGAGCCAAGCAGCACCCATCTGCGATGTGTTACAGGATCGGACAAGTGAGTATAACCGTCATGGGAAGCATCAATGAAGTGATAATGGCTGTTGCTCTCCCAGCGGTATGTCTTCGCTTCGGCCGCAGGCGTGCCCCATTGTTGCGTGGATACATACGGCGTCTGGTCCTCGCCATCCACCGTGATCGTATTATGCGCCCGCGTGCTTTTGAAATAATGGCGCCATTCCCCTTCTTCGTAGGTATACCGTCCGGTATCTGTGAAAAAAAGCTGCTGCTTCCACATCCATTCCAGATTCAGCGCATCGGCATGACCGTGCGCCCCGCCCATAGCGGCGGCGTCAAAAAACAAATACTGCTGCTCATCCCGCATTACATAGTACCCGGTCTGTGGAAATGTCCGGCTCTCCGTTGAAGGCTTGTAAGCAGCCTGAAGCTGCATACAACGTCCATATTTCTCCGCTCCCAGCAGCCACAGGCTTTCCGAGCTATCCGCCCCTCGGCAGATCAGTTCGTCATCTTCGAGAATCGCGCCCAACAGCGTCAACCGCTGCCGCCCGTCACCAACCCAGTCGGAGTCGCCGACTCCGGTAGATTGATGGTCTGGCCGAATAAGCGCCTCCGTGAATGCCGTCATTTTGCGAAGTTGCTCGCCGAACCATTCCGAGAAGGGATAACCGGACAGCCGACCCAGCAAATAAGGGGTGCCGAACATTTCGATGCTGGCATTGTGATAATGGGTCGTAAGCTCAATCTGCACCCCTTCGGGACCAACCTGATGCAGCAGGCAAAGCTCCAGCCGCTCGGCCGCCAACTGCCGCCAATACGGCGCACGTGGATGCCAATGATAAAATGTAGCGATCATGAACAGACCTTGCATATGCATAATGGCATGATTAATTTCGGTACTGCCCAGATACCGGGTGAGGAACTCAGCATGTTCTTCCAGCCCCTGTAAAAATTCGGCGTGAAACGGTTCCGTCAGCAGTGGGCTGTCCTCCATATATTTGTAGGCAGATATCCAGGACTGCACGCGCAAGCCGGTTTCCAGCAGCCGCCAAGGACCAAGCTTCTGGAAGAAAACGGCTTCTTCATAGGACGGAACGACTGGAACCGGGTTCTGCTTCCGCCAACCGCGATAATGGTTGATAAACGCGGAGACATACTGCGGATTGCCATTCATCAGGTATGCTTTGCCCAGATCCGGCATATGCCAATGCCGATTGATTCCCCAGGTGAACTCCGGGTCCTTGGAGGGATTATGCAGCCAATCTACCGGATCGCCTAGTGGAATCCAGCGGCTCAAGTCATGGGTGTAAGGCACGATAAATTCATTGACCACAGCATGATCGGCAATGGCGATTGACGCTTCGGCTTCGCCGGGAAAATGGCGGGCGTAATACTCCGCAGTCCTGCGCAATTCGAGCTGCGGCAGGTAATAGTCGTTCATTGCTGATCCTCAAGGAAATCTTCGCGGAAGGGATTGAACACATCCAGAATGACGGAGTCTTCCAGCGCCTTCACGCCATGCAGAACGTTATAACCCGCATAGAAGCTATCTCCCGCCTTGAGAATGCGCGTCTCGTCGCCGACTCGGACCTCGAAGCTTCCTTTTACAATATAGCTGACCTGCTCATGCTTATCGTGGGAATGGACTTCTCCGACTCCGCCCTTGCGAAAGGTGACCTCCACCATCATCAGCGTTCCACCCATACCGAGAATTTTGCGAGAGCTGCTTCCGTCAATGACATGCGTTTTGGCTTCCCCATTTTCAATAATCATGCTTTCCTACCCCTTTCAGATAAAATAAGCGGCCGAACCGCTTGGGGAATCGGCCGCGGGACAGCCACAGGTTATTCTTCTGTGGACAATTTGCCCTGTAGCTTGGCAGCATCAAAATTGGGATCAGCGACAATATTGGTAGTACCGGATGCTCTTAATTTTTCCAAAGATGTATTATACCTGGTATCCAAATCCTTGATTATGGCATTCACATCACCGCCGGTGAATACAAATACGTTAAAGGCTTCTGCCCATTTCATGCCTTCCAAAGAGCTTTCCGTAATTATACTTGGATTAGCTGGATAAATAGCGTCAACCCGTTTTGGCAGGAATCCTTCAATGCCCGGAATACTCGGCTTCTTGCCTGAGCTCAACACGGCTGGGATTAAGGAGATTCCATAACCCTTTTCATAGTATTCACTTTGCAATTCCTTGCTGTACACGTACTCCATAAACTTCCAGGCCGCTTCCTTATGGGCGGAATCTGCGCTGATACCAATGTAGGAACCGCCGATAATTTGCGATGCGCCTTTAATGGTTCCGTCAATAGACGGCACGGGAACCGCTCCCCAGTTTTCGGTGGTCGGGAACTGGTCCTTGTACACTCCGGGTTCAGCCGAGTGGTTAATGTACATCCCGATTTTACCTTGGGCAAATTGCGCGCGCAGCGGATCGATATCCAGATTCTCCACTCCCGGCAGCATACTGCCGTCTTCTTTCATTTGCCGCAGCGCCAAAGCGATATCCTTGTACATGCCAAAATCAAACTGGCCTGTTTTGTAATTGTAACCGTCGATGCCTGTATTGTTGCTGACGCCTGCAATCGTATTCGCCGCCCGCCAGAAGCCGTTTCCGCTCTTGAACGGACTGGCAAAGCCGTAAATACCTTCGCTTTTGCCGACCTCTGTAATCTTTTTGGCCGCAACCACCATGTCGGCAAGCGTTTTGGGAGGAGTAGCGATGCCTGCTTTCTTAAAGATATCTTTATTATAAATCAGTCTCCAGATTTGCCCGGTGTTGGGCAAGGTAAATATCTTGCCGTCGATGGTGTTCTTATTCTCGATCAGGCTGTCTTTGAAGGTCGCCTTCATCTCGTCGCTCATATAGGAGTTGATCGGGGCCAGATAGCCTTTCTTGTAATAGGTCTGGAAATCGTTGACTTGCAGTACATCCGGAGCCTGCTTGCTGGCAAACGAGATGTCCACCGCCTGCGGATAATTGTCGCCCATAACGTTCATTTCCACTTCAATATTATCTCGGTTTGTCTGGTTAAACTTGTCAACCTTTGCTTTCATGAAATCGGCATCATGGCGGTCAGGCGTCCAGTAAATGATTTTGGTTTTCGCTCCCGTAGTTCCTTTGGAATCGGCCGGAGCGTCATTATTGCCACTGTCCGATGAACAGCCGCCCAGGCTCAAGGCCAGGACTGCGCTCAGTGTTAGGATAATCCACTTCTTAACCATCGTTATGCCCCCTTTTGTTTTTCCGGACAACCTCTGCGGTTACCCGTTAACGTAATCATAGTGGTTCCGTTTTCACGGGAGTGAGGGACATTTTAACTTTGTATGGGGGAAAAAATGATTGTCCCGGCTTGGTGTTCATTTCAAATACATCTGCCTGAAACTGGTGGGCGTCATGCCACAATACTTTTTAAACAGACCGCTGAAATACGGACGGTCCTCATATCCGAGCATCTGTGAAATTTCCTGAACCTGTACTCCTGCAATCAGCAGTTCCTTTGCTCTTTCCATTCTCATCTTGGTAATATATTGGATCAGGGTCATGCCTGTCTCCTTCTTGAAGGCGTTTGCAAAATAACTTGGGCTTAAATGAACCGCCCGAGCGCAATTGTGCAGCGTTAGATTCTCCTGAAGATGCAGGCGGATGTATTCCCTGGCCCGATGGATCGCTTGCGTAACATCCCTGAGCCGCTTCTTCTCTACAAATTCACAGCCCTTACTGCTGAAATGATTGATGTAGCTCTTCCAGCCGCCGAAGGTCAACGAACGGTTCTCCTCCAGCGCTGTTAAGTCAGCCTCCAACTGGATGCGTTCTTCCTCGGTGATCTCGTCACAAAACGCCCGATACATGGCGAAGGCGAGCCCTGACAGTAAGCGGATCATAGCCAGTGGCTCCGGAAATTTGTGGGACAATGTCCATTGGTGAAAAATGTCGTCAATCATGAGGTGACAGCTCGTTTTATTACCGCATCTCAGCGCATACAGCAATTCCTTTTCCTTCTCCACAGGGTAGTCTGGAGCTGCAAAATCCTCCTGCGCCAGTTCCGTATACCGGAACACGCAATTGCCCTCGCTGTAAAAACGATAAGCCAGCGCTTTGGCGGCATGCACAAACGCTGTATGGATTTCTCTCGGTCCCCGGGCCATCGTGCCCAGGCCAATCGAAACGGTTTTTTTGCTGAATTTCTCCACATTCTCCCTGCAAAGTTCCAGCAACACTGAAGTCTCCATCCCATCTGGCGGATTAAAGATGGCTGCTAGCCGCTGCTTGCTCTCATGCAGCACAACACCCCGGGTATGCAAATTCAGCGTCTCGTCCAAAATATTTTTGATCGCAAAGGGAATGATTTCGTTGTCGTCAAGATGCAGAGTGTAGCCATATTCGGTATAGCAGTCCATTTCGATGGCCATGACCATTAGTTTATCGGCTTCCAGATCAATATGGAGATCGCTCCAACGGCTATCGCTTAGGCGGCCACCTGTTTCCTGGCGAAGCAGACTGGTCAAATAATCCTGGCGGAGCTGCAAATGGCTGGCGTCCATTTTTTGCTCCAAATGCTTAAGCTGCTCCGACTTGGCCCGTTCGGACTCGATTACTTTTTTCACTTTCAGCACTGCTTCCAGAATTTCCGGCGGAGTGAACGGTTTTAGCAAATAATCGGAAGCGCCAAGCTTAATCGCTTCCTGCGCATAGCTGAAATCGGAATAACCGCTGATAAAAATAAATTTGGCGCGTAAACATTGGCCAGAAGCGCGCCTCATCAGCTCCAGACCGTTGAGCTTCGGCATCCGGATATCACTGATGACGATATCCGGATCTTTCTCCAGCAGAAGAGTCCAACCATGCTCACCATCGCCTGCGGTGCCCACAACCTAGTCGTCGTGT
>NZ_JTHP01000085.1 GCF_000943545.1 Paenibacillus terrae
GTTGTAGAAGCAAGCTTCTACAACAACCCCGCTCGACTTGCATGTATTAGGCACGCCGCCAGCGTTCGTCCTGAGCCAGGATCAAACTCTCCATTAAAGTCCAACCGAAGTCGGTTTATAGAAAAAGCGATTAGCTCATGTTGAAACTGACGAGATATAATATATCTCTTGTTTGATTTTGCAAGCAAAATCATTTACTCACTCGTTGTTCAGTTTTCAAAGATCAATCATTTCCGGCCATATCAACAACCGGACTAATAATATATCATACTTCGGCGATTCATGCTACTTGTAAATAATACCTCATGTGGTGATTCTTTAAATTTTTGAAACCTATCTAACCATTGAATCACAGCCTATCTTACGGCCGGATAAATAATATATCATTTAGGTTTGCTGATTACTACATGTAAATTACACCATTTAATAATCAACTTATCAAAATCATTTCTATTACTGTACTCCTCATACTTTCGAATTTGTTTTTCTTCATTATAAATACCGTGAATCTTTGACAGATCTACTGCATCCAAAAAATGCTTTTCATGCATAGCAGTTAGGTATTTTGTGACAATTTTTTGGGCATCTTGCTCAGATTGTTCAACAGCAGCTTGTCTCGAGCTTGCTTATAGACGTTGACTACCGTATTTAGGCCATTCATAATACCGACCAGCTTCATTGCAACATCAAAAAGCTTCAGACACAATTCAAGAGACGACACGGAAGCACCCCCCTTCGGGTAATTTCGCCGTGTCTTTCCCACCGGTTACCTTGTCCCACTAATCATAACATAAACGGGGTACACGGAAATAGAATTGAAACAGCAGAAGCACCTCGAATTCGGGGCGCTTCTGCTGTTTTTCCAAAGTCAGTCTCCATAATCACACACAAGGCTCAATTGGACAATGGGGTAGCAAGCTTAATTATTTCTTTTCCTCCTGTACATTAACAATTAAGTCTGCAAGCTGTTTAGCACTTATTACTTTATGGGATACGACTACATTCCCCTTTGTATCTATAATTCCATATTCACCTCTCATTCCAACTGATGCAGAGTTATCGTTAAAGAAAACAAGTCGTTTAGTTACAGCCGGTTGTTCCCCCCATATACTTTTTACGTCTCCCCCCAAGTATTTAGACAAAGGATTGTGTGTTCCATCCAGCTTAGGAATAGTTTTTTTCCCTTCCCAAACTAAGCTCATATAACTATTTTTTAACTCGTAATAATAAATACTGTCACTCCAAATAAAATACATCTTGGAAAAATCATTCTCTGGAAAAATATAGATGAAACTTTCTCCTTCAGGTCGATCCTTGGATACATAGAACTGAACTCTTCGCAGTTCAATAACTCCTAATCTAGCTTTTGCCAAATCACCACTTTGTATCAACTTTTGTGCATTTCGATCAGGTTTTAAAATAGCAATACCATTGTTCTTGGAGTCCCAATCTACAATAGCATTAAAATTCTCGCTAATAAATCTCAAAGGAACATAAGTAGTTCCATCTTTCATAACTGGAGGAGTGCTAAGGCTTATTTTTTTATTATTCTTTAGAGCAACGTTATTACCAACAATTAGCTGTAGACTATCGCCATCTGCTTTATCAGTCACAGTTATCGTCTTACTTCTACTATTCCAACCGACTTGGTAGCCTCCTAAAGACTCTATAACACGTACAGGTACAAAACTAGTATTGTTTATAACAACGGGACTCTTCATATCAGTAAGAAGATTGCCATCCGCGTTTAATTGAAGGGGCTTCGCCTTTGCACTAGCCATACTTTCTGAAAATATAAGGAGAACAATAATACTAAAAAAAAGCGTCATTTTCTTCAATATAATTCATCCTTTTCCGTTCTTTTATTTAACATCAGGGTGATCCTTTACACATATTCTAGGCTTCACCCACTTTTATTTTACCTATCTCTCAAGCTGATCCTTAACTGCGAACGGGTCACACGTAACCACCTTTCCCTCCGAGTACGCCTTTCTCCTTTCTCCATACGCTTGAAAAATTTCTGCCCTTTGTTGGCCACAAATATTCCCTCCAAGCTCACTCCATCCACAAAATACCGTGTGAACTTTTTTGAGTGTCTATTTGAAGGAGACAATATACAAACTCATCTAAAAAACAGCCTCATTAAAAGTAGAATAACAATTGCTTGCTTGTGATTTACTGGATTAATGAAATAAACAAACAAATAAAAAAATCGTTAAATTAACTGTACAAAAGATGCTTTTTTTGACTCCCGCCTTTTTAAACAATGTGCCATAACTGAAAATTAACAGAAAAGCACTCATAGAGACAAATAACAGCGTTATGAATAAAATTATTGCAAAGAGATTTTCTTCCCCAATAAGATCAGGAGCCGAATATTTACCCATAAAAAATCCAATATAATATATACAAGTAGACACCATCACGATTTGATAAGGGAGCAATGATGCCAAAATAAAATGAATAAGAAAACTGAGATATAAATATATTTTGTTCATTTATTTCCTTTCCGGTTGCGGTTCAGTTGGTTAAACTCTTGTATCACGTTTGTTGAGTATACTTTACCGTTGATGCTCTGCTTAAGTGAAGTATGGAAAGTGATCACACATAAAATGAGTTAACGCATCCTTCAAATTCCTATGCAGTTTAATATATTGGAACAAGATGTCCGAGGTGAGTACGATTCTAGAGTCTTCGATACTAATAGTCCAGACGATGGCTCCTCAAGATTATAACTAAATTCCCTAACGATTCCGTATGCTACACCTACCTCGTCAATCATCTTGGATTTATGAATGTATGTTCAATTTCTACGATTGAGCTTCGATACAGGTGTCGATAAAGGTCGTCTTCTATAGTGTTTCACCAAAGTAGGAGACACACCTCATCTGTTTGACACAGCGTCAACACTGGCTGACTAACGAACACATACAAATCACACGACTTCGATATTTTCTATGTTGTTCTGTGGGTTTTACGTTCCGTAAAACTTTTCTTCTCTATCTGTCAAGATATCTATCGTCCAATCTTAACCTTGTTAATCTATGTCATAAAGCGAAATTTCTTCTTTCTTATATAACCTGCACATTGAATGCTTGATTAAATTTCAGTGTACGGTAAATACCACCGCCATCTATTCTCAACCAGCTCGCCATTTTCTGTTTTATCATCATTTACACATCCTCAATATATATAGAACAAGATCAAATCCTAAAGACATTATTCGTTCAATATTCCCTAGGATTTAAATCGTCATTTTCCATCTTATATTGATGGAGCAAACAAATTATCACGATTCGTAATCATAATCTCCAGATTTCCATAGAATTTCGTTTTTTACGCCATAGTCCATAGGCTCACCGGCATCGGGAAACACAGATAGTGAACAATTGAGACATTCAGCTGCAGTAGAGTTCCACCATGCTCCCAAGAAGTTCCCTTCACGATCAATATCATGATCGCTTACAGTACTGACTAACAGTGTTTCTTCCTTACATACATAACATGTCTCAAGTTCAAGATCATGTACTGCTCCAACAATCGCTTTTGCTTTTGCATTTATATCTAATAAATCAAAATTCCACTTAGGTATTTTATAACAAGCAAAGCCATAAGACTTAAAAAAAGCAATACGTTTATAATCAATTATTCCTGGACGACCAGCAGATATGATTTCGTTTATAGGATCATACTCAGCTTCCTTGTATTTCCAGTATTTTTCCAAACCTCTATAATGAGTTATTTTCAAAACTTTAACAACCAAAGGTAAGATATTTTGAGAAATAAATTGATCTAATTCTGTGATTCTTAGAATGTATATCCCTTTATGCCAAACCTTATTTCTCAAAAGATTGAGATCTTTCAGAGTTTTTTGGTAGTCAGTAATTGTCTTTACCACAATAGGTACAAAACCCTCTGTCCTTTTGGATAAAGTACAAACTCTTTCTAAAGCTACAGCAAACTCAGCGGTGTTATCCTGTGTAATATTTACGTCTCCAATATTTAAGAGCACCTTTAATATTTCAGATGAATCTTTACCATCAAGCATTATCTTTTGTGCTAAGTTTTTATGAACCGTACTAAGAATATCCTTTAAAAATAGTTCAAAAAAATGGTGGAAATGAAATATGGTCTGCATAAATTGTTCTTGGTATTCAATATTTTCACAAAGGTTATCTATTGCGCCCATACTAATATCATATAACGGGTCAGAGGGTGGGACACTCATACTACTTATCAATCTTTTTTCACTACATATATAGTAAGTATTGAAATAAGCCTTGAGTGCTAATCTTAATGAAGCTAATGCCGCCTTAGTAACATTATCATGATTCTTTACAACTCCTGCCTGTACCCCATGGGTCTTCACATTTAGTTTAAACATCGTTTAAATAGTCTCCTTTTATCTGTTTAATTCCTAAAATACTTATAGTCGAATTTTTTAGAAATAAGTTCGTTAACAATGGGGTTTTAATGAGAATGACTTAAGTGTTTCTTACAATTGCCTGAAATTCTGATATAGTCATAAAGTTTGGGACGCTTACGAAGTGTATATCGAAAAAAAGAAGCTAATTGGCTACTGGATAACAGACAAAAGACTACCCTTTCTTATCAGCAGCTCCCAATTCCCCCTCGGTATAAGGATTGAACCAACTTGCTTCATTGTGATCTTCGAGGTTTATGTAAACAATTTCTCTCCCTTGCTCCTTCAGGAATTCAATAACTGCTCTGTAGTCGGCACCACCTTGAAATCAGCGATGGAGTTAAGTTTTTTTGCAATGGAGTCACTCCTTTAGTTTCTTCTATAAAGTGTATCATGGAGGGGAAGCATCTCAAAACAGTTTCAGGATAACTCTATAATTGAGGTCTCAACGAATAGGTATGCTCATTTAATATATTAAAATATAAAGAATGGAAGCCGCTTCATTCTCACTCATGATAGGCAAAGAAATTCTAGAAGAAGCCGAATGAGAATGATATAATTAAAAGATTATACTAGATGGAACATGGTTTACCCCCTTCTTTGAAATCTGCCGGCAGCAGAAGCTGGAGGGTATTGCAATAATTATCTACATAAGAAATATACTTAAAGGGAATTGTACATAATTCTCAATTAATCCATTGATTCCATATATCCTTTAATGCATCCCCATGATAAGTTCATTATGGAGGGTGTTGCCTGATGTTGAACCAGCCATTACAACCAATGCTGCTACATCCCTTGCAGCCAAATCAAATCAAAAAATGGAAAACCAATAGTTTGAAATGGGATGGCTTTAGATCATTGATTCATTATGACAATGGTAAAGTGCGAGCTTTTACAAGACATGGTACAGAAATTACTGCACGGTTTCCGGAATTAGCTTGTATAAAACTTCCTATTAAGACAGCGATCCTAGATGGGGAATGTATAGTATTCGACTTAACACAGTCTACGGATCAACCTCCGAAATATTGGTGGGACGATGCGATGACCAGGTTTAATACAAAAAAAGAGTCAGCAGTAAAGCAAATAGCGACAAAATTTAAGGCACATTTTCCACTGTGGGATATCTTATATTTAAATGGTACACCAATGCTGAAGAAGAGTTTTATGGAGCGCAGAGAGGCATTATCATCAGTAGTAAAAGCATCAGAGACCTTATCTGTAACTCCGCTTTATGATGATGGTAAAGATCTGTTTCTGAAAGCAAAAGAGTTAGGCTTAGAAGGAATCGTCCAATATAATCCCGAGGCTTCCATTCACTTAGATACTCGCTCTAAAAACATGGTGAAAGTAAAGGCTTACCAGTACATTACCTGTCAAATTGCCTCCACAAGGCTTATAGGCGGGTTTGCCTGGGGGTTAACCGTAAATGGTCAATATGTAGGTGTGATTGAATTCCCCCCTAACTCTGATGTTATCCGTGCGTTTAATCTCGTTTCCAAGCAGCTCATTCGTAGTGAAAATAAAGGTTGGAGGTATCTTGATCCCGTAATTAGTTGCAAAGTTAAATTTCAGTGTTTCACAAAAGATGGAAAACTACGGTCACCCAAGTTCGAGGAATTCTGTACACCTATTCCTGTGCAATCAATAATATAAAGATGCCGTTACTACGTAAGAGGTTAGATATATTTGATAATTTTTGTACACATGATCTTATATAGATACTGATTAAAAAGAAGGGTAGTAAGTATCATTTCGGCAAGCAACCACCAGTCATTTGGCAACGAGTTGTTGTGTATGAGGTTCTTCAGTTAAAGCAGCTCTCACGAGACACGTCTGCCCCGCTTGGCATATCCAGGATTCTAGGCAACAGCCGGCACGGACGATACCTTAATTAATTCATCATGTAGAGGACCAATTCTACAAGCTATGACCCGCCGCCGTTTCCTGACTGACAATATTTAATGTTGGATTCTTGATTCGCTTAAAATTTCTCCTTTAGCCCGACACCTCAGCGTGTCGTCTACCGCTGGTATAACCTACAGCTTCTATGAAGGATACAACGTAAGGTTGTATCCTCGAACATGTCGTATTCACATAATCCAATTTTTTGAAGAACCTCATCGACGGTTTTGCCATCCTCCGTCATAGAAGGATAGAAAACCCGCGACTGCCTGCTCAATCGTGTTGTATTTCTCACGCTTCTTATCCATGGAATGGTCCCCTTCGTAGGACTGGTTCCTATCCTCCGAACTCCATTTATTTTCTTCGATATAATAATTGTGGAGCCAGAAAACCCGGTTTAGTTCTTGGTACACATTGGTTACCACATACTCGACGTCAATACCCAGTTGGAAGAGTGCATCTTCGATTTCTTTGAATCTGGAAGAAATTGCTTGAAGGGCCAGCCTTCATAGTAAGGCTCCCCGCTAAAAATGTTTAGTTCCCAGATTTCTGGTTCGGGTTTTGTTCCTTTTATCTTATGAGTCCGATCTTTGATCTCGAATTTGCGAATGTTTTCCCATGTTCGAATTTTTTTGTAAATCTCTATTTGATTCAATTCACATTACCTCCCGTTTTTTTCTATACTGTACACTATCGCATGGTTTTTGGTATAAAGTCCTAAGTTGACGATAAGCTCTTGCTTGGTAATGCCAAACATCTTTCTTTCATCAACGCTTGTCTCAATATTTTGGGTAATCGCTTTGATTTTGTACATCAAATAATCGTCCGTGTGGAATTCTTTAAAGGTCTCGCTATAACGCGATCCGTCTTTAAAGATAGCATCATAGGTAAAAAAGCTCCTGTCGTTTTAAACTCGCCGCGTATTATAGGTAAAGGTAATAAACAACAAAAGCCTCCCGTTAAAGGAGGCTCCTGCGTTTTGAGGCTGAGTATGGCAAATCAATTAATTTGTAAGTACGGCAAATCTCAAAGTCAAGCCCTACGGTTTGACTTTGGTAACAAGGTGCGAACATGCCACTATAATTAAAACAAGGGTGTAAGTTTAATGATCCATTCCATGATTGTTAGTATGGATTGGAGTGGTTGAAATCGAAGCAGGTACAATTATACTACCGAGCAGAAACAATGCTACTGCCATCGTATAGAACGCCCTTTTCATTCTGTAACACCCTCTCTAAAATGTTTTTGTTTAAAGCGTCGTACTCTTCTGTCTGTTCTCTTGTTGCACGTTGCTTAAAAGAAACAAATAAGGCATTGAGTTTCTTAAATCCCGAATCGTCTCTTAGTTTATCACTTGTTCCCAATGCCTTAATGGTAATGTTTATTGCATTAACGATGTCTCCAGTTTTAAAGTAGTATAAAGCAATCAGATAAAGGTGGTCTATATAGTAACGTATACTCACGTTAGTGTCGTAATATTCTCTATCTAAGGCGTCCAACTTCTCTCGAAACTCATCTAGCACCCAATCAACATTATAATTGTAGGTTAAAGCTGATTGAAGAATAGTGATTATGCTGGGTAATAATTCCTTTTCTTCACTGTTACGAATAAATTCAACGTATTCAGCGAGTACGCTTGTGTTGCCATCAAGGAGGTCTAAGACGTATGTATTTGCTTTGGCAAGCATCTTGTAATAGATCACCTCTTTTTGTCCTTCCTTATTTAATCCCTTTATCCAGCCAAGTTCTGAATATTTTTCGATGCACTTTCGCGATTCAGCATATCTTCCCATTTTTTGCAATGCTATTCCCTTTGACATCATGCTAAAGCCAAAGTAGTAGGCTACATTCCGTTTCAAATCTGTTCCGATCTTAGGTTGTCCTTTTGCTTGTCTAACTTGATTTTCTTCATATAGATCCTTAACCGAAGAATATAATTTATCTGCAATGTTTATCATTGCATCCCACTCTTCGAAACTGTACGCCGCCCGTAACATCTCAGCCAAACTCTCTAAACCAGTTATAGAATCCAAAATCAACTTATCAAACATGAATACCTCCTGATAATATTTTTACCCATTAAAATATCATATTTGGATATTGGTCAATTTCGTACATAAGTTTGAAAATAAGCTTATCTGTGTCCTCAGCCTTTCAATATCCTTATCCATAAAGCACGATCGTGATCATGTTGGAGAAGCGTGTAATTGATCAAAAATGCAGGGCCTGCATTACTGCCTCTGCTTTTTGGCCTTTTTTTTCATACTTTAGCAACAACTCAACCATTGTTTTTTCATACAACTTCTTTTGTTCCGGCAATGATTCGTCTCGATAATCCTCATACCATGCCGCACATCTTATAATGTTAGGTACACTTGAAATTTTAATAGACCATTCCAAACTCTCTAATAGATAATTAAGCCCGTAGTGTACTCTTTCAGCCTGTAAGTAGTAAATTGCTAGTTCTGCCAAAAAACAAGTATATCTATCTGCTGAGACTTGTTGACTGAGTTTCCCCAAGGTACCTCCCTTTTCTGTATAGGCCAAGTGTCCATTAAAACGTAAAAGGATATCATCTATGTTTATCTGATATCGGTTCGCTGCTTCAACAATTTTAAACAATACCGGGAATATCTCACTTTCCCTCAGCTCCATGTAGTTTACATAATCAGGGAGCACATCCACTTCACCCGTCATTAAACGGTACAAAAATGTATTGGCGATTGCCAATTCTTTGAATTGATCAATGACCTGTTGTTCTTCATAGGCGGTCGATTTGAACCAGTCTGTATCTGCATAATGCGAAACGTAATCTAATGCCTTCACAAACTCTCCACGTTCCTCGTGCACACGCGCCTTCAATAAATATGCATATAAGATATAAAAAATGATGGGACGCTCTGGTTGCTTTTTAGATCTGAACTTATATCGTGTCATTGCTTTCTCTTTTAATTGATCAGCCAGTTCATCAACCTTAACCCAGCAGTGCAGTGATCCAAAAACATTGGCTAGATTTTTAAAGGCATCCAATTGCTCTACTTCATCCAGTCGGTTTACAAAAGGTTCAAACCGGATCGCGGTTTGGAGGTTTATATTCTGGTTGTCTCCTATACCAATAGTAAATAACCGATACTGACAAATGGCCAACCGCTCAGAATACTGAAAAAGTTCGCCTTCGGCCACACATTCATACAGCAACTTGGCAGCAGCTCGATGTTCACATTCAAACCATTCTTCTGCTGTATCAAACAACAATGGCATGTACAGAAGCTTGTCCTTTAAAAACTGAACTAATCGCTGGATGCAGTCCAACTTATCCAATTCTGCACAACGATGTAACAGTGGCCTGATTCGCCTCCAATGCAGAGATTCTTCGATGTAATTGTCTATGTATAAATCATAATAATACCCTTCATCTAGGCCCATGCCCATTGTGATTTGGTCAAGATAATGGACAGAAATTGGCCTCCGTCCACGAATCAAATAACTGATTGTTCCCTGATTAAGACCAGTAAGTTTAGCGAAATCACATAGCGTGATGGACTCTCTTTTCAAGTAAACTTCTAGTTCTTCGCGAATCGTTGCAAGTTCCAAATAAAAATCACCCTTTCAAAAAATATATGCAATTAGTATTTCTTACATACAAGTATAACAATGATCCTATCGAATTCTAGCCCTTTTTGATACTTATATTTCTATTTTTTTTAATAACATCCATCTTTGTTCCGCTTTAAAGGAAGTATGTGGCTGCTCGGTCATTTCGTCGAGAATCATATAAAGATTTTTTTTACTCATTTCCGCTTCATCCATTCGACCTTTGTCATAACTTTTTGCTCTTTAGCTTTCATATATATCTTCCTTATCCGCCAAGCTAATCCGTATCTACCTGCTTTTCATACGCACTTTCGTTGCTTGCCATCCAAACAGACGCAACGATTTTGTCCTGGTCCGAATTTTTTTCAGAAGCAATTATCTTTTCAAAATTATACTTGTGTTTAGAAAGGGACAGCCTAATTTCGATTTTCTCATCCTTGCTGAAGATGAATTCCCCCAGCAGTTCGATTAATAAACCGGCTAGTTGTAATCCGTTAATCTTCTCAATTCCCCAGCAAGAATGATCCAGTTAATGTTATCCTCTGGATCTCTGAATTTCGTATCAAATTCAAGTTTGTTCAGCCTTTCACGAATAGGCTCGGTGAATGAAGAAACAAATCAACTTTGCTATTAACTGTTCAAATGCATTGTTTATGTGAAACCCCTCCTAAAATTGTATTCATGAGCCTGCGTAATGGTATCGCTAGCCGGTATGCAAAATTATACTTTGTTCCAGTTGCTCTCAACCCTTTTACTAGACCAGCATTTTGCGATACGCCCCCTTTCAGAATAATAGTAGCAACCCGTTCAACTAACAGATACATCTCTTTCAATTGCTTTCGAAGATTGCGAGATTCTTCAATTTCTGCGTTAAACAAGTTAAATTAACGCGTAGCCTCTGCCTAACTCAATTTGTCTGAATCAACCAAGGACTTCAACCGTAATATTCATCCATTTCTACTGTTTCGTAAGTCCAGCTAGCTTCTTACTCTATAGAAGATTGCATCCATTCCCACTCTTCTTTGATCTGAATATATTATAAATCAGTTAAATCCAGTAGATTGAAGAAGTAACAGATTTGGCCTCAAGCTTATATACTCGAATTATGGAGCCTTAGGCACTGGCATAGACGAGTCGGGATGCAGTGCTATTTTGGAAAGATGATAAAATGGTGGAAGGTGCCCGATCAGTTTGTTTTAATTTCTCGGCTTGAAGATTGACCTTTTTCCTGATGTGGTATTTATGTTTTTGAGGCGATATGATGCAAGAAAAAAAATATTTCACTATTATGAATTTTTCATATAGTGAAATATTCGTTTTAGACAACTGTTTGCTTTCTTTATTATTCCTATTGTAAATTATCTTAGAGATATTTCGAGCTCGGGTACTTTTAGGCAGAAATACTTTAGCATCAAAAAAATAGAATAGGAAGAATTTTAACGAATTTTAACGTACATATTCCCATCCTTTTTGAGGCAGGGATCTTTTAATAACAAAAACATTAAACGAAGCAAATCCTACTATTTTTTAGTCTGAATATATCAACTTCATCTTTAACACTTTAAATATACTGAATTTTTTTATTGTCCTGCAACGATAGTAGGAACACCCTATCGTTCTAAAAAAGAGTACTATAAGATCAGTAGCTATCTGCTTATCTTATAAGATCCGCACGGACTCCCAAACGATTCTGCCGAGAATACCCAAGATACGTAACCGCAGGGGGTTGTGTTGGAACAAACTGAGGTTATGGCAGGCTGGCTTGAGTCAAATGTGCTCTTACAATACTCTTTAGGGTATAATTAGGAGCAAGCGTTTATTTTGCAAAAGGATTATGATATAGTTTTTTCAGTGGTTGGAGATTCACAAAACAAGGGAGGTCACATAATGATCGAAGCGGAAATGGATATAAAAATGACAACCAAAAAAGTGATTGAAAGCCTGCTATCCGATAATCCAGCACTTTCAATTTCGACGGATGAAGAATTTTATTTCCTATACGGACAAATTACTTGGCACTTGATGGATGTTCTGGGAAGAGGAGGTCGGAAGGGTTTTAATCAATCACAACATCTTTCCTTGCGTCAGCGGTGGCAGGCTATTCTTTCAACTGCTCGAAACTCTAAGGCTCAAAAGTCGGCAGTGAATCGCTTTATTACTGAATTTCCACAGCTGATTGATTTAGAGAATAGGCAGTTACGCAATGGGCTGGCTATGTTCTTTGGGTATGCTCCTGAAAAACCAGTTAATACTTTTGGTAGTAGATATTATGTGTATGGGGTTACTTGTTCCAGCCTTTTTGTGAAAGATGCTACACAATTTTCTGATTTCAAGATAGATTTTATGCTGGATTAGGGGAGCTTACAGAAACTTAATCGTAACATACGATGTATTGAAAACCCATCCGAACCTGTATTTACCAATTCAACCATAACATACGATGTATTGAAATAAGCGCTCAGCAAGAAAAGCAATTCTAACTATTAACCATAACATGCGATGTATTATACCAAACAACTCTTATGCCGATATCTTATATCTGTTCGGGTGTATAATCTATGAAAATCATATAAGCTCGTTGTAACAAATGTATACTTTATTTCGAAGTTTGGTTATCATGTAAGTTAGTTTTCGAAAGAAATGTCTTGAGTTCCCTTTTAGGTAAGAACACTCATTATTTAAGCATATGCTAACAAATCAAAAGTATATTTCTAGAGGTGGCGAACATGTTTTTTTTAGGACGGGAAGCGATTTTCCAAACACTTCGCTTAAGTCTACTTGGTATATGAATTTCCTTTGAGACTGTTTTATGAAAATATGCTCTCCATGTCCAAGCTTAATAAAAACCTATCAATACATACTCTTACCCACAATTTTACCAGAACTCGGTTTACCGTGTTTAGACTTAATCGGTTCAGCGATGAGGTTGAAGCCCAGAAACTTGATCGGGTTTGATCTCATGTCTCTCTACCGTCTTCTCGTCTTATAGCTCCAGTTTCAGCTCCTTTAACAGTCGAATAGCCTCTTTCTCAGTGGAGACTTGGAAAACCGAGTCTTCCGTGTATCGGGTCAGGAAGCATTCACCGAATCCCGCTATTTTCTGGCAGCGTCACGCCGAGAATTCTCGTGTTCGCGGGAAGGGATTTGCCAACATCTTGCAATCACCCAGTCTAAGTCGTTTAGTTAGATGTTCACGAGCAATGGAGATAGAATACCGCCCTGCGGCGTACCCTTCTCGGAGTGTTCAAGCTTCTCTTCATCCAGTACCCCGGACTTCAACATTTTCTTGATGATCGCAAGGATACGTTTGTCGATAATTCCGATGTTCCAGAGTTTCTTGATGAGCAGGCCGTGGTTGATATTATCAAACTAACCTTTGATGTCTCTCTCGATGACCCAAGGTGTTCGGTTAGCTTGATAGGTCACACTGCGAATTGCATGTTTGGTCGCTCTGTTCAGTCTAAAACCGTAGGAGTGTTCGAAGAACCGGGCTTCTGCGAATGTCTCGAATACGATTGGGATGCATTCCTGGATGATGCGATCAATAACGGTCGGAATACCGAACGGTCACAACTTTCATTTTGCTTTTCAATAAAATATCGGCGAACTAGGGATCGGCAAGCCTATCTCTTTTACTTTTCCTAACCAAGCACATCTATGTTTCTAAACATAGATGTGCTTGGCTCCCTACTACGACGCCTCTGCCAGTCAATCAGCTTCACAGAACCCTAATTCTCCACTGACTTACCTTCCACGTACCGAATTCGTCTTTTACTTTTGTTGCAGTCTTTAGGTGGACACTATACACCGGAGAACCCAGCCTCGGTTTGAACTTAAGTTGTGCCGAGGACTTCTGCATTTCATTTCAGAAATGCGGAGGAAGGAACCCATACGAAATTCGTTCCCCTTTCTCATTTGTAATGGGCATTTGCTTTCCCATTCAATCCTGATGATGCTTACATGTCTTCGATTCTCTCACCATAGACTACAGGAGGCCCGCGCTATCGGGATCTTCTTCCTTGTTCAACTTCCGATTTTGACGAATTAGTTCTTCTGCTAATCTTCTAGCAGCGTTGGTTTTCGCTGTGTACCTGACTGAGGCTCCCAGTTTTCCAAAACGTGGCGAACCATACGATGGATTGAAATACGAAGTTCGTCATCCTTCTAAGAGATAAAAAGCACCAGGGGAAACTCAAAAACTATTACACGTAAGTTTTGAAGACATCATGCTACCATATGTGGGATCTCAAGACTGGGCATAACCAACTGAATGAATAGAATATCTCTTTTCCTCAGCACTCTGCGTTTCCATACAGGCTTGTAAATCCATTTCTAAGAATAGCCAATCAGAGTCCTTTAAAGAAAAGCACCCTTTTATCACTTTTGATAATCAATGAGCACATGATAAGGATCGAACGTTTCTGAGGAGATCATAAACAAACCGGAAGCTGAGATTACATCCCCGTCCTGAGAAATCACTTGATATTCTGCTGGTAACGTAATATACATCGTATCTGCTCTACTAATAAACACAGTTTCAGGTACAATAATAAGCTTCTTTCCTTCTCGTTTAACTTGCACAGCAGCATATGGCTTATGCAAACTCTTAGAAAAATGACCTTGCAGCGGGTGCATCAGAACACATCCTCTCTCGATTAAACGTCGACAAATAATGTAACACAATAAAAGTAAACATGGAGAAAAAATCTAGTTATACTAGGAATGAAGAGATACCATGGAACTTATATAAAGGAAACATGTCAGAAACGGAACACTTACCACACATTGGGACTCAAGATGCATCCGGTGGCCTTCAGGGTTTTAAGTCGTTTATACCACTGTCTGTTCAACAAAGGATGATACATGTTTCTCAGTAGATGTGGGTGGTAAATTTCCCTATTGTTTGGTCCATAAGGCTACTCAATTCATCTTAGTAATCAAACGGTGTTCATTGAAATTCTCCTCTAATTTTACAAGCCTGAATGAATATTTCAAAGTGAATCTTATCCCAATGTTCGAGTCCTCGATTCAAGGGAAAAGGTTCACTATTGTACATATGATTTGCAGCAATAACAAGTTGTTTATACGGATCATCCATAAAAAAAAGGGCGTTTGTAGGCATAATTTGCCCATTCTCGTATTTCCAAGCCCAATCAAACGGAAACTCTACATTGTAGTTTTCTGGGATTCTTTTTAATACTTCCGGTAAAGCTAAGACATAACAAGCCACTTCATATTCAATGTTGGGTAAACTGCTTTCATAAAATTTTAAAAGTGATTCGTAATTCTTTCTATGGGCCTCATTTATATAGAACATTCTATACTTCCTCCCCAAAAAGGTGGAATACACTTGTAGTTTAATAATTCTCTTCCGGACCAGCATATTATGCCATAAATTCAACAAACTCGAAATCTCTCTTTCAAGCTGCTCATTCTGATCCACTTTAGTGAAGATTCTAGTTCAGATGATCACCTCTGCAGCAGCCTCCTGATCCGGAATACGCGGCGAAAATCTCGTTCGTTACTAGAGCGTAGTCAGCTTGTCAGGACTGCTCTTCCTGCACGAGGAGCTCCAAGCACTGAGGAAAGCACTTACTGTGCCGAGATACGGTTGGTTGGGGGGCCATTCCGAGTATGTTGGCCAGCGTCAGAAATTTCGGCACGCGGCACAAATATTGAACCGATCAGTGATATAATAGTATTTTTTACCATTGTTCAGATAGTGTCAAATTGACTGCTCAATATATTTTGATTTAAATAAGACCTTGTATCCCTCCGAATGAGCCTCACATAAGAAATTAATCCCGTATTGAAGTTGTTCGATCTTATCCGCTATATTAGGATTTCCTTCGTCTAACGCTTTTTCGAATGCATTCTCTAAGTATTTTGCTAGATCCCACAATTCATCGACCTCTATCCCAACTTGTTCTAAAACAGCGTGAATTTGTTCATCGTCTCCAGTTACTACATTGTATTTACTAAACCCATCAATAATTTTCTGGAATTTTACAGTCATAATTCTTACCTTCTTACGTCCTAATATTTATATTCATCCGGTGTTCATGTCGAACGTTTTTTACACGTTTTAGAAGATCTATTTTTATTTTTTCGATAACTTCATTTGTATAAACACTCTGCATTTGATCCCAAAGCTCACCGAAAATCCAAATCTCTCTAAATTCATTATTTTCATGATAAAACCACCATATGAATTCTATTATAGCATCTTCGTTACCAGCAAGAACCGCTCTTGAGCCCGATATAGGGGTTACCGTTTCCGTTTGAAATAGAACCTCCATTTTGATTTGCGTGATTAGTTTATCATCATATTCCGTAGTAACTCAAAAGGCACGTGCTGCACTCTTCTCAAGGTTTCCCCCGCATGATCGCCATACTTCGCTTCATTCGCTTCTCCTCCGTCTTTTTATCCTATGCCAGGATCACTAAGCTCAATCACTGAACCGGCTTTGGATGGTACCTTCGCTTGCTTGTATATGCTTGGTTTTAAGTGTCACGAGAAAATCTCCGACAATGTCTAAGATCAACACTGGAGCGGTGTACTCTTTGAACTTGAGAAGCAGCAATTGTTAGTTGTATCCATCTGTGCAACGAATTTTGACATAGGAAGTTTTTTTTGGCAAGTGCATTTAATAAATAGCATTTGAGATTTTATAAAAGATATTAAATACCTTTGCAAGTTCTATTAAAATCC
>NZ_JTHP01000086.1 GCF_000943545.1 Paenibacillus terrae
CTGTCACTTGTATGGATTTTCTAAATTAATATACCCAAATTGATATAGGTTGTAAACGAAAGTTATTTTTCCTGCGTTAGGTTTGCAATTGCAGTGGCTGAGGCTTTACAATACAAATAGAGGATGGATGAAGGGGGACATAGGTCATGGCAGAGCAAATTCAACAACTGGAAGCAGGAAACATCAAGATTTCCAACGATGTCGTAGGTAAAATTGCGGGGATGGCCGCACTGGAGACGCCCGGCATTGCTGCAATGTCAGGTGGCTTATCTGAAGGCTGGGCCAAAAGGCTGAGTGGTAAAAATGTGCAAAAAGGCGTATCAGTGGAGGTTGGACAGTTGGAAGCTGCCATTGATCTCCGTATTATTGTGCTCTACGAAACACCGATTCATGAGGTATCCCGAATTCTTCAACAAAATGTGCGGGAAGCTGTCGAAAGCATGACAGGTCTGCGGGTTGTGGAAGTGAACGTAAAAGTAGAGGGAGTCGCTTTCAAGGACGACGCAGTGTAAAAAAAGACAAGGCGGGTACATCGACGTTTTCCGCCAGTTTTATACATGCAGGGAATTTCCCCGCGAAGATACAAATAAAACACGAAAACTGGCGGTTTCAGGATCGCCAGTTTTTGTTTGCAGATAAGCAGCATCGTATATCGCCAGATTGAACGCATGTATATACATATACAAAAGAACTTCCAAAACCACCGTTGTCGGCGATCAGGGAAGTTCTTTTTTTAACGGGAACGGTTGGCTCTACGAGTTTGAAAACGGTTAGGCACTTCGGTCCGAACTGCTACTCCTGTAGTACGTTCCTGTACTGCCTGCTTGGTGTTTTCGCGGGAGATGCTGAGCATGATTCCGATGGAGAACATCGTGACGAGAAGGGATGATCCACCAAAACTGATAAAAGGAAGCGTAACCCCGGTGATCGGAATAGTCTGGGTTACGCCGCCGATATTAATGAACGCCTGGATAGCGATCAGGCCCATAATACCTGTACCTACCAACGTCCCAAACGGATCATGACAACGCAAGGCGATGATCATCCCTCGCCAAATAAAATACAGATACAGCATCAGGAATATCGCTGTTCCAATGAATCCGAATTCTTCACCAATTACGGAAAAAATAAAGTCATTAAAAGAGTTAGGCAAATAGTGAAGCTTGATAATGCCCTTGCCAAATCCAGACCCACTTATTCCGCCTTCCCCTATAGCTTGCAAGGACTGCACCAGATTATATCCGACTCCCTGTTTATATTTCATGGGATTGAGGAAGGCTTGAAAACGTCCGATTTTGTAATCTTGTTGGGCTATGGCTTGTCCATCTGTAGCTCCAGAATCTCCTCCAAACAACGACCCAATACCAAAAACGATGGAAGCACCCAACACGAGCAGAGCGATTGATGCCATAATATGCTTGATACTGGCTCCCCCTGCATAAATAATCAGGCCGCTGGTGGCTACCAAAATAAAGCAGGAGCCGAAATCAGGTTGTAGCATGATGAGCCCTGCAACAAAACCTACAATGACGGTTACAGGTATGTAGCCAGTTCGCAAATCTCTAAACCGGTCCCCTTTTTTGACGATCAGTGCAGATAAATACAGGATAATGGAGATTTTCGCAAGCTCGGTTGGCTGGAATCCAACACTACCAAACCTGAGCCAGCTTTTTGCGCCGTTAAGAGAGCCTGTAAAAAGAACGATGACCAGCAGTAAAACCGTAATGAAAAATAAAGGTACAAACAGCTTTTTATATTTTTCCATCTTAATGTTCATTGCAACCAACATAATGAAAAGTCCAAGTATAGCAAATGCCGCTTGGCGCTTCACAAAATACAAAGAGTCAAAATTGGTTTCTTTATTCAGCAGAGCTACGCTGGAGCTGGCGCTAAATACCATGATTACGCCGAATCCAACCAGCAACAAGGTGAGGATCAGCAATTGGAAATCCGGTGTGCCTCTTCTTCGAGTCTCCGGCTTCGTATTTCTCATATCAGCTTCCCCCGGTATTCGCCGCAAGTTATGCCTCGCAGACGTTTATCATTATTATTTTATCGTCTATCCATTTTATCATAGTATGTTTGGAGGGCTTCTGCAACCTCCATAAAGCAACGGATATCGCAACAATTCCATATCTGCTACAATAGAATACAAAATAAGGTTTGAGAGCAGTGGCACATACGTTGTGAATCTGAAAGATTTATCGGGAAGCTGCCGGGTGTTTTAAAAGGAGAGGTGGAGCAATATGACACAACATGCGACAGATAAGAGCTGGTTTGACCAGCTACAGGACGATATGGTGGAGTGGCGCAGATATTTACATAAAAATCCTGAAATCTCTTTTCAGGAAAGCAAAACCGCAGCCTTTGTAGCGGACAAGCTGGAGAACTGGGGGATTGAGGTTCGCCGTCACGTAGGAGGGCATGGTGTTGTCGGTACCATTCGTGGTTCCAAGCCCGGCCCTGTTGTGATGCTACGCGCTGATATGGATGCTCTCCCCATTCAGGATGAAAAAGAGTGCGAATATCGTTCCAGCGTAGACGGAGCCATGCACGCATGTGGACATGACGGGCATACGTCCGTTTTGCTCGGAGCGGCTTACTATTTCAGTCTGCATCGGGATGAGCTGGAAGGAGAAATACGGTTGTTGTTCCAGCCTGCGGAGGAATTGTTGCCTGGCGGCGCGGTCAATGTGCTGAAGGATGGTGTGCTGGAAGGTGTGGACGTTATCTATGGCATCCATCTATGGACACCGTTTCCGGTTGGAACGGCTGCGAGTTGCGCAGGGCCGTTGATGGCGGCGGCGGACGATTTTTATATTGAAATTACGGGCAAGGGTGGTCATGGCGGTATGCCTCAGTCCACCCATGATAGTGTGGTAGCGGGCTCAGCTCTTGTTATGCAGCTGCAAAGCATTGTGAGCCGTTCAGTGGACCCTTTGCGGCCTGCTGTGCTGACGGTGGGAACAATTCAAGCGGGAGCTGCGCAAAATGTGATTGCGGAAACATGCCGTCTGAGTGGGACGATTCGTACGTTTGATGAGGAAACCCGGATGGTGATGAAGGATCGGCTGCATGCGGTTACGGAGCTTACAGCGGCAACTTACGGAACAACAGCCAATATTCGTTATATTATGGGGTACCCGCCTGTTGTAAATGATGCGCACGAAGCTTCGCGTTTCTTTAAGGAAGCAGGACCCGTTTTCGGTGAGGGAAAAGTTCAGGAAGCGTCGAAGCTGATGCCTGCCGAAGATTTTGCTTATTATCTGGAACGTGTGCCTGGCTGCTTCATGTTCGTGGGAGCGGGTAACCCTGCTAAAGGAGCCGTTTATCCGCATCACCACCCTAAGTTTGATTTTGACGAGGACGCGATGATTAAGGCGGTTCGTTTGTTTATTGCGATGTCTACCGGATATGCAGCGGAGCGAAAAGCAGAAAATTCCAGCCGTTGACAGCTAACGGAGCTGAAACTGTATGAGCTGATTCGGTGTATGAGCAGAATGAAATGGGGTACCCTACTCTTGAAAAGGAGGGTGTACCCATGAAAAAGGTTCAGGAAGTTATGACTGAAAAATGTGTAACGGTTACTCCGCAAGACAATATTTATGAAATTGCGCTTAAAATGAAGGACAACGACACCGGTTTTATCCCGGTTGTGGAGAGTGAAGGCAGTGACAAGCTCATCGGTGTGGTAACGGACCGTGACCTTGTCGTTCGCGGTTATGCTGCTAAGCATTCCGGCTCTAGTTCGGTCGACACAGTGATGACAACAGGCATCCGTACAGCTCAAGCCGACATGTCGGTGGATCAAGCAGCCGAGCTGATGGCGGAGCAGCAAATCCGCCGTCTGCCGGTAACGGAAGGGGATCGCTTGATCGGGATTGTTTCGATTGGCGATCTGGCCGTACGTAATATTTTTGCAGACAACGCTGGAGAGGCGCTTAGCCATATTTCCGAGCAGATTCACTAGGTAAAAAAGCAAGGATAGGCTTGAATGACAAGGAGTTCAACCCATATACGGGTTGGACTTCTTGCTATTCCGGTTGATCTGCGAATAAACGGACAAACTGTTTGTTATATAGATATTAAGATGATGTGTTATAGCTTGACGGGAGGTAATTATGAATCCGGATCATCCTTGTATTGTACAACGCGATTTTACCGTTTTGCTGGAAATCGGCCTGCCCGCTTCGGAGCATGCACGTTCACAGTTGCAGGTCTATGCGGAGCTGGTTAAAAGCCCATCCGCTTTTCATACATATCACATCACTCCTTTGTCCCTGTGGAATGCGGCCGCCCTTGGGTGGAGTGCCGCCGATGTTCAAAATAGTCTACATTCCATGTCCCGTTGGGATATCCCCCGTGATTTGTTAAAGGATATTGAACAGCTCGTCTCCCGTTACGGAACGTTGACGCTGTCACGGGCGAGAACAGAAAAAGAGGGGCGTTACAGCACGCACACTGCTGATCTGAACAGTATAGAGCAGTATGCAACTATAGGTATGGAAACGGATAAAGCTCATAGCTGTACAGCGGTCGACCGCTTGATACTAACGGCGGACAGCCCGGCTTTACTGGATGAACTGCTGCTCAAGCAGGATCTTGAGCAGCTTGGTTTGCTTCGTGACAGTGAAGTGACCGTGTCGGTTCCGCCAGAAAATCGGGGATTGCTCAAACAGGAACTGACCCGTCTTGGTTTTCCGGTCATGGATACAGCAGGCTATCTTGAGGGGAATCAGCTTCGTTTTTCTCTGGGTCAGGGACAAACAGAGCTGGAGCTTCGTGATTATCAAGTGGAGGCGGCTGAAGCGTTTGAGGGGGCAGACGGTCTGGGCGGCAGCGGTGTACTGGTGCTTCCATGCGGAGCAGGAAAAACCGTGATCGGTATGGCGGTGATGGAGCGGCTACAGTGCGAGGTGCTTATTTTAACCTCCAATACCACATCTGTTCGGCAATGGATTGAGGAATTGAAGCAAAAGACGGATATTCCTGCCGATTCCATTGGGGAATACAGTGGTCAGAAAAAGGAAGTGCGTCCGATTACGGCGGCGACCTATCAGATTTTGACGCATCGCCGTACCAAAGATGGGGAATTTGAGCATATGAAGCTGCTGAGCGAGCGCAAATGGGGGCTAATTGTATATGATGAGGTGCATTTGCTGCCCGCGCCGGTATTTCGAGCAACGGCGGATATTCAGGCTACCCGCCGTTTGGGCTTAACCGCGACGCTGGTTCGGGAGGACGGGTGTGAGCGGGATGTGTTCTCCTTGATCGGACCGAAGCGGTATGACATGCCATGGAAAGAGCTGGAGCGACAGGGCTGGATCGCTCAGGTTGATTGTATGGAGCTGCGGCTCCCCATGTCGGCTGCGCTTCTGGAGCGCAGTATGCGTGCTGAAGGCAGGCAGCAGTACCGGATTGCCGCCGAAAATCCGGCCAAGCTGGAAGCGGTGCGCAGCCTGATGCAGCAGCACAAGGGCTTGCCCACGCTTATTATCGGGCAATATTTGGATCAATTGCGTATATTGGCGCAGGAGCTGAACGTGCCGTTGATAACCGGGTCTATGAGCCAGGCTGAACGGGTGCGGTGGTTCGATGCGTTCCGCAACGGTACAATTCGGACTCTTCTGGTGTCCAAGGTGGCGAACTTTGCTGTGGATTTGCCGGATGCGGCCGTGGCTATTGAGGTATCAGGCAGCTTCGGCTCCCGTCAGGAGGAGGCACAGCGGCTTGGCCGCATTTTGCGACCGAAGTCTGGTGAAAATAAGGCTTATTTTTATGCGCTGGTGACGGAAAACAGTAAGGAGACGGATTTTGCAGCCCGCCGTCAGCTGTTTCTGATTGAGCAGGGCTATGAATATGCGATTCGCAGATTCAGCTTGGGGGAGGTTATCAGGAACCTGAATGATGAGGCTGAATCTGATGGAAATAAAAGGGAGGCGTGATCAAGGATGGGCGTAACGGACACGGAAGACGGCTGGAAGGAGCTTGCATCGGATGAGCTGTTAGTGCTACGTCGATGCTTTATCCGACACGCGGGCCAGCCCATGAAGGAAGAAGAGCTATTATGGCTTACCCGGGGAGCATTGAGCGGAGCCGAAACGAAACTGGCACTTCACGGACTGCGCGACCGGGGCTGGCTGGAGGCGGTTACCAAATCGTGGGGCGAACGAATGTTATATATTCCGGTTTATCGGTTGCCGGATCTGTACGACATGCTGTTGGAGCAAAGTCAAAGTACGATGAAAGTGATGGATACAGATCAACCGCTGACGGTGCATGAAGCAATGACGGGACTGGAAGCGGAGCTGCTACATGTGTTGTCCCGTATTGCAGTGCAAGGAGTACCTTTGACAGCGAAAGGGACCATTCATAAACGGTCTCTGCAAAAGCTAAACGAGTTGACTCCCTTTCATCCGGAAGATTTGACTGGGCTTGGGCTACAATATGCGCACGCCGAGCTGTATCCGGTACAAACGGTGGTGATGATGGACTTGCTGCTCAGCCTGGGCTTGCTGGTGAAGGAAGCTGTTTCTTTTCGTATTCAGGAAGCCGGGCTGGCAGCTTGGGTTCGCTTGTCCGCTTGGCAAATGCGCAAGCATATTCTTGTCACGCTCATGGAAAGGTACGGCAAGGCCGAAGCGTCTATGCAGCATTTTCGTTATATGCTGTGTGTGGCCTCCGCTCATGCGGGACCAGAAGGCTGGATTCATATCGGGCCGTTACTCCAATGGATGACTCAGACAGGACTGATTACGCAGGGGAGTCTGAGTAAAGAGGATCGGAAAAGTAGTAATCCTTTGGAATTTGCTGCTATTCATGCAAGCCCCGTAAGAATTGAGGGCAACACAGCCTCTGATTTCAACTTTAACGGACAATACATAGATATGGTTAAGGGATGGCTGACCGCACTGACCGCCTTTGGAATGGGTGATTGGGGGCTGACCGCGTCGGGAGAACTGTGTTTTCGCTGGAACGTATCAGTGCTGGATATGCTTCGTTCCGATGATGAGAAGGATGCGGTTCAGGAGCCAGGCACCTTTTATGTACAGCCGGATTTTGAAATATTGGTGCCGCCGGATGTAGCTTATAATGTGCGCTGGAAGCTGGAATGCTTCTGCGAACGTGTGACGGGGGACCGGATGGTGGTATACCGGATCACCCGAGACAGTGTTACAGAGGCGATCGAGCTGGGGATGGAGGCCAAAGCTATTCCTGCTCTTCTGGACAAGCTTAGCCGGACAGGCGTGCCTGACCATGTACGCGTGGCAGTGGAGCAGTGGGTAGGGGATGTGGGACGGACAGCGTTTGCAACGGTAACACTTCTGCGCTGTGGTACCCGAGAGGACGCAGACACTGCTGCACGTCACCCCGGACTGGCTGGATTGCTTGAACGGATTGGTGAAAGGGACTTTATTATTCCGGCAAGTTCGGCTGCCAAAATCCGCAGGACACTTGCTACGATTGGGCTAAGTCCGCGCCGGGAGCTGGAGGGGGTGGACGAGCCGGTTCACCGTTATCCGCTGGTTGCGGAAACGGAGGGAATTTGTCCGGATAGCTCCAACAGTCCATTTGATGTGGATGATACAGAAACGACGGTTGGCGAAACGTTAACAGGCTCAACTCAGGAATGGCCGATGTTTTCTCAAGAGGGAAGGGCAGGTTTGGTTTATACGGGGCGGACGTTGCATTTTTATGAACGGGAGCATACGCTACCCGATCCATCCGATTATTTTCCAGAGAAATCGGCAGTACCCGCGTCATGGACGAAAGAATGGAGAAGCTACCATGCATCCACCGCTCGGCAACTCATGGAACAGGCGATTCGCTGGCAAGCGGCGGTAGGACTGCGAATCGGTGAAAAAGAGGTCAAATGGATACCGGAAGCGGTGGCTCCCGGTGAGCCGTGGAGTGTGACTGGCTGGTATGCTACCGGAATGGACGGTGAGACGTTGCCCCGCACGACTTTACAGGCAGGGGAATGGTCGGATATGCGCCTGCTGGTTCCTTTTACATAGAAGAGCCAGGATGTGCATGAAACTCCTTCTTCTCAAAAGAAGGATGTGGTATGATAAATGAGTCTACTTTACCAGTAGAACTTTATATAAAGTGAGATGAACATTCATGAGCGTAGCCGAATTGAATACGGTCAATATGGCAGAAGTGCTTATTAACGCCTATGAATTGGGCGATATGGTCAACCGGTCCTTTGAGGTATCGGATTATTTATATTGGAAACAGCGTGTGGAATTGAATCCGTCGATTCTGGCGTGTGTACGCAAGCTGGATGCCAAAAAGGAGCTGTTCGCGGAAACGGAACGTTTTGGGCATTTTCACCCAAACTTTCATGAAGCGAAGGATGCAGTGCAGGCCGTCGAACTGGAGCTTGAACAATTTCAGGAGGTTCAGGAGTTCAAACGGGCAGAAAGGGCGTTGGATGATATGCTCCATGCTATGTCCGAAACGATTGCTTATTCTGTGTCCGACACCATTAAGGTGCCGAGCAATGATCCGAATGTGAAAAAGGGTGGCTGCGGTAGCGGAGGCAAGTGCTCCTGCGGATAGGCCATAGGGATGATATCGAATGGAGGGGAGATGAAGCGAATGTTTGCCGAGCGGACAGGGTACATCATTTGGGTAAGCGATATCAAGGCTGCCCGCAATTTGGAGAAATACGGGAATGTCCACTATATTTCGAGGCGTATGCATTATGTTGTCATTTACATGAATGCGGATCGGGCAGAGGATACCGTTAAAAATATTCGCAGGCTTTCCTATGTGCGCAAGGTCGAACGCTCCTTCCGAAATGAGATAAGGACGGAGTATAACGACGATAAGGAAAAATTAAAAGAGTATGAAATATAATTTTTAAAGGTGTTATTTTTCAAGTTTTATTAAAAAGTCGGCCCATGGGCTGGCTTTTTTTTATAAAGTCAGGACTTTTGCATAATAGCCTTAATGCTGATAGACCTAAAATAATCTTTAAAAATTAGCGATAAACTTCAATTTTGTAACTTGTAGTCCCGGGTCTGTTGAGGTAACATATGAATATATTGGTAGATATAAAGACCTATCTGGTGGGGAGAGTGATCCCGTGCGTGACAAGGCAATGCAGCGATGGAGTACATACGAACCGTTCTACGTAGAGATGGGCGACAAGAAGGTCGCCGATATTGTGATTACAAATCATGCGCAAACACGCTACTTAGACCGTATAGAACAGAAACAGTCCGAAACGAATCATATCGCCGCCTGGCTTTGGGAATGCCTGAAGCAAAACAGGATGGAGTCCTATTATCACAACGAAGAGGATGTATATTTAATTGATGGTGACCTGGTCGTCGTGGCCGAGTTTGGTGAGTTGCCTGGCGAAATGGATATTGCGGGTAACCCGCTCCACAAAATGATTGTGATCACCTTTTTGGGACGGATGTCAGAGACCATTGAACTGCGGGATTTGAAGTCATACTATTCCTGGTTGCGCCATTCGCGGCGTATGACACTGATGAAAAGCACCCGCAAACGGAAATAGACGTTGATTTGGCGGAAGGGATATCGTCTAGTACCTTATCTATTAGAAGTATGCAGGAATCAGCTGCATACTTTTTTTATTTCATCAGTTTGCATCATTCGATTCCCGATGCTTAAAAGTAGAATATATAGACAAACTAGACCGTTTTTAATCTATATATTGCTGATTTGAAATCGCTCTTGGGATTTATGCAAAATGCTCATTTATAAAATCTATAATAAAAACCCACTAATTTAGGTCTGTTTTCTTGGGAATCCTTCGACAGATGTTTTTCTTATGTTAAAATAAGGAGATCAGAGAGGGGAGAGGGCTGTTAGTATGAACTTTCATCAGCTGCATATTTTTTATACGGTAGCGGAGCGGGGGAGCTTCTCGGCAGCGGCGCAAGCGCTGCATATGACGCAACCTGCCGTGACGATGCAAATTCAGTCTTTGGAAGATTATTTTGGTACGAAGCTACTGCATCGATCTACCAAAAAAATCGAGCTGTCAGAGGCAGGAGCGACACTGCTGCCTTTTGCGAAAAAAAGCATGCAGCTAATCCGTGAAGCTGATGAGGCGATGTCTGCTTTTACTCACATGCTGGAGGGGAGATTACATATTGGCGCAAGTCTTACGATTGGCGAGTACATTGTGCCGAGAATGTTGGGGCCGTTTGGTCAGGAGTACCCTCATATACGCATGGCAATGAACGTAATGAATACGACTCAAATTATGGATGATATTTTAAAGCATCAATTGAATTTAGGGCTGATTGAAGCACCGGTTCAACACCCGGATATCGTGGTGGAGCCCGTGATGCAGGATGAGCTGAAGCTGATTGTTCCTTCGGATCATGCACTGGCCAAGGCCAAAAAGGTAGTTCTGGAGGACGTGTTTAAGCATCCTTTTGTAGCAAGAGAAAAGGGGTCAGGTACAAGGCAGGTGATAGAGGATGAGCTGAAAAGCCGTGGTGTTGATGCGTCCCGACTTTCCATCGTTATGGAGATGGGCAGCACTGGAGCGGTCAAATCGGCGGTTGAGGCTGGATTAGGTATTACGATGCTATCGCCTTCTTCGGTGAAGCATGAGGTTGCACTCGGATTGCTGAAAATCGTAAATATTTCCGATATCACCTTTAAACGCGAGTTTTATGCCATTCATCTGAAATCAGCGCTATTGCCGATTCCAGTGGTGACCTTTCTGTCATTCTTGCGTCGTCATGATCAGGGAACGGATGTGTCCGGGGATACGGTGAACGAGCTTGCAGAGATGAAAGAGGAGGAGAATGCGTAATGGAGGAGCATACGAATTTGGGACGATACGATTTGCACACTCACACTCAGGCATCTGATGGAATGCAGCCACCAGCGGACAATGTGCGTTGGGCCAAGGAAAAAGGACTGGCAGGGGTTGCAATTACGGATCACGATACGGTAGCTGGGCTGGAGGAAGCTCTTGAGGAAGGACAGCGATTGGGCATTACAGTGGTGCCGGGGGTGGAAATTAGCACACGGGCAGGCGGTAAGGATATTCATATACTCGGTTATTTTATGGATTACCGTAATGAGGTTTTTTTGGAACGATTGGAAAAGCTACGTCAGGCGAGGGATACCCGCAATAATCTGATTTTGAGTCGGCTGCGTAGCCTGGGTGTGGAAATCACACTGGATGAGGTGGTAGCTACGATGGGCAGACCGCTGGCGCCGGATGAAAGCATTGGACGTCCGCATATGGCAGATACGCTGGTGCAAAAAGGCTATGCGAAGGATATGAGGGATGCATTTGACCGTTATTTGGCAGAGGGAGCGCCCGGTTATGTGTCTGTGCCCCGAGTGGAGCCTGCGGAGGCCATAAGCTGGATTCGGGAAGCAGGAGGGGTACCTGTGGTGGCTCACCCTGGATTGTATGGCAATGATGAGCTGGTTCGCTCCATTGTAGAGGAGGCGAAGCCTGCGGGCTTGGAGGTGCGACATTCAGACCATGATGATGCGGCTGAGAGTCGATATGCCGCAATGGCGGCACACTACGGGCTGATCCCGACTGGTGGCTCGGATTTTCATGGTGCACGCCAAGGCGTGATTTTTCACGGTGATCTGGGCAGCCGTAGTGTGGAGAGTCAGGTCGTGGAGGAGTTGAGAAAGGCTGCTGTTGGACAAAAGTAAGTGCACATATAGGAAAAAAATAGCCCCTTGTATTGTGCCTGCACACATGAAGTGTGGTTTGCACAAGATAAGGGGCTTTAAGTGGATGCAAGGAACTTGTCCGCTATGTTATGCTTCGTAGGGGCGTTCCTGAATGGATACTTGTTTACTAGATTATGCTAGTGCGGCTTAGCCGTTTTTGATGCGGTTCGGCAGCTTTTTGACCAGATCCTCATCGGGTGTGATAAAGAGCGTACGCTGATGATCATAGATGACAAAGCCGGGCTTGGCTCCGCTAGGCTTGCGCACATACCGGATCAAGGTGGCGTCTACGGGTACGCTGCTGGACTGTTTGGCCTGGCTGAAATAGGCAGCGAGCTGAGCAGCTTCCTCCAGCGTTGCATCTCCGAATTGCTCGGCGCGAATAACGACGTGTGACCCCGGAATATCCTTTGTATGCAGCCACGTGTCATTAGGCCCGGCCAGTCGGTTCGTCACATATTCGTTCTGCAAGTTGTTTTTGCCGACCAGCAGCTCGATGCCTTCGGATGACGTATATACGTGTAAGGTGGGTCGGTCAGTTTTCTTCTTTTTCTTCCCTTTTTTGGCCCGGTCTCGGAGATAGCCTTGCTGAACCAGTTCTTCACGTATTTCCTCGATATCGTTCATGGAGGCATGAGCCAGTTGCTGTAGAAGATTGTCCATATACCGAATTTCTTCGTGTGTTTTCTCCAGTTGTTCATCAATGACAGCCAGGCTGTTTTTATATTTATTGTACTTTTTGAAGTAACGTTGAGCATTATCCGATGGGCCCAGCAACGGGTCCATCGGGATGGTCATCGGACGCTGTTCTTCATCATAAAAGTTGGTGAGCGTCACTTCCTTGTCGCCCTTCTTCACTTCATGCAGCGAAGCGAACAGCAGCTCTCCATAAATGCGAAATTGATCGGCATCCTCTGCCTCAGCTAAATCCTGATGCAGATGGTCGAGTTTTTTTACATTTTTGCTCCGTTCGTTTTGCAGGAAACGCAGCAGGTCGCTTACCTTTTGCTTGACTGTATCCCGTTCTGCTTTTTCACCGAAAAAGTCCTCCATACACTCACTGATCGTAGTGTATTCCTTGCGCTCTCCTTCAATCAACGTGAGCGGAATGGCTGAAAATATCACTTTTTCCTGTGCGTTCAGACCAGATACCGGCTGAAAACGATGATTCCGCACGTCATCCATGATGTGGCTGAATGTATTCCACAGCGGACGATAATCGTCAGCAGGTGATTCATTGGAAACTCGGGTCAGCATCTCCTCGGCAACGAGGGGACTCAGTCCAGTAAAGGTGTTCACGATCCAGCGTTTGGGAGCTTCTTCGGCTTCGATAGTTGTCTGATATGAGGATGCAAAAGCTATTTCTTCCGTTTCCAGCGGATTCAGCTTATTTTGTTCAGGAGGCTCCGTGTATTGAAAGCCGGGCATGATGACCCGATAGCTGCTGATGGACGGTGTGACATGATGGATACCATCCAGCATAACGCCTGTTTCTGGGTCAAGCAAAATAATATTGCTGTGTCTGCCCATCAGCTCAATGATAATCCGCTTGAGTGAAATATCCCCCAGTTCATCACGCTGACGCACATCCATGTGAATAATACGTTCCATGCCCACCTGGGTAATTTTCTCGATAATACCACCTTCGCAGTGCTTGCGAAGCAGCATACAGAACATAGGGGCCTCCGTCGGGTTGAGAAAGCTTTGTTCTGTAAAATGTACACGCGGGAATGTCGGGTTGGCCGACAGCAACAGCTTAACGCTTCCGCCTTGAGCCCGCAGATTTAGTAAGATATCGTGATCGTTCGGCTGATGTATTTTATTGATGCGCCCGCCTCGAATGCTTTGCAGCTCGTGTACGATAGCGTGGGTTACGATTCCGTCCAATGCCATAATGTCTGTTCTCCTTTGAAGCAAATATTTTTGCCTTCCTTCTATGATACATAACTTTGGGACAAAACTTAAGCGGCATTGTGATATTTCAGGTCCTGTCCGAATAGATTGAATCTAGAAAGTCTGTCCAGCTTATCAGCATTCGTGGCACAAAAACGCAATAACGGGCAGCCATCCTACGCACTACCGACGGAAACGGACTATCTGACCGGGAGGGAATTGGGGAGAATGGAACAAGCACACTGGCATCAATTAAGCAATGAACAGCTTTCAACAAGCCTGGAAGTTGACCCGAAGCAGGGTCTTTCGGAGGAACAGCTTGCGGAAAGAAGAGAAAGGTCAGGATGGAATGAGCTGAGCGAGGGGAAGCGTGTCTCGCCGATCCTGCTGCTGCTGAACCAGTTCAAGGATTTTATGATGCTCGTACTGATGGGAGCCACACTGATATCTGGCCTGCTCGGTGAATATCTGGATGCGATCACCATTATTGCTATTGTTGTGCTGAATGGAATTCTTGGTTTTGTGCAGGAGTTTAGAGCGGAACGTTCGCTTCGGGCTTTGAAGCAGTTGTCTGCTCCGACCGCTAAAGTGCTGCGGGGAGGCAAACGGATTCAGGTTCAGGCCAGAGAGCTGGTACCGGGTGATATCGTGCTATTGGAAAGCGGCGACCGTATTCCCGCAGATATAAGATGGCTGAGCACGAATGGCTGCGATGTGGAGGAATCCGCCCTGACTGGCGAATCGGTTCCAGTGAGCAAGCATTGCCGTCCTATTCATGCCGCCGAGGTACCGCTGGGAGATCAAAAGAACATCGGCTTTATGGGCACCATGATGACCAGAGGTACAGCTCAGGGAGTCGTTATTCGTACAGGCATGAATACGGAAATGGGCAAAATCGCAGACTTGATCCAAAATACGGAGTCTCAGGAGACCCCGTTGCAGCACAGACTGGAGCAATTGGGTAAAATTCTGATCATTGTAGCACTGGCGTTAACGGTGCTCGTCGTCGTAGCAGGCATCCTGCATGGACAGCCAGCGATGAGTATGTTTCTGGCCGGGGTGAGCTTGGCTGTAGCGGCTATACCGGAAGGCTTGCCTGCCATTGTGACGATTGCGCTCGCCTTGGGCGTGCAGCGTATGATCAAACGTAAGGCGATTGTGCGAAAACTGCCTTCGGTTGAAACGCTCGGATGTGCGTCTGTCATTTGCTCTGACAAAACAGGTACGCTGACCCAGAACAAAATGACGGTCACCAAGCTATGGGTGGACGGTCGCTTCTGGGGAGTGACGGGAGAGGGCTATGACCCGCACGGACATATTATGGACAGGGATGCTCCTGCGGATCTCAAAAACGGACAATCACTTCGCAGACTGCTGCAAGCCAGTGTGCTGTGCAATAACGCGGAAATTGTTCAAGCCGACACGGATGAGCTACGCTCGAAAAAGAAAACCAAGGAGGGGACGCCGACCGCTGTTTGGGAGCTGAAAGGCGACCCGACGGAGGGGGCGCTTGTCACGTTAGCCGCCAAGGGCGGGGTTACGCGTCAAGGACTGTATGAGCTGTATACACGAGAACGCGAATTTCCTTTTGACTCGGAGCGGAAACGGATGTCTGTACTTGTACGGCATCAGGGAGGGCATATCGTCTTTGCCAAAGGCGCGCCGGATGTGTTGTTAGGCCAATGCTCCTACATTTTATGGGAAGGAAATGTCGTTCCACTGACGGGGACGTTGCGCCAAAAGGTGCTGGCAGCCAATGAAGGAATGGCCTCGGAGGCGCTGCGTGTACTCAGTGTCGCTTACCGGGATATCCGCTCGCATGAGCGTGTCGTCTCGGTGGAAGAGGCTGAGAATCAGCTCATCTTCATCGGCCTTACGGGTATGATTGATCCGCCACGCCGCGAGGCCCGCGAAGCTATTAGCAAGTGCCGCCGCGCTGGCATCCGCACGGTGATGATTACGGGCGACCACGGTACAACAGCTGAGGCCATTGCGCAGCAGTTAGGCATTTTTCAGCGCGGCTCGCATGTGCTGACCGGACAGCAGTTGTCTGTGATGGATGATGCGGCGCTGGACAAAGCAGTAGACATGGTCTCCGTGTATGCGCGGGTGTCCCCGGAGCATAAGCTGCGGATTGTCAAATCGCTGCAAAGACGCGGGCATGTCGTAGCCATGACTGGAGACGGCGTGAATGACGCGCCAGCGATCAAGGCATCGGACATTGGTATCGCGATGGGCATTACGGGAACGGATGTGACCAAGGAAGCGGCTGCGCTTGTGCTCAGCGACGATAATTTCTCGACGATTGTAGCAGCGATTGAGGAAGGGCGAAATATTTACGAAAATATTCGTAAATTTATCCGTTATCTGCTTGCCTCCAATGTCGGTGAAATTTTGACGATGTTTTTCGCGATGATGGCCGGTCTGCCATTGCCGTTGCTTCCGATTCAGATTTTATGGGTGAACCTGGTGACCGACGGGCTTCCCGCGATGGCTCTGGGTGTAGATCAGCCGGAAAAGGATCTCATGGAGCACAAACCACGCGGCGCTAAGGAAAATATTTTTGCCCGTCGTCTCGGCTGGAAAATCATTAGTCGCGGCCTGCTGATCGGCTTATGTACGCTTGCTGCGTTCTGGCTAACGTTGCGTATCGCGCCTGATAACGCAGCACAACTGGTCAAGGCACAGTCGGTTGCCTTCGCCACATTGGTACTGGCACAGCTCATTCATGTGTTCGATTGCCGCAGTTCCCGTTCTATTTTCCACCGCAATCCATTTCAAAATAGTTATCTCGTACTTGCCGTGCTGTCTTCGGTAGTACTGATGCTGGTGGTTATGTACGTACCTGTACTGCAA
>NZ_JTHP01000087.1 GCF_000943545.1 Paenibacillus terrae
GGGATGGACGGATTATAACGATCGTGTCCAGGTGCAAGCGTATGACGTGACTTCTGCCATTCAAGAACAAAATAACCGAATCACAGCAACGGTGGGAGAAGGCTGGTATAGCGGTTATCTGGGCTGGCAGAAGCGCAAGGACACCTACGGGGACACGAATGCATTGCTACTTCAAATGGAGATTAGTTATGAAGATGGCCGTTCTGAACTCATTTGCTCTGATTCTTCTTGGGAGGAAACGAGCTGTGCCATTTTAATGTCGGATATTTATAACGGCGAAATCTATGATGCCAGACTTGAGCAGCGGGCACCCGAACATAGCTCTTTAACCGAACGGAAAATGATGCAGATCGTCCCGTTCCCATTAAGTCATCTGGTTGCTCAGGAGAATGAGCCTGTCCGTGTGATGAACCGATTGAAGCCTGTTGAGCTTATTCGAACCCCAAAAGGTGAGCTTGTGCTTAACTTGGGTCAAAATATGGTAGGCTGGCTGGAATTTAAAGTTGAAGCGCCCGAAGGTACGGTTTTGAAGCTGGTTCATGGTGAAGTGCTGGATCAGCAAGGGAACTTTTACAGAGATAACATTCGTGATGCAGCTCAGCAGATTACGTACATTTGCAGTGGGAAGGGGAAGGAGATATTTCGGCCACATTTCACTTTTCAAGGCTTTCAATATGTGAAGCTTGAGGGCTTTCCGGATGACGTTACAATTGAAGATTTTACGGGTGTTGTTCTGCATTCGGATATGGAGAATATCGGGGTGTTTGAGACATCCGATCCGAAGCTCAATCAATTACAGCACAATATTGTATGGGGGCAAAAGGGGAATTTCCTGGATGTGCCAACCGATTGCCCGCAGCGCGATGAGCGATTAGGCTGGACCGGTGATGCACAGATTTTTGCCAGAACGGCCAGCTTCAATATGAATGCGGTTTCCTTTTTCCGAAAGTGGCTGAAGGATTTGGCTTATAACCAGCTGGAGAATGGGGCAGTGCCTTTTGTAGTGCCGGATGTCCTCAAAGGAACCTTTGCCGATAATATGGACAAAACGACAGCAGCATGGGGAGACGCGGCGGTTATATGTCCGTGGACTATGTATCAATGCTATGGGGATAAGCAAATTTTAGCTCAGCAGTATGACAGTATGAAAGCATGGGTGGATTACATCCGCGCCCAGGGGAACGAAGAATATCTTTGGGATACCGGCTTGCAGCTTGGAGACTGGCTGGCGCTGGACAGTGAAGAAGGAAGTTATTTTGGGGCGACCGACGGAACGCTGGTGGCAACTGCTTACTTTGCATATTCGACTCATATTTTGGCGCAGACGGCCAAACTGCTTAATCGTTATACCGATTACAACACATATAAAAGCTTACATGACGGGATTAAAACCGCTTTTGCGAACCGCTACTTCGATGACGTTGGCCAACTGACCTCCAATACCCAGACTGCACAGATTGTTGCTCTGCACTTTGGATTGGTGCCGGACAAGTATAAAAAGCAAGTGATCCAGGAGCTCGTACGGCTCATTGAAAAAAATGATATGCATCTGGATACCGGCTTTGTGGGCACACCCTACCTATGTCTGGTTTTGTCCGACAATGGCTATACGGATGTAGCTTATAAGATTTTATTTCAAAATGATTATCCTTCATGGCTCTATCAGGTTGAACGGGGGGCAACGACCATGTGGGAGCATTGGGACAGCATCAAAGTGGACGGCTCGTTCTGGAGTACGGATATGAACTCGTTCAATCACTACTCATACGGTTCAGTTGGAGACTTTATGTACCAAAATATTGCCGGAATTGATGTGCTTGAAGCGGGTTATAAAAAATCACGGTTAGCTCCTAAACCGCCTGCTAATCTTACTTCGGCCCACGGGAAACTGGAAACGCCATATGGTGCGCTGGAAGTCCATTGGGAAATCGTGAATGAAGAAATGCAGATGACGGTTCGCGTTCCGCATAATACGACGGCTGAGATTACACTTCCGGGAGTTATGGACCCGGATGCATTACAGCAGGCCATTGCAACGCAATATCCGTCGATTCAGAATCCGCCTGTTTATATACCACAGGAGCTGGCTGGGAGAATGGGGATTGCAGGTGAACAGGCGATTTTCCAAAGGAGCGGAGATCATGAAATTACGTTTACGGTCGGTTCAGGGAAGTACGTCTTCCAGTACAGATACTGCCAGACTACCCAAGTTCCTGCACATGCAACCAGAGGCTAAATAACATAGACTAGAGGTGAGTAACTTGATGAATAAAAAAAACAAAGTATTGTTTAAAACGGCGTTGCTGTCCATTTCGTTAGTCCTGACATCAGCGAGTGCCATTTCGGCTATCATACCGATGATGCTGAATCAATTATCAGGGGTTTCTAGTTCCTTGATTGAAAGCGTAGTTACTATTCCATCCTTCACGATGATGCTGTTTGTGCTGTTGAGTGGTCCGATCTCTTCCCGATTGGGCAAAAAAAATACAGTCATGCTAGGACTTTTGCTCGTGGTCATCGGCGGAATCCTTCCTATGTTCACTACTAACATTACATGGATTCTCGCGTTGCGACTGGTATTAGGTGCAGGTCTCGGGATGTTCAATTCGCTGGCCGTTAGCTTAATTAGTGATTTTTTTGAAGGGGACGAACGTGCCCAATTAGTAGGCTTTCAAAGCGCCGTTCAAGGGCTCGGAAGCAGCTTAGCTACTTTTGTGGCAGGACAGCTTGCCTTAATCGACTGGAAGTTTGCCTTTTTATGCTATGCTATCACCATTCCTGTTGCGCTGTTATTCTTTTTTATCATTCCCGAACCAGAGCGTGTGGAGCCTACAGCGGAGCGTTCAACAGGAACGGGCCACAAGAGCGGCGGAGTATCCATACCTGTACTTGGATTAGGAGCTGCACTTTTCCTGTTTATGACCTTTATCATGATTGTGTATACCAAAACAGGTATTATGATTGCTGAAAAGAATATGCCTAATCCTGGTTTTTTAGGAACCGCATTAACGCTGTTCTCCTTGGCAACTATGATTGCAGGTTTCTTGTTTGGTAAAATATATAAATGGTTTAGAAATTACGCTCCCTTTATCTCCAGTCTATTAACAGCAACAGGTTTTGTACTGCTGTGGTTTGCTCAGAATGTTACCATGGTTACCATTGCCATGCTGATCATTGGCTTTAGCTTTGCGCTGTTTATTCCTTATATTTTTACCATACTAACTAAAATCGTGCCTAAAGGCAGTGAGACGATTTCCATTTCAATTGCAATGGTAGGCTCCAATTTGGGAGCGTTTGCTTCGCCTTATGTTATCAAGTTAGTTGGCATGTTGTTTGGAAATGAAACCGCCTCATTTTCCTTCCTCGTTTCTGCGATTGTGTTTACGATTGCTGCACTCATCTGTCTGGGAATCGCTATTAGAGGAAAGGGCAGTAAGGTTCAGGCGGCAGTTCACAGTTAATGGGAGACATCAGGTATAGGTAGTTTTTTCAACGGGCGGAGAACCGCCCGTTTTTCCATCATATAATGAAGGAGGAGTCAGTGTTTATGAACCTTCATGAGTTGGACCAGTTACTGAGAATCAAAACGGAAATTGAACTTTTACAACAACAAAACAACCAGGTTATTAATGATCTTTCCGAAGAAGCGGAGGACGAACGATACTATGATATAAATCAGAACATGTATCGTATGCCCGCTTTGTTTTTCTTCGGAGAACATGATATTTATATTAGCAAGCACAATAGATTTGCTCCGATGCTGGAGCACATGCATGAATTTATTGAATTAAACTATGTTTATTCAGGTAAGTGCAATCAAATCATAGCAGGCAAAGAAATTCAGCTTTGTGAAGGCCAAGTGTGTGTCCTGGATAAGGATGTGCCGCACAGCATCGCTCCTTTGGGAGAAGACGATATCCTTATTAATATCTTGCTGCAAAGAGAAACGATTTCTTCTCTGTTCTTACAACGGTTATCCAAGAAAAAAAGTCTGATTGGCGAATTTCTCGCCAACTCTGTCCTCCAGCATCAGCACCATAATCACTTTATTATTTTTGAGTCGCAATATAATGAAAACCTTCAATATATATTGCGCAGAATCTTAATCGAATATTTTTCCAGTCAAGAGGATTCGATGGAATTGGTCAAGGCTTATTTGCAAATTGTTTTTGGAGAATTGGTTCGTGTATTGGAAAGCGAGCATAATATTCACTTAAACCAGCAGGAAAATAATATTACATCTATTCTGAATTACATGGAAGAGCATTATCAGCATTTAAGCTTGCAGCAATTATCTAATCATTTCAGTTACAATAGTACGTATTTAAGTAATAAGTTAAAAAAAGTAACTGGTCTTACTTATACTCAGCTTATTGCCAACATTAAGCTCAATGCAGCTTATTCTCTGGTTGTGAATACCAACCTGCCGTTCGAAATGATATTTAAGCAAGTTGGATATAACAGCATGAGTTTTTTCTATAAAAAATTTAAAATGGCTTATGGTGCTACCCCGCAAAATATCCGAAACAAGCAGTTGAGGAAATGAAGGATATCAAAGGAGCATGTAAACGCTATGACCATTACATGATGTAATAGACGTCCAATTTTAATTGGGTGTCTATGTGTTATAATAGCTGCTAATTCATAAGCACAAGGCTAATGAAAGGATAGGTTGCTGGATACCTTTATTTCCGGCAAGAGGGAGGATACATCCTTGGAAGCGATACTAAGACGGCACTGGCCGGAGTGGAACGGAACGTTGCAGAAACGAACCGGGGGCTGGAATAATACGACGTATTTTGTTAAGGGTGGTAGGCGAAGCGGAGTGCTGCGCGTCTACGATACACACAGAGATAGGGACAAAATTGAATTTGAGCATGCGGTTTTGCAGGCACTGAGTAAGCATTCTCTATCATTCAGGGTACCGATGCCAATTCGAACGGTAATGGGAGAGACACTCGCTCAGCTTGAGAAGGAAAGCGGCAAATATGTCTGTCTGTTCGACTACATAGAAGGCAAATCACCACTGGAGCAGGAATCAAGCTTTGCCTATTCTTTTGGCGAGGTCACAGGTGAATTATCTGCTGTGCTTGCGACATTAAATCTTGATATGGATCCAGTCTACCGACCGTATTATGCCTTGCAGCAATCCTATCCATTGTGCAACCAGGAAATAGTTCGAGAGATTTGCCTACATCCGCCAGAGCCTCTAAAAGCTTTGCATGACGAGCTGCGATGGATAGGAAAAGTATATGATGAGATTACAGATTCGCTTCATGCATTGGAAGAGTTGCCGCATCAGCTTGTACATGGGGACTTGAACGCTTCCAATTTGTTGGTAAAGGATAACGATCATAGCCAAGTGGCTGCACTGCTTGATTTTGAATTTTGTACGTTAGACGTTCGGGTCATGGAACCAGCGGTTATTTTATCAGGATTGTTGGGTCAACCGGAGGAGACGAGATCAGTTCGGGATTTTTGCCGGGGCTTCAGCCGCCGAGCTCATCTGTCCCAAACCGAGATTGATGCTTTACCTGTATTGATGCAGCTCAGGAAGGTAGATGTATTTCTTCATTTTTTAAGCCGCTTTCTAGAAGGAACGGATCAGCCACATGTGTTACAAGAGCAGGTCAAGCAGATCGCTGCCGACTTGCTGCAACTGTCTACCCGAAGTAGCTGGATTCAGGAGGAGTTGATCCTCGCAGGAATGGCGTATGAATGAACTTTATCGCAAGATGAGGAGGAGATTGGCAGACGACGAGCTGAATCAGTGGGTGATTTTGGATCAAACACAGGTCTTAAAGACTCAGCATGTGGATTGAAGGTTGAAATTAGGACAATGAGAGGGGAATGAACATGCATACTTTAACGGTTGATGAACTGCTGGATAAAGAAAACCATACATGGGAAGAGATTAGAAATATCCTGAAAGAAGGCCTAAATCCATATAGCATTGTATCGGCAGAATCGGAATCGGCTTCGGGGGATACGCTGTACCGTTTGCAGGTGAGTACGAAATCGTATTTGGGAACGGTTGCCTATGAGACAGGAGGGATCGTTTTTGATCACGGCTGGATCACCTTGCTGGGTGCAGGGGGTTCTGGAATTTATGGCAGCTTGACTTCGTGGAACGGACTTCAAGAGCCGGCAAGCGTGCCCGCGCTTTGGGGAATGCTGATTGTGGCCTACGATGCAGCAGGAGGATTTTTTGGACTGAATACTGGGCGTTTTGGTAATGACGGACAAATCTACTATTTTGCACCGGATACGCTTGCCTGGGAACCTACAGAAAAGGCCTATTCCGGTTTTTTTGGATGGCTGGCTGAGGGGGATTTGGAGCTTTTCTACCAGACGTTCCGTTGGAAAGGTTGGCAGGACGATGTTCGCAAGCTTCAACCCGGTCAGGTGTTTGCCTATTACCCACCGCTGTGGACAAAGGAAGGCAGTGGAGAAACCAGCCGCAAGGCACCTATAGCTGTGGCAGAAGCTTGGGAGGCGGCAAGGGATGAGGAGTAGAAGTGGTCAATAGCTGAAGCTGGAGAACAAGTATAATATCCGTTATAATTTAGGTTAAGAGACACTGATTCATCGGAGGTTGGCTATCATCTGGAATATTCATTTTAAACATCAATTTGTAAAATGTCCAAGTGTGACGAATGAACAACTATCCCGTTTTCTGAACAAATGGAATATAAAGCTATCGGAGCAGGAGATTCACGAAATCAAACAAAGACAAGTGAACCCTTTTCCGAAGTCTTCTCCATACTACGATCAATACATACCTCTCAATCCTGTTGGCTGGCAGCTGCCTCAAGGACAATTTCCTGACAGCTATCTGGATTTTTTGAAATACTCTAACGGCGGGGAGTTTCAAAATGGAGAACGTTATTTTCAGTTTTTTGATACCGAAGATTTGAGAGTAATGAACCTCGCTTACGAGCTGCCGGAATATATGCCGAATGCAGACATGCTGCAAATTCTTTCATTGAGCTATGTACAGAAACATGGGAACTATATGAATAGCAAATAGCGAGATGCCGATTTTTTTGGGCTTCTCGCTATTTGCTATTCATTTTACCCCTGAAAAACGTCAATGAAAGTGCCGTATGTCCCTATGGCTGAATTTGAGATATTTGTTCAATCAACGAATCGACCGCCTCATCCACCAGGTAGGGGCCATTGTTCCATTTATCACGGGAAACATTAATAATGTGATTATTTTTCACAGCGGGAATCGTTTGGTACACAGGCTCGCTGAATAGCTGCATGGTTTGCTTCAACTCTTGATCTGTCATTTGAGTAAAGAAATAGTCAGCTGGACGATGGACCAGAGCTTCCATGGAAAGAGCAGTACCGCCATCGGCATAGGGTTTGAATTGCTCAGGCATCTGAAAACCGAAATCTTGATAAATCAATTTTCCGAGCGTACCGCCCTCACCTCCAAGCAGTACCTCTCCCTTGTGAATAATGAAAGAGATTGCGGTAGTATCTGCTTTAATGGGGATGTGAGTTTGTTCCCGAATGCCCTGTAATTTTTTCTCGAACTTAGCAATCCAGGATTCTGCTTCTGTTTTCCGGTTCATAATGTCGCCAAACGTCCGCAATGTATTCACCACGTCTGGATCACCACCCCATGCTACTGCAATAGTTGGGGCAATTTTTTGGTACTGCTCAAAGGTTGCTTTGTCGTGAAAATCCGACAGTATAATCAAATCCGGCTCCAATGCGGAAATGGCCTCGATATTACCTGTTCCTTTGCCTATGCTAGCGACATCAGCCATCTTCTCAGGATAAAGGTCGAGTATCTCCTGATTGACACCTACCGGTTTTAAGCCTAGTGGAAGCAAATAACCACCGTATGTAATAACAACAGCCCTTTTGGGTTGAACAGGAATTTCCATTTGCCGTCCCAGTGCATCGGTATACGATCTTGTTTCAATTGGTTTCGCAACGTCACTTGCGCCGCTGCAAGCTGCCAGCAGCAATGTTAAGCTGAACAAAAGGGTAACAGCAAAAGCAGGCTTAAAACTAACATTCATATCGTCCACTCTCCAAGCGTCATGTTGATAATGATTATCATTGTTACCAATATAACGTTGTCCTGATCGGGGAGCAATGAAGGATTTGAGTGTAAAATTTGTATTTGTTGAACTTTTTGAAACAAGGCTATGCATTTTAAATTGTGTTGGGGTTTCGCCGGTTTGCTTTTTGAAAAGTCGACTAAAGTAATAAAAATTGGTATATCCAACGTTTTCGGCAACTTCCCGAATGGAAGCATCTGTATCAGCTAACAGGGATTTGGCCCTGTTGATGCGGGTCTGAACGACATACTCGATAGGGCTGCATCCATATTTGCGCTTAAACACCTTTACGAGGTAGTGGGTACTGTAATGAAACCGTTTAGCCATCGTCTCCATAGCGATTGGTTTTTGAAAATGCTCTTGAATATATTGGGCTATTTGTGTAGCCAGATCCGGCTCGGATATTTTGATTTCCTTCATCTGTAGTTGACGAAAGTGTTCATGCACGAATTGATAGAACAATCCATTCACTTGCAGTTTGTCCAGCTCATTTCTATTAGACCACTGCTGATTCATTTGTTCGACAAGTGATATCAGGGGGAGCGGATAGAGGGCCTGAAACGCATAGTTTTGTCTAAATAGAGCCATCCGATCTTCTCGTTCGAATGAGCTTTGACCCGCTCGCTCTTGAACGGGTTTGTATAAAATGAGGTAGTATTCAAACGGCTGGTTTAAGCACCAGATATTCAGACTTGCTCCTTTTTCGCCGTGGAGAACCTGAAACTTGGCTGCTGAGGTTTCGATTTCATCAAGCATCAATCTGGCTTCTCCTTGATTGGCGAATAAAAATCCGCTTGAAGGCAGGGAATAGGAACTCAATCTCTCTCCAGGCTTCATCGTAAAATGACGAATGTCCAGCACCTTAACTGGCGTTTGGTTCCATAATCTGATTGTTTCCAGCCACTCCATAAAAACACCTCGAAATAATATAAGTTAACACATGCGTAGCAGTACATTCTGCTCTTGTTACATCGACTAAGCTTTCCAAGGCATATAAATATCTATCGTGCTGTCCTTTTGTTCCAGAGAATGAATATCAGCCCAATACTCGAAATCAAAAGAGCGAGAAGCGCTGATCCCCCTATCACGGATTGAGTCATAGGTTCCATCTATTTGGGATTCAGGTCCCTTATGAGTGACCTTCACATACTTCCCAGCCGGTATCGTATGACGAACTAATCCCTCGGGAATATGTGCAAAATCCCTGACCTCTACCGCAACAATACTTACGAACGGAACATCTGGCGTCCATTCGCCGTCCGGGTAAACTTGGACTAAGTAAATCCCGTCATCATCTAATCGATTTGCGATTTCATGACGCTTGTCAAAGAGTTCTTCGCGTAATCTTACGACAATTCCGGTTTCCAGATCTTGATTTAACGACGCGGTTACAGAGTATCCAACGAGCTTCGTCTCATTACGTTCCAGCATAAGCACTTCTTCCATTGTCATTAATCACACAACCCCCTATTCATAACATTCATAATATAACTAGGTAGCCAGTCAACAGACGGTTTAAAATCGATTATACTATATAATTCGAACGGTATCAGACCAGTCAGTAAAGGTACATCTGCTTGATGAAGCCAATAAGTGTATTTCGGTAAGCAGCATGATAATTTCGTAACCTCACAGATTCTTTCCCGTATAAAGATAAAAACATGATCCGCCTCATTCCCGTCAGGGAAGAAATGCAACCATGTTTAACAAAAATAGAAGTTGAGGTAATGCATCGTATGAATGAGAAATTTGTAAATCATGCCAATACAGGGTATCAGGTGGCTGAGCAGAAGGCGGTTCAGTATTTTGCATCCCTTTATGCACAGGTCGTAGACAAGACTTATGTAACTACCCTGACAGAAGATATCCAAATGTGGAAAAGGAATCATATTCATCATGCTTCATGGCTATCCTTCTTTTCGCGGGGAAAGAAAAAGCCTGATACTCGGGATTATCATAGATACATTCAATGGCTGAATTATACAGGCAAATTGGATGATTACCTGGATCGAAGCGTCTCCTATATTTATATGAGGGATTTAGGCAAAGCTCTGAATTCTCCTGACACACAGACCCGGATTCAGCGTGTCATTACTGACATCAAAAAACACTTGATTCAATCCACCAGTGCAAACGGGGAAGACCAGCCCGAATTTATGAATTTGGCCGGGTTGTATCGGTGGGCCCAGAAGGAAGGCATAGAAACCGCCACGATCTGGGTAATCAACAAACTTAGGTCCGTATCCTCCCATATTCCAAAAGAAATGGATGCAGCGCAAGCCCAGCGCAAACTGATTAAGATCATAATCGGGGTTATTCTGCATGTGATAGAAGAAATGGACGATAAAGTATCACCTGCGGAACGTGCTCGCAGACTTGATGAAGCCATTAGGCTTGGTTATTCCTATGGTCTAACCTATCCTTTCATTGACGATCTTCTCGATTCCCAGGTTTTGACCGCTCAAGAGAAAGAACAATATTCCCATATGATACGTGCTGCGCTTCTCACTGGATCTGTGCCTGAGTTGGGCGATTGGACCGGAAATAATATGGAGTTAATTCAATACATACACTCAGAGCTCTCGGATGCTTTTGAGTATATTAAGGAACATCAGCGGCCGGATACACAGCAAACATTTTTCGAGCAGTCCTATGTCTTTTTTCATTCCCAGGATATCGACCGCGTCAAGGACCTAACGTGTGCTAATTATACCAATGAAGAGCTTTATATACCTGTCATTTTAAAATCTTCTTCGTCCCGATTGATTGTCCGTTCCGTGATTGGTGCTCCCGAGGATGAGGGCTTTGAGCAACGAACATTCTTTTATGGTATCTATAACCAGTTGGCTGATGATTTTGCGGATATGGTTGACGATATGAGAGACGGTGCGGTAACACCCTATACCTATTATTTAAAATATCATGATCAGCGTTCGGATCTTATCAACCCCTTTGAATTATACTGGGCGGTTATTTCCTATTTGATCCATAACGTGTATGATTCCGATGCCATGGCCCGTGAGGTGATACTGGATCGTGCCATGAATGGACTCAAACGTTATAAAGAACGTGTAGGCACTGAAAAGTATAATGAAATGATGGAGATCTTTGCATCTGGAAATCCGGAATTCAATCGTCTTATCCAAGAGATGGTGCGAAAAGCGGATGATGTAGATTTCTTTGATAAACTGCTTCGGGACCAGATGATTACCCATCTGAAAAACGATTCGAAGGAAAAGGAAGAATTTTTAAATACGTTCAAAACGATCCGCCATCAGATTAACAACCAATTAAAAATTACCAAACCTCATGGGATTCCAGCGATGAAAGGGCAGCTTATTGATGCAGCAAATTACAGTCTCGAAGGGGATGGGAAGCGGATACGGCCTATATTGACTTGGGTGATGGGCGTGAACGAATATGGACTGGACGCATCGGCAATCGTGCCTCTTCTGAGATCATTGGAGTATATGCATACCGCATCCTTGATCTTCGATGATCTGCCTTCTCAGGATAATGCGTCTACCCGTAGAGGGCGTCAGACCTTGCATCAGGTACACAATAGCGCTACGGCGGAATTAACCGGTCTGTATCTGATTCAGAAGGCGATTGGGGAACAAGCGTCACTTGACCAGTTCAATGCCGAGACCGTACTCGCGTTGATACAATACTCGGCCCAAAAGGCAGAAGATATATGTATGGGACAAGCGATGGATCTGGATTCCAAAGGAAAGGAATTGACACTGGAGCAGTTAAATATGGTGTGCTTTTACAAAACCGGAGTGGCATTTGAGGCTTGTCTGGTGATGCCTGCCATGCTTGCACAGGTCAAGGAGTCGGAAATTGCTGCTTTGAAGAAATTTGCCTATCATGCGGGGATTGCTTTTCAGATTAAAGATGATTTGCTTGATGTGGAAGGAGATATGCTCTTACTCGGAAAACCTGTTGGCCAGGATTCTGAGAACAACAATTCGAATTTCGTATCCATCCTGGGTCAGGAAGGTGCCAGTAAAGAGATGTGGGAACACTACTGCCTTGCTATGGAAGCGTTGAAAGAGGTACCCCGCAACATCACTTTTCTGAAGCATTTAATGAATTATATGGTAACCCGGGACCGTTAAAAAGGGGCGTACCCCATTGCTTAATATAAGCGATGGGGTATTTTGCGTTAGGGTAAAGTAGCGGTTCAACTCTTCATCATATCCATTAAAACTTGATATGCAATGGGTAAGGAAGTAAAGCCGTCACGCTCTAAAAAGTGTCCTCCGTGTTCTACTTCGTGGAAATCCGCCTGGATGTCATTTGCTAGTTTCTTGCTGAATGCAAAGGGGACAATCGTGTCATCCTTTGAAGCAATAACTGCACGCATCTTTACTGAATCCATGAGTTGCTTATAATCCAGCTTATCATTTGTAAATTCATCTAATGACGGCAGGGTTGGCACGGGATCGGTAAAACCGGAGACGAAGACAAGACCACCGAGTTGCTCTGGAATACTTACTTGCTGCAAATATCTTAATATGGAAACACACCCCAAGCTATGACCAACAAAATAGGTATCCTTATGAAGAACCTCAATACTTGATAATAAATGTTGGGTCCACTCATGAAGCTGGGGAGCTTGTGAGTTGGGCATATCCAATATATCTACAGAAACTCCATCTTCCTGTAGCTTGTCTTGTAGCCAAGGAAACCAATGATCGGCTGGTGAAGCCGTATACCCATGGATGATATACACTTGTTTTTGATTTTGTAGGTTTGTCACTTTACGTCTCTCCTATTATCCTGAGTTGTTCTTGATTAGTTGATGATATATGTTCCACTTTGGTATAAAGACTACTATTTTAGTTTAGCAAATTTTCCAAGCTCGTGAGCACCTAAAATAATACTCATATTTGAGGATTTTGCAAAAATCCAATAAGCGACTTCCAATGAACAATATATAGATCGAAATGGTCTAGTTCGTCTATATATTGCACTTCGGAGCGATTGGAATCGAATTTTGCAAAATCCTGATTTATCAATCTCATCCTCACTTTCCTTGAATGAATATTCTTTATTTTAGCAGTACTGTTATTTCTCTTATAAAATTAAGCGCTTTCTACCGATATATATATCATCACGGTGTAATCTCTTAATTCTTATGGTTTGGGGGATAGTATCCATGGGAGCAACGTGATCTATTATACATAGACGACTGGAGGAGTTTTGATGAGAACAAAACTATCAGACAGCACTAAAAAAGTAAAAGGATTTAGAGATTTAAAGGTAACGACAACGATGGTCTCCATGATCATGATCAGCTTGGTGGGTTTGCTCATTGTATCGTTGGTAGGGGTTCTCGGCATGTATCAAGCTAAAGAGGGCCAAGGTATTTTGTATATGGATCGCTTTCAACACCAAACGAATATTCTGGAAGTGAAAAGTGATTTTTATAACATGCGGGCCAACTACACCAAAGTACTCGATAATGAGGAGTACACAGATAAACAATATAAGCAGGTACAGAAGGGAAAAGACAGCGTTACATCAGGGTTAAGTAAATTCTCGCAAAAGAATCTGGACCCGAAGGAACAGAAATTGTACGAGGAACTAAGAGGCAGCATAGACACATATTATCAGAATATTGAGCAGATCATGGCAGTCAAAAAAAATACCGGAACGTATGACAAGGAAGAGAGAGGCCGGATTAATACATCCAGTACGGCAATTGTTAAGATACTGACCGATATTTCTGATTACAACAATGAACAATCGGCCAACTTATATCAAAATACGCAAAATGAGATTAAAATGCGCACAATTATTCTGATTGCGATTCTGGTCCTAGTACTTGCTGTCCTTAGTATGATCTCCTTTTCGGCCATTCGGAATATCCGTTCTCGGATGAGCACCATTACGAAATACTGTGAAGAGATTACCCAAGGCAATTTAACGGCAGCACTTGATCCAACCCTGCTCAAGGGAAATAACGAAATCGCTGTCATTGCACGTGCCATTCAACAAATGACAGATTCAACCTCAATGGTTATTACGGGGGTTATCAATGAATCCCGCCAAATTAATCATCTAAGTGATCAGACGAATCATAATATGACCGATCTCAATGAGCGGATTAGAGACGTATCGGCTACAGTCGAACAGCTATCAGCAGCGATGGAGGAGACTTCGGCATATACAGAAAACATGAATCATTCTGCCGATGAAATGCAGCGGGCGGCAGAGTACATTTCGCTCAAAACTCAAGAAAAAGCGCAGTCTGCCTATGATACAAGCCTAAAGGCCGAAGCGTTGAAGTATGAAGCGAGTGAGTCCAATAAAGCGTCCAAAGAGATTTACCGGAAGGCCAGTGAAAAGATGACGGAAGCGCTGGAACAAGCCAAGGCGGTAGACCAAATTCGTATACTTTCCCAGTCCATTCTGGAAATTACGGCCCAAACCAATTTGCTGGCTTTAAATGCATCTATTGAAGCGGCTCGAGCCGGTGAGTCAGGTCGGGGGTTTGCGGTTGTGGCTAACGAGATTCGCAAGTTGGCAGATGGGTCCAAGCAGGCGGTAGATCAAATTCAGAGTGTTACTCAAGAGGTTGTACAATCTGTAGCCAATCTGACGACCAATGCCGAGGAATTACTGGATTTCCTGCATGCCAAGGTGGGCAAGGATTATCAGTTGCTTGAGGATACGGCAGAACAATATTACAATGATGTAGTTGAGCATACGAATACAGTTAATGATTTGAACGCCACATCTAAGCAGGTGAATGCAACGATCCAAACCATGGTGAGAGCTATCCACGAGATTGCAACAGCCAGCGAACAGTCTGCCGTATCTACTCAGCACATTGCTGAGAACATGGTTTCATCGACGGAAAAGTCTCTTGAAGTGGCACAACAGTCTGATCAGGTGAAGGAAAGCGCTACCCGATTGAATGAACTGGTCGAAGGTTTTACTATTTGACGAAGCTAGTCTGGTGAGGTATTCCATATGAAGGGTTGACTTCATCAGCTCAATAGCTAGAGTCTAGAAGGAACAATACATCCAAGAATTGCAGTTGGGGAGCCGCAAGTAGGCTCCCTTTTTTTATGCTCTCTGAAGTGGTCACCTGATTTTCTTCATACAGTAATATAACAATAGTAGTCTAAGTAATAAAATACTTAACAATTATTATTTGATCGTAAACCCAATGTTTTGGATTTAAGATCTCTTTGATATAGTATTTTGCTTCAAATTTTATTTATCCAGCATTCAATACCGTAACATCCAAGTAATGCAAAGTAAAATATAGAAACCAGCACATTAAAATGGACTTATTTTCTAAAATTAATACTTAAAATAATTTTAATTAAAAGGAGTTACAGCATGGCAACAAATTTTGAAGAGATTAGTGTATTGTCGGTAGTTATAAAGAGTTACATTATTTTTGAGGATGAAGAGGAAGGTATAGGTTTTGAGATTGAAATCGTAGATAGCTTAAAACATCCACTTTCTGATTTCAAAGATAGGGTATTAAATACTGGTAAAAAATGGAAATATAAAGAATCTGGCCCAACAATATTTTTAAATATTGGACACAGAGAGAATGTAAAACTATGTGATGAAGTCTGGAGAAGAGATATAAAATCAGTTTTTCAGGAAGCTACGGAAACCGAAGATTTCTTAGATTCACTTAATAAGGAAATAAAAGAGCCGCATACTGTAATATCTCAAAATCTATTCTTTCTTCTTTACGTGAATGAGCTTTTTAACGGCGAGGCTCTAAAGGCACCTTACGGAGGAATACGAGAATTAGAAAAAGACGATTTATTAATTTCATTTTTTTATGGGATTGAAGGATATGAAAATTATGAATCGGACTTTGTAAATGAAATAATTAATTTGTGGCTAGTAAAAGAAAA
>NZ_JTHP01000088.1 GCF_000943545.1 Paenibacillus terrae
ACACGACGACTCATTGGCCAGAAGCGCGCCTCATCAGCTCCAGACCGTTGAGCTTCGGCATCCGGATATCACTGATGACGATATCCGGATCTTTCTCCAGCAGAAGAGTCCAACCATGCTCACCATCGCCTGCGGTGCCCACAACCTCAATATTGTGATCCGACCATGGAATGGTCGCGGATATCCCTTTTACAACGGCTTGAATATCATCCATAACACACATCGTCAAGTGATCCATTCTGACCTCCTACATAAACGGGATTGTGATGGTAACGGTCGTCTCGATGTCTGGAATACTCCTGAACGTAATGGAAGCCGACTCCCCGTAATGCAGACTGAGCCTGCTCCGGAGATTGGACAGCGCATAACCCTTGCGGTGGACATCATGCTCGTACACAGCCTTTTCCATCTGACCGGCATCCATTCCGCAGCCGTTGTCGGTCACTTGTAACAGCAGGAACTCGCCTTGGCGGTACACTTTGATGAAGATATTGCCAAGAGCAGCCTTGTCTCGAAACCCATGCAGGATGGAGTTCTCCACCAGTGGCTGAAGTAGTATTTTCAACATTGGAATGGAAAGATATGATAGATTTTCAACATGGATCGAATACGTAAATAGGTCCTCATAGCATTTTTGCTGCAATTGCAAATATTGCTCGACATGCTTAATTTCCTGTTTCAAGGTAGTGATATCGTTCCCGTTGTTCAGTCCTAGCCGGAACAATAGCGACAAGGAGACAATCATCTCACTAACATCTTTTTTCTCGCCGCTTTCGCTTTTCCAAAAAATAGTATTCAACGTGTTATACAAAAAATGAGGGTCCACCTGCGCCTGAAGCGCCTTGACCTCGGATTTGCGCTTGTCCTGCTCCGAAGTCCGCACCTCCTGAATCAGCAACTGAATCTGATCCAGCATCCGGTTAAATGTATGGCCAACACTGCTCACCTCATCCTCATACCTGCTGTTGAACCGTACATCCAGATCATTGTATTCCACCTTAGCCATCAGGCTCTGTAGTTTATGAAGCGGTTTCAATAAAGCGGAGGCCAGCAGGTTGGACAAGATAAGCGCGAGCACAATGCAGAACAGCATAATCCAGATGATCAGCCAGCGGATCTTCTTCAACGGATACAGTAGATCGGCCTTGGACTGGATGCTGACCATCACCCAATCCTCATTCATGGACAGTGTGTTGTAATTGACCAGCAATTCCTCTCCCTGGGCATTCGTATAATTGAAATCACCTTCTCCTCCCCTGCTGAAATGGTCGATAAACTCCCGTCCTGTATTAAAATCATACTGCCGGTCTTCGGGCTGGATCACCATCGTTCCATCCTTTTGTAGCAAAAAAAGCTGAACCTGATTATTCATCAGATCCTGCTCCAGAATGGCCCGCATAGCTTGCTCTCTCATGTTCACAACCATATATACATTCGGAATATAATGATTGTCCAGCACAGTCGGCTTTAGCAGCAACGACAGCACATTGCCTTTCCACTGAAACAGCTCGTTGCGATGGGTCACGATCCACAGGGTATTCCAGCCTATCTGCTTTGTATAGGTTCCATATTCTTCCGAAAAGTGCTTCGTCCGGTCGGGAAAATCTTTGGTGGAGAAGAAATCGCCGATTGGCGTGCTCAGATAAGCTGTATCAATCAGCGGCTCTACCAGCTTCAACTGGGCAAACGAAGTCTGCAACAAGGACAGATTCTGATAATAATTGAAAGCATTATTGCTGCGCACATCCTTCATCACCTGGTTGAACGTTTCATTCAGCATAAAGGAATAAGACGAAACTACAATATGCCTGAGATGTTCATCCATCACCTGCACTGATTTTTTTAAAATTCCCTGCTTAAGCTGCAAGGCATTGCGCTCGATGCTTCGAGCGGCAAAGAGATAAGAGCAGATCCCCGTCACGCTTATGCACAATATGGCCAGGAAAATAAATAGCAGTTGAATTCTCTTTTTCAGAGAAAGCTTGTAGAAACTGAGTCTCATTGGCCATCACTCCTTGAAGCCCATTGTATCAACAGAACCCAAGTTACTCTACCCCTTGACAGCACCAGCGGTAACTTGCATAAACGATTTACTGGCGAACACATAGACCACCAGAAGCGGCAGAATGGACAGGCAGGCGCCAGCCATCATCAGTTGAACCTCCGCGGCAGCTCCGATACCGTACCGAAGATTAGCCAATCCTACTGGGAGCGTCTGCAATTCCGGATTACTCATCGTAAACACAAGCGGCAAAATATACTCATTCCATGAGCCCTGGAAGGCTGAGAGCCCGGCAACGGCAAGCGCAGGCCGCAGCAACGGGAGCACAATCCGCCAATACACCGAATAAAAGTTGCAGCCGTCAATCATCGCTGCCTCGTCAAGATCCTTGGGAATACCTCTGAAGAATCCAATCAGCATGAAATAACAGGTGGCATGTGTGCTGACCAGTATAATGATGATGCCCCACAGCGTCTTGTTCAGACCGAGCATGACCATCAAGTCAAATTGCGGACGCAGCACTACAGCCCCGATCGAGATAAACAAGGTGGATGCCATGAGCAGAGAGTACGCCTTTTTGCCGATAAAATGTACCCGGTTCACTGCATAGGCGGACATGGACGCGACCAGCAGAGTACCGATTGTCGTAGCCACGCTTACAAAAATGCTGTTCAGGGTAAAGCGGGAGAAATGGGCGTTTTTCCAGGCCTGAACATAGTTGGAAAAGTGCCAGCTTTGTGGCCAGATGGTTGCACTGCTGGTCAGCTCCTGATTCGTCTTGAACGAGCCGAGTACCACGATGACAATCGGGAATATCGCTAGAATGGCCGTCGTGAGCAGGAACACCCAGAGCACTGTCTTGCCAGTCCAGCGCACCAGCTTCGGGGATAAGGTATGGTTGGTATGAGTAGGATTCATTCTGTTCTCCTCCTGCCTGCTTCTAGTAAATATCATTCAGCTTCTTGGAAATACGGAAGTAGATGAACGTAACTCCCCCTACAAGCAACGCTGTAGTGAAGCCGACGGCACTGCCGTAACCCAATTGCTGGAGCGACTGGCTTTCAGCCGACACCGGAAACAGCAACTTGAACAGATACAGATACATCACCTCTGTTTTTCCATAAGGACCACCTTCGGTCAGCACCATGATGCTCTCATAGCCCTTGAGGGAGATGGTAATGGCCAGCATGATGATCATCTGCATAACAGGTCCCAGCATCGGAATCGTCACATACTTAAGCTTCTGGAACTCATTAGCACCGTCAAGCGAAGCCGCTTCGTAAAGGTCGTTGGGAATGCCTTGAAGACCAGCGAGGAACAGTAGCATGTAGTTGCCCACAGCGCCCCAGATGGCGATGATAATGGTGGTCAGCATGGCTTGATCGGCACCAAGCCAGTTAATCGGGGCAGAGACAAGATGATACTTGAGCAGCAGTTGGTTCAAAATTCCGTTGTAGGAGTTGAAGATAATAAAAAAGACGATCGCCATCACCGAGGCGCTGAAAATCGTGGGCACATAATAAATCGCCCGCAGCAAGGAACGTCCCTTTAACTTGCGATTCAAAATAATAGCCAAAACCAGAGACATTGGAATGGTGATGAACAGCTTGCCGAGAGCGTAAATCCCGGTATTTCCCACGGAGGACCAGAATTGCTGGTCTCGCAGAACTCGCGCAAAATTATCAAGGCCAATAAAAACAGGCGTCCCGAAGCCCTGATAATCATAGAACATATAGCGGAGCGCCCAAAGCAGAGGATAGATGCCAAACACAAGGGTCAGAAACAAACTCGGGAATACAAACACATAGGCGTGTACTTTTTTCAGTTTCATAAAATGCCCCCCTAGAATCTTTAATCTGATTATAGAGGGAACGAAAAACAGGACGGGATAGGGAAATCAACTTTTCAAAGGGGAGAATGTTACTTTAGCCGGATCATCTCCCAGATGTAGCCCTGTGAGACGTGCCAAAAACAGCCCCTCTTTTACTTCAAAGAGAGACTGTTAGGCTGACCCTATTCGATTAACCAATCTACTCCGATGCAGCTCTCAGCTTTTGATGATCCTGTCCCCACTGATTCATTAAATCCAGCAATGGAATCAGGCTGATCCCTTCATCATGAAAACTTAACTCATGCTGCGTCCTAGCTGCTCGACCTTGCCCAGCCAATCGTTGCGCTGTTGATCTGTTTTCTTATTCATGAGATCAATCGCAGTAGAATGCACCGGTTTGACACCGCATAGATGCAGCGTGGAATCCTTCATCATCCGATGCCCGGGCTGTCCCTGGAAAAATCGGTAATACCAGTGCGGGCCGTCCATCGTTGTGATGAGGCGGGCCGTTCTGCCTTTTAAGAGCTTGTCAGGCAACGGCTTTCCTTTTTGATACTTAAACGCAAATCCTGGCATAAAAGTACGATCAATGAAACCCTTCATTAATGCAGGCAAGCTCCCCCACCAGATCGGAAAAACGAAAACCAGGTGCTCTGCCCATTTAATGGATTCCTGAGCCATGATCAAATCCGGCTCCAGCGGCAATTTATTGCGATAACCACCGAGTAAATTAGGATTAAAGTCCAACGCAGACAACTGCAATAAACGCACCTCTGCCCCTGCAGCTTCCGCTCCTTTTACATAAGATTGAGCCAGCGCTTCTCCATAACTGCCAGCGACCGGATTTCCTTGAATAACCAATATCTTTTTAGACATTCGAGCCACTTCCTACTCTCATATTTTATTTTTTAGTTAGAAAACACTAACTTTATATTTAAAAAGAAAAGGTCACTACTGACCTTGACTTAATAAAGCGGTTAAACGTTCCTTGACTTCCGTTGCAAACGGAATAAGCTGCTGGGGCAATTCACCCTCCAGACTGGACACGGACAAGCGTGTAATGGCTCCAATAATGAGCACACCGGATAGCTGGGCATCCTGCTTGGGCAGTTCTCCGTGCCGAATCCCCTGCTCAATAAATTCGACTAACGCCTCTAGCGGCTGCCGGACATTCGAGCTTTGGCTGGCCTCTACATACAGCTCATGATGCTGTGATAACAGAAGCAGACCATACTGGTCTTCATCGTGCATCACAAGCACCTCGTCCACCAGTTGATGAAAACGGCTAATAAAGCTCCCGCTCTGCTTGCGATAGAAGTCAATCAACGTAGTGTAGCTGTTGCAATACTGCCCGAATACTTCCAAGGCCATCGCATCTTTACTCTTAAAATGCTTATAAATCGCGGCATCCGTCACACCGGCAGCCTCCCCGATTTCTTTGACAGAAATGCCGTCGATGCCTTTGGTTGCAAATAAGCGCATAGCTGCTTGCATAATATCCTTCTTCTTGCTATCTACATGTGTTTTCTTGTTCATAAGCATATAGTAAGTGATAACTAACTAAATTGCAAATGATATTTATGCAAGGCGAAAAAGGATAACTATCGTCTTGTTTTATTAATATAAAAATGGATATGTAACCAAATAAAAATGGACGTTCTAAACCGTGTGCGGTTACCCCGCAGGGGAAAGATTCGGGTAGCCTCGGCTTATGGAGCGACGAGCATATTGGCCCGCTGCAAAAAGTCGTACAAGCCATCCATGATCAAGACTCCAAAGCTGGCCTCCAGCTCTGGCACGCCGGGCGCAAAGGCTCATTGCCTCAGGAAACAACTGTATCTGCCTCTGGTTTGCCTCACCGCGAACGGGCGACCCATGCACTGTCCATTGAAGAAATTCACAACCTTGTGCTTGCCTTCAATGAAGCCGCCAAGCGGGCTTCGCATGGTGTGGAGCGGCCCATTGTTTGTACGGATTTCCGCTGACGAATATAGCCCACTGGGCAATGGATTACAGGATTCCATTCAATATACTCACTATATGAAAGCACAAGGTGTAGATTTGATCGATGTCAGCACCTGCGGTGTATTGCCGGACGTGCCGAGCGTGTATCCGGGCTATCAAGTGCCATACTCGGAGGCCATTCGTCAGGCTGCTGATATTTCGACTGCTGCCGTAGGACGCACTGTATCACGCACTATATCGCGCCCTAAATTGAACGATTTCCACAATAATGGGTGTATCGGAGTAAATCGTTTCTCCTTCGTCGAGGTGAATCGTCACTGAAGAAGGCGTTAGGCTATACGAAGTGCTTTCTTGTATCATTCCGTTAATATACAAATTGGCATAGCTGTTGCTTCCGACATTAAACAGTTGAAAAGCTTCCTGCATTCCATCAACAGAGAATTGATCCACCCTAATCGTGACCGAAGATTGAATATCCTCGGGGGTAAAATAAAAATACCGTTTAGCGGTAGGGACAATTTCAATATCCGTAATGTCGACCGCCGGGCCAGAAGGACCTGTTGCGCCCGATATTCCCTGTGCTCCTGCTGAGCCGGGTAGGCCATTCGCTCCTGCTAGACCCTGAAGACCTTGTGCACCTGGCGGACCTTGCACGCCTAGCGAGCCCGCTACGCCTTGCCCTCCTGCCGAGCCGGATTTGCCCTGCTGCCCTACCGGACCCGGTATACCTTGCTTTCCCGTCAAGCTCAATCTTCTGCGTCGTTTGGCAGGAATGTTGCAATGCCGCCGATGCATGATTAGCTTTGGATGCTTTTTGGAATGTAGCCCCTTCTTTCTTCTACGCCTGAATTTAAAACTTGTTATACATTTCTTACGTCTGATGAATCTACAAAGTGCGGTTAGCTTTCCATGCCTCCTTAGTGAGGAGTTGCGTTTGCCCATACCAGCCGTTTACACCTCCTTTTCTCATCTCTATGATATTGTATGCACATCATCCTGTTGGGTTTTAGGCATTTGCAACAGGCAGCTATCAGGAAATCGCTTTCATCCATTTTTGCAGAAAATAGGGCTTCCTTTATCCATCCTAATTATTAACATAAAGGTTAATATGCCGTTTCCGAATCTGCTTCAAACTCATTTATTGATTATGAACCAGAGAATGGTTCACACCAGGAAAGAAAGGAGATAAAAAATATGCCAATAATAAAACCTGTTTTTACAGCGGTTGCTACAGCTCCAGTCGCAAGCGGCGGTGTCATAACAACTACTATTGCTCCAACCATGACTCGTTTCTTTGCTGCGATTGTAGCTGGGGATATCGGAGCAACAGAGACAACGATTCTTGCAGGAGAATTCACAGATGACGCTGGAGCTGCGATCACTGCTTTTCCAGCAGTAACGACTGCCGATACTCTCAGTGTGTATATTAACGGGGTACTTCAGCAAAGTTCCTTATCCACCCTTACAACTGCAAGTCTGGTCCTTGACACAATAGACGTATCAGTGGGTGTTCCAGTTACCGTGGAATTGGTAAATTTCGGTTCTACCACCACCACTATAACAACTCAGCCTACCATTTCTGCTCCTACCGTCACTATTACTTCTTGAGAACGTTTCAAAATCTTAAATTAAAGATAGACGGAATATGAATGAGGCTGCATACTGCTCATATAGATCTTAAAAGACCGATCACAGATATTCATGTCTGTAATCGGCCTTTCCTTGTTTATGATCATGTCATGATCGGATTCATGTTACTGGAAATCGAATGATTAAGGCAAAATAGCAAAGGAACGTACCGGAAATCCGGGGGAATCCTGAATGCTCGGAACGATATTATAAATAACAGCACCCGTCGCGGGCACCTTGTCCAAATTCGTCAGCACCTCAACCTGATAACGATCCTGTTCCAATATGTAATATTCCCCTACCAGCTTGCCTGCTTTGCGATAGGCCACGGAGGAATCGGTATCCAGCGTTTCATGTCCGATCGCAGCCACATTCCGTTCTTCCAACAAAAAGCGCAGCGCTTCCAGCGACCAGCCCGGGCTGTGTGCGTCTCCGGCTGCATCCTTGTTCGAAAAAGCTTCCGAATCAGGCCAACGCTTGCTCCAATCACTGCGAAAGGCTACAAAAGCTTGATCGACAATTCGTCCATGCTCCTTCTCAAAGTCTACAATATCCGCAACCGTAAGCTCATAGTCGGGATTAGCGGCGACAGCTCCTGAACGATCGATAACGACCAGTGGCAGAACCAGTTCCTTCAAGGAAAGCTCATGTAAATAACGTTTGCCCTTCACAAAATGAACTGGCGCGTCAATATGAGTACCATACTGACCCGGAAAGCGGTATTGCTTCACAAAAAAACCATCGTCATGGGTAAACAGCGTGTCTACCTGAACATCATCGAATACCGGGAAATGAGGAATTTCAGGATAAAAGGCGTGGGACAAATCCACCCACTCTTTTTGCTTCAATAACTTCAAGATATCTGCTAAATGCTCTGCCATGATGCCCATTCCTCCTCAGCTATGTTACAAGGATTGTACCTGAGGATTTTGCGAAAATCCACAAAGTGACTTGTAATCAGAAATATATAGATCAGAATGGTGCTATTCATCTATATATTTCAGCTTGGAGCGGCGGTTATGAGCAACAGGACTGCCCACGCAGCCAGACAAAATCTGCGATAAAATGAGCAGTTTCTTAACATTTGATATTCCTCCTCTTGGATTGAAATCGTTAACATTTTCAGCTAATCCATGCTCACCTCCATTTGTTTAGTGTAAGACCTATTGCTAGTGTTGTTGTAATTATATAAAATTTGAAATATTTACTAATTTGAATTATAGCATGAAGTTTGTTGGCTTCCCAGTATTTTTCCACGGAAAGTGAGGATTCCGAATACGGAAAATAATGATTTTTCGAGTAAAAAATACAAAAACAATTCCATATATTCATATATACAATTCCCATCCCATGTGATTGTTAACGTTTTCATTAGTATAAACTCGCTATGAATGGAAAAAAATAGGGGTGTATTGTGTTATGTAAAATTTTCGACAAATATTTTAGTATGTAACTTTTATTATATTAACAAATACTGGAACACGAAGTATGATAGAAAAGTAGAAACCATAGGAGCACCCGGGACTCCCTTCGTTCGTCTACTCCACTAACCCCATATACGGAGGTAACTTTATGAAAAAGAGATTTTCACTCGGCATTGCAGCAGCTCTGCTGTTCACTACCCTTGCTCCTCTTGGCACACCCGCTCATGCGGCAGGCGATATTGGTAAGGAGGTGCTCGGCAGCAAGAACGGATGGGCAGCCTTTTCTACAGGCACGACAGGCGGATCTGCAGCTACAGCTTCCAATATTTTCACCGTAACAAATCGCAAACTACTTGTGGATGCCTTAGGTAAAAGCAGTAATACAACTCCTAAAATCATTTATGTCAAAGGCACAATCAATGCCAATGTCGATGACAATAACAAGCCGTTAGGATTGAATGATTACAAGGACACTAAATATGATTTTGATGCATATCTTAAAGCGTATGACCCGTCCACATGGGGTAAAAAGCTTCCGTCTGGCACATTGGAAAAGGCACGTGAGGCCTCACAAAAAAATCAGGCCAGTCGTGTCGTCATTGATATTCCGTCCAATACAACGATTGTTGGTCTGGGTAGCGATGCCGTCATTAACGGCGCAAACTTCCAACTGAAGAAAGGGACAGACAACGTCATTATCCGTAATATTGAATTCCAGGATGCCTACGATTATTTCCCTCAGTGGGACCCAACTGACGGTAGTACAGGCAACTGGAATTCGGAATATGACACCATTACAATTAACGGCGCCACACATGTATGGGTAGACCACAATTCCTTCAATGATGGATCTCGCCCCGATAGCCAAAACGGCACCTTTTACGGTCAAGAATATCAGCATCATGATGGACTTCTCGATGTGATTAACCAAGGCGATTTGGTTACTGCTTCTTACAATCACTTTTACGATCATGATAAAACGTCAATTATTGGAAATAGCGACAGCAAAACAGCAGATGAAGGGGCTTTACGTGTAACCCTGCATCACAATTATTATGAAAACACGGTACAACGCACACCACGCGTGCGGTATGGACAAGTCCATCTGTACAACAATTACTATACAGGTGATGTAAAACGCTCCGAATATCCTTCGCTGTATATATGGGGCGCAGGCAAATTCTCCAAAATTTTTGCCGAAAACAATGTTATCGACGTTGCAGGTTTGTCCGCAGCTAAAATCATAACTGTCTTTGGAGGCACCGCCCTGTCCGACACAGGCACTCTCCTGAATGGACAAGCCGTAAATGCAGGCTCCAGCGCGGGTCTTAGCTCTTCTGTAGGCTGGAAACCATCGCTGAACGATAAGATTTCTCCATCCGCCAGCGTGAAGGCAGAAGTCACTTCCCAAGCCGGTTCCGGCAAGCTGTAAAAAACTGCCCCGCTAGCTCCAATAGCCACAGGCTCCCACAACCTGGGGCTTCACACCAAAAAGGCTGCTCCCACCGTAGATTCTTCCACGGAGAGAACAGCCCTTCTTTTATTTTGACTCGGTTTATTTACAAACTACATTACACATTAACCGCCGTATTGTTCTACCAAAACGGGCTTTTCAAATGCATTATCCAGCTTGCGAAGCTTGGCCTTTACCGCTTCTGGCGGCTCAACCGCAGGCGCATCCGGATGCAGTAACCATGATTTCACAAAATGCGTATCGGATAATTGAAAGAGTGGAGGCTCTTTCTCAAAGTCAATCTTCATCGCATAAGCACTGCGGGCTGCAAAAGCATCCCCTACAGGCGGATGAAGCAAATCAGGAGGGGTACCCGGAATCGCTGCCAGCTTCTGACCGTGGCTGTCCAAACTTGGCATGGAAGCGAGAAGTCCCCATGTATATGGATGTTTTGGGTTATAGAAAACTTCATTAACTGTACCCGTTTCCACGATTTGTCCGGCATACATAACAGCAACACGATCCGCCATCTTCGCTACAACGCCAAGATCATGGGTAATAAAGATGATGGAAGTGTCGATCTTCTTTTGAAGGTCCTTCATCAGCTCCAAAATTTGAGCTTGAATCGTTACATCCAGTGCAGTCGTCGGCTCATCGGCAATCAGGAGCTTCGGATTGGCAGCCAATGCCATCGCGATAACGACACGTTGACGCATACCACCACTGAACTCATGCGGATACTGGTTAAAACGCTGCTCCGGATGTGGAATACCTACCAGATTAAGCAGCTCAATACCACGTTTATGAGCAGCATCCCTGGATATTTTTTCATGCTTGAAAAGCACTTCCGTGATTTGCTTGCCGACTTTCATCGTCGGGTTAAGCGAGGTCATCGGGTCCTGAGAAATCAGTCCGATTTCCTTACCGCGAATTTTCTGCATCTGCTTTTCCGTTTTATTAATCAGCTCTTGTCCGTCAAAAATAATTTGACCCTTTTGATAAATACCGGGAGGGGTCGGAATCAGCTTCATCACAGCCTGTGAAGTTACACTTTTGCCTGAGCCGGATTCGCCCACGATCGCCAGCGTCTCTCCTTTATTGACATGAAAGTTTACGCCACGAATGGCCTGCACTAGTCCCTGGCGGGTCTTGAAAGATATCGTTAAGTCCTTCACTTCCAAAAGGCGGTTCATCTCATCACTCTTTCATTTATTATTAACCACTATTATTGACCACTATCTAAAAAAACGACGTTCAAGAGTCAAGGTATATACGATTAATTTTACTCAGTTTAGTACCCGCCAGTCAAGCTATATCTGCAATAATACCTAAAACCTGTCATCTTGTGTTATATTAACGGAATGTTTATCCAGAAAAACGATCATTTTTAACCATTTTTTGCACTCATTTATAACATGCGTTGAATATAGCTGAACCGTGCTCCACCCAATGGCGAGCGTGTGCAGATCAGTTCTCCGTTCAGCCGGGAGGCAATTTGGCGGCAAATAGCTAATCCCAGACCTGTAACACCGTTCGAGCCGGTATAGAATCGTCCAAACACCTCAGCCGCCTCTTCTTCGGTTAAACCTTCTCCGTCGTCATCCACATGGATTATCCATACGACCTCCGGTGTCGTTCCCGCCTCCAAATGGATGACAACCTTCGTGGAGGTATGCCGAACCGCATTTTGCAACAAATTCAGCATCATACGGAATAATTGCTCGGCCGGAACAGCCACATGCAGGCCCTCCCCCTCCACGCGAAGCGAGATCGAGCGTTCGGCAGCCACCGGCATCAACAAATGAACAGCGTCCTCTGCCATGCTTCTAAGATCAATCAGAGAGACAGGCCATTCTTCGTTCAACGCCTCCAGCCTCGATAGCTGAAGCAGCTTTTCCACCATGTCAATCAATCGCTGGGACTGCACTTTAATGATACTAAGCCCCTCATCCTGGGATACCACCTGATCCTGAATGGCGTAAACGTAGCCTTGAATGGACATTAACGGTGTCCTTAGCTCGTGAGATACATTTTGCAAAAATTCAATTTGACCGTGGTGATGCTGCTGTATACGGGTAGACATGGAGTGAAAAGTACCGATCAGCTCGCCAATCTCGCTTTTGTCTGCCTGTGGAAAATCACTATCCTGCGGTTGATTCGGTTCATAGTTGCCTACGGCCTCCTTCAGACGTTTGAGTGGGCGCACCAGGCGTGAAACGACCATCAGTCCAATGACGAGAATGACGACAAAGCTCGCGACAATGGATAGCAGCGTGGTTCTCATTAATGGCACATACAGCGCTCTTAAAGAAGACAGCGGTGAATATACAAAAATACGAAAAGGCTGCCCAGGCAGTTCTTCATTTGTAAACAGTATCTTTTTACCTTGGAGCACAGCAACCCCTTCATGTACGATAGCCAGATCATGATCAGACGGATGAACGGATGCAAAAAATCCCTGACGGATTAATAGCAAACTCTCTATCTTCTTGCCCTCCATTCCAGAAACACTGGAGTCGATGATGCGGTTATCCGTGCTTAAAATAAAATAATCGGCAGACAAAAGCATACCTTTGATAACATAGTTAAGCTCAGCGTTATCCAGCCGGTCAAAGCCTCCGTCGCTCATAATATGGACGGCTTTGCGTGCCTGCTCATGAAGCTTGGATTTAGCCTGATTTACAAGAAGGTCGTCGATAAGCCTGATGAACAAAACCACCGTAATACAAACGGTAATGAGCATTGCGATGGATAGAGACAGCAGTATTTTAGCTCTCATCGTACGCATGGCTACTGCTCCTGAACCGTTGCTTTATATCCGAATCCCCAAACGGTATTAATGACGAGCGTAGAGTGGTATTCCGCCAGCTTTTTACGAATCCGTTTGACCAGATCGTCCACGACCCTCACATCACCTATAAAATCATAGCTCCACACCTGCTGAATCAGATGCTCCCTGCCAAAAGGTCTTTCCAAATGATTCGAAAGAAACAACAGCAAATCATATTCACGCGAGGTTAGATTCAGCTCTTGACCGTCCACCGTTACCTTACGAAATTCAGCGAAAATACACAGATTGCCCGCACGACATACATTTCCGACTGCCTCTGCTGCCTCCTTATCGTCCGGTACAGATGTTCCGGCCTTGGTCAGCCTCAGCATGGCTTTGACTCTGCCAACCAGCTCCCGAGGATTGAATGGCTTAGTTAAAAAATCGCTGCATCCCAGCTCCAGCCCGTGAATACGGTCACTTTCTTCCCCGCGAGCGGAGATCATAATAATCGGCATTTCCGTAAATTCACGCAGCTGAGTCAACAGGGAAAGTCCATCAATTCCGGGCATCATGATATCGAGAACGAGACAATCCGGATGGTCGGTACGGATATGCTCTACCAGTGTTTTTCCACTGGAAAAGGAAGTCACCTCGTAGGATTCCTTTTTTAAATATTCAGATATTAATTGCAAAATGAACACGTCATCATCTACTACCACTATTTTTGTCATGACCTTAACCCCTTGCCGTTGTTCTGGATGATTTCATCCTCTCTATAAGCTTAACAGAAGCCTAGCAAAATAGACAAAAGACGGGTATACCGTCCCCGGTCCCGTCTTTTCTTATCATGACTCGCTGCTGTATATGCCAGGCGAGCTGGAAGCGAATTGCGCTCCAACCTTATTTCTTGGTTGTTACCACTTTAGCTGCTTTTGGAGCTGTTTTCACTGCTGTTTTTGGAGCTGTTTTTACCACTGTTTTTGCATGAGTCACTTTTTTAACAGGAGCTTTATGAGCCACTTTTTTAGCTACAACATGGTGTGCACGAGTTTTGTGAGCTGTCGCTTTATGTTTTACTGCATTTTGTCTTTTCACATGATGTTTAACGGTACGATGCTTCGCTTTTACTGCTTTTGCTTTGTGGGCTACTTTTTTGGCAACAGCTTTTTTGGCAGGAGCTTTTTTAGCTGTTGTTGCTTTATGAGCTGTTGCAGCTTTTTTAACAGGTGCTTTCACCACTGGTGTTTTCGTCGCAGGTGCTTTTACTGCTGGTGCTTTGGTAGCCGGGGTCGTAACCGCCGGTGCTTTCGTTGCTGGTGCAGTTGTGGCTGGAGTTGCTGTAGCGGCGAATGCACTGCTTGCTCCTCCCAGTACGCTTACTACGGTCAATAAGGCTGCTGCATTTTTAGTCCATTTTTTCATGATTGTATCACCTCTCCTTTAAAGTATCTTTAGCTTATCAGGAGAATTCGGGATAATTGTGGAACAAATGTGTGAAAAGTATATGAAAAAGCGTGCAGCCCCGTATTCAGAAAATACGTGAGTCTGCACGCTATAAGTTTTACACAATTGAATTCACTAACCGATGGCAATCCAGGAAACAATACCGTAGTTGTGCGCGGTTTCGTTCCATTTGGTTACTACGATCACCGCTCCATTCGGCGTCTGCGATTTCAGCGTCGCATGAAAGAGAGGATGGTTCGTCATCGCTACCAACGTATAGTCCGGGTTCATAAAAGGCTCTGCGAATATAATGGTCACTTCCGTCTCTCCTTCGCTGCCCTTCAAAAGAAACGGCGCTCTGCCAAACTGCTGCAATGCGGACTGATTGGCACAGGTACGAACCGGGGTGATGCTCAGATGCTCCGGCTTCACTGCGTTCAGCTCCAGCTCACGCGAGCCTACGGAGCCTTCCACCAGATGATGCCCTTCAATGCTTTGCTCTGCCAAGTGATGGCTTTGTACCACAGCGGTCTGTAGATGCTCCGATCCTACAGCTTCCGGGCTCAGCACCTCGCTGTCGACGGCCTGAGCTTTCAGATGGCTTCGAGATACACTATCTGCCTGGAGTCTGTCGCCACTGATACCTTCCTCCGGCAAAAGCCCCGAGAGGTGAATATCTGTGGATAGCTGAGCCAGCGTCACCGCCCCTGGCTTCAGGTGATACGTATCAATGACTTCCTCGCCAATGTGTCGGCCTTCAATGGACTCCTCGGCCACATGCCAGGACTGTACCGCTCCATTCACGATCTTGCTGGACGTAACCGCTCCTTCCTGCATTGCGTCTTCCGACACCACCTGCCAGCCTATATGCTGCGGCTGGATGGCACCTGCTTGCAGATGCTCCGACTGGACGGAATCCAAGGCGATATGCCTTGATTGCACCGCGCCTTCAGCCAGCGCCGATTCCTGTACCGACCCATCAGCCAGATGTTGGTGGTGTACCGCTTGCTCCATCAGATGTACGGAGCTTACGCTGGCTTCCGCCAGATTCGAAGCACGCACTGCCCGAAGCGCAAGCTTCTCAGCGTTCACGCTCCCTGCCTGGAGCGCGTGAACGGATACACTTCCCGGCGCAATATGCCGGGTCATCACCGCTGAAGCCTGCAAATGGTCAGAGGTGACGGCTTCCGGGGCCAAATGGCTCGATTGAATCGCTTCTTCTGCCAAATGGTTTCCTTGCACCGCTTCGTCCGTAATGTGCCACGGCTGTACCGAGTGGGCGGACAGCTTGGCGGCCGTCACACTTTCCTCCGCCAGTTTGTCGGACGTAACAGACTCACTTTGCAAAGCATCAGTTGATATCGCCTGTGATGCGATATGCTCGCCTTGAATGGTTCCGATGTGCAGATGGTGCGGCTGGATGG
>NZ_JTHP01000089.1 GCF_000943545.1 Paenibacillus terrae
TGTGCCTTGGACCGATGTCTAATATGGCCGGGCAGATTGCCGAAAAAATTTGCAAAATGACAGGCATGGAACGAATTGCGCTATATAACTCGGGGACAGAGGCGATTATGGTCGCTCTTCGGTTAGCACGGGCTGCCACCGGGCGGGATAAAGTGGTGATTTTTTCTGGTTCCTATCACGGTACCTTTGATGGAATATTGGCATTGGGGGGAACAACGGATGACAGGGAACAACATTCCACTCCCCTGGCACCTGGCGTACTTCAGCACATGGTGGACGATGTCGTTGTGCTCAGCTATGGAACGGACGAGTCACTCCAATATATCCGCTCCCATGCCCATGAACTGGCTGCTGTTCTCATAGAGCCAGTACAGAGTCGTCGCCCTGATTTCCAGCCCGCAGCTTTTCTGAAGGAAGTACGCCAGATTACGGAGCAATCCGGGACCGCGTTCATTTTTGATGAGGTAATTACGGGCTTCCGTATTCAGCCGGGGGGGGCGCAGGCGTGGTACGGCATTGAAGCCGACCTTGTAACTTACGGTAAAATCATTGGCGGCGGTCTTCCCATCGGTATCGTGGCAGGGAAAGCATCGTTCATGGATGGAATTGATGGAGGAATGTGGAGCTTCGGAGATGACTCTTATCCACCGCATGAGCAACAGCGGACGTTTGTAGCGGGAACTTTTTGCCATCACCCCCTGGCTATGGCTGCTTCCCTAGCCGTACTAGAGCAGTTGGAGAAGGACAGGGGGCAATTGCATAACGAGCTAAATAGTCGTACGAAGGCGTTCGTAGCAGAACTGAATCACTATTTTACGGAGGAACACATACCTATAAAGGTCGTTTACTTCGGTTCCTTGTTCCGCTTCGTCCTTAAAGGTGACTTGGAACTATTCTTCTATCACATGCTGGATAAAGGAATTTATATATGGGAGGGTCGGAACTGTTTTTTGTCAACGGCTCATACTTCGGAAGATATAGAGCGGATTGTACAGGCAATTAAAGAGAGCGTTAATGAGCTGCGCAAAGGAGGATTTGTGCCGGATCTGCACCCTCATGAAAAAGATCTAAACAAGGTTTTTTTTCCTGAAACTGCAACTGCAAACCTTAAGGAATCGACGATTAAGCTGACTCCGGATCAGAAGCAATTATGGTTCGCCTCAGTCTCGGATTCAAAGGAATCGCAGTCGCTTCATGAGACTGTTTTACTGCGTTTCCGGGGTCCGCTACATGTTAAGGAATTTAATGAAGCTGTCCATCGCATCGTGGAACGCCACGAAGCCTTACGCACCTTCATGGGAGAGGATGGGGAAACGCAGATCATCGCCCCGGCAATGACCCTCAGCATTCTGCTGCATGATATCAGCAGTCTTTCTGTAGAGGAGCAGAAACACGATATCCGTGCTTGGATGGATAAGGATAGGGAGACCGTATTCCCAATAAGTGCGGGAGAACCTTTATTCCGTATCCAGCTTTTAAAAACGTCGAATGAGAAGCACATCGCTGCATTTACGTTTCATCATCTGATTGCAGATGGCTGGTCCATAGGTGTGTTTTTCCATGAATTGGAACGATTTTATTCCGCTTGTGTACGGGGGGAACACTGCACGCTTCCCGATCCTGTTCCGTTCCGAGATTTCGCAGCATGGCAGCAAAACCAGTTAGAGGCAGGTGGAGCGGCTGCCCTTGCTTTTTGGTCGGATGTACTTGCGAAGCCATTGCCCGCCCTTGACTTGCCGTCTCTCCAACGCAACATCAGCTCTCCTTCTTCGCGCGGAGCACGGCACACCATTATGGTGGATGCGCCTCTGGTGAAGCAACTGAAATCAGTCAGTATTCGGCTTGGCAACAGCTTGTTTGTGACTTTATTGTCTGTTTTTCAGCTTTTCTTGCACAGACTGACAGGCCAAAATCAAATAATGGTAGGTATTCCAACCGCAGGGCAATCTCATATGGGTGTGTCCCCGCTAATTGGCAACTGCGTTAACTTGCTTCCAGTGTTTTGTAAGGTAGACTCTGGAGCAACGTTCACGGAATTCACGCAGACGGTCAAGCGAGTAATGCATACGCTGGATGCTTATCAGAAATACAGCTTTGCCGGACTTGCCCAGATAGGATTAAGCCATTTGCCCGTCCTTAAGGTGTTGTTCAATATGGATAGGCCCATTCCAGAGTTTCACTATTACGGACTGGAAACAGAATTGTTGGAGCATGAAATATTGTCCTGTCAATATGAGTTGTTTCTGAATGTTACGGAGTCTGGTCAGCAGTTGCGGCTTGATTTCGACTATGCTGCGAGTCTTTTTCAACAAGACACTATGGAAGTATGGGCGCAATACTTTTTACATCTGCTGAGCTCGATTGTGCAGGAAGACGGAATGCGTGTATCTGCGCTGTCTTTGCTTCGAAGTACGGAAAGGGAGCGGCTTCTGGGAGTGTGGGCGACATACGCGGATTCTAAAGGGAACTATCTTTGTGTCCTGGATAAATATAAACATCCGTCTCCTACTGGTACCATCGGACAAGTATATTTGGCCACTTCCGCTGGTTTACTGGGAACGACGCTGGAATGGGCTTATATCGAGGTTGGAGGGAGAATTCGACATATCGGTGCAGCCAACCGAGATGTTCTTATTCGAGGGCATCAAGTGAATCTTGAGCAGATAGAGAAACATCTTTTGCGAACACTAGATTTGGATGCCTGTGTTTTGATGGCACGGAAAGACGGTGAGAGCAGTTACTCTTCGTATCTAGTGGCTTATATAGTGGACAATAATTCTAATTCGTGGGATATAGCGAAGCTGAAAGAGAGTGTTAGCTCAATACTTCCTGATTATGGGCAACCTCGCTTTTGGGTTCTGATGGATAGCATCCCTCTTTTGGCTGATGGAAAGCCGGATTTTCAATTATTGCCAAAACCAGAAGATATCAGGATAGAGGACTCGCAGAAGCAGGTTTCTGACGGCAATATGACTGAGGACAAACTGATATCCATATGTAAGGAAGTTTTGAATGCTGATATCGGATACAACGATAATTTTTTTCAAATGGGTGGAGACTCTTTAAAATCGACTGTTATTCTAAGCAGAATTAACAAGGAATTCGAAGTATATATTCCGCTGGTACAAATTTTACATTTGCAAACGGTTGCACAACTGGCGGCACATGTAAAAGGAGGACAAAAGCGAAAGTTTGAGCCGCTTGTTCCGGCAGATTTACAGCCCTTTTATCCGGTATCTCCCGCTCAAAAAAGAATGTATGTGCTGGACCAACTGGGTGGAGGTGCAGCGTATCATGTATCGGGTCAGCTGCATATAGAGGGAGAATTACACGTTTCCAGGTTCATTGATGCAGTGAAGGAGGTTTTTTCACGGCATGAATCCTTTCGGACGTATTTTGAGATAGTAGACGGGGAAACCGTGCAGAAGGTACAGGATATGCTTTCACTGGACATTCCTGTTACTCCAATTTCCGAAGAGGATGCTAATCACGCCCGTGAACTGTTTATTCAGCCTTTTGACCTGAGTAAGGCTCCTTTAATTCGTGCTGAGCTGTTCGCAATCCATCGTGACCAGTTTATGTTGCTGATCGATATGCACCATATCATTTCAGACGGCTTCTCGATGGCAGTATTAATGGATGAGATCAGCACGCGGTATCAGGGTATGCCACTTGCCCCCATTGACGTGCACTACAAAGACTATGTCTTTTGGCAAAAACAACATTATGCCGGAGACAGCCTAGCAAAGGATGAAGCATTTTGGTTAGACACGTTGGACGGCGAGCTCCCTGTATTGGACCTGCCAACTGACTTTGCTCGTCCTTCAAGTCAGAGCTTCGCAGGGGACAGCCTTACCTTCATTGTGCAATCCAAGCTGACGGATAGACTTAATCAATTGGTAAGAGACACGGGAGCAACGCTCTTTATGGTGCTTTTGGCAGCTTATAATGTGCTGTTAAGCAAATACTCCGGGCAAGAGGACATCCTCGTAGGTTCACCGGCAGCGGGTAGAGGGCATGCGGATACGGAAGCGATGATCGGCATATTTGTGAATACTTTAGTTCTCCGTAATCGACCGCTGGCATCCCAGCCATTCAGTGCTTTTCTGGAGGACGTCAAACATAACACTCTGCTTGCGTTGGAGCACCAGGAATATCCATTTGACCAACTGGTCGACAAACTGGATCGAGTACGCGATGTAAGCCGCAATCCCATCTTTGATACGATGTTCAGTCTGCAAAATAAGGGAACAGAGGTCATTGAACTCGGCGGACTTCGTTTGCAACCGAATGAGTTTAATTTAGGTGTATCGAAGTTCGATCTTTCATTACATGTAACGGAAACTCAAGACCAGTTAACTTTCTCCTGGGAGTATGCGACCAGTCTGTTTAAGTTGGAGACGATTGAGCGATTTGCCCTCCATTATATAAAAGTGTTGGAAATCGTAACTCAAGATGTCGGAATTCGCTTGGCTGACATGGATATGCTGACAGAAGAAGATAAGCACTTATTACTATATGAGTTCAACAACACCTCTGCCTATTTTCCGCGGGATGCAACGATTCACGGAAGGTTTGAGCAGCAGGTTAGCAGGACTCCAGATGACATGGCAATCATATTTGGAGATAAGTGTATGACTTACCAAGAGTTGAATGAGCTGGCGAATCGTTTAGCGCGAACGCTGCGGGCGGAAGGAGTGGGACCGGATCAGCCGGTGGGGATTATCGCTCAGCGTTCACCTGAGATGATGATTGGTATCTATGCAATTCTAAAAGCAGGTGGAGCTTATGTACCAATTGACCCGGGATACCCACAGGAAAGAATTCAATATATGCTTGAAGATTCGAGAACACAACTGATGCTGACACAACCACAGTTTGCAGAACAGCTGAAGCAATATGCGGACTGCAAGGTAATGGTGTTGGATTATGCTTCCACGATCATGGCTTTGCAAGCGTCCAGGTCGACGGTGCCTACGACAGACTGCATGAGTAGCTGGCATGAAGATGCCTCCAACCTTGCGCCTCTAGCAGAACCAAACCATGCGGCCTATATCATCTATACATCCGGTTCCACAGGGAAACCGAAAGGGGTTATTGTTGAACACCGCTCAGTCGTGAATCGGCTCTGCTGGATGCACAATAGATATGGCCTGAGCGCAGAAAATACGATTTTGCAAAAAACTGCCTTTACTTTTGACGTATCCGTATGGGAGTTGTTCTGGTGGTCGATGGTAGGCTCTAAAGTAAGCTTATTGCCAATCGGCGGAGAAAAGTCTCCCGAACAGATCCTGAACACGATTAATGAAGACAAGGTAAGCACCCTTCATTTTGTACCCGCGATGCTGCATATTTTTCTGGAGTATCTGGAGCAGCAGCCAAGGGAAACGGTGCAAGCAAAATTGAAAACGTTAAAACATGTATTTGCCAGCGGCGAAGCATTGCCTCCTCATCAGGCGGCGCGTTTCTATCGAATTATGTCAGGGATTGGAAGCGTAAAACTAATTAACTTGTATGGTCCAACAGAAGCTACTGTAGACGTTTCATTCTTTGAATGCGAGCCTGTGGAAGAGCACTCGGTGATCCCGATCGGCAAACCGATTGATAATATTCATTTGTATGTTGTACAGGAAGGTACGGAGCGATTGCAGCCGATTGGAGTGGTGGGAGAACTTTGTATCAGTGGTATAGGAGTAGCCCGTGGCTATCTTAATCGACCGGAATTGACCAAGGAGAAGTTCGCTGCCAATCCGTTTAACAGCGGAGCGGAGGATTATAAGCGGATGTACCACACAGGAGATCTGGCGCGCTGGATGCCTGATGGCAACATTGAGTATCTGGGTCGGATCGATCAACAGGTAAAAGTGAGAGGATATCGTATTGAACTGGGCGAGATTGAAGCGCAGTTGCTGTCTGTAGACGGAATCCAATCAGCAGTAGTCATAGCCCGGGAGAACAAAGACGGCTACAAGGATTTGTGTGCATACTTTGTGGCTTCTGAGCCTTTAAGTCCGCTGGACGTGCAGAATGCGCTCAAGCAGAAGCTGCCGTTTTATATGATTCCAGCATATGTGGTGCCTATGCAGCAGCTTCCTCTTACGGCCAATGGAAAAACTGACCGAAAAGCTTTACCTGAGCCGGACCGACATGACTCTTTACAAACGGATTATGTTGCTCCGAGAACTGATGTGGAAAGGGCGCTGGTCGTGGTATGGCAAGACGTTTTGGGATGTGACCATATAGGCGTTCAAGATCATTTTTTTCTGCTTGGCGGCGATTCTATTAAGGCCGTTCAGGTTGCCTCACGTCTGCGTCAGCATGGTTATTCCCTTGACATTTCTCTTTTGATGGAGCACCCGTTCATTGAGGATCTCAGCAAGCTTGTGACAACTTTGTTCCGCTACACAGACCAGAATTCGATACATGGAGAGATTCCAATAACATCGATTCAGCGGCAGTTGAATGAACTGGGTACATTTTACACCTTGCGGACGACAACATCCATGCTATTTGCGGGTAACCCGGACTTCGATGAGGATCTGTTACGGTCTGTGCTGCAAACATTAACTACTCATCACGAGGGACTACGGCTTGGTCTGGCGTCGATCGACGAATCGTCTACCCTTGTATACCGAGATGAAAATGAAGAATTGTTCACACTTGATGTGTTCTCTCTTGCAGATGATGACCATGAAGCTAGCAAGCAATTACAGAGCGAATGCTTCCGGATTCAAAATAGTTATGGAATGTTTGAGGGACCCAGAGTCCGCGCAGGCTTATTCCGAATGTCCGGCTCCGATCAGTTCTTCCTTTCTGTAGATCCGCTAGTGGCTGATCCCACATCTTGGCGTATCTTGCTTGAGGATTTCACAACTGCCTATGAACAAGCTCTCAACGGGGAACCGAGGGTGCTGCCTGACAAAACAGATTCTTACCGCTCCTGGATGCGGTGGCTAGAAGACTATGCAGACAGCAAAAAGCTGGCCAAAGAGAAACTCTACTGGCTGGATAAGGTTAATTTTGTAGGAGAATTTTTACCGAAGGACCATAGGACATCTGCACATTCCGAAACACTTCGTCCAGTAGAACATTGCATCATACAGCTTTCGGACGAGAAAACAAGCCAACTGTTGACACGGGCTAACCAAACCTATAATACAGTGAGCGCTGAGTTACTGCTTGCTGCATTGGGACTGACTATAGTGGAATGGTCCGGACAGTCTACGATTGCCATTGGATTTGAACATTATGATCGGGAGCAACAAACTGGGACTTCGGATAAACCGGACCTTTCAAGAACCATAGGTCAATTCGGTTCCATATATCCGCTTGTTCTGGATATGGAGCCTGGGGAAGACAGTTCTCTTTTGCTCCGAAACGTAAAGGAGACGGTCCGGCAAGTACCCAACCAGGGTTTAGGATATGGATTATTAAAATATGGTTCTGCAACCTCCGGTAGATCGGAATTCAATGCTAAGTATCACCCGGAAATTGGCTTCCGCTTGATTCATTCTGAATCGGTCAGTTCCTCTCACTTTCATACATCACCTATGGATGTTGAATTATGGTCCGGTCAGAATTGTAGCGTCTCAGATTTAGCCTATCCCCTCTATCTGGATGGGCGGCTGAAAGACGGTAAGCTTTCCATCTGCATGCTCTATAACCGTCACGCGTATGAAGCAGATACTATCCGAATGCTACTGTTGCGTTTTGAACATCATTTGTCGGGCATTATTCAGCATTGTCTGGACCAATCCGGACGGCAACTAACACCATCGGATGTGGGAGCACGTGGTTTGGATCTGGATGAGTTTGAAGACATGAAGCAATTTTATGAGAATCTATAACGATTCGTATGAGGAGGATATCCATGATCAAAGGACTTGAAATTGAAAAAGTGGTCAACTTGACTCCCTTACAGGAAGGAATGCTCGTTCATGCGCTGATGGAACCAGAATCACAGGCTTATTACGAGCAATTACGTATTTCTATTCGGGGAAATCTGGATTGGAATGCCCTGCAAAAAAGCTTTCAACTGCTGGTTCAGCGTCATGAAACGCTGCGCTCGAACATTTATCATAAATCCGCTTCTCGTTCGCGGCTGATTGTCTTTAAGAAGCGAAACACGGCGATTACTTACGAAAATATGACAGGGCTGAACGAAAAGGAGCAAGCCGATGCTATTCGTGGATTTATGGATGTGGACCGTAACACCCATTACGATTTGAGCAGGGATATGCTCATCCGGATGGCTGTACTTCAAACGGATAAAGATGCTTATACGTTGCTTGTAAGTTTTCACCATATTATTATGGACGGCTGGTGTCTTGGCATCATAATGGACGAGTTGTTAACGGCCTACGAGGCCTTTCATACAGGCCGCCCCGTTCAATTGCCTGAACCACGGCCGTACGCCGGGTATTCCGACTGGCTTGAGGAACAGGACCAGGAGGAGGCCAAGGATTACTGGAGTTCTATATTACAAGGTTATGAACAAACGGCTGGACTTCCGATGCTGAAAACTCCAGCCACAACTCATGAAAAAGGCGGCTATCTGCTGCAGGAATATAAAACGACGCTGACGGAAAAAGAGACCAGCAGTTTGCGTACGATTGCTGAATGCAATGGAGCTACGCTCAGCAGTCTTTTTCTGGCAGTCTGGGGAATTGTACTCGGTCGTTACAACGGAAGCAAGGACGTAGTTTTTGGCACAGTGGTATCTGGCCGCCCTTCGGAATTGGATGAAGTAGAGCGAATTGTGGGATTGTTCATTAATACTATTCCATTACGAATTAGATTAAATGAAGAAAAGAGTTTTGTTGAATTGTTGCGCGATGTCCAGAGAGCCTCTGTCCAAGGAAGGATGAACGGATACTGTTCACTTGCTGAAATCCAGTCGCAATCTGGACTCAAGCAACGCTTGCTTGATCACATCGTTGTATTCGAGAACTATCCGCTGGAAAACATGATCGGGAGACGGGACTGGCAAGACAAACTCGGATTCATTATTGAGGACGCCCGGTTATTCGAAGAAATACCGTATGACTTTAATATTGAAGTTGAAGACAAGAAGGCAATGAGTTTCATATTGTCCTATAACGGCAAGGTTTACAACGGTGAAGCGATGAAGCGTCTGGCCCATCATTTGAAGCATATCTTCCTGCAAGTTGCCAGCAATCCAGATGTTTGCCTCCGTGACGTTCGGCTGTTAACAACCGAAGAAGAGGCTAATTTGACGAAAATATGGAGCGGACCCGTTGTCCAGTTTCCTGCACTTACTTTTCACGGGATATTCGAAGCACAGACGGAGCGTATACCAGAACGAGCGGCCGTCATATATGAAGATACGATGCTCACTTACAGACAACTTAATGACAGAGCAGATGCTCTTGCCCATCTTTTGCAGAAGCGTGGAATTACACGGGAGAGTCTGGTCGCTGTCATGGTTGACAGGTCTGTTGAGATGATAGTGGCGGTGCTGGGAATTATGAAAGCAGGAGCTGCCTATGTGCCAGTAGATCCCGTGTATCCAGAAGAACGTATTGAATATATGCTGCGTGACTGCGGAACGACGATTGTGCTTACGCAATCTCACCTGACGGGCTGGCTGAAAACAATGGATTTTATGGGCGAGGTAGTCGATCTCGCTACCTTGCCACTCCAGCCCGAGATGGATTCGAACAAGCAGTATATCTCCACATATGAGCCTGGCTCTTTGGCGTATGTCATTTATACATCGGGTACCACAGGTAAGCCCAAAGGCGTTATGGTTGAACATCAACAATATGTCAACACCGCACTTGGTTACAGACACAGCCAAGGATTCAAAGATTTCCCTGTTAAGCTACTGCAAATTGCCAGCATGTCGTTTGATGTGTTTGCATGCGATTTGGCTAAGGCATTTGTCAATGGAGGTACCTTGGTCATTTGTCCTGAAAACGTGAGAAATGACCCAGCTGCCCTAGCTGCACTGTTGGAGCAGCAGGAGATTACTACGTTCGAGACACCTCCTGTGCTTTTAGCTCTGCTTTTGAATTATATCTATGAACATGGTACAAATATCAGTTCCCTAAAGCTGCTTACTACTGGAGCAGATAGCTTGGCTGTTGCAGATTACCGGAAGATGTTGACCCGCTTTGGCAACCAGATGCGGATTATTAATACGTATGGAGTTACTGAAGCCGCAATTGAATCTAGCTTTTATGAGGACGAGCTGGAAAAATTGCCTCTGTCCGGTATTGTCTCTATCGGCAGAGCTCTACCGAATCATAAGTTATATATTGTTGATGACAGGATGCGTCTGGTCCCTGTCGGTGTAACGGGCGAGCTATGTATTGGTGGAGCTTCTGTAGCGCGGGGATATCTGAACAGGCCGGAGCTTTCGGCGGAGAAATTTGTGTCTGATCCGTTCTCGCCCGGTGGACGCTTGTATCGTACTGGGGATCTGGCGCGCTGGCAGCCAGATGGGAATATTGATTTTATCGGGCGAGCTGACTACCAATATAAAATTCGCGGATACCGGATTGAGCCTGGAGAAATCGAATCTATTTTGCTCGAAACGGAAGGAGTACGCCAGGCGGTTGTTGTTGATCGACTGGACAAAGCGGGACAAAAGTACTTATGTGCCTATGTTGCAGGTGCAGCTGAGAAAGATATGCTGCGAGATAAACTGGCTCAGCAGTTACCAGTCTACATGGTTCCAGCCCAAATCATTGTATTGGAACAGTTGCCATTGACCCATAACGGGAAAATAGACCGATCCAATCTGCCCGAACCGGATGAAATAGCACTGTTGGATAGCGTGTATGAGGCACCACAGGATGAATTGGAAAAAACAATCGCTTTGATCTGGGAAGAAGTGATTGGCGTTAAACCAATTGGATTACACAACAACTTTTTCGAGCTTGGTGGGGACTCGATTAAAGCATTGCAAATTGCAATCCGCTTAAATGCCAAAGGCCTGAAAATGGAAGTAAAGGACTTATTCCGTTACCCTGAAATTCACCTGATAGCACCGTTTATAAAAAAAATCACCCGTATCATTCCCCAGGGGATTGTAGAGGGTGAGGTAGAATTGACACCCATTCAACTCGATTTTTTTCAGCATCATCGGAGAGATCGTCACCATTATAATCAGGCGGTCATGCTGCAAAATGATGGAGGATGGAGTGAATTATGGCTGAAAAACTCCATGGACAAGCTGGTAGCCCATCACGATGCATTACGGCTCATTTTTGTGGAAGAGGAAAAGGGAGCCTCCGCCTATAACAGGGGAGTGAACGAAGGTGAGTTCTTTACAATAACGAGCTATGATTTGACACAATCAAGCCAGCCTGAAGAAGAAATCCGACACATTGGTGATGAGCTGCAAAGCAGTCTGGATCTGCAACGAGGCCCTCTCATACGCTTGGTTTTATTCCATTTATCCGGTGAAGATCATCTGATGATCGTTATCCACCATCTTATTGTAGACGGTGTGTCTTGGAGAATTTTGCTGGAAGATTTGGGCACCGCCTATGATCAGGTAGCCCGCGGTGAGATGCCGAATCTGCCTGCCAAGACTGATGCTTACAAAGAGTGGGCTTCAGGACTGACCACTTACGCCGAAAGTGTACAGGTACGCCATGAAATCAGCTACTGGAACAATGTAGATTCACGCAGGATACGTCGATTGCCAAGGGATCATGAAATCGCGGTTAGCCTGATACAAGATCGACGCCTAGCGGAGGTGGTACTCAGCAGGGATGAGACGGAAAAGCTGTTGAAGCATGTACATCATGCCTATCATACGGAAATGAATGATCTGTTACTTACAGCCTTGGGTCTGGCTTTTTATGAATGGAGCGGTTATAACGAAATCCCGATTTTGCTGGAGGGGCACGGCAGGGAGGAGATCATTAAAGATTTGGACATCTCTCGTACGGTCGGCTGGTTTACCTCCCAGTACCCTTTTGTAATCGAGGTCAACAGACCCGAGAATTTGGCCTATCAGATCAAAATGGTTAAAGATAAGCTGCGGCGGGTGCCTAATAAGGGCATCGGTTATGGTATTTTACGTTATTTGACCAAAGACCAGACTAAATCCGCTTCTCTAGTCGCAGCACCATTCCCGGAAATTAGCTTCAATTATTTGGGACAATTCGACGAAGAAAACAGCGCAGACATACCTTGGCGTATTTCCCGATTAGCAGACTTAGCCAATGGTGAGAGAAGCCCGCGTGCAGAAAAGACGAGTACATTTGACATTAACGGCATGATAACGAACGGAATCCTTCGGTTTGGATTTGAATATAACGGGCTTGAATATGGTGCAGCGACGGTAGAGCGATTAACGAACGGCTTTAAAAAACATCTATTGAATCTTATCCATCATTGTTGTACTAAGGATCAGGCGGAGCGCAGCCCTACGGATTTTACATATAATCAATTGTCTATGGGGCAATTTGAACACATATCAAGCCGATTATCGGATAAGCTGGGAAATCTGTTGAAATAAAGGATATCCGCAAGTTGAAACTCAAATTCTACATGGATAAAGGAAAGGTGAATGATTTGGCACAGGTAAATATTAAAGATATCTATCCGCTGTCCCCGATGCAGGAGGGAATGTTGTTTCATTCCATCCTCGACGCAAAATCAGAAGCTTACTTTGAACAAACCGTTATTACCTTTAATGAAGTGCTGGATGTTCATCTGGTTCAGCAAAGCTTGCAGCAGCTCATGAATCGATATGATATATTCCGTACCATTTTTATGTATAAAGAAACAGAACGTCCGCTTCAAATTGTCTTGGAGGAACGTGATGCGTTGCCTGTTCATTTCAAGAATATCAGTGCTTTTCCCGAAGCTGAGAAAAGGGAGCATTTTACGGCCTTTTTAAAGGCAGAGCGTCAAGCCGGTTTTGACTTGGAAAAAGATGTTCCGATTCGGCTTGCCCTGTTTCAATGGGATGATGAGTCTTCCAGACTTGTCTGGAGTGTTCATCACATTATAATGGATGGTTGGTGCATGGGAACGGTAGCCCAGGAATTTTTTACTATGTATACTTCCCTTCGGTCTGGAGTGCCTGCACAATTGGATACGGTATATCCGTACAGCAGTTTTATTCAGTGGCTGGAGCAACAGGACAAGGAAGAAGCGATAGCCTATTGGCGGGGGTATTTAAATGGGCTTGAAAATGAAACAATTTTGCCGGGTTATAACCGTCCATTGAATCCAATCTTCGAAGCAGAACGTTACACATGCAAGCTGGGGAAAGAACTGACTCAAGGAATGGAGAGAATAGCTAAACACTACCACACGACAGTCAGCACTGTATTTCAGACGGTATGGGGATTGTTGCTTCAAATGTACAACCACAGCCGGGATGTTGTGTTCGGGTCCGTAGTATCTGGCAGACCAGATGAAGTTCCGGGAATTGAAAATATGGTTGGATTGTTCATTAACACAATACCAACACGCATAACCAGTTATACGGACCAGAAATTCTCAGATTTGATAACATCTGTGCAGAACTCCAACATCGAGTCTGGGCAGTACTCCTATTCTTCCCTGGCAGATATTCAGAATCACACGGATTTGAAACAAAATTTAGTCCGTCATATTGTTGTTTTTGAAAACTACCCCTATTCAGAGGAGCTTATTCATGCGGAAAAAGGGCCTGATACACTTCAGGTTACCGACGTAGAGGATATTGTACAGACCAACTATGATTTTAATGTGATTGTCGTTCCTGGATCACAGTATGAAGTTACTTTTAGTTACAATCGGCTGGTTTATGATGAAAATTGGATTAGGCTAATTGCATGTCATCTAAAAAGGGGATTGGAGCAGATTGTTCAACAGCCGGATCTACCGATTTCCGATTTGGAATTTCTGACAACGGAAGAGAAAAGTCAGGTTTTATCCGAATTTAGCGGAGTACAGACCTCATATCCTTCTAGTGATACCATCCATCTTTGTTTTGAAAAACAAGTAGAAAAGACACCGAAGACAACAGCAATTGTCTGTGAGAACTCCAGTCTGACTTATGCTGAGCTGAATGAACGTGCTAACCGACTGGCTCGTACCCTGCGTAGTTACGGCACAACAACCGATCGGCTAATTGGACTCATGACTGATCGTTCTATAGATATGGTGGTTGGCATTCTCGCTATTCTTAAAGCAGGAGGGGCATATGTACCCATCGATCCGTCATATCCAGAGGAACGTATCCGTTATATATTTGACGATTCCGGTGCAGACCTGCTTTTGACGCAAATCCATCTTGTGGAAAAGGTCGAAGAAGCCGCCTTTGGAGGAAAAGTCCTGGTATTAGATGGAGATCCAACTGTGTATCACATGGAAGGATCAAATCTGGAGGCCGTATCAGGAGCAAACGATCTAGCCTACGTCATATATACTTCAGGTACTACCGGACAGCCTAAAGGTGTAATGCTGGAGCACCATGGATTGTGTAACCTGAAAACGTATTTTGATGAAACATTGCAGATAAGTCCGACAGATCATGCCCTACTGTTTGCGAGCTACGCATTCGATGCTGCCTGCTGGGAAATATTTCAGGCGCTATTTTGTGGCGCGACACTTTACGTGCCTACTTCGGAAATCATACTGAATTACAACCAGTTTGAACAGTACATGGCGGAACATAAAATTACGGTGGCGGCATTACCTCCTACCTATGCCGTGTATCTAAACCCAGAACGAATGCCGGATCTGCGTATTCTGTTCACCGCTGGTTCCGCTTCCTCGATGGAGCTCGTAACCAAGTGGAAGGATCAGGTCGCCTATTTTAATGGCTATGGACCTACAGAAAACTCGGTAGCAACGTCCATTTGGCCGGTGTCGGAACACCCCGGAGCAATCGATACCATTTTTATAGGACGTCCCGTACCCAACCACCGGGTGTACATGATCGATGCTCATGGTCATCTTTTACCTGCTGGAGTAGCAGGGGAGTTGTGTGTATCCGGCCCAGGACTGGCACGCGGTTACCTGCACCGTCCGGAATTAACGGCTGAACAATTTGTGACCAATCCGTTTGCAGGTGGGGAAGCGGGCTATGAACGCATGTATCGGACAGGCGACCTGGCAAGATGGTTGCCTGACGGCAACATTGAGTACCTGGGCCGGATTGACCAGCAGGTCAAAATTCGCGGTTATCGGATTGAACTGGGCGAAGTTGAGGCGGCTATGCTGAAGGCAGATCGTATGCAAGAGGTCATCGTACTGGCACATGCAAACAGCCAAAACCAACACGAATTGGTTGCCTATTACGTGGCAGAACGGGAAGTGACAGGGAGCGAGCTTCGCAAGCAGCTGAGTGAAGAACTCCCGAATTATATGGTTCCCTCGCACTTTGTTCAGATGGAGCAAATGCCGCTCACACCTAACGGCAAAATCGACCGTAAGGCATTGCCGGCACCGGAACAAATTTCTCGTTCCACGCAGGTATATAGGGCTCCGCAGACAGCAGAGGAGCAGGCTCTGGCCCATGTGTGGGAGGCTGTACTGGGCGGCGGTCCGGTCGGATTGACGGATCAATTTTTTGATCGGGGCGGGGACTCGATCAAGGCGATTCAGGTGTCCTCACGCCTGCTGCAGGCAGGATACAAGCTGGATATCAAAGACTTGTTTAAGTACCCTGAGGTTGCTGAGCTAGCTACGCATCTGCGTGTGTCAGATACCCAATTAGCTGATCAGGAAGAGGTTAGCGGAGCCGTGTTGCTGACACCGATTCAGCAGTGGTTTGTGGAGCAAGGGCAGCCTGTGCCGGACCACTTTAATCAGGCGGTTATGCTTCACCGGGAGCAGG
>NZ_JTHP01000090.1 GCF_000943545.1 Paenibacillus terrae
CTTCTTGCACATCAAATAATAGTAGTCTAAATACTCGCTCCACAGAATTTCCGTACCCTCTAACATCTCCTCCTCATTCGCTATAAAAAAAGACAAAGCCGTATTGATCCTGTCCTCATCCTGCAAGTTATTATATTGTCGTTCCCACTCTGACCACAAATCATCACGCTCTGAAAATTGAAGCACGGCTGCTTTACGGACACTTCGCACACCTGGGATTTTACCCTTGAGCAAATCGGCCATGATATCTTCTTCGTTCAAAATCGTTCCACAGATCAGAATATTGGTATCTCTTGTTCCGATAGGCAGAATGACATCCGTAAATGTATTTTTAATTTGTTCTCGTTTAGCTTCGGATCGTGCCGTATCTTCCTTGAGCAAATCATCCATTAGAACCAGTGTAGGACGGTGATGCTTATAGTGAATACCTCTCAGGCTACCGTCAATCCCACGAATCATAATGCAAGAGTCCAGCCCACCTTTACTCTTGAGCCAAATCTCATTGTTGTTCCAGCGGCTCCCTTTACGAATCCCAAAATCCTCAATCAGCATCGTATTCGTCTCTAGCTCATCTTTAATCATGTCTAAGAAGGGCAATGCAATTTGCTCCGTAGCGGATATAATTAGCGTAAACTGTGATTTATCATATAAAGTCGCATACAGCGGAAATAGAAAAGAACTGATTGTTGACTTTCCATGTTCCCTTGGGAGTCCGAAAGCTGTAATCAGTCCAGTATGGGCAAGCATATGTTTTAATTCTGAAAATAACTCTTGATGAAACTTGCCAAATGCTCGATCAAAATATTTAGGAAAATACGCCAAGGCAAAAAATTCAATGTCCATCTCACCGATAAGCTTTCTTAGTTCAGAGAAAGAGAACGTTTCGATCAGTTGTTTCATTTTGGGCGGCTTGAAATGCCTCTCCATATACTGCTTAAGCAGTTCAGCTTGTCGTTGCTCTTCTTGCTTTATTGTTTCAATTGTTCTGGCTCCTTTCTCATTTTCACTGTAAAATCATCACAAAAATTTTTGCACTCTTTGCTGGCGGCTCTGTTTTTGCAAATAGAAGCCCCCCTCCCATCCACGACAAAAAGAGTGGCTCTCACCACTCAATATTTGCCAAAGCTTCAGCCATATCCTGCTGTGTTGTTAGGGTATAGATATTGGTTGTTGCTACGTGATCATGTCCAAGGATTTGCTGGATAGTCGTCAATGGAGTCGTTTTTACCAACTTATAGCCAAGTGTATGTCTGAGCATATGGGGTGTGACTTTTACGTTGATCCGATCTCCATATTTGTTCAGAATCAGGTTAATCGCATTTCGTTCCAGTGCTCCTCGCTGCCCAATACATAGATATTCTGATTCCACTTGTGGCCTGACTTCAAGATATCGGGTAATGGCTTTTCGCACATCCTTATTTAATGGAATAGTACGAAAAGAATTCCCTTTACCGAATACCTTCAATAATCCTTTGCGTTCACTTATTTCAATATCTTTCAGCTTGATACCAACCAATTCGCTTACCCGTATCCCTGTACCCAGCAGCAATTCAATCATACAGATATGCATCCGATTGCCCATACGGTGAATTTCATTTCTCAGCTTCCACAAATCCTTTTCCGCTAACCCTTTGTATTGCCGAACAACCTTGTTTCTGACCGCTTCGATATGTATTTCTTCCTTTATATAGCCTTGCTGATGCATCCACTGTGCAAATACATTGATACTGGCAATCTTGCGGTTGATGGTGAGTATAGCTTGGTTAGTGCTTTGCAGAACCTTCTTGTACTCTACGCCATCCAATTCAATCCACTTGTCCAGTCCATATTCCGTCTTTCCCCGATACCAAGCTGTGAACTGCAATACGTCCCGAATGTAGCACGAAACCGTGTTCTCGCTCCGATCCTTGCTCCGTAAATGTATTTCAAACCCTTGAATATACTCCATTTTCGCCCCCACCTTTCCGCTTGTGTGTCACATCATACCGTTGATGTGGGGGAAAGTCCACTCCATACATAACTTATCTTATGCACTGATTTTGGGCAATTTACAGGCTAATTTAGGGCTGAAACTGGTGTTTATCTATACAAATACTGACGGCATAACGTTATGACTGTGAATCATCCGGCTCCACATATCCTTCCTCAATATCGACCGATTCCTCAATAGCTTCATATTCGGCATCTACTACATCCGCTTCGATCATATCCAAAAATAGCTGCTTCCGTTCCTGTTCCAGTGCCTTCGTATTGACTACCAGCTCACGGCGATCATTCCACTCATTGGGTGCGCGGTTCTTCAAGTAGAAGATCATCGCTGTCGGATTGGGAGGCTGATATCGTTTTACCTTCTCGATACGCGTCTTCTTTTTCCCATTTTTGTCCTCTTCAATGATTGTTTTAATTTCTTCATATTCATACCCCGTTGCAGCTTTCAAAAGTGAATTTTCTACGTGAGATATGGGGACAGATCTGCTCCATTTGACTAGTTCAGCCAGCATCGGATGTTTATCTATATACTCGTACCAAGTCGTTTTACCAATGTCGAGTTTCTTGATGATGTCCTCTGCATTCACGCCTTCTTCGAACCATTGCTGAATCTCCGCTAACCGAGGATATACATGTGTTTCCCACTTGGTTGGACGTTCCAATGCTTCAGCAAATTTGGGATGTTTCCTACGATAATCACCTAATGTCCAAATATGAATATTTAATCGTTTGGCAATTTCCTCATCTGTTGCTCCTTCACGTACCCAAACGGGAATATCCCTGAGTCTTGGCACAACAAATTGATCATACTTGGTCAGTATCTTAGGCTTGTTTCTTTTTGGCTTGTCATTGTTTTTACTCATCTTATGCTCACCTCCATCAACGAAAAAAGGGAACTGCCAACTATCGGCCATTCCCCATATGTATTCTAGCTTACCCTTCCAACTCAGCCTCGTAAAACAATTCGATATCCTCAATCACCTTCTGAATCAACTCATTGTCCTCCCGAGCCTCCTCAGTTCCTAGCACATTTACCTTTTCAGCTTGCATACCCTTTAGGAACCGAATCACCATATTCACTTTTGCCTTCCCCAATTGAATCACCCTTTCGGTTTAGTCAGCACATGATACCTCTGACCTTGCCGACTCAGCAACTACTTCATCATAACCATACTACTTACCATTCCGAATCAAATAGTTGTATAATATTGTATAAAAGGGTTACACCGAATAATACGGTATATGAAGTGGGGGAATTTACCTATACTTAAAAAACTGAATATCTATCAAGTTCTTAAATTTGTATGTGCCGCTGTTGTTATAATCACGTCCCTTTGGTCACTTGCTTATCCCGGCGACCATATTCTATTCAAATTCTCACAATTTTTCCTCGGTCTCATGTTTTTATTTTCTGGCTTCTCAGAACTTAAGGCAAATCGAAAAACTTACGCAATAATTAGCTTCAGTGTCTCCTTGTTTTCTATTTTGGTATTTATAACTACACTTTTATCAAGAAAAGGTTAACTACACGCACTCTAATTCTGACTCAGCAACAATTTCATGATAGTCATACTGTTTACCATCTCGAATCAAATATACACTACTATTATCTCCAACATGGGCAATATATCGCTTCACAATTACATCTACATATTTGGGATCAAGCTCACTCGTATAGCAAATCCGATCCGTTTCCTCGCAAGCAATCAACGTTGAACCTGAACCACCAAATGGATCAAATACGATATCACCAAGCTTGCTCGAATTTTTAATTGGGTAGCTAATCAAGGGAATCGGCTTCATCGTGGGATGATATTCATTCCGAAAGGGGCGATCAAATTGCCATAATGTCGTTTGCTTTCGATCACTGTTCCAATAGTGTCCACCTGTCGGCTTCCAACCATATAATACGGGTTCATGCATCCAATGATAATCTTGTCTACCCATTACCATAGCTTGCTTTGCCCAGATACAGCATTGTGCCAATTTGAATCCAGCTTCGATAAATGCCTTCCTAAAATTTAATCCTTCGCTATCCGCATGGAATACATAAATACTCGCTCCATCATCGGCTACTTCATACATTCGAGTATAGGCAGCCAATAGGAAATTATAAAACTGGTCGTCATCCATCTTATCGTTTTCAATTTTTAATGCATCCTTGGTTTTACCTGTATAATCCACATTATAAGGTGGATCGGTTACAATAAGCTGAGCCTTCTTACCATCCATCAATGTTGTAATATCCTGCGGATTAGTCGAGTCACCACAGATGAGCCTATGCTTACCAAGTAACCAGATGTCACCTTTACGAGTGATCGGATGTTCAGGCAATGCTTCTTCTAAATCGAAATCATCCTCATCATCTACAGTTTCCTCGTGCAATGTATCCAGCAACTTCTCTGCTTCAGACCAATCAAAGCCTGTTAACTCAATATTATATTCTGCTTCTTTTAACTCATCTAATAATGTAGCCAGTGCGTCAAAGTCCCACTCCCCTGTAATTTTATTGAGCGCTATGTTCAGGGCTTTCTCTTTCGACTTATTCACATCGACTATGACACAATCGACTTCATCATAACCGAGTGCCTTCAACACTTTAGCTCGTTGATGACCTCCCACGATGGTATAATCGCTATTACAAATAATTGGTTCACAATAACCGAATTCCATTACACTATTCCTGATCTTTTCAAACTCTGGATCACCCGCTTTTAAATCCTTCCTTGGATTATATTCGGCATGTACCAGTTGATTGATTTTCAATTTCATCCATTTCATTTATAATACTTGCTCCTTTATGTTTACAGCCTTATCATTGTTTCTTACGTTTTTTATGTACGGAATTAAAGTTTCTAAGTTTATGAATTTGATTTCCAATCCATTTCATCCCCCTTTCTAACTGTGTACTCATAGTTACAGTACAGAATATGCTAAGCCAAATACAGGTTTCCATAGCTAATGCTAGTAACAATATAATCATCCTGATTTCTCCTCTCTAAATGAAAAAGAAACCCTAGCTCGTAGCCAGAGTTCCCGTGTTATGATTCTATAATTGTAAAACTGCTCAATGTGTCACGTGACACATTTCAATATAACAACCACGTTTTGCATTTTTGAGTAAGGACGGCATCCTGCATCTTCATGACGAAGAGCATGCCGCACAGCACGGCAAGTATGTACAGACGAGTCTGACGGCCAACTCATCGCAACACCGCCGATCTCAAACTGCTCACAGCAGAGCTTCCAACATGAATCATTTCCCCGGTTCATCTGTGGCTTTATGGCACGGGCAGGCGGCAAGGAACCAGTTAACCAGCGGAAACATGAACAGCCTGGTCAGAACCCTTGCGCGGTTTGATTCCGTAGTGTACCTTATTAGGATAATGGAATCATTGTCCATTTTTTTGTTGAACAATTACAATAAAAGACTTATAATGTAAATGTATATAACTACCTGTAAAAAACTTTATTGATCATGAATGCTCTAATAGCTTCTATACATACTGGTTGATTGATAAAGTACACAGGTTAAAAAAATCAAAGAAAGTGGGCTTATGAATATGAAAAACATTAAAAAAGCTTCCGTATTATCTGTTTTGTCTTTAGCACTTGCAATTCCGCTAACTGCTTCTGCGGCAACTACTACGGATGTTGCACCAGCAACAACAGACTCAACACAAGTGAGTCAGTCTGCAAACACATCGACCGATGTGAATACACCAAAACCGGGGGATCATGTCATTACTCCACAAGCTACTGATGGACAAATTGTCGATCGTCCAGTAGCTGGATTTAATGATTCTGCTGATTTTGACGTTAAAGCAGGGTATGGATATGTAAGATTGTACTTGAGAAACACAGGGAACACTACTATAACTTTTACTGTGAATCAGGGAAGTGCATCTGGTGCGGAAAAGTACAGTGGAACAGTAAAACCTGGTAAAACATTCGATGAAATATTAAATTCAAGCAAGCCATGGACTGTAGGGAAATTTTATGTTAGTTTAAGTAGTGGTTCTGGTTCCATGTCTGGAAAGCTTGGAGTACGGACTAGTACTAATACGAATTTTTAAATATAATTGTTGGGAAAGCGAGCCAATGAGGCTCGCTTTTTTTGTTGGGGGTGATATTCATGAAGAAAAGCCCGAAACCAGGAATATGTATGCTTTGCAACGACCCCAACCCGAACCCGGAGCATACAACGATGGGCACATCCTTTTGCGATACATGTTGGGATGTAATGAAATCTGGGGATAGGACAAATTGGGTGAAAGGATCGTTTGGGACAAGTGATATCAAGAAAGTGAGCAAAAGCCAGCTTACTATGGTTTAACTGCCCATTTTCCGGTATTGTCCGATTTTTGTTCTTTGACGGCCATTTTCGGTAATCAGTAAAATGATCTTATCATTCCTCTCTAGTAACTAAGTACAAATGCTTTTATGCAACTTTAAAATTTTGCAAATACCAGTCCATATTCAACAAGATAAATTTGAATATGTAAGTCGAAAATTTTAAATTAAGCAACCTGACTACAAACGAATACGTGTCTTGGGCATGAGGTTAATATCATTTCTCCATTTCATCCTTTCTAAGTTTAAGCTGTATTCAATGGACTGACCCCTGTTTCCCCTATAAATAGAAAAGTGGGGTCACGTCAATCTATCATGTTCAAAAAAATAAAATGAAGACAGCCAACGATGTTGGATGGCTACGGAAAGAAATAATTTGTTTACAAATTTTTGTTGACGGCTTCTTTTGATCTTAACGTTTGTACCCACATAAGGGGAAACTCTCTCACCATCTCGATAAAAACCACTTCGCTACGCTTCGTAATCGGTATTCATCGACCTGCCGCCGTTTCCCCTCTTGCCTTCGGCAATTCACCCTTTTGCGGCTCATTAAGTTCACTTTATTTGCAAATTTATCATAAGAGGAAGAAATCTTCCCTTAATATTAGGGAGAAAATCTTCCTTTGGAACTACTACAATAGTTTACGATAATGCTCGCTAACCACGTGATCGGTAAATGCATCTTGATCCACTAGCATAAATAACCAATATTGTCGTCCAACTTTGGAGGTTCTTTCGAATAGCAATATATTATGATTCTTTAACTCACTCAAAATGAATTGCTTTCTATTTCCCTTCCAATTATCTCTAAACCACTGATATAGTGCTTTTCCACCTATTTCCTTAGCGGTAAGCTTGATATTCTTTTTGCCCACCATGAGCTTAACCATTTCTATCATTTTCTTGGTACAAGCTTTCTTAAATCGAAGTTCATTATGTAGTTGATGCATGTTGATTCGTTCATCCGGCAATCTAAATTCCTGTTGTATTAGTGTTAACCATTCTGTCCGTTTCGAGTACATCACAATATCCACTTCTTCGGGTAAATTTACATTGCGTAAGGATGTCCTATGAATAATTTGCGAGAGATTAGCCAGCACATCTTCTATGTATAGTTTTTGTATTCTCTCATCCGTAAACCAGTTTCCTTTATTTCGATTCTCATTTAAGGATATATCGATGTCTACACCATACATGGCTACCGAAATTTCCCGATAATGCCTAGGAGGGCGAATGGGAATACCAAATAAGGCCATCGCATTAAAGCTAGAAAAATCATTATTACCTACCACATTGAAAAGATGTTTCCTCATATCATCATCTGACTTCTGCTTGATTGTGAAAAATTGCTTGAGCTGTTCGTCCGTAATTACACCCTCAGCGTGATAAAATGCGATATCATCCTGCTTAGGTAATGCAATCATTTTGAAACTTGGACGTTTTTCTTGTAGTTTACTTTGTATCTCCAAGAAATCTCCTGCTATCGCTTCCTTAACTTCTTTTAGTTCACGGTAAGATAATGTTGTGGACGTATTTATATTTTTCCATCGAATATTCAACCGCTCAGCATATCGATGAACATTTGTCATGGGGATCAGTTCAAATCCAGAACGTTCATATATACTTTGGCTGATATGTGCTGTCCCGTCCAAAATCAGCATATGGGTATGTAAACGACTATAGTCCAGCCACTGTGAACAAATAATAGCTTGCTTATTCGTTCGTTCTATACAGCCAATATGATCCTTTGCATACATCTTCATAAACCACGTATATCTTCTCATATCCTCAAGTTCACCTTTAGCATCAGCCAATTTAGCCAGGATTGTATTGAAGAACCGTTCTCTTTCTGAACCCTCTATAAATCGATTCAATCGTAATGTTGAATGGGAAGTTACATTGTCCTTTAATTCCAAGTTGATCAACTCACTCAGGATATCTCTAGCTTCCTTAAATTCACGATTACTTAAATGAATACGATCTGCCAAATGCTCAAACCAGTCAAATGAATTGTCTTTACTGCCAATATCCCAGACACAACTGTCGTAGTAAATAGGCATCTCGTCTATGATCACCAATCGTTTCCACTTATGTACTTCTTTAAGCTGAGCATCATCTTTCGTATTCTTAGCTCGCTGCGGGTAATATAATAAATAGTTATTCATGTTCTCATCATCTAACATCAAATCTCGAAGTCTTTGCTGAGGAATACATAAAATTTGATATTTCCTCATGGTATCTATCACTTTATGAATCTCATCAGAATTGACATATGCAATGGCATCTGGTATTTCATGTTGCTTGGCAAATTCAGAGACATCCTTGTATACATTATTCTTCATCGTGTCGTTATTATTAAACACAAGCAATAGCGGATACTTTTCATTTTGATTTGAAGCATTTTTCTTTAATAGGCTCTTGCATAGAACATTTAATGCTGTACTTTTCCCTGTACCGGGAGCAGAATTGACTACCCATGACAAATAGGATTCTTCACATTCAGATTTATCCATATTCATTTGAAATCCCTTATGTATAAAACTTGATAATGCATGGTATGTCGCCATAAATGCCTCTTCATGGAGACTTTCCATATGCGAACGAGAAATATAAGCTTCCAGATCGCTCCATTGATTCACTGCCAAATCAGATTCACTCCTTATATTTTCGGTTGCTTAATTTCCTCTAATGCCTGTTGAAATTCTTCATTAATAGCATACAGCCAAAACTTTTGATGCTTATCAATCGTCAAGGCGCGAGTAATGTACCGGATATTTTTATCCTGCAATTTCCGCATCATCTGACCATCATAACAATAAAAATAGCTCATTCAGAAATACTCCTCTCATTGTGGAATCGCACCCTATAGCAGGTGTCACCCAAGCGCCCGTGTTAACAGGCGCTATATGTGTCACGTGACACCATTTACTCCATGGCCAGCAATTCATCAAGTATGTCATCCATTGAAACATGATTCTCTTTGGCAATATGGTCTAATTGTTGCTTATAGAATTTGATTTCTTCCGTTAACGTTTCCAATGATTTGTCCTCTAAAGAATCGCTATACTTTTTGCATTTTTTTAATTCATCTTGAAAGCTATGTAAATTCCATTTTTCTTCGATGTTGGTATCAGAGTGAAAGAGTTCATTTCGCATCTCATCCCAAAATTTTTCAACCATCCACGGTCTAAATTCGGAATCAAAGTGATCTTTATTTTTTTCCAAATCATAATCAACTGCAAAATCAATATCTTCTTCTGTTATGTTGGAGATATGAAGATGATTGATAATACAATTCATTTGAGCGGTTAAAGCGAATCCTCTATTTTTAGAAACAACCACAGAGCCAAGTCCCTTATAATTCAAAATAGGCGAGATGATTAAATCATAATGCCAACCATCCACCCAACTCTTGACTTCGTTTACGGTTAGTTTTTCTTTTTTTATATCATGCTTCTCCCAAAATGAACTATGAAATTTCAATTGATAGTTTTCAAAATGACTTTCTTCTCTCTGTGAACCGTTTTCATTAAGAAACTTTGATGTCGGTTTGTTTTTTATCAATCTATTCAAAAACGATTCCATTTTCAGTAGTTGCTTGGCATGACCGTCCGAAATATACCCCTCTGCAATCCAATCGTGAATAAAAGGTAATAATTTCAATAATCTTAAACGGCTTGTAACAAAGGCTCTGTTTTTGCTTACTTTTTTTGCAATTTGGTCATGCGTGTATCCTCTTTGTACATACTCATAAAATGCATGAGCTTTTTCAATAGGGGTCATTTGTTCCCGTTGGATATTTTCAATAACAGATAAATGAAAAGCTTCTTCATCGCTCAATTCCTTTATTTTCACTGCAATCGTATTCAGCCCAGCCATTTGACTTGCTCGATATCTGCGCTCCCCTTGAACAATCTCATATTGATCTCCCTGTGGTCTGACCAGTATGGCTTCTTGTAAACCATCGCTTACAATGGATGCTGCCAGCTCCTGCAAAGACTCCTCGTTAAAATGCTTACGTGGCTGATTCGGGTTGGTAACGATCTGGCTTAATTTTAATGTGATGTTCAAATGATGATATCTCCCTTATGTTTGGATTCGTATATATAACGTTCTAGCTGTCACCCAAGCGCCAGTGTTAACAGGCGCCTATCATGACAGACCTATGATTTAATTTAGTCGATATGGACTATCGCCTTAAAGCTTGATTTCGTGACTTTCTCAATCCTGATAAATTCAATTGCTGCTCCGTCAAAATCCAGTAAGGATAACTCCTCATCTCGACGAATGGCCTGATCTCTCGGAATTATACATTTCCTTTCTCCATGCTCATCTATAATATGAACATAGTTTTGCTCGACCACCTGAATTTGTAATTTCTTACCCAATGCCTGGTCAGCTATCAACTGTGATTCTTCCTCTGACTTTTTCAATGTGCTGAAACCAAGCGGATAATTCTTCAATATTCGTCTTGTACTTTTCTCGTCCAGCATAGAAGGCGTATTACTAGTTTGTACTACGGTTTCCCTCTCAGCTTCATACCCAATAAAGAATTGTCCCATAATTTCAAATAATGAATAAACACCGTCCGGCACATGGAATGGAAACTCCAAATCATCTATTGTAGCGATGCCAGCTTGAACGGTAAGCTCCTTGCCTTCTACATTCCGATTCGTGAGCCGGTTCACTCTTCGTACTTCCCTCTTCATCACATTTTCATGCTGCTTTAGATTTTCCAGTAGTCCATCTACAAACAGCCATGCAAAGGAGTACGTTCCATAATTTTGATAAGCGATCTCCACAGCTACACTAGCAAGAATTGAAGGGTACGGACAAATCTCCTCACACTGAGCCTTGTACTTCTCTCTTAACTTGGCGTATTCAGCACTGATCGCTTTCCGGGTATCATTGTCTCGTTCCCATTTTTTCAGTTCATTAAATTGCTTTTGGCGATGATTAATTTGGTTTTTCAGCTTATTGTATTTTTTATACAGTGGCTCAATGTGAGCTAGGTAGCTCAGAAACTTCGGCTGGCTAACCTTGCTCATATCCTGTAACAATTGTCTCGTGCTTTCGATGCCCAAAATAGACTGATCCAGTTTCCCATCTTTCATCTGGAACTTGTCATCTATGTACTTTTCTGCCTTGACACAAAATTGATTAAACGGCGATTTCATCGAGTGCTGATAATCCTCGGCTTTGCCACCATTCACAAAACGAAAGAAATATGGCATTTGGATAGCCAGACGATCCAGCACATATGGAATCTCTACTTCCAGTCCATTTTTGGTCGCATCAATGATTTGACCTTGGAGAAATTTAAGGACAGAGTTTTCCAAAACCCGCGCTTGCAGATTTCCCTCTTCCAAAGCCATATTCTGAAAATACGTGTTCACATTCGTACATCTACCTGTCAGGTTATGCAGGCTTTTCAGTTCCATCTTGATGATACTATCCATATGATTCGGTACTGGAGCAGCTACTTTTTTATCATCCTCATTGATGATCGTAGGAGCATCGATCACGGCTGAGAGTATGGTAGGATCGTTGGTACAAAGAGCCGTATCTCCATCCACATCTCCTAGTCCAAGTCTTGCCAGTGTTAAATCACAACAGTTCAGAACAATCACATTATCCAAATGACGTATATATCGGTTATGTACTCGTACAAAATCTAGCTTACCGACTTCATTAAATATCGTTAGCGGTGAACGGAATAGCGCATGCATTCCACGTTTCCGATTCATAAAAGCCTGGTTCTTCTTAAGCACACCTGTTACTGGTTTTCCACTGGCATGCTCCATAAACGCAATCGGATCATTGGTTAGATAAAAGTAGCTACCTCGAATCGGGATGCGACCTTTCAACATATCCTGTACTTTCAACATGACTTGCTTCACGATGAATTTGCGGACATTACCGTCATACAACATCAGTTCATTCAAATCGATGGCTTGGATGATTTCATTGATAAATTGTTTCTTCTGACCCCGTTCTATTTCATCTTCCTGTTCGTCGGGTTCTTCATCTACATCTTTCGGTTCATCGTCTTCTTGGACTAGCATATGTAGGAACGCTTTCGTGTACGCAATATCTCGAAGCCAATTTCCATGGACTTCATTTTTTTGTCCATGTAGTACACGTTTGATGACATCCATTAGAGGCGTAGCTAATTGATATAAGTCGTTCAGTGTAAGATTCAACGCATGAATATATTGATATGTCAGTGGTGTGTAGGCGTTCATCTGGTATGCTGGCTTCGCATAATTGGCGATCCAAAAATTGTTATGGTTATGTACTTTCAGTAATGCTTCATATTCCGTTATATTTTCAAACAAACACTTGGGTTTTGCCTCTCCCTCACTGTATTGATGCCATGCTTTGAAGCAGGATTTGGTAAGGATCAGGTCAATAGGACGACCCTCTTTGTCGATGATCGGCTGTAATTCACCAAAAACATCCTTTATCTCTGTCACGCTGTTTTCCTTGAACCATTTCATCAGATCGATTCGAATAAAGTTACCTTTAATATATGGAAGTCTTCCCTGAGCTGCATTAGGTGAATAGGATAGATTCAGGTGTTGTCCAATACGCTCTGCAAACTGGAAGCTCATTAAACCTTGACCATCAAAAAACTGGACATTCTTATTTTCATACTTTGGATACTCGACTCGCTTGAAACCGATGGACTCTTCATTAATAGTGATGATTGGGATTTCTTCCGTTTGCTCGATGGAATAGCAAGGATATAGTTCGTCATTATACATAACTGAACGAGCAGAGAAAGGAATTGCTTCTAGCTTCACTCGACGATTCTTTTTATTCCATCCATTGAAAGTTTTATATTCATTTTGATCAGGAACAGACTTCGTGCGACCATTCCACGAGATCGTTTTATTCGGTATACGTTCTAACTTATGTAATTGTTCCTTAGTTGGTTTTAATTCTTTCTTCGCCTTGAAATATTCACGTTGCTTCGTCTTTTCCTCGAACACCAACTTCTGCTGCTCCAAATTTGCGGCACACTTTTCCACTTTCCACACATCTTCAATGATTTCATCCTTTTCATAATCTGGTATGACGACAATACGAGGGATATACGGAACTGGTTGTGCCGCTGAACGACTCACACCAAGAGCTGCCTCCCACTTATGGATATTGGTGAGTGGTGGCATTTTGCCGAGTGTAATGTGTCGATAAAGATCAACAACATACTTTTCCTGAATAAATTCTGTTCGTTGTGTACGTCCCATCGCAGGTGACTTGATCGAACGGACATATTTCTCTCCATTATAGTAGATGCCCTCTCGTAACATACGTTCAAACAAGGCAAGTTGGGATGGATCATCTTCGTCAATTTGGTCTGCTTTGAGCATGAAGATGACTTCGGTAACATCGGTGGAAGGATCACGTTCTGCTACAACTCGTTTGAGTTGATCGAGATAGATGCTGTTTGATAAGGTGATGGTACGAGTGCTGGACTGTGGCACACAAAGTTGGTCACCTACATGAGTGATCTCGTTAAAGTGGAACAGTTTGATTTGGTATTGATTTCGTGTTGGATTACTAGACAAATTTTGGCCTCCTGTTTAATGGTTTGAGTGATATGGTCCTCATAATAGTTCTTCTACTGAGAAAAGTATCAGTCTTTGTCTTCGATAATTTCTACCTGTTGCGGTGATTCTTTCTTAAGCCGATCTTTTTCTTCATTAAGAATCTTTTGCTCTTCATCAAGTTTACGGATAATCGATTTTTGTTGTGGACTTAAATGTCTAGTATCAAATCTCCAATTCATTAAACTTCACCACCCTTCCATTCCTGAGATACATTAGTCCCGAGTTCACCTTTTCAATATACTGGTAATAGGTGAACACAAATATATTGTATCATCCCAAATTAAAATTCGTCAACATTTTTCGTAAAATATTTTACGAATATAAAATTATTTTTATTTATGAAATTTTAGGTTATAATATTTACTGAGGGGTGATATATATGCCGAAAGTCAAATTAACTGAAGAACTAAGCAGGGCTATAAAGAATACTCGAAATGATAAAGGAATTAAAGCAGCTGATCTATCTAAATATATTGATAGAAGCCTTGCATATATAAGTAAGTTAGAAAACAATAATGCAGAATTTGTTGATTTGGAGGTTCTCTATAAAATATTTGAATTTCTTTTGGGCAAAAAGGAAGATTTTCTTGAACACATACAGCCACTACTTGAAAAAACAACCATTGAATTAACCCCCGATGAGATTAAAGAACAAGAATGGATACAGATATTTGACTTGGAGTATCGTCAGATACCAATTCCCGATTCTCTAATAACGTTCATTACAAAAATGTTAAATGGACTGAATCTGACCGCAGAAAAAGTCATTCTTGAGATGAATAAAAATGAGGAATTATCAATTCAAAATATTTTACACAAAAAAACTAATTCTCTAATCTTTGAGCGAAATCAAGAAAAACCATGTTCCTATATCGTATTTGACTTAAAGGACAATCTACTACAAAAAATCCTCAGTAAGCAGATAAATATTATTAACTATATTACAATGGAAGGAATCGTTCGCACTCTTTATAAAATGCAGGGTGCATCCATTAAAGAAGCTTCTGAAAAGGCAGTCCTCACATTAAACGAACATAAATTTTTCAGCTTATATGAGAAAAAAGAGCTTTTACGAGAAAAGGTACATGGTGAAGAACTTGATATGGTTCTAACTGAGTTTGATAAAAAAAATATGATCGTGGTGAACACTATTATGAAGCACATCAAGATACTTAGTGATTGGAACATAGATTATGCTAATCGGAAATTAAAAAATTTGGAGGACAGTTTCGAGATTGATCCTTCCTTTATTTTGGCTGTAATTGGGGGCGAATTTTTCAAATTAGCTAATCTGGATAAAGAAGGAAAGAAAGCGTTTCTTGCAGATTTATCTGCATTGATAGATAAACATTCGGATAAACCAAAATCTTCTGAAGAAAAATTCGAGGCATATTGAAAATAGAAAAAGGTCTGCTAAATAATGAATCCATCTACGTGTTTTGTACTATTGTCTAGTTCTTATGTCGATCCTATGTATATGTCAGCCATTTCACTAACAATACACATTCTTAAACTACTACTAGTTAATGCGAGGAAGGTTACGAAATGAATACAAGAAAAGCAGTTTTCTCTTTCTTATTATTGATCTTTTATATACCTATCTGTATGTTTCTTTGGTTCTCTACCTATGGTTTAATAAATTCAATAGATC
>NZ_JTHP01000091.1 GCF_000943545.1 Paenibacillus terrae
AATGCTAGCGATTCTTCTTTATATAAAGAAGAAATCTTTATTTTCATCATCCATTTGTTCAGTTTTCAAAGAACTTGTCTGTCCTCGTTTCTTCAACGGGTCAGTAATTAGATCATACCATGTTGGTTGCTTTCTTGTCAAATCTTTTTTTGATTTTCTTTTCAGCATCCTTCGCTTCGAGAAATGTTATTCTCAAAGCAACGTCTAATAATGTAACATGCCTAAAGTTATTTAGCAAGCATTTTTTTAACTTCTTTTTCCGTAGCTATTATACCTCCTATCTATACAGTAGATAACAAAACAGCCACCCCGTACCGAAACGGAATGGCTGTGCTCCTTGCAAACTAATTATTCTTGTTCCAGCAGTCTGATGAACTCATTCTCATCTTCTATGGTATCAATTCCGAGCTGTTGGGCCTTGGCTAGTTTACTGCCCGCTTTTTCACCAGCTATGACTAGATCCGTCTTTTTCGATACAGACCCGGTCACATGGGCGCCCAGTGCCTCCAGCTTGGCAGCAGCTTCCTCACGCGTAAGCTGATGCAGGGTACCTGTAAGCACAACCGTTTTGCCACTGAAAAAGCTGTCTGTCTTCTTCTCCTGAGGAGCTTCGGGAGCCTGAGCCTTTACCCCTAGGGATAACATCTTTTCAATTCCCGCTTGGGTAAATGGATCAGCAAAGAAGGCAACGATACTCTCAGCTACAATCCCGCCTACATCTGGCAACTCTATTAATTCCTCCACCGTAGCGGACATGGCCTTGTGCAAATCACGGTAATGCTCAGCCAGCATGCGCGTAGTCGCTTTACCGGTATTCGGTATACCGAGGGCATAAAGGAATGAAGCCAAATCCCTTTCTTTACTCTTCTCAAGCGCTGCCAGAAGGTTATTGGCTTTTTTCTCACCAAATCGCTCCAGCTTTACAAGATCATCGAATTGAAGTGTATACAGATCCGCAGGCTCGCGCACTTCCAGTTCGTCATGCAACTGGATTGCCGTTTTGTCGCTGAAGGTTTCAATATCCATTGCGTCACGTGACGCAAAGTGGGAAATACGAGCCACAATCTGCGGCTTACAGCCCAGCTTATTATCACAGAATAAATGAGCCCCTCGCTGCTGCAACGGGAATCCACAGGCTGGACAATGATCCGGTACGATAATTTCCTCTCCGTCGTCCTCAGACGTAACTTTTCCTAAAATTTCCGGAATGACATCATTCGAACGGCGGATAAACACACGAGCACCCAAAGCGAACTTCAGATTTTTTCGCTCGATATCCCCAGCATTGTTCAGTGTACAATTTTGTACGGTGACTCCCGCCAGCTCTACCGCTTCTACCCTTGCCAGTGGAGTAATTTTACCCGTGCGACCTACATTCCACTCAACAGAGTTAAGCACCGTGGTCGTTTCCTCCGCCTCGAACTTATAAGCCACCGCCCAGCGCGGAAATTTATCAGTGTAGCCTAGAACCTCACGCGTGCGCATATCTGTAATTTTCAGTACCGCCCCGTCAATGAGATAATCCAGTCCGGCTCGAGACTCTTCGATATCAGCCAGTTGTTCCATAGCATCATCAAAATCGTCAAAGTAAGTCAGATACGGATTCACCTTAAAATGATTGTCACGCAGGAAAGTCATCATCTCCAGGTGGCTGCTAAACTGGATTCGGTCCGCGTAGCCCACATTGTAGAAAAATGCATTCAGCCGTCGCTCTGCTGTTGTTTTGGGATTCAAATTACGCAGAGCACCTGCTGCGGCGTTGCGTGCATTTTTAAGAGGGTCCACAGCGGTCTCATTATATTTGGTCAGCACAGACAGATTCATAATGCCTTCTCCCTGTACTTCAATGGTCCCATCCTGAAAAGGAATCGTAAGCGGCACGGATTTAATGGTTTTCACCTGTGCCAGTATTCCCTCGCCCACCACGCCATTGCCGCGCGTAGAGGCCTGTACCAGCTTCCCGTCGGTATAAGTCAGATTCAGCGTCAGTCCATCAAATTTAAGCTCTATCGCATATCCTGGAGGCGGTAAAGGCTGCTCCGGGTTCTTGGTGTTGTAATCGTTGACCAGTTTCACGACACGCGCGTTCCAGGCACGCAGCTGCTCCACATTCTGTGCTTTATCCAAGCTCCATAATGGGGCCAGATGGCGATGCGGTGTGAAGCCTTTGAGTAACTCCCCGCCCACACGCTGTGTCGGCGAATCCGGCAGCACAAGACCGCTCGTCTGTTCAAGCGCTACCAGCTCGTCATAAAGCACATCATATTCTTTGTCGCTGATCTTGGGCTCATCCAGTGTGTAGTAATGATAATTATATGTGTTCAGCTCAGCAACAAGCTGCTCCATCCTGTGCATTGGGTTCATGCAGGCGTATCCCTCCGGGAACTTCATCAGGGCAGAGGCCTAAGCCAAGCTGCCACTGTGAGGTTCGAGATTTAATGATGTTTGAGATTTATTCTACTTTTGTAATAGGTGCAAAGCCAGCCAGCAGGCGTTTAACTCCTACCGGAGCCGGGAAAGCGATCTGAAGCTCCATATCATTGCCTGTACCTTTTACAGCTACAATGGTTCCAATTCCCCACTTGCCATGCTGTACCTTGTCTCCGGCAGCAAAAATGGAGGGACCTCCTGCCGAAGCAGCCGGAGTTGGTTTGGCAGATGAAGATGTCGTTACTGTTACGCGGGGCGACGCGGAAGCGGACGAACCACTGCGGCTCATCGTATCAAAGGAACGTTCTCCGCCAAAGTTACTGCCGCTGGTTTTACCGAGTCCACGTCCGCCATAAGAGCCGCCTACATTGCCTGAGCGGCGATAGCGGTCACGTTTGATAATTGTATCCTCTTTGAGCTCATCCGGAATCTCTTCGAGAAAGCGAGACGGCGGATTAGCTGTAGTACGGCCAAACAACGTGCGCATCTGTGCGCATGTAAGGAACAGTTGCTCCTCTGCACGGGTAATCCCGACATACGCCAACCTGCGCTCTTCCTCCAGCTCTTCATTATCCAAAAAGGCCCGACTGTGAGGGAATACCCCCTCCTCCATACCGACAATAAATACGATTGGGAACTCCAGTCCTTTTGCGCTATGCATGGTCATCAATACAACCGCATCGCTTTGTTCCTCTTCATCGTCATTCATGGAATCAATATCCGCGATAAGAGCAAGATCGGTCAGGAAGGAGACGAGTGACTTGTCCTCCGCTCCTTTTTCAAATTCCATCGTTACTGACAGGAACTCATCAATATTCTCCAGACGTGAGCGTGATTCGAGCGTATTCTCGTTTTGCAGCTCCAGTCGATACTGGCTGGTTTCCAGCATTTTTTCCGTTAACTCGGTGACCGAGAGATAGTCCACCATCCGACTTAAGCCTTCGATCATATCGTAAAACTCGACAAGCGCATTACGCGTACGTCCGGCAAAGCCCAAATCGTCTACCACCTGCAACACACGGAAAATAGAAACTCCACGCTCCGCTGCGGCTGCCTGCAATTTACCGACCGTTGTATCCCCGATACTCCGTTTTGGCACATTAATGATTCGGATCAAGCTGATATCGTCATCAGGATTGGAGAGCAGACGAAGGTACGCCAGCAAGTCCTTAATCTCTTTGCGATCATAGAACTTGATGCCGCCAACGATCTGGTACGGAATATCCGATTTGATCAAAATTTCCTCGACAACCCGTGACTGAGCATTGGTACGGTACAAAATAGCATGATGGCTATAGGTTTTGCCTGCATTGATATTTTTATGAATTTCCGAGGCGATAAAATAGCCCTCATCATGCTCCGAGTCAGCCCGGTAAACTTTAATCTTGGCCCCGCCTTCTTTGTCGGTCCATAGTTTCTTCGGCTTGCGGCCCGTATTTTGCCCAATCACTTCATTGGCGGCATTCAGAATATTCGAGGTTGACCGATAGTTTTGCTCCAGCAAAATGGTACGTGCTTCCGGGTAGTCCTCTTCAAAGTTCAAAATGTTGCTGATATCCGCCCCGCGCCAACGATAGATGGACTGATCGCTGTCACCTACTACGCAAATTCGGTGATGCTGGTCAGCCAGCATTTTACACAGCATGTACTGCGCACGGTTCGTATCCTGATATTCATCGACATGAATGTATTGGAATTTCTTCTGATAGAAATCCAGTACCTCAGGCACTTCTTTAAATAGTTGAATCGTTGCCATAATCAGATCATCAAAATCCAGAGAGTTGTTGTTTTTGAGTCGTTGTTGGTATTTGGTATATACCTTCGCCACAATCCCCTCAAAATAGTCGCCAATCTTGCGCTCATACATTTCAGGAGTGACCAGTTCATTTTTAGCTGTGCTCATCATGGACTGAACCGCTTTGGGTTCGAACTTTTTGGTGTCTATGTTCAGATCCTTCATGCAGCTCCGAATGACAGACAACTGATCTGTAGAATCGAGAATGCTGAAATTGGAGGTAAATCCAATCCGCTCGATATCTCGACGCAAAATACGCACACACATGGAGTGAAAGGTGGATACCCACACATCTCTCCCCTGCGGGCCAATCAGCTTGGATACGCGATCCTGCATTTCACGCGCGGCCTTGTTCGTAAAGGTAATTGCCAAAATGCCCCATGGAGCCGTCTTGCGGGTCGCGATGAGGTAGGCAATCCGGTGCGTGAGCACCCGGGTCTTTCCACTGCCTGCGCCAGCCATAATCAGCAACGGTCCGTCTATCGCCTCCACTGCCTGACGCTGAGGCGGATTGAGGCGGGCTACAGCCTCGTGTATATCTATTGATTGCATGCGTGCATGCTCCTTTCTACAAGCTTCCATAAAATCACGTTCTATACTTCCAACTTCACAGCTACCGTCTCCAGTGCTTTCGCCAAGTCACGGTAAATGATGTTCCCTACTACAATGGTGTCACAAACGGCAGCCGCTTGTAACGCGGTAGATTTATCCACGATACCCCCTCCATATAGGACACGGGCGCGCTCCGTACTGCGATGTATTTTTTGTACCAGTTCCATATCTCCAAAGGCACCGCTATACTCCACATATACAATCGGCAGATGCATGAGCTTGTCAGCAACCTCTGCATATGAAGCGGCAGATGAAGCATCGAGTGATGCATCCGCTCCGGTAAGCTTGGCCACCGTGGAATCACCATTCAAAACAATATATCCTTCTGTCACAAGTAAATCCCAAGGGATCATATAACCAAACTGCTCAATCGCACGCTGGTGCTGTCCTACGATCCAATTACTGTCAGTGGTATTGAGCACCATTGGAATCATATACAGATCAAACCCTGGCACCACAGCCTCCAGATCGGACACTTCAAGCACACACGGTACCTCATAACGCCGGATTCGCGACAGCAAATCCACCGTATTTTCATAGGTAACGCCCGACGAGCCTCCTACCATAATGGCATCCGTACCAGACATGCACACGGCATCCAGTCCCTCATCGTCCAGTTCCTTGTCAGGGTCCAGCTTAAATACATGCCTCCATGATTGAATCGAATCTGCCAACACACATTCCTCCAGCATCCATTGTGCTTTTGCCACGATCCGGTCTAACCGGATTCCAATATCCAAAAGCGTTCTATGCTAAGTCTATGACAGTGCTCAAAAGGTGTCAATGTTCGTATTCGATGGGAACACTCCGTTCACACATCTCAAGGCCGCAACGCATACAGCCAACTGCGTTTTTGGAGTTCCTTTTCCGTTAAAACATCCGTATAGAATCCGCGCACACCCATCTGTTCGTAATCAGCGGCATCTTTTAGATCGTTAATTGTATTTACGTAACACACCGCCCCCGCCTGCCGCAAGCTTTCCACTAAAGCACCACTAACTCTGTTCTCCGGTAAAGTCACTGCTGTTATATCGTTTTGTTGTACAAACCGGATGATTTGGTCGTCCGTATCTTGTGTCGCATAGAGCGTATAAATAATTGAGGTATAGGGATAAATGCTCCGCAGCGTTCGCAGCATTTCTTCGTCATAAATTTGCGGGACAATGCGGGACAAAAGATCCGGATTTTTGTCCTGTGCCTGACGGGTCAGTTGCGCAAATAACTGTTTTATTTGGGCTGGGTCCTGTTCTTTCGTATCCGTCACGACATAGGCATCCGGGTATTTCTCCAATAGATCCAATACATCATTCCAGTCCACCGGGGTGTAGGAACCATGTATGGGGGTGTTTTTGAATTGCTCGTAGCTCCAGGGCTTCCCGCCCTGTTCTGTACTAACTACCTGCTTCTGCTGCATTTGCTCTGTAAAAGACTCCGTCCATTCATGGCGCGCCGCCAAATGTCCGTCCGAAGTAAACATCAGGTCGACCTCAAATACGCGGCTGCCTTTTTTATAATTATTCACAAACGCTTCACGCGCATTGGTATAGGCTAAACCGTCAACGGCTCCCATAGCATGCGAAATCACACGATGGGTGGTAAAACCGGTATGCTCCTCCGTGGATTGCCCTCTGTAAGCCAATAAAAACGTGCCAATCAACATTAATAGAATTACCGCCGCAATCAGTCGTTTCATAGGGTGTCACATCCTTTTCGTACAGGTCAATACCCTGCATCCACTCTCTCAAAACAACTCTGTATAAGCTGAACAAAAAAATGTACATATAAAACGGAGTAGGTAGAATGGTGCTGTACAAGCGAGGCGGGGGCGATGGAAAACACCATCCGTCTGCGCAGTGGCACGATAGGTAACTTTTAAGTTCAGCTTATATAGACACAAAAACACCCTCCGGCTGAACCGAAGGGTGAATCTGGATTAATACGCATTCTTGAAACCGTTGCGGATGGTACGGAAAATAATTTTAATATCGAATAAGAGCGACCAATTCTCAATATAGAAAATATCATGCTTAATCCGTTCCTCAATGGACGTGTCACCACGCAACCCGTTGCTCTGTGCCCAGCCTGTAATACCGGGACGAACATGGTGCTTCACCATATATTTTGGAATTTCCTCACGGAACTGATCCACGTAATACGGACGTTCCGGGCGGGGGCCGACGACGCTCATATCTCCTAGCAACACATTGAAAAACTGTGGCAGCTCATCGAGACTCGTTTTACGAATAAAGGTGCCAAAACGCGTTCGACGTGGGTCATTAGCCGTCGTCCAGCCTGTATCGTCAGTCCCGGGTGGTAGTACCTTCATTGAGCGGAATTTGTACATCATGAAGGTACGCCGATTCAAGCCCACCCGCTCCTGTTTGAAAATGACTGGGCCTCTCGATGTCGTCATCACGCCAATCGCCACTGCCAGCATAACCGGAGAAGTCAGAATAATAGCGAACAATGAGAACAGAATATCGAACGAACGCTTAAACAATCGGTTCCCCGCCACATCCAGCGGAATATCCCGTACATTGATCATTGGCATGCCTGCAAAGTTATCAAAATACGGTCGAGCTGGCAGATAATCAAAAAAGTCAGGAATAATGAGCGTACGTACCCCTGCCTTTTCACACATGTTGATAATCTTGGGGTACTTATCATGCGCATCCAGTGGAAGAGCCAAAATCACCTCATCAATCATCATGCTCGACAGCGTAGCTTCTAACTGATCCAAGCCGCCAAGGATTGGGCGGAAGTGCTCTTCTTCCTCTTCATCCCAGTGGCGCTTATCATCCAGAAAACCCACCACTTCATATCCCAGATCAGGATACTGTCCAAGATTATGATAAAATCGTTGGCCCAGCGAACCTGCCCCGAGAATGAGCATGAACTGCTTGTTGTAGCCTTTTTGGCGGAGAACTTTAAGTACCTGTTTCAAAAAATATCGATAAAATAAAATAAGCAGTACGTTCCCAAACATATAGATCGCCAGATAGGACCGTGAAATGTCGATTTGCTTCACGAAAAACATGACACTCAACAGCACGAACAGGCCAACAATATGAATCTGGGTGACGCGAAATACGTCGTCTGCAAACCGTTTTTTGCGTTTGGGTGAATAGAGAGAGAATAACATCCCCAGCACCACGGCAATCAGACCGTAGATTAAGCTCCAGCCTCCATATACTTGAATAGGAAGCGGCTCTTGATAGGTAATCCATTCACTTTCAAATTTGAAGAACCAGGCGATCAAAAAGGAGAGCTGAATGACCGCGAAATCCGCCACAATATACAATTGGGTTAAAAAACGTTGATTTCTGCGTATCATGCTTTCACCTCGGTACGAGATTGTTCGCCGCCGTCCGGCTTGGCCGGTGCAGTGAGCTTATTTTTCAAAAAGGCCATTCCAAATTTCACCGTAATTCCCGCGTATACAGCCATGTTCGTGATCCAGCTGTACTGCTGTTTATAATGCTTGCGGTGGAAGACCCACATCGCTCTATGAAACTCGTAAATAATTTTCAAAGGACGACGACGAGCGCTGCCTCCTTTGATATGAATAATATATGTGCGCGGATAGTAGTAAATGCCCCATCCCGCCTGCTTAATCCGGTAACACCAGTCAATGTCCTCACCATACATGAAGAATGTTTCGTCCAAGCCGCCGACCTGCTCAATCGTCTCCCGACGCACCAGCATAAAAGCACCCACCAGCACATCCACTGGATACTCATCATCCGGGCTTAAGTGCCCGAGCTGGTATTGATTGTACTTCGGGTTATCCGGGTAACGCTTCGACCAGCCGAAGGCGTAATAAAAGGAGGCAGACGGCGTTGGAAACCCGCGCTTGCAGGCCTTATCCAGCGAACCATCCGGCAAAATGACCTTGCAGCCCGATGCTCCTATCTCCGGATGCGTGTCCATGAACCGAATCATCGTATCGAGCGTGTGCGGTTGCACCAACGTATCGGAATTCAGCAACAATACGTAACGCCCGCCCGCTACCTCGATGCCCTGATTGTTTGCCTTAGCAAAACCTGTGTTATCCTCATTGGCAATCAACGTAATCTCCGGATATGCAGCACGAATGGCTTCCACAGACCCATCATTGGAGTGATTGTCGATAACAATCACTTCATATCGATATTGCGTCTCTGACGCATACACCGACTGCAAACAATCCAGCGTCAAACGGCATGTATTATAGTTGACGACCAGTATGCTTACATCCATATTTAAAACGCTCCTGACAAATTCAGTAATCTATTCTACTATCGACTATTATAGCATACCCCCGCAGGGCGCGGGACGCAAAAAAGCACATAACTTGTAACCTTACACAGTTAGCAGGATTTTGAAAAATTCGATTCCAGCCGCTTAAAAGTGCAAATATAGACGAACGAAAACGTTTCGATCTATATATTGTTCATTGGAAATCGCTTATTAGATTTTTGTAAAATCCTCGGTTGAGGTATAAAAATCATCGTGGTAAGATATACATGGAAAAAGGGCTGGTGCCAGCCAGCCCCTGCGCAACCAACGCTCCAAGAGCGGACGGTTTTGGAACAATCAGGCCGAAAATAGACCCTTCCTTGCGGGGGCGGTCTATTTTCGTTTGTTAAACTCTAACAGTGTGACGATCAACGCCCCGAACGTCAGCATTAAACTGAGCGCCTCAAACACTGTCACAGGCTTCACCCCCCTCCTCGGGAGAGTTAGCCGACCACCCTTGCCAGCCTATATCGGTTGCACTCTTCAATTATACTATATTTTTCCATAAAGGAACATGCATTCGATGGTTTTTTATCTAGCATTCATTGTACCTTTGATTATTTGACGCTTATATATGGAAAAAAGTTTCAATATTTTTCTTTCCATACCTTTATAACTTCCCCAGTATGAAAACTAGCTTATAGATCCAGTTGTCCATTTGTGACTGTCTATAAAATGGAGATTGCCAAATGTATTCCACACGGTAAAATAACCCCTTTTGATAGCTGTTCAGGAACTGATCAATATCTTTATACATTCGAGGAGACAGGTCTTGTCCATACAGTTGAATGAACTGTCGGGCTTGTTTGCTTAGAATATAGCGATTTTTTCCTTTTACAAATCTGTTCAGCCTTTTTCTCCACTTGCTTGCCCATCCATCCGTAGAGCCCCCAAGCACATTATTTTGATGCTGCCGATATAAAATGGAGGGTTTGGGGTCGAAGACAACCTCTCCTAAAGCGGATACACATAAGTAAATCCACCAGTCATGCATAATAACGTTTTTCAAAGAAGCTGGAATTTTCTTCTTCACTAATTGGAGAGCTTGTTTGTTGATCACCATGGTACAACCTACACATACATTCTCAATTAAAGCATTATAAAAAGACAAAGGTTTAGGAATATTTGCTGGCCATACCTTAAGAGGTTCCAACGTGTGAGAAACCATTTGCGTGGCAGAACAGTACATCAACGGTCGGCCCTCCTCTTTTTCATTAAGAAGAGATACCGCTTGGGCAAGCTTGTTCGGCATCCACACATCGTCCTGATCACAGAATGCGTAATAATCGAATGTCTCAGACGATCTTTGAATGAGATTAAAAAAACTTTCAATTACCCCTTTGTTGCTTTCAGGACATAAAATGATTTGGTGAGGATGTTGCTGCTTCAGAGCATTCAACTTAACGACTGTACTATCCGTAGAGCCATCATCACGAATTAGAATCTGAATATCTACGTCTTTTTGATTTAGCAAGCTTTCAATTTGTTCCTCTAGATAAACTGCTCCATTATATGTAGATAATAAAATTTGTACGCTGGGCCTGTTCAGAATGATGCCCTCCTTATAGCTGAGTATGGATTGAATTATAAACATTATAATACTCATTGAATTGGGTCGACATATGTCTCCACATAATAAAATCTCCCAATCAAAACATGATGGGAGATCGCTGTAGATATAGTGTACCTTTATTTGCTGGAACTTGCCAGATACTCTTTTAGAAAATCCCGCAGTCCCTCACGCCAAGCGCGCAAATCATTTAATCCATTTGTTCGAATCGCAATATGCTCCATTACGGAATTACGCGGACGAACTGCGGGTCTGGGGAATTGCTCTGTGCTGCACGGCTCCAGCTTTGCTGTGATCTTGGCATCTAATATTTCCGCCGCATCCTGCAAGATCGCTTGCGTAAACTCATACCAGGTACAGGAACCGCTATTGGACGCATGATATACACCATACTTCTCGGTTTGAACCAACTCAGCTAAAAAGCGAGCCAAATCCACCGTATAAGTAGGTGAACCTTTCTGATCGTTCACAACCTGAAGCTGCGGCTTTTCCTGTCCAAGCTTCAGCATTGTTTTAACGAAATTATTCCCATGCAGTCCATACACCCAAGACGTACGAACAATAAAGTACCTGGAGGAAAGTGTCTGAGTCAATATCTCTCCCGCTCGTTTGGACTTTCCGTAGATGCTCTGCGGATTTGTATTATCATACTCATGGTATGGTTGCTCCGCTGTTCCATCGAACACGTAATCCGTGCTGATATAAACTAGCTTGGCACCTGCTTTTTCTGCGGCCAGTGCCATATTACGTGTTCCTGCCGCATTTACCTGATAAGCCCCATCTACATCGGACTCCGCTGCATCCACTGCCGTATACGCTGCACAGTGGATGACAGCGTCAGGTTGATATTGTCCTACGATCTTCACAGCTTGCTCCAAATTCGTTATATCTAGCTGTTCCCGATCGTATCCAAGGACATCATGTCCTTGCTCCTGAAAAACCTTTTCTACGTCTTTACCAAGTTGACCGGATGCTCCAGTAACCAGTACCTTCATCTTACGCATCCCCCAGACGGGCACCATACTGCTTAGCATAATATTGTTGATATTCGCCGGATTGGATGCGTGTCCACCATTCTTTGTTGTCCAAATACCAACGAATGGTTTCTTTAATACCCGTTTCAAAAGAGTGTTTTGGCTTCCAACCCAGCTCATTCATCGTTTTGGTCGGGTCAATACCATACCGACGGTCATGGCCCGGACGATCCTGTACATACGAAATCAGAGATTCTGGCTTGCCCAGCTCCTCCAATACCGTTTTGACAATGTGTACATTGGTCCGCTCATTATTTCCACCAATATTGTATACCTCACCAAGCTTACCCTGATGAATGACCAGATCAATTGCGCTGCAATGATCCTCTACATATAACCAATCACGGATGTTCAAGCCATCTCCGTACACAGGAAGCTGTTGGTCGCTCAACGCACGTGAGATCATAAGCGGAATCAGCTTTTCCGGGAACTGGTACGGGCCATAGTTGTTGGAACAACGTGTGATATTCACGGGTAGACCAAAGGTCTCATGATATGCACGAACCAACAAATCGCCGCCTGCCTTGGACGCAGAGTAAGGACTATTAGGTTGCAGTGGAGTTTCCTCCGTAAACAAGCCAGTTTCACCCAGAGAGCCATACACCTCGTCTGTCGAAACCTGAACAAACTTGGTCGCATTATACTTTTTTGCTGCGTCTAGTAGCACCTGCGTACCCAGTACATTTGTTTTTACAAAAACTTCGGGTTCCAAAATACTCCGATCTACATGCGACTCCGCTGCAAAATTCACCACCACGTCAATTCCCTGCTGCATCAGTTGGTCAATCGCTTGTGCATCAGTAATATCTGCTTTGACAAAGGTATGTTTAGGGTGATTTTCAATGGCTTTCAAATTTTCCAGATTGCCTGCATACGTGAGCGCATCCACATTCACAATTTCGTAATCTGGATGCTGCTCCAGCATATACAACACAAAGTTACTGCCAATAAATCCGGCACCGCCGGTGACAAGAAGTTTCATACAGTCCTCCTAAACCGTGCTTTAATACATATAGAATATGCTTCTTGAACTAATAAGAAACAAAGATGAGTTTATTATTGGTTCAACTGTGTATATAACTGCGGCTAAGTCCTTTAATCAAAATTAATGTCTGCATCGGCTAGTACTGGATGCTTCTGATCCTTCTCCGAAAGAATAGCATGAGAAGTCGGCCAGTCAATTCCCAGTGCAGGATCATTCCACAGTATTCCACGATCATTTTCAGGTGAATAATATTCGTCTACCTTATACAGCACCTGGGTATTGGGAACAAGCGTACAGAATCCATGAGCAAAGCCTTTAGGTACCAGTAACTGACGTCTATTATGCTCGCTCAAAATCACTCCAACCCATTGACCGAATGTTGGAGAACTTTTACGAATATCCAAAATAACATCGTATATGGCTCCAGAAATCACACGAATGAGTTTGGTCTGTGCTTTAGGATTAAGCTGATAATGCAATCCGCGAATCACGCCAGTTTCTACAGATAGGGACTGATTATCCTGAATAAAAACATGATTAATTCCGTTTTGTTTCATGATTTGCTCATTGTAACTTTCCATAAAAAAACCACGGTGATCACCATGAACCACGGGTTCAATGATTTTTACACCAGAAAGTAGTTCCTTTTTTATCATTCACCGAAACCTCCAACATCTTGAGTATATACTTTCATTTATGATTACTATAAAATTAATAAGCACACTATATTGGGAGGGAATATGCTTTTGAATTTATCGAGAGTTAATAAAAATTTTGTTTGGTCCTATTTGTTTTTGATGTGGCTACTTATCCCGATTCTAATACTGTTTAAAGTCGATTCTTACTATATTTCCATTTTATTCAGTCTAAATATTGCGCAGTCATTTGTCATAGGTGCCACATACATTTTACACATTAGTGGTATCTTAACATATGCAAAGAATGAAATAATGGTGCAATACCTAGCTTTTGGCGGTTATCTAGTTGGGTTTATATTCATTTATGCCTTCCTCCAAAGGGAACATTTCATTTATTATTGGGATTTCTCAGCCTATTGGAACACATCCATACAATTTAATAACCTTTTAAGCACAGATTTTATAGCAGCCTCTAAACAAATCTATGCAAGCATTTTAAGAGACGATTATTCCGTTTTCCCAACAGTCTTTCTGGCCTTACCTTTGAAGTTCTTAGGTACAAGCTACATGAGTTTTGTCTTGGCAATCTACACCTGCTTCTTATATCCTTCTTGTTTAATACTTTTCTTATTGTGTATCAAGATTGCTGACCAAATTCAGCTAAACACAAAATTGAACGTTTTTATGATATTCATACTTACATTTACCTTTCCAATTATGATAGCTCCTATGTTAGGTGGATATCTGGATTCTATAGGACTTATTTTTATTTGCTTGTCCTTAGCTATATTATTTAATAATGATTTTGAACGCTTAAATTTAAAAGCCGTTTTACTCTTAGCTGCTTGCCTGGTACTACTAACATTTACAAGAAGATGGTACGGGTTTTGGATTGTCTCTTTCTTTGGTTCAATCAGTATCGCCTTTCTATTCAAATGGATTCTCGAAAAGGATTTCCGCTTTAAACAGCTTTGGCAAGTTATTTTGAATTTTTTCATTATAGGAGCTTCAAGTGCATTATTTCTTGTCATATTCTTCAATGAATTTATTCAAAGAGCACTATCAAATAACTTTAAGAACGCCTACTCGGCTTATTATTTTGGTGACGTCATAAGTAATCTGCAAAATTTATTTTATCATTATGGGGCCTTCATTTTCTTTATAGCTCTTATCGGTTTCATAGGCTTGTTATTAATTAGCAGAACTCGGTATCTTTCAATCTTTTTAGTTACGAACCTATTCATTACTTACTTTCTTTTTACAAGGATCCAAAGCTTGGCTTCTCAGCATTATTATCTTCTTACAGTAAACATTTTAATTTTATTTGTTTGTGGCGTCATTCTTATACTAAACTATTTGTCCAAGATAAAGTATGCAAAAAGTGCTTTCTTAGTTATTCTGGCCTATTTAGTGCTTTGTAATTTCATAGTTACTTTTACTAATCTAAATGCACGACCTGTTACCTATTTCTCATCCTTATTTAGTGATTTCAAGCAAACACCTAGAGTAAGAACGGATATACCTGTTCTGAAGCAGTTAACGACTTATCTTAAAGAAATTTCATCAGAACAGCATAAAGTATATGTTCTATCGAGTTCAGGCATTCTTAATGATGACATACTCAGACAGATTGAAATGCCTGAAAACAACAATGCTCTTCCATTTATGAACCTGACACATCACGTTGATTTAAGAGATGGGTTCCCGGTCTCATTCTTTGAGTCTGATTATGTTGTTATCGCCTTACCTGTACAATACCATTTGGGTGAAAGTGGCCAAAAAGTCATAGGTATACTTGCAGAAGAAGTGATAAACGGATCTCTTAAAAATAATTATAAACCTTTAAACAGTTATAATCTTGATAATAACGTAAAAGCCATAGTGTTGAAAAAGACATCAGAGATTTCAAATGAAAAAGTTGAACTTATACGCTCTCAATTCAAAAAAATATACCCTGATAATCCCGATCTTTTCTAATTCAATACTGATGTCTATTGGATATTTAAAAAGCCCTCGACTATATTTGAGGGCTTTTTTTGAAGTTAATTATGAAGCATTTTTAGGGGGTTGCTTTTGTTTTATGAGAACTACCAAAACTGAATTTTTTACCGATTAGGAAAGGTAAAAACCTATTAAATATCTCTATAAAAAGAATACAACTTAAAAAAACAAGTACAGTAGAAATAACAACAAAAGAAATTCCGT
>NZ_JTHP01000092.1 GCF_000943545.1 Paenibacillus terrae
AGAAAGTAACTTGCTATGTTATTTAGTTACTGATTTTGACATGCAAAAAGCTTACTCCTACTCATTGGATCAAGTTGGAATAAGCCTTGAAAGTTTATCAAGCGGGTTTGTCAAGTTGTTTAGTGTTTGGTTAGTTGGTTGTATTGTACGATCTTGTTATGAGGATTGTAAACCCAGTAAATTAATTCTGCTAGCAACTTTAGTCTTGATCATCTAATTTGGCGACATTTACAATCTCTCTCATGAAAGATGTTACAGCATGACAATTTTCCAGATCATCCTCATCCAACATCGACCAATAATAAATAGTATTCTTATGAATACTAATATCTTGAAGAAGATGATATCTGATAAAACTAGCCCAATTCTCCTCAACCTTTCCTTCTACTATGGCATCATTGAATGATGAAATAATAATAATCATTAAAGCAAATTTTTCTTCTTTGTTTAATTCGATATTTTCATAGGCGTATAAGAATTCGGTTATTCTTGAAGAATCCGACACTTCATACTCCCAATCTTGTGAAAACTCATCAGGAGCAGGTAATTTGATTTTCTTTACAAGACCTTCAATAGCACTTTTAGTAACATACTCTGGGTATATATTCTCCATGGTTATTTCTCCTTTTTATTATTTTCCTATTCCTGAAGGATGAGCGCTGCTATATGGAAAAGCAGATCTAATTCCACCATCCTCTTTTACTATAACTCTAGCCATATCCGGTTTTATTTCAGACCCATCTGGCAAGTATCCTCTCGATTTAATAGTGGATGGTAGTGGAACTTCATGAACACCGGGGCCCTTTTTTGCTACCTCTGCAAGAAAGTCCGCTGCACTATTCTCGTCAATCCATTGGCTGATTTGGTGACCCTTTCCTCTTGCTCTATCAATAAGCTGATTGGGTTTTTTCTTTGCACCATGCTCAGAAAAAGTATGCCCATACGTTGGTGTACTTTTAGGATTTCCCCATTTGAAATTATTGGCAGCTTGTTCCGTCCCTTTAGTTTCAGGAAGCTTCTCGTTTAGTTTGCTTGGTTTCTGCGAGGCAGGTGTTCCTTCGCTCTTACCTGACTTTGCGCCAGCAGGTTTAGAGGGCGTTGAACTATTTGGGCCCTCGCTTTTAGACATTCGATACAGATCCTTAGCACTTTGCACACTATTGGATGCTCCGGTATACGTTACCCCTGCCCCATGTGCTCCCAAAAGGGCAGATTGTACTATAACACCCACGCCTACAGGTGCTGCTACTCCTGTGCTCGTTACCAAACCACCAAAGAATCCTTCTACCACTGCACCTGTCATTTCTACGGCTCCGGCTACAGTTGTCAAGGAATGTCCGATCACTTCACCTGTTTTACGCGCCATCGGATGATTTGAGGAATATTCCTTATTCATTATTCCAAACGAGTAATCTTCTACAACTGCGGCTGCTGCTCCTAATACAACTTCTCCACTCACATCTACAGTATACTCCAACTCGTTCGCCATCTGCTTCGCCATAATGGCTTCGTTTTCCGCATTTTGGAGCTGGCCTGCCGCCATAAGATCCCACCACGACTGAGATTCCTCTTCTTGCTTTGGCTTTGCTTGTTGAGCCATGTAGCTGTCATAATTGGCTCTCCAGCGTTGTCTCAGATCTATAGGAATCTGCTGATACGCATGAACCATGGCATTAGACTCTTTCAGCAGGTTTTGAACCAGTTCCAGTGGGCCACCGGAATCTGCCACATGACGAGCACTCGTGTACGCTTTCCCCAGTATCCACTTGCTATAGTAAGCTTGTTTAGCTTGCTCATGTTCGTATTGACTGATTAGTCCTTGGAGGGCTAAACCAGCCAAGTGTTTGAGCGGATGTAACCCCGTTCCTTTAGCATCGCCTCCAATCGTAGGAGTTCCTTTACTACGAATAGGGATGGCTCCAGTTGCTTGTAACACCGTTGCTGCCACTTTACCTGCTGGCCCACCCACTGTATTCAACATCACACTGGCTACGTTCCCAACTACGGGAATGGAACCTAATAGCTTGGATATCGTCCCCATCAAGGCATTCGCCTGTTGAAGCGCTGCTGGAGTCGTAATTTTTGCTTTAGGAGTAGGGGCTTGGCTGCTCTTGGCTGCTGATTGAGCTGCTTCATATGCTTTGATACTCATCAATGGTGGCTCAGGCACAGGAGGGAGGTCAGCTACAAAAACGGGAGCTTTCACCGTACCTTCCTGATAAATGACTGGGGCTTTGGTATCCGTCTCGCCATCCAGCACCATGCTACTTTCTCCACCTTTGAGATACAGCGCTGTTCCAGCTTCCAGCGACAGTTCCTCACCTGCATCAAGCTTCACGTGACCACCCTGAATCTGTATATCCCCCGGACTGTTGATGGTGATGCCCGTATCCTCGTGCAATGTAATGGAAAATCCATCGGAGGTAGAAAGGGTCAGTTCTTGCTCAGTCGTCCCGTGGACTTCACCTGGGGTGTTCCCTCTCGGGAATCATATGAGCGAGAGTCTTGACAACATCTGCAAACACGTAGATGCTGCAATCCTTATATTCAGTGAGGATAATCAAGTGTTGTTTGGTAACGAGTTTAATTTGCACCCTAAGCCTAATGTCCTTTATGAGTATGGTTTATTTAAAGGCCATTTAGGACTTGATCGGACTATTATTTGCAGAAGAGGGTCTTCATCCATACCGTCAGATTTAAGCGGTGTAATTTACTGTAACTTGGACAGAGAGTATAGGGCGGAAAGAGAACTGCTGGCATGGCTGAGACGACTAAGCCCTAGAAAATAAAAGGAGAAATAGGCGGATTTTTTGGAGAATAAGGAGGTTATTGTGGACAAAATCCCTAATTTGCAATCGTTACGCGGAATTACGGAATTAAAATACGTTAATGCGGAAAACGTTACCCGTTATCGTGCTATAATGCATTATGTCTACCAACAATATCAAAAATTAAACTATTGGCTTAAACCAGAACAAATCTATGAGGGTTTGTTAGAGTGGGACTTACATAAAAATTACACATTAGAACAATGCCAAATAGATCTTACTCAATTAGCGGAATGGGGTAATTTGACAGCACAGCATGATGGAGAACGCGCAGTTACCGTTGAAGAATATCTTCGTAAAAAGTTTCGCTATCTACTAACTCCCTATTCCATTGAGATTGAAAGAATGCTTGAGAGCTTGGAATCCATTCGAGGTTATGGAGGCTCATTGGAACCGACTCTATTTGACACAATTTCAGATACATTATTTAAAATCAGGGAGAATGCAGGTGAATATGAACCGGCTAAAGCCTTGGAATATTGGAGGGTGTTATTTAGTTCATTTCAAACTTTACATGAGGCATCTGTGGATTATATCGCAAGTCTTCAAACAGGAATGGCTGAAGACTTGATGGCCACGGATAGTTTCTTATTATATAAAGATTCGATCACTCATTACTTACAGGATTTTATACAGGCACTACAGAGACGTTCATATAAAATTGAAGGAAACCTACATCAGATAACATCTGGAGTTCGAGATCTATTTTTGGGTGCAGTAGTGGATGATGAATGGCGCATACCTAAATTGGAACAACTAGTAACCAAGGAACAATACTTGAATGAACTTCTAGATAAATGGAACAGTCTCAGCAGATGGTTTCTGGGTGATCACGATTCAATTAGTGATTCTGTTTTATTGGAGCGTGCTACAAAGGAAGCTATTGTAAAGGTAGTACGGAGTGCCGTTCGTATCCAGGAAAGAAAACGTTCTAATATTAGCAGGAAGCAAGACTTGGATTACTTAGGTAAATGGTTTTATGGAATTCAGGACCTTGATACTGCACACAAATTATCGGCATATGTGTTTGGTCTATTTTCTGCTCGTCATCTACAAGGTGAAGATTCACGTGAGTCTGACAGTAAAGAAATGTCAATGTGGAAAGAGAGAGCAATTCCACGAACGATCCGTCCACGAAATAGAAAAAGAAGTGAACGACATGACATAAAGGCAGTTATTGATAACAGTACATTAAAAGAACAATTCAGAGATGCATTTTTGATTAAGCAAAAGCAAGAGTTAGAATTTTTAATTCGTATGGTTGATACTGGGAGTATTTCTATTTCTGAATTTGAAACCATAAGGGAATTGACTAGGCTACAATTGTTAGCATGGATTAGTCGCTGTAATGCTTCCTCCACCAATTCGTTTCAGACTTCAGAAGGAGTAAAAATAGAGTTGAGTCATCCTCCTGATAAAGAACGTGCTCTACTTCATTGCGAAGATGGCACGCTTGAGCTTATAAATTACCGTTTCAGATTCGTGGTTATTAATCGTAAAGCTTGGACTGACCAGGTAGCTTGGTTTAATGAATTGTAACCAGAGAACGTTATCTTGGGGGATATGTACATGGTGAAGATTAAAGTAGGTAAGCTCAGTACTAGAAGACAACGAATGAACCGTCCAGATCGTAACGAGATTGAGGAAAGAAAACAAATTTGTATGAATGCTTTATTGAATCGTCCGTGGATTGATAAGGAAAAGAATGCCGAAATTTATTATTGGATTAAAGATCAATATTTTGAAATAAAAGAATGGTTCATGAATTATACGGGCTATTCCGTTATAATGAACAGAAACTTCATTAAACTGGAAAAAGTTCCAGCAGAGGTCTTCCCGTGGATGGGGTTTCAAGAGTTTCGTGAACCAATGGATTATGCCTTATTTACATATAGTCTGTGGTATTTAGAGAATAAAACAGAGGGCGACCAGTTTTTGCTAACCCAACTGGTAATTGAGATTCGACAGTACATGGTGGAGCAAGGGTTGGATGTGGATTGGAAGAATTACTACCATCGTTTATCCATGGCGAGAGCGTTAAAAAAATTAAAAAATTTGAATGTTGTTCGTTCCGTAGATGGTGAGGAGGCGAATTGGGCGTCAAATCATGAACATCATGATGTGTTGTATGAATGTACTCTTTATTCGCGTTATATGTTAAGAAGTTTCCCAGCGGAGTTATCCAGCTATACCAATATGGCTGAGTTAAAGGAAACAATGACTTATGGGTGGGAAGCTGCTGAGATAGATATAAAAAAGAGACATGAATTATATCGGCGTTTTCTACTGGAACCTATACTATTAGATTACCAGTGGCATGGTGATCCGTCATATCTGCATCGAGAAGCAAATTTTTTAATGAAAAATATGAAGACGATGTTTGGTTGGGAAGGTAGTCGTTACAGAGAAGGAATTCTTTTGTTCGAAACCAATACGATGTCTGAATCAGAGGTGTTTCCAACACAACTTGCTTTGTCTGATTTGGCAATGCTTTTGTGTGGAGAAGTGCGAAAGATGGCTGTAAACGCAGAATTGGATCTAAAGGTTGATTTGAGTGGTTTTGTGCGTTTAACAAAAAATGAAATTGAACGTATACTTATTCATTTGAAATCATCTTTTAGCGAGTTTTGGACTAATGAACATACAAAAAAGAAATCAACTGAGTTGGCTGAACAAATATGTGACCATCTCGCTGAATGGGGATTTGGATATTGGGAAGACCACATGTTTTTTGTACTGAATGGAGCAGCAGGAAGATGGGAAGTTAAGTATGGATCAACAGAGCAGGACGATTAGGAGGAACTTATGTGGAACGGTGGCAGATGAACAGGGCTGGAATCCTGAATTTTTGGTATTACGATGATGAAGAATTTCTATTTGAAGAAGGTAGATTAATTTTACGGGGGACCAATGGTTCTGGCAAATCGGTCACTATGCAGAGTTTGATTCCTCTCGTACTCGACGGAGATAAGAGACCCGAACGTCTGGATCCATTTGGGTCACGCGATAGACGTATTGAATATTATCTGTTAGGTGATGGGAATCAAGTTCACACAGACAGAACAGGTTATCTTTGGCTTGAATTTTATCACCCAATAAAAAATCTGTATAAAACAATCGGTATTGGCATTAGGGCTCGTCGTGGTGTAACACAGCTTGGCTTTTGGGGATTTCTAATTGAAGATAATCGAAGAATTAATGAAGATTTTTATCTGTATGATCGAAATTTGTGGCTGGAAGAGGGGAATAAGATACCTCTCAATAAGAAAGTTTTAGAAGAAAAAATAGGTTCTGGTGGACAAGTTGTTCAGGAACAAAATGCATATCGAGATATGGTGAACAAGGCGATATTTGGATTCAGAGAAACGGAGTCCTATAAAGATCTATTAAAGCTATTATTGGAACTACGGAGCCCAAAGTTATCCAAAGATTTAAAACCTTCATCAATCTATGAAATTCTTAATAAATCTTTGCCTCCACTTATGGAAGAAGACTTAAGCTCATTATCAGATGTTCTTGAGGATATGGACCAAATTACTGACCGTTTGGATGAACTTCAATTACATGTGCGGGAACTTACTAATCTTGAGCAAAGTTATGCTCGCTACAATAAATTTTTATTACACCAGACATCAAATAATGTTGTCAATAAGTGGAAATCTTGCAATCAAAATCTGAGCCAATTGAAACAAGCAGAAAAGCAGATCCAATTGTTAGAAGAGAAGAAGGATAAAGTTGTTCAGAACTTAAAAGATTGTAAACAACGTCTTGGAATTGTAGAAGGGTACCTTGAAGTTTTAACCCAAGGAGAGGCTATGGGGAAACAAAAAGAATTGGAACTTTATGAAGAACAATTAAAGGAAATTCACAAGCAAATTAATATACTTACAGAGAAAATTACTTCTAATAAGGCTAAAATAGTTCAACTAATTGGGGAGATTTCAAAATTATCTGATTCATTAAGCCAAAATGAAAAGGAACAAGAAGGAGCGATTGGTGATTTGGAAGACCTGGCGCGAGTGATTGAATTCCATGAGCATGACATTTATCATGGCATTTGGAGCCGGGGGATTCCTGAAGAAAATCAATGGCGTAGAAATTGGGAACAAGATCTGAATTCTCATAAGAAACGGCTGTTAGCTGCTCGGGAAACTGCTAGGAAAGAGGGGGAGACATCAAGAGCCGCAAAAGAAATGGAAATACAGCTTGGAGAAGTTCTTCAACAGCGCCACCAAGCGGAAGAGGAACAGAATATACAAGTGAAGAAGTTCGAGACAATAAAAGAACATATGAGAGAGAATTTAGTCTCCTGGTATCAGGAACTAAAGTTTCTGCCTGTGCAGGGGGAGCAACTGAGAGAAAGTCTGCGTGCTTTAACTGAACTGGATGTTACTGATCGTCAGTATGAGCCTGTAAGGCAACCGGCTCTGCAAGTTTATGAGCAACAAAAAGAGTCGTATATACAGCAAAGAGTGCGCTTGAACCAAGAAGCAGTTTCTATTGAAAATGAGAAACTTAAACTTGAACAGGAACTTAAGGAATGGAAAGTTGCAAAGGAACCTGAGCCTAGAAGAACAGAAAAGAGAAAGTCAGCACGGGAAAATAGGAAACCAGGCTCCGGCGCGCCATTATATGCAGTATGTGACTTTAGTGAAACTTTAACGGAAATTCAACAGGCACAACTGGAAGAAACACTAGATCAGGCTGGATTGCTGGATGCTTGGATCTTACCCGGGGGGCAAGTATCAATAATCGAACAGCCAAATAATGAAGAAGTATGGATTCAAATTCAACCTTCGAGTCAGATAAATGGTAAGACACTCTGTTCGGTTCTACATGCGACACCTACAGAAAAAAGTGGGTTATCAGTAGAAGATATTAATTATGCACTGAATTCTATTAATTGGAAAGATCAGAGTACTCTATTGGATAACTGCCGTGAACAGCATGGAGCGTTAATTACAGAAACAGGGCGTTTTAGCTTAGGACCTCTTTCCGGAAGTAATAATTCAAAGTCACGCTCTGAATTTATTGGAGAGGCCAATCGTTTACGGACAAAACAATTGGAAATGGCCAAGCTGGAAGTAGAAATACAGCATCTACAAAAACAATTGAATAACATTGATCAGCAGTTGCATGAGTTAACTATGAAGCAGCAAAATATGGACCTTGAAATTAAATCTTTCCCTCAAGATGCCGAACTGCAAAACCAACTGGAAATGGTACTAAAAGCAACAATTCGATTGGAACATTCAATGGAACAAGAACAAAAAGTAGAGGAACGATACAAGTTAAAAATATCAGAATGGAGAGCCATACAGGTAGAATTGATGGAACAAACAGCAGATTGGTCTCTACTTAAAAATGAATCACAGATCAACGAGGCAATAGATCGTTGCTCTGTGTATTACGGTTATATCTCCGAGTTGCATTCACAATGGCTTCAATACCGAAACACCTCAGAAATTAAGGCTAATCGAGAAGAACAATACTCAACTTTACTTATGTTAGTAGAAGATGATCAAATAGAATTAGAGGATAAGCTAAGTCGTAAAGTGAAACGGACAGAGCAAGTTAAGCTACTTCGTGAAATCGTTAAAAAGTTAGGAATTGAAGATATTCATAGACGGATTTCGGATTTTAAAGAGGAAAAAGAGTTGTTAGGAAAAGAGCTATCTCATTTGCATGAGATTCGAGAAGAGCAGAGCACTCAATTAGGTAAAGCTGAAGGGCATCTTGAAAACTGTTATGTAAAGCTAAGTGAAAGCCAAGAACTGCTCAACGATGGAATTGAAAAATGGAAAAAGGAGATACATTTAGGTCTACTACCCTTATCAAAAGAAATCAATGAGTCAATTACAAAGGAAATGCTTATAGAGGACATCGTTAACTATTGTAAGCAGATTGTAAGAGAGTATGGAGAAATGTTCTTTAATGTGACTCAAGAGCGAATCGTTAATGATCTAACTAAAGAATTTCATAAATCTAAAGCCAATTTGCAGGAGTATGCCATTGATATGGAATATGGAGCTACTGACTCCAGCAGAATTACTATTCTCTCTAAAAGAGATCGCGTACATCCCCTTACCCCAAACATTTTATTAAATGAGTTAAATCAACTGATGGGAGAACAAGAAATTCTATTAACTGCTAAAGACAGAGAACTCTATGAAGAAATTATTATTGGAAGTGTAGGCAAAACAATTCGTAAACGAATTCACCGTGCCAAAGCTTGGGTTGTTCAGATGGATGATTTAATGAAGCAGAGAGATACTTCAAGTGGTCTAAAGCTTTCATTAAAATGGCTTCCGTTACAACGTAAAAATGAAGATGAACTAGACACGGAAAAACTGGTCAGTCTATTAATGTTAGAACAACATCGGATGGATGACGAACAAGTTGAGCAAGTCATAACTCATTTTCGGACGAGAATTCTACAAGCAAAACAGGAGGCCTATAGAGAGGATGGAGTTTTGCGCAATTATATCTACTCACAATTGGATTATCGTATGTGGTTTGAGTTTAAATTGGAACACATAAAAGGAGATAGAACAAATTATACAGAACTGACTGACTCGAAGTTTAATGTTCTAAGCGGTGGTGAGAAGGCTATGGCGATGTATATTCCTTTATTCGCAGCTACGTATTCAAGATACAGTGAGGCAAACCAGGATGCACCAAAAATAATCTCATTAGATGAAGCGTTTGCGGGTGTAGATGATGCTAACATGCGAGACATGTTTCATTTGCTCACTGATATGGGCTTTGATTATATCATGACATCCCAAGTGCTATGGGGCTGTTACGATACTGTGCCGAGTCTGTCCATCTATGAAATCTATAGACCAAAAGATACAGAGTTTGTTAGCTTGTTCCACTATCGTTGGAATGGAGAAAGTAAAGTCTTAGTTAATTAGAGGTGTATTATGGAACTGTTAAATCGTAAAACGGCGAAGCAATACTATTCAGACCCTTCACTTGAAAATCTGTTGAAAGCAGTGTTTACCAAATACAAAGGGCAGAATGGTGTAAAAGGCAATGCTCGTATTATTGTGAGATCAAAGACTGAAGCTGAAAAGTTGCAAAATTACTTTGGTAGCCGAGTAACTCAGTTGATATTTCCTGGTTCTGAAGTAGAAGTTCATTTAGCTATTTTTTCTGAAGAATTAGAACGGGGGTATGAATTAACCATACCTGAACTTTACGAAGTGTTGTATAACAGTCAGTTACTCACAAATCGGGAACAAAAAGAGTTGAAATTATCAGCGTGGATTCAGCTTTTTGAGAAAGTCGAACACGATTTTATAAATGAATTTAACATTACTACAGTAGAACTTGAACAGTTTTCTCAAAAGACGTTTAACTGGTTTGGTAGGTTGAAGAACGGAGAGGGCGAAGGTTATAGAGTTTTAAAAAATATTTCTAATAAAGGGGAGGACGCATATTTGGATTTATTTGTCTGTGTGAGTGCATTATGGTACCTTCTTATGAGAAAGAAAGAAATGCTTGTGAAACAAGGCATCTCTACTGGAAAGATCAGATTACCTACTTTTGCAGCTCATGTCACAGAAGATCCTCATGCATTTGATAAAAAAAGGGCGGGAGGAAGGCTATTATGGCATGCTCTTCATGACATAGATAACCATAAATCAGTATTTGATAAGATTCAAAAAAATGAGAAAACAGTTGTTCCTGAATATCTATTTGAACGACAGATTTATAGGAATTTCGATGTATTGGATGATGATCTTAGTTCTATTTCGCATATTTTCGTACCCAACCTTGTTAGAGGGACTTCTCCTCGCACAATCAACTTGAGAGAGGTTGAGGAAATTCAGCAGCTTCCTAAGTATTCAGCATTATATATTATTGAGAATCCGTCTATTATCTCTTATCTCGCGGATGAAACCATTCACTTTCTAAATAAAAATGACCTTTCGCTAGAACAACTTCCAATAAACTTCCCAGTTCTTCTCTGTACTATTGGACAAGCTAGAACTGCTTCTAAATTATTCATAGAAAAATGTCTTGCCTCAAATCCAAATTGTGCTATCTATTATTCTGGTGATATTGATGTACCTGGTATTCAAATGTTATACGGAATGAAAGAGCAATTCACAGCACAATTTAATGCCTGGCGCATGGATTCTTTTATATACCGTAAGTATGTTGCTCCCAAGAGTAAAACTTTATCTGAAGAGGACTTGAGACTGCTTAGAAGTGATGAAGGTTTGTTGGAAAGAGAGATGGTACAGATTGGAGCCAAAGTTTATCAGGAATCGTTTGGTAAAGAGTTGGGTAAAGATTGGATTGAAGTTATATGTGGGGCTATATAAATATATGTTCCCTATTTAAGGTGTATCTTCTAATCTAAGCAAGCCATACGAGAATGGAATAAAACGTAAATTGAACAGTTGAGGTTGTCATCTCATTTAACCCACTAGAGCTTTATAAAACAGTCCAAAGACAGTTTTAAGAATCACTGACACCAACCCCGGATTGGATGTTGCTGTGTTTATAGGAACCAGCAGTTTCTTTCATTCCAGTTAGAAACTCCACTTCTTCAAAAGAATGAATAAAGTTGTGAGTAGGCTGCTGCTTAGAACAGACGGTATTGAACTCTACAGGTAACCTCAAGGTGCTTGCCAGTGGTGAAGGCTTAAATGCTGAGAAAAAGGGGAAAGATCCCTTTAACTTTGAGCCGTTTTGTAAACTGTTATTTAGTGCAAATGAATTACCGAAAAGTAATGACCATAGTGATGGATTTTTTAGAAGGCTGACGGTGTTTCCTTTTACTCGAAAATTTACGGATCAACAAAAGGATACGAAATTAATTCATAAACTGACGACTCCATCCGCTTTATCGACACTATTAAATTATGCGCTTGAGGGCTTAAGACGACTCGAACAACAAGGTGGATTTTCATATTCACAAACGATTAAGGATCAAGTTAAAACGTACCAAATGGAATCGGATGTCATTATGCTGTTCATAGATGAAGAATGTCAAATCGAAAGTGAAGCTTCAAAACAACATGAAAGCCGAATCGAATGCAAAAGGTTATATACGATGTATTCTGCATGGTGTAAACAAGGTGGATTTAAACCTGAAACGACGACTAAATTTAATAAGCATATCAAAGCAAAACTTAAGGATAAGGTGTATCAGAGGAAAGCCAGAACAACAAGTGGCAATTCAGTTCCGTGCTGGTTTGGCATCAAAATATAATGTTTCCTGTTTGCAGCATCCGTTTCCTGTTCGTTTTCTGTTTTAAATACAATTGGAAACAGAAAAATAGTTTGTTTACATAGAGAATTATGAGTTTGTTTCCATGTTTCCTGTTTTTTTAACTCTTGAGAGAAATACATATAAAAATATTGGATCGAATACTATGCGCTAGTGAGGAGTGTATATGTCATCAGGAGTGTTCAAAACTGGAAACATGGAAACAGCTTTTAAAAATCAGCTATTATAGTGGAGAAATTAGAGCAAAGATAGGAATCTGGCGTTATAAAATTGGAAACAAGCTGATGGAGAATAGGAAACATGTTTGTAGATGAATTTATAGAATGGGCTTGTCAGCCCGTAGAGAGGCTATGATGGGATTGAATATATAAGTCCAGCCATGAATTTTAGAGTAAAGGATGATTGGAGTTGCGAATGTAAACTTAATAAGCCGCAAAGGGGTTGGGTGTGGGAGGGGAAACGGCGGCAAGCGATACTACCGTTTACGAAGCGCAGCGAAGTGGTTTTATTGCCCAGAGTCCCCCTATCCCACAAATAGATCTTGCATAGATTCAGCAGAATTCATACATGTAGTCAGAATCATAATATTGTCTAGGATTACCGCTTCAAGATTTTCAATTTACATATTCAAATTTATCTTGCTGAATTGGGCTATTATTCGCAAAATTTTAAACCACACAAATTGGTTGCTTAAGCTTACAAAGTTTGAGATGTGTCACGTGACACAATGTTGAAAATTTAAAAGTACACATTATACACGGGAACTCTGGCTACGAGCTAGGGTTTCTTTTTCATTTAGAGAGGAGAAATCAGGATGATATTGTTACTAGCATTAGTCGTAGCAATCTGTATTTGGCTTAGCATATTCTGCACTGTAACTATGAATGAAAGGGGGATCAAGTGGATTGGAAACCAAATTCGTAAACGTAAAAATGGTAATACCGTACATAAAAAACGCCAGAAATAATGAGAAAGCTATAGACATAAAGGAGAGAGTTTTATAAATGAAATGGATGAAATTGAAGATCGATCAACTGGTACATGCCGAATATAATCCAAGGAAGGATTTAAAAGCAGGTGATCCAGAGTTTGAAAAGATCAGGAATAGTGTGATGGAATTTGGTTATTGTGAACCGATTATTTGTAACAGTGATTATACCATCGTGGGAGGCCACCAACGTGCCAAAGTGTTGAAGGTACTCGGATACGATGAAGTCGATTGTGTCATAGTCGATGTGAATAAGTCGAAAGAGAAAGCCTTGAACATAGCGCTCAACAAAATTACAGGGGAGTGGGACTTTGAAGCATTGGCTGCATTATTAGATGAGTTGAAAGAAGCAGAATATAATATTGAGCTAACTGGATTTGATTGGTCTGAAGCGGAGAAGTTGTTGGATACGCTACATGAAGAAACAGCCGATGATGAGGATGATTTTGATTTAGAAGAAGCATTACCTGAACATCCGATAACTCGCAAAGGTGACATCTGGCTACTTGGGAAGCATAGGCTCATCTGCGGTGACTCGACTAATTGGCAGGATATCGCAACATTGATGAATGGTAAGAAGGCTCAGCTTATTGTAACTGATCCACCTTATAATGTGGACTATACGGGCAAGACGAAGGATGCATTGAAAATAGAGAACGATAAAATGGACAATCACCAGTTTTATGATTTCCTATTGGCAGCCTATACTCAAATGTATGAAGTAGCTGATGACGGAGCAAGTATCTATGTATTCCACGCAGATAGTGAGGGCTTAAATTTTAGGAAGGCTTTTATTGAAGCTGGATTCAAATTGGCACAATGCTGTATCTGGGCTAAGCAAGCAATGGTTATGGGTAGACAAGATTATCACTGGATGCATGAACCCGTATTATATGGTTGGAAACCGACAGGTGGACACTACTGGAACAGTGATCGTAAGCAAACAACCTTATGGCAATTTGATCGCCCCTTCCGCAATGAATATCATCCCACGATGAAGCCGATTCCCTTAATTAGCTACCCGATTAAAAATTCCAGTAAGCTTGGTGATATTGTATTTGATCCATTTGGTGGTTCAGGTTCAACGTTGATTGCTTGCGAGGAAACGGATCGAATTTGCTATACGAGTGAGCTTGATCACAAATATGTAGATGTGATTGTAACTCGATATATTGCTCATATTGGCAGCGATAACGGCGTTTATCTGATTCGAGATGGAGTGAAGGTAGGCTATTCAGAAGTTGTTGCTGAGTCGGCAAGGTCAGAGGTATCATGTGCTGACTAAACCGAAAGGGTGATTGAGTTGGGTAAAGCAAAAGTGAATATGGTGATTCGATTCCTAAAGGGTATGCAAGCCGAAAAGGTCAATGTGCTAGGTGCTGAGGAAGCTCAGGAGGATAACATGTTGATTCAGAAGGTGATTAAGGATATTGAATTGTTTTACGAAGCTGAGTTAGAAGGATAAGCTGATACATATGGGGAATGGTCGATAGTTGGCTGTTCCCTTTTTTCGTGCTGGAGGTGAGCAGAATGAGCAGGAACAATAACATTCCCAAAAGAAATAAACCGAAGATACTGACCAAGTATGATCAATTTGTTGTGCCAAGACTCAGGGATGTTCCCATTTGGGTACGTGAAGGAGCAACGGATGAGGAGATTGCCAAACGACTGAATATTCATATTTGGACATTAGGCGATTATAGAAGGAAACATCCCAAATTTGCTGAAGCATTGGAACGTCCAACCAAGTGGGAGACACATGTATATCCTCGGTTAGCGGAGATTCAACAGTGGTTCGAAGAAGGCGTGAATGCGGAGGACATCATCAAGAAACTCGACATTGGTAAAACAACTTGGTACGAATATATTGATAAACATCCGATGCTGGCTGAACTAGTCAAATGGAGCAAATCTGTCCCTATATCCCACGTAGAAAATTCACTTTTGAAAGCAGCTACAGGGTATGAATATGAAGAAATTCGTACAATAGTCGAAGAGGACAAAAATGGAAAAAAGAAGACACGTATCGAAAAGGTAAAACGATATCAGCCCCCCAATCCGACAGCGATGATCTTCTATTTAAAGAACCGCGCACCCAACGAGTGGAATGATCGACGTGAGCTGCTGGTCAATACGAAGGCACTGGAACAGGAACGCAAGCAGCTATTTTTGGATATGATTGAAGCCGATGTAGTGGATGCCGACTATGAACCTATTGAGGAATCGGTCGAGGTTGAGGAGGGATATATGGAGTCGGATGATTCACAGCGATAACGTTATGCCGTCAGTATTTGTATAGATAAACGCCAGTTTCAGCCCGGAATTAGCCCCAAAAGTAGCCAGAATCAGTGCATAAGATAGGTTATGCATGGAG
>NZ_JTHP01000093.1 GCF_000943545.1 Paenibacillus terrae
GTTATCTCCATATTTACCGGGCTAGCTTTAAATTGAGGTTTAGCTTCAATTTGTTCACATTATTATCCCATATAGAGTAAGGTGTAAACCTCTTGTAAATCGTGAAAAAAGCCCGTAAATCAAGGGGTTATGCTGTATGAATATGACAAGGAATGATAGATTCATAGAGATATTTGATGAAGGGGCCAAAATTTTTTTATGAGCAAATTAGATGTATTTTTATAAAAAATCATGTATAGTTAACTAAATTTTATGAATACATAAAACCCTACTCTCAAGAATACGGAATAAATCCGTTCTGTTCTCTGGTAGAGGAGTCAAATATAAAGGAGTGTTTTAGAAAAGTGACCATTATCCGTTCAGAGCAGAGTCAGCAGGCAGCAGCCGAATATGTGCAGTCCGTTTTTGAGAAGGTTATCGCGCGCAATCCTCATGAGAATGAATTTCATCAAGCCGTCAAGGAAATATTGGATTCTCTGGTTCCGGTACTGGCCAAGCATCCCAAGTATATGCAGCAGGGGCTTTTGGAACGGCTTGTGGAGCCGGAACGGGTCATTACCTTCCGTGTGCCTTGGGTAGACGACGCAGGGAACGTACAGGTCAATCGTGGCTTCCGGGTGCAATTTAATAGTGCCATCGGTCCTTATAAAGGCGGAATCCGTTTTCATCCGTCGGTGTATCTGGGAATTGTCAAATTTTTGGGCTTTGAGCAAATTTTCAAAAATGCGCTGACAGGTCTTCCAATTGGCGGCGGCAAAGGCGGCTCCGATTTTGATCCCAAAGGGAAATCTGATAACGAAGTCATGCGCTTTACACAAAGCTTCATGACCGAGCTGTATAAATATATTGGACCGGATACCGATGTTCCGGCAGGGGATATTGGTGTAGGCGGGCGTGAGATTGGTTATATGTTCGGGCAGTACAAACGAATTCGCGGGGGACATGAAGGTGGCGTCCTCACCGGTAAAGGAATTCATTACGGGGGCAGTCTTACACGTACGGAAGCGACTGGATACGGTTGCGTGTATTTTGTAAATGAAATGCTGTACGCTCAAGGCTCGTCCTTTGAGGGTAAACGTGTGGTTGTGTCGGGTTCGGGTAACGTATCCATTTATGCGATTGAAAAAGCACAGCAGCTTGGCGCTACAGTCGTTGCCTGTAGTGACTCGAATGGCTACATCTATGATCCGGACGGCATTGATCTGAATTTGGTGAAGCAGCTTAAAGAAGTAAATCGTCTGCGCATTAGCGAGTATACCAAAGAGCGTCCAGGCGCAATATATACAGAGGGCTGTTCCGGTATCTGGTCAATTCCATGCGATATCGCACTGCCATGTGCCACACAGAACGAAATTGACGAACAAGCAGCACAATTGCTAGTAAGCAATGGCGTAAAGGCTGTGGGTGAAGGTGCGAATATGCCATCCACGCTGCAGGCTATTGAAGTATTTTTGGACAATGGGGTTCTGTTTGGACCAGCCAAAGCGGCCAATGCAGGCGGAGTTGCGGTTTCTGCGCTCGAAATGTCACAGAATAGCATGCGCCTGTCATGGACCTTTGAGGAAGTGGACACCAAGCTGCATGATATTATGAAGAATATCTATGCGAACAGTGTGAAGGCGGCTGAGGAATACGGCGTGCCTGGGAATCTGGTTGTAGGGGCGAACATCGCCGGATTTGTCCGTGTGGCTGACGCTATGCTGTCTCACGGGATCATTTAACCGGGGATAATACAACAGGCTGGAGAGGGCAAGAAAACCTGTACAGCGTTGTCTGTATGGCTCTCCTGATCTGCTATCGTATGAGTGTTGTATGAGCTATCACATAAGTAAGTTATATAAGAAGAAGCTGAGTAGTCCCTTGCGGGGTTGCTCAGCTTTTATTTGATAAGAGTCACTTTATTTTTCACAGGGACTTGATTTATTTTCAAGGAGGATGTATATTACTTGATAGCTCAATGATTGATGGATCAAAGGTTGAATCGTCATGCCTAGTGACCTGGCTTAAGGGAGGAGAGATTGCTATCACCCAAACATCACCCGAGGCTGACTATATTTTTGAAGCGCTGTTGCTGTTGAACAAGCAGATTAGCTCCAAGTTTGAGCGTTGTGCAGGAATCAGCGCATCCAGATTACAGCTGTTGTGCAAGTTGTATCAGGTGGATGAGATCAGCCAGACCTTGCTGCAAAAAGAGGTTGGCATCGACGGTGCAGCCGTAACCCGCCATTTGAAGCAGCTTGAAGCGATAGCGATGGTCACACGACGAACCAAGCCGGAGGACAACAGAGTTACGCTGGTTAGCCTGACCGATTATGGGCGTGAACGTATTGTTACTTTTAAACAGGAACGCTCACAGTTTGTGACCCGGTTGCTCCAAAGTTTCGACGAGACCCAGCGGCACCAGCTAGCCGATATGCTGCAAGTTATGAATGGTCATATGTCCGATATGGACTGACCCCAATTACATTATATCCATAGGGGAAACAAGGAGGAATTTACATGCCAGTAATTACTATTGAAGCAGGCAAATTAAATAAAGAACAAAAAAGATCGTTGGTCACTGAACTTACCACATCAGCTTCAACCATAATGAATGTACCCGAGTCGGCTTTTATTGTTTTGATTAAGGAAAGCGAAAGTGAAAACATTGGTTTCGGAGGAAAATTATTATCTGATCGCTAATGTCAGAAGAAGACTATACGGCTGGCCGGACTGAATCTCAAAGAGAACAGCTCGGGGAAGAAAAAAGGAAAATCCAGTATAACCAAACGAGGACGCGCAAGGCTAAGAGCGCTACTGTTTCGGGCCGTGATGCCCATGGTGGCGAAGAATGCGGAGTTTAAGGCACTGCACCAATACTTTACCATTTTCATAAGGGCAAAGACCCCGCGTGACATGGGAGGGTAAGCCGTCAAGAGTCAGGAGTGGATATCCCAGGTTCGATCATAGAAGTCGATCCATAGTTTGGGAAAAATGTCCCAACCTCTATTCCTGCCACCGACTCTTCCAGAAAATAATGACATCCTTACATGACTTCTCCAGTGCTCGATATGTCAATGGCTGAAAACCGAAGAACGAGTGAGAAAACATGAGAAAATATTAATTTATAGTGGGAGAGATCTGAATGAGTAATACGAACACATCCAATATTGTCAAAACAAATGATTTTAAAGAAATTGCATTGGGCCGCCGTTCTGTAAAAGTATACGATCCGTCCGTGAAAATTAGCCGCGAAGAAATGACAGAGATTTTAACTGAAGCGACACGCGCTCCATCGTCCATTAACCTGCAACCTTGGCGCTTTCTTGTGATTGACAGCCCGGAAGGTAAAGCAACCTTGGCACCGCTCGCCAGCTTTAATCAACGTCAAGTCGAGACATCTTCGGCAGTTATTGCCGTGTTCGGGGATTTGAACAACTTTGATAATTTCGAGCAAATTTTCGGAGAAGCTGTAGAATTGGGCTATATGCCAAAAGATATTAAAGAAATGCAGCAGGAGAAAGTGGCAGCCCATTTTGCAGCGCTTGATCCTGTTATAAACAAAGAAACCGTTCTGATCGACGGTGGTCTGGTATCCATGCAGCTGATGCTGGTAGCACGCGCTCACGGTTATGACACCAATCCCATCGGTGGTTATGACAAGAGCAGAATCGCTGAAGCCTTTGGTCTTGAAAAAGATCGTTATGTACCGGTCATGCTCATTTCCATGGGTAAAGGAATCAATGAAGGCCATCCATCCACTCGTCTGCTGATTGACCAAATCGCACAGTGGAAATAATAGAAACGAATTAATATCTGAATCAATTTCATAAATGATAGGCCAACGAAATGTATACTACGTATAGACAAACTAAACCATTTTGATCTATATGTACTCTTTATTAAAGCTACTGAGGGTATTATGAAATGGATTCACCTGTATACGATATAAAAAAACAGGCGGACCAAGGAACAATCCTTTGCTTCGCCTGTTTTTGTGCTGCTTGGGTGCAATAAAATTTATTTTGGCCCTATGATCATTGAGTTCTTGTATTAACTTTCCGACACATTAGTAGGGTCAGTGGTGTCAGACTGAGGGGGGCGAAGTCGCTTGGGCCATGTAATTCGGTGGGTAGTATGGCTAAGCTCCTCATAAAATAACGGCCCCTTTCTGAACAGGCGTATAACCAGATGAAAAAAGAACCATCCGTTGATGGCCAACAGCATCAGGCTGATCAGAACACTCACCCATGGAGGGACTTGAGGCCAAAGTACGGGTCCACCAAGTACGTAGTTAATACCAAAATACAACCAGTACAAGAGGCTGTAGCGCTTCATTAGCTCCCACAGGGCAATACGTTTTCCTGCCCCCGCAAGATGTATCCGCACCAGCCATTTACCTGAGGTTCGTCCATTCGTCAGGTAAGGAATCAGCATGAAGTATACTCCACTGGATACCCAGAAGGCGGCGGGCACACGGAGGAATCCCATAACACCGAGCAGACCTGTCCAGATAATGGAATCCACGAAAAAGGCTACGCCCCGTCTGGTATAGGACACCCGCTTGGTTGTGATGTCCAAATGCTTGTCCAGATGCTCCAGACGCGGGAGAAAACGCGAAAACCACTCGCCCAAAAGAAAGCCCAGCATGCCGCCCAATGTATTTGCCATCAGATCGTCCACATCGAACACACGATACGCATGGTCAAAAAATCCGTACAGTCCTGTTAGCTGCGTCACCTCAAAGAAGAGGGAAAGGCCAAAGGACAGGATCAGACACCATCCCCACCGCGCACGGAAATAATAACGTAAGAACATACCGAAAGGCGCAGTCATAAGAACGTTAAAAACGACCTGGAGAAAAGCGCGTTCCTTCAGCAAATGCAGATAGCTGGAGGGTTGGGAGGGAGAGACGGATGTCTCCCTTATAATGTCGTGAATAAACTGCAAGGGCATGAGCTGCAATGCGCCTCCGGTTAACGCCGTATTATGACGCGATGCCGGAAGTGGCAAAATTACCAAAAAGAAAGCATTCATCAAGTATAAAAGCAACAGATAAAGTATCAATGCCCTCGTTTTATGGATATAACCATGTCTGCGGTACTGTACGATTAGAAAAGGCAGCGTAAACAGCAACGCGGCAAAAGGAAAGGCAAGAAAGGCGTAAGAAACAGGAAATAAATACGCTTGAATCATGAGCTGCTTACGCCTGCTTTCCCCGGAACTTCACCAAAGACCAGATAATCAGGAACGCCATGAAAGCCACGCATACGCTGATACTGATCCGATTTTGCGGATCAAGCAAGAACAGGAACGCAATCACCCACAGGCATCCGACAGTTATCGCTGTGATATAAGGAAATCCCCATATTTTGAAGCTTGGCTCTATCGGGTAAGATTTGCGCAGTTTCAACTGGGACAGGCAAATACAGCTCCAGACGAGCAAAACGACAAAGCCCGGAACTGCCATCAGAATACGGAACAGTCCGTCTTGAGCAATATAAGCGACCATCGAACCGACAATCAGGATCACGGCACACCATTTGAGACTATTCACCGGAACCCCATTCGAGGATACCCGGGCGAGTGATTTAGGACCTTCTCCGTTGACTGCCAGCGAATGCAGCATACGTGTAGCCCCGTAAATCCCCGAATTGGCGGCAGACAGTACGGCGGTAATCAAAATGAAGTTCATGACATGGGCCGAGCCTTGAAGTCCTGCCGAAGACAGCACCTGTACGAACGGGCTGGTATTCGCATCCAGCTGATTCCAGGGAATCAAGCCGCAAATGATGAGAATCGGCAGCGTATAGAACAACACAACGCGAAAAATAAAGCTTTTAACCACCTTCGGAAGTACCTTTTCCGGATTCTCTGTTTCTGTTAACGTCAGGCCAATCAGCTCAGAGCCTCCGTAGGAAAAGGTAACCACCAGCAGCGCTGAGAAAATAGCCAGCCAGCCATTGGGGAGAAATCCGCCATGCTGTATGTAATTGCTCAGATAAGGCGGAGTTTCAGTTGGGATAATGCCGAACAGGATACAGCCGCCCAATGCAATAAAGATGATAATCATGGTAATTTTAATACCCGCAAGCCAAAATTCCAGTTCCCCGAAACCGCCGACACTCAGCATGTTGACCACAATAATGAAGGCTGCACTCGCTAAACTGAGTACCCATAGGGGAACGTCCGGTAACCAGTATTGCAGGAAGCTTCCCGCTGCGATAACCTCAATGATACAGACGGCCAGCCACATGAAGCAATACAACCAGCCGATAATAAAGGACAGACGTTCTCCAAAAGCTTTACGAATAAAATCCTTCATATTCATGTTGGGGTAGACGGTAGCCATCTCGGCAATCGCGCCCATGACGACCAGGAGTAGAAGTCCCGCGAAGACATAGGATAAAATAACTCCAGGTCCCGCCAAGCTGATCGTTTCGGTACTTCCTTTAAAAATACCGGTCCCGATAACTCCACCCATAGCCATAAAGGTAATATGCCTAGGGAGCAGCTTTTTGTGCAAAGTTGCTTCATTTGATTTCAATCCGAAATCCTCCTTCATCAAGTCGATCTTCAGCAAGCCCAAACAAGGTTGCTTCAATTAGGTTTATACTACATGATAATATCCAATTAGGAAATGAAAGAAATAGGATTTGGCAAGGAATTAACCATATATCATTCTACTGTGACTAAAATGGGGGGGATACTGAAGAGAAGTGTGTAGAAGAGCAGTTTAGAGGCAGAATGGTGGCGCTGACGATTGCTCTATCTGCGGTCATTCTGCCTTTTATTGCTACTCTCAGCGGATATTTAAGTGATCATGCAAGGGTATCGCATTGTGGTGAAGGATTAGCTCCGCAATATTCCTTTGGCCCGCACTTGCTTAAGCCAACCAGGAAATTCGTTTAGCAGACGGTCGTACAATTCTGCGTCTGTCACGGAGTCGATATCATCCAAGGCAAAAAAATCTGCATTATCCACTGCGCGACCGCGCAGATCATCCAACTTTTGAAGGACTCCATAATCGGCATTGCCGAGTCCGACGAATTGCCAGAAAATCGGAGTTTTCGAGTACTTGATCAGCAACTTTGATATTTTTTTCGTTTCATACACGCCGCCATCACTGAAAAAGATAATGTAGGTTGGGATTGTTTCATTAGGTACTTCTTTTGTATATTTTAAAATGATATCCGTCATCACTTCAGGCTCATTGTTACCTATTCCTATTTTCCCATATCCAGGTTCTGGGAAAGTTCGTTTTACGTAATTCTCGTAATCCCGTTCCGTGACGCTTGGAGCGCGTTGGGCTTTGTCTGCAAAAAACCATACGTCCATTTCACCGTCATCATCCATGCAGGCGGCTACAGCCAACACACGTTCGAAGGCTTTTTGCACGGTTCCCAGTGAGTACAGCTTCCACATGGAACCAGAAGCGTCTAATACAACCGCTACTCGTGCTTTTTCACGGTCTATCTGTTTCTTTTTCAGTGAAATTTGCACACTCTGCTTAAGTAAATTGATTTTTCCGCTACCGGGAAAGGAAGCATTCGCCTCCGCTTTGGCATTCACAGTATTCGTCGGTGCTGCTGACGGCTCCTCTTCTTCCACGGTGACGCCATGAGCCTCGGCAAGCGGTTTCAGGCCTCCGTTGAAGCCACGCCCAACTGCGCGGAGCTTGAAGCCTGACGTATGGCGGTATATTTCAGCGAATACGAGTGACGTTTCTTTGGTGGCCTCGGTAATGCTATAGGCGATATGTACCTGCCTTCCCTGAACGGTCAATGTGCAGCCAATCACATCAGCAAAAGTGCCTGGACCATCCAGAGTGGCGGCAAATACACATTTATCAACCCCAGTTCCTTGCAAAGCCCTTAAGGATACAGTGAATTCAGCGGTTTTGTTATTGGGGCGCTCTAAACGTATATGGCTGTGCGGATCTGCTGGTTGATTGTAAAAAATGAAATAGTCATCCGAAGCGACTTTACCATCTTGGCCTACCATAAAACAGCTAACATCCAGCTCGGCTGGCGCATGCTCCCATGTAATGGTGATCCGTACTGTATCCTCCTTACCTAAAGGAGCATTAGCTCCTGTACTTAATACCATTTTTGAACCACTCATGCTGTCTACCTCCTATGTATTTCAAAATCATTATATTTATACAAATTGTACCATGGAAATCGTTTATTCGCCTTATTTCGAGCAGGAATTTTTGTCTCATGGTAGACATAGTAGAAGATGATATATAATGAGGTTGGTTTTGAAAAATAGGATGGTATTTATGAAGCGGAGGCTTTGACAAGTGAAGCAGGAATGGAAAAAGCGGACAGGTTCCCAAACCGGGACGGGCAAGAAGTATGAGGCTGATGAGCTGAACAAGCTGCTTTCCGCATGGCTCCATTCATCGATCCGTGTTATGGATGTCCGGCATATTCGGCTGGAGCGGGAAGAGCGGCTTCAACCGTATCGTCTTCCGGCGCAGGCTTTCGTATTTGTGTTACAGGGAAGTGTACGCTTGCCTACGGATGATCAGGATGATACAAGACATTCATGGTACGTGCTGCATGGCAGCAAAGGCCTGGAACTGAATATGACTGCCTCGGAACGAGGGATCGAATATATTCTTGTACTATATAAAGTGGCTTCTCTATCGGGACATACGGTGTATAACCTTCCCCCTGTAGCTCATGGCTTTGTGCCACCGTATCCGGTTATGCTGTACCAAAAGCTGCAACTACTGGAGCAGGCATGGCATGATAAGGATACGTTGTCCAAGGTGCAGGCTCAGGGCAGGTTCTATGATTTTGCATATGAATGTATGCGGCAATTGCAGGAACAGAAGACTCATACCCCTGCACGGGATATGGTGACACAGGCGATTCGATTTATGCAGGTCCATTATGCGGAGTCCATAACGCTGGAACGATTGGCTAGATTGTTGGAATGCAGTCCAAGGCACTTGACCCGGTTATTTAAAAAACAAACGGATTGCAGTCCGATTATGTTTCTGATCCGGCTGCGAATGGACAAGGCGAAGGAGCTACTGCGGAAGACAGATGGCACTTTACAGGATATCGCTGCCAGTGTGGGGTACCCAGATGTCTATTTCTTTAGCCGGGCATTCAAAAAATATACTGGCGTATCCCCGGTTCATTACCGGGACAGCTTATATTCATCTGCTTTTGTGAGAGATATACGTCTAGATAATCCATTAAGCCTGTCCGAATGTTCCATTGATTCGATAAGTGGCGCCCTGCATACTGGTATTGAGGATAATAATCATTATCAAAATTACGATGAAGGGATTTTACGAATGAATAGAAACGCAAGGCATTCCATGGCATTTATTTTATTGCTTAGTTTTACCCTGCTGGTCAGTGCGTGCTCAGGTACATCCAATCCTGCAGCCACCGACAGCACTGCACAAGGGACCAACAATACATCGGCAGAACAGGCATCACAGGAACGGGTGCTGAAGGATGTACTTGGGCATGAGGTGAAGGTTCCGGCTCATCCTCAGCGTGTGATTGCTTCTTACCTGGAGGATCATTTGGTTGCACTGGGTGTTAAGCCTGTAGCTCAATGGTCGGTAGGTAAAAATTCGGTTCAAGGCTACTTGCAAAAAGAGTTGAAGGACGTTCCTACCATCGCCTCTGACCTTCCATTTGAAGCGGTCCTGAACTTCAAGCCGGATTTAATCATTATGGATAGTGCGAGTATGGTGGAGGGTGACAAATATAACCAATACTCTAAAATCGCTCCAACCTACGTCGTAGGCAGTAATCTGAACAACGATTGGCGGCAAGAGTTGCTGACGGTGGGTGAGGTGCTGAACAAGAGCAGTGAAGCGAAGCAGGCATTGAGCAACTACGACAAAAAAGCGGCAGAAGCTAAAGCCAAGCTGAGCCAGACGGTTGGGCAAAAAACAGCAGTCGCATTGTGGGTAACGGACAAAAACGTATATGTAGTGAACCAGAATTTATCCAGCGGTGATGTATTATATAAGGATTTGGGATTCAAGGTTCCACAAGTCGTACAGGAGATTTCCAAAACAGCCAAGGCGAATTGGAGCAACTTATCCCTGGAGAAACTGGCGAAGCTGGATGCGGATTATATTTTTATCGTGAACAGCAAAGGCTTAAGTAAGGACGAAATCATTAAAGATCCGGTTTGGGAAGGGATTCCGGCCGTAAAAGCAGGACATGTATACGATTTTGGTCAAGATTCCAGCTGGTTGTACACGGGGACCATCGCAAATGGACAAATGATTGATGATGTCCTGAAAAATGTAACTCAATAATATGGAATGCAATAAAACAGCGCTACTCCACTTAACGGCAGATGCCGCAGAAGGGGAGTAGCGCTGTTTGGTTTGTCTTTTTAACTTCGCATGTATTCTTGCCTTGCTGCCCGGCTTTATAATAAAAGATGCCTGCATATGGCAGACATCTGATTTTTCATTCTAAATTAGGCTTTTGGAGATACCAGGATTTTAACCTGATTTTTTTCTTTCAGTAGACCTTCAAAACCTTGCTCAATCACTTCTTCGAGCTTAATACGTTTGGTAACGAGCTTGTCAGCAGGGAAATATCCTTTTTCCATCAAGCTGATTACAGCCGGGAATACATCACGGTAGCCGATAATGCCGGTCAGATTGCGTTCCTTCATGACAATATTGTTCGGTTTGATCGGAGCTTCTTTTTCAAAAATGCTAACGATCATGATTTGTCCGCTGATTTTAGTGGATTCAATAGCTTGAGTCAGCACAGGAGGTACTCCAGTGACTTCATAGGCTACATCTACGCCACCGTTAGTCCGTTTGTGCAGCTCTTGCACAACATCATATGTCTTAGGATCAATCACGATAGCACCCAGCTCTTCAGCTTTAGCTTTACGTTCCTCGGAAAGCTCTACTGCATAAATCTCAGAAGCGCCCGAAGCTTTCAAAGCTTCAATAACCAGCAATCCGATAGGACCAGCGCCAAATACTACGGCTTTGTCGCCGACTTTCAGCTGGCTTTGACGAACGGCATACAAAGCAACGGCCGAAGGCTCCACCAAAGCGCCTTGCTCGAAAGATACGCTTTCCGGAATTTTGTGTACCATATGCTCATCAGCTGCGACATATTCAGAAAATCCACCGCCGCCGCCTGCCAGACCGAGGAAGCCCATTTTATCGCAAAGATTATAGCTGCCTTGTTTACAAGCAGCACATTCTCCACACGCAAAAATCGGTTCTACGACAACACGGTCGCCAACCTGAATCTTGGTTACCCCTTCACCGATTTCGACTACTTGTCCAGAGAATTCATGTCCCATTACGATAGGCGCTTTTTCTCCAGTCAAAGGATGAGTAGCATCTTGGGGAATGAAAATAGGTCCTGCTACATATTCATGAAGATCACTTCCGCAAATGCCGCACCATTCTACTTTGATTTTTACTTTTCCTGCCACAGCAGCGGGCTGTTCAATGTTTTCCAAACGTAAATCTTTTACTCCATGCCATCTCAATGCTTGCATGTCTGTCATCTCCTTGACGAATATATGATCTTTAATGGCTATAAAAGCGAATGAATTAGGAAACGTTTCCGAAAAATAATATGTCACAATTTTTACACATTGTCAAACCAAATTCATACAAAAAGCACTTGATTTTTGTGTGAATATAATCACTTGTTACTACAGTGCTATATTTGGCTTATCGCTTTGAATAAAGAGATTTTATAATTTTTTTAGTGAAGCAGCGATGAGGAGAAAACTACTTCAATTTTTAGATACTCATTCTATGGTATAATATCAATATAGAGACTTTGTTTTTGAAAGTCAGAAAACGATTCCGACCGTGAAAGGATTTTGGGCGTGCCAGATCAAAAAAAAGTAACCATAGAGGATGTAGCCAAGCGAGCAGGGGTCGGTATTGCGACTGTCTCCAGGGCTATTAACGATAGTGAGGGCATCAGCCCGAGAACGAAAGCATTGATTTTGCAAGTGATTGAAGAAATGGGTTTTACGCCCAACACCTCAGCTCAGAGCCTGAAGGTGCGTCAGACATTCCAAATTGCGCTGGCTGTGCCGGATATTCGTAATGCGATTATTCCCGAGATCGCTTGGTCTGTGGAGCAGGCCGCGAAGCAGCATGGTTACCGTGTCGTGCAAATTAATACCGCCGGGAACGCGAGAATGGAGCTTGAAACGGTACGGGAGGTCAAGAAGCTGCATGTGGACGGGCTAATTATTATGCCGCTGGCGTATCCCAAAATGCTGGTCGATCTGATCAACAAAGCCAGCGTTCCGGTGTCCATCATTAACTATGGCAAAAAGCTGGGCGAAGACGTTAAAGCCGATATCGTCAGTTTGGCCCGACAAGAGGGGCGGCTTGTGATGGAGCATTTGCTTAAAATCGGGAGAACGAGAATTGCTTACGCAGGTGCTGCGAAGGATAAAATCGAGGAAAGGTACTTCGCTTATGAACAGTCTCTCCAGCATGTGGACCCTTCACTTGTTTATTTTGGCGATGATTTCTCTTTTGAAACAGGGCTGCGTGCAGCCGATTATTTTTACAGCTTGAAACACATGCCGGATGCCATTTATGCGGTTAACGATATGGTAGCGATAGGAATTGTGAATCGATTTAAGGCTTTGGGTGTAAAGGTGCCGGAAGAAGTTGCTGTGGTCGGCATTGATAACAATTTATGGGCTACGGTAACGACACCGCAGATCAGCTCTGTTTCCATTATGGGAGAAGAGGTGGCCCGATTGGCTGCGGAGCTGCTGCTCAAGCGGATTCAGGAACAGACACCGGGCGATTACGAGCGTGTGCAATTCGAGCCTCGTCTGATCGTCAGGGAATCGAGTGTGTCTGTGATTCGCAAGCCTACGGTTGGACGTGACTGAGCAGAGGGAATTTTATTTTTTTCTGAAAACGGGAGGTTTGGCCATGTCACGAAGTATTGTGTCCGTTTCTGTAGCTTGTACTGCACTGCTGCTGGCCGCAACCGCAATTGTGCTAGCATGGGCCTTCCATGTGACTTATCCTCCATCCCTTGTGAATGGGGGATTATTTTATGGTGTAATCAGAAAGATCGTATTTACAGCAGCAGAGTGTGAAAAAAGTAGGGTTTTAAAAATAAGTGGTTTACTTTTATAAACGTTTATGATAATTTTATTTCGACAAACATCGAAATTAAGACTGGAAGCAGAAGGGGCTGAACAGGGTGAAAGATGTTACAGATATGCAGCAAGCTGTAAAAATATATAAAGCGCTTGGAGAACCGACTCGTCTCAAAATAGCATTTTTGCTGAAAGAGGAAAGTGACCAGTGCTGCTCTGTTCTGAGTGAGAAGCTGAACAGTGTTGCAATTTCAACGTTATCGCATCACCTGAAGCAAATGGCAGAATCCGGACTGCTGACGTTCCGTAAAGAGGGAACCTTTATTTACTACAGCCTGGATGTTGAAGTAGCGAAGAAATATGCCCCATACCTGATGACATAATTTTTTTAGTCTTAATTTCGATATTTGTAAAAATATAAAAATATAATAGGAAAGAGGCGTTTTATAAAATGCAGAGCGCGTGGAAAGTATACATTTTGGCAATTATCAGTTTTTTGGTAGGCACATCTGAATATATTATCTCGGGAATTCTGGATCAAATTGCAACTACGATGGGAATTACAGTGGCTGCCGCAGGTCAGTTAATTACAGTGTTCTCCCTTGCCTACGCAATTGGCACGCCGATCCTGATGGCAGTCACCGCTAAAATGGACAGACGTAAACTGATCCTGTATGCACTTGGATTATTTGCAGTTGCCAATCTGCTCTCCTTTGTTCTACCGGGTTTTGGCATGTTTATTGCCGCACGTATTCTCATGGCACTCGGGGCGGGGATGGTCGTGGTTACGGCACTGAGTATTGCAGCAAAAATGGCTCCAGCCGGGAAGCAGGCCAGCTCTATTGCTACGGTCACCATGGGCTTTACAGCCTCGCTAATTATCGGTATTCCGCTTGGTAGAATGATATCTTCGGCATATGGATGGAAAACCGTATTTCTCGGCATCGCTTTGGCAGGGATTATCGCCCTGATTGTTATCGCTATGACGATTCCCCGTATAAAAGGAGATAAACCCGTTCCCTTACTGCAACAGTTTGCTCTTCTAAAAAAGCCCGAAGTCGCTTTGGGATTAGGCATTACCTTCTTTTGGGTGGGGGGTTATTCCCTCGCGTATACCTATATCTCACCATACTTGCTGGATGTATCAGGTGTAGGAGAGGATATGCTGAGCATCGTATTACTCGCCTTCGGGATTGCCAGTCTGATCGGGTCGAAAATCGGTGGATACAGTGCAGATAAAAAGGGCATTCCCTTTACGTTATTCGGAGGCATGGTGCTGCATATGATTTCGTTACTCTTACTTCCTTTTGCAGCTTACTCCCTGATCGCCGTATTCGCTTTACTGATCCTATGGTCGTTCGCAGCCTGGACATCGGGGCCAACTCAACAATATAATCTGGTCACTCTTGTACCAGAGTCTTCTGGCGTGATGCTGAGTCTTAATCAGTCTACAATGCAGCTTGCAATGGCAGCTGGAGCCGGAATTGGTGGCGTGGTTGTAGGTCAGGTTTCACTGGCTTCCATCACCTGGTTTGGAGCAGCAGGGGTCGCTATCGCCATTGTGGCTACGTATTTACTTTCACGGAGATCCTCAGTTCAAACGCAAGTGAGTGTTACGGAATAAGGTTTATAGGTAAGTAGATATAGTTGTACCTCTGAAATACAGATATAATAATGGAATTAGTGTTTCACAAGGAGAAATTAATGAAGAAAAAGATAAGGCAGATTGTCGTCGAAGGGCAAACTTATGAATATTTACTGAATCATCATTTTGTGAATGGTCAAAGCATTAATGTATTAAAAGTTTTTTGGGAAGGGAAAAAGATTGCACCACTCTTGGTTACCTTTTTGACATGGAATGATCCCATTGGAGGTAGTCCATTGGCTACAGGTGTCGAACTGTATCATCATAGGAGTGGAGTCTCGGAAATATATAATCTCAATTATCCGAAAATCGTTCGGGCATGGATTCTACATGGTTTAGAAAGCGGATGGACAGGAAAAGAAACATGGGAGATTGAAGACGCATTATCAACAATGATCGATATGGGTTATGAAGCACAATGGTTAAGACCCAAAGCATAAGAGAAGAACCCGACAATCGTGTCGGGTTCTTCTAGCGCCACAAAAAGTCCGCCTTTTGAAGGTCCATTCATATCCTCCTCAGATGCTGTTTGCGGTTGCCTCTCTATGTAATTATGTGAGTGTTACCCCAAATGTTGAAGGCTGCAAACAGTTAGTGAGAAAGCCTGTTGAATCTATCAGGATTTGAACTTCTGCTCTATACGCTTCTTATTCTTTTGACGCCAAATCAGTCGTCGTGT
>NZ_JTHP01000094.1 GCF_000943545.1 Paenibacillus terrae
GTTTCTTTAGTTCAATTTATATAAACAAAAAACTCTCCTTGAGTTCTGACATATTTAAATCATTTATATTATCTCTTACTTTAAAAACAGTCCCTATCGGATCGACTGGTTCAATTATGCTTTCTCCAACAAATTTTGGTGCAGTGATAATTTGTAACTTGAGATTATCGTGGTAAAACTCAGGCATAGGCGAAGTATCAATAGCCAAGCCTGCAAAAATAGAAAGTTTTGGGTGTCCTTCTGTAATCCCCATGATGTATTCAATGTATTGTACGAACAATTCTGTATTTCTTTTAAAAGATCTTTCGTTATTGTACGCTAGCTTCAATAACCATCTTGACAATAATCTATAATCATAATCAATATTTAGGTGTGTGTCGGGTTCATACTCATCAACAAAATATCTTTTTATTATATTTGATCCATAGTTATCAAGTTCACTTAGTATTTCGTTATTGCATTTTAAACAAACGTCTTTAATTACTGGATCAGCTTTAAAATAACTATCTCCTCTTATCGTAAAATCACATTCTGCGAATACAACGAGAAGCGAATCTGGAATAATATGTTCTTTCGTAAGTTTTCCTTCTTCTGAACAATATGCACACACCATTTATTATTCTCCTTTGTCTGTGTTTTCTCAATTTTACGGAGGTTTCACATAACGTCTTATTTACGAACTTCCGAAAGAATGCACTCTTCGTCATATTCACGAACTTCGTGAATCCTGCACTTTTCTCCTTATTCCCGCACTTTCTGCGTTTCAATCCTCTAGCCTGTCCATCTGATCCAGCGGGCTTTGAATTCGCCCAATGTCCCGCCTGCTCACATGTGTATAGCGCTCCGTTGTTCGCACACTCTGATGCCCCAGCAGTTCCTGAATATAGCGAAGATCAATCCCATTCTCCAGCAAGTGGGTCGCAAAGGAATGCCTTAGCGAATGGATACTCACCTGTTTACGAATGTCCGCTTCCGCCAGCGCTTTTTCAAACACTTTCTGCGCCGAACGTTTCGTCAGGTGGCGGCCTTCCCTCTGCCCTGGAAACAGCCAGTCTTCCGGCTGCTCCGCCCCTATGTACTGCTCGACCACCGCAAAAGCCGCTTCGGAGAGTAGCGTTTGCCGGTCCTTCCTGCCCTTTCCCTGACGGAATTTCAGCACTTTTCGTTCCCGGTCGCAGTCTTCGGGACGCAACCTTACAACTTCGCTTACCCGCAGCCCGGATGTATACGTCAGGTACAGAATAGCCCGATGCTTCAGATTTTTCACTGTTTTCAACAGGCGCATGACCTCATTCAGGGACAACACATCCGGCAGTTTACTCTCCTTTTTCGGACGAACATAGGCGGCGGATTTGGGCTGTTTTAGCACATGGTGAAAGTAAAATTTTAGCGCACTAATCGCTTGGTTAACATAAGCGTGCGAAAGACCTTTTTCGAGCAGTGCCAGCGCATATTTTTGTACCGCCGCATCACTTATACTTGCTTTGATCCCTTGCAAATGGGCGAAAAAGCGTTCCGTTTGCGATATGTAAGCTTTCATCGTCTTACTGCTGTAACCCCTTGCTACCAGTGCATCACGCAATTCTTTCCGCCGATCCGGATTCCATTCACCTCGTTCCGAAGAAGAGAAATCCGTATTTCTCTGCGTGCCCCGCTGATCCAGCCACTCCCCGATGTACGGCAGTTCTGTATTCAAGCGCTCACCGCACTCGAACTCGCAGCTCCGATATGCTTCCAACAGGCTTTCTACAGCCACAATGCTGTATGGAATCGTCCATATTTTTTCGTCCGGAACCCATTTCCTGCCAGATATGGACCGAATCCCTTCTCGCTCCTCGACTCCGTATCGCTCCAACTGTACACCGATCGTTTTTTCATCCCGATAAAGCAGGTTAATCTTCATCTCGCTTGCCTCCTTAGTATATCAACCATTCAAAAAATTGGAAATCGAATTTTGCACAAAAAAAGGGCCTTAAGATGGAGATTCATCTTAAGGCCCCGATTCTTTCGGAGCAAATGGTTGATCCGTTAAGTCCAATTTTCATTATCATAAACTGCCTTACCTTTACTTGTCCAGTTCCTCCGCCACATCATCCCATAGCATCGCCGCCACCTACCGTGTTACTCAACCTTAAACTGGCTTAATTCGTCTTGAAGCTTATTGGACAATTGGCTTAATTGTTTGGATAGTTCAGCAACCTGCTCGATGCTATCCAATTGTTCCTGCGTGCTGGCGCTAACCTCTTCAGTTGAAGCGGAATTCTCCTCCGTGGTGGAAGAGATGATCTCCAGCGCCTGCAAAATCTCATCTTTGTGCTTGTGGACTTTGGAGGTGTTGTTGCTAATCTGGATCATTCGCAATTTCAAATCTTCCAAATCCTTGTTAATGCTAAAGAATACTTGCTTGGTGTTCTCCACCGATCTGGCATTTTCTTCAGCAATTTTCAGGCCGTGAGCCGTATGCTCAACCGATACACTGGTTTTTTCTTCAATCACACGTACCTTCTTGTAGATTTCCTGTGTCGCCAGTGCCGTCTGCTCAGCCAGCTTGCGAACCTCCCCGGCAACAACGGCAAACCCTTTGCCCTGTTCTCCTGCACGTGCAGCTTCAATGGAAGCATTGAGCGCCAGCAGGTTGGTCTGCGTTGCAATTTGGTTGACCGTGTCCACGAAGCTCGAAATCTCGTGACGGCTTAGATCAATCTCCTGAATAATAGACGACATCGCTTGTGTGGAATTGTGATTTTCTTCTGCCCATTTGGATAACTGATCCACTACAGCTAGCCCCATTCCGCTTTGCTCGGCAGAGATTTGCACCATCGTTTCTATGGCTTTGGCATCATTGGCAATTTCGTCAATTTGGCCGGACAATGCTCCGGTTTTTTGTAAAATATTCTCCGTTTCGACGGACTGGTAGTTCGTCGCATTGGCTATCTCATTGATTGCTGTCGCAGTATCGTTCATTGTTATCGCGGTTCTGGAAGAAATGGATTGCAGACCGTCAGAGGACTGATTCAAGACCTGAGCTGAGCCGCCCACCATTTGGAGCATTCCTTGAATTTTTTGAACCATATTGTGAACTCCTTGAGAAATTTGCCCGATTTCGTTGTTGGAATGCGTATCAAACTGAACAGTTAAATCTCCATTTTCAATCAGCTTGATTTTTGCGAGCAACTTCGGTATCGATCTCAACAGATAACGGAGCGTTATATAACAAATCACAACCAGCAGGATTGTGGCTGCGGCAAATCCGCCAATGGTAAGCCAGGTAAAGGCTTTTAATTCTGTGAGCACCTCTTGCTCAGAAATAGTTAAGCCTACGGACCACCCGGTATCTTTACTGGTTGCATACCCGATATAACGACGTTCTCCATTATCATTAAACAGTTGTACTCCAGACTCGCCGGAAATCATTTTCTTTCCGATCTCCCCAGGCTCACCTGGGATTTCGTTAATTTTTTCTTTCAGCACTTTAGTCTGATCGGGGTGATATAAAATATCACCTGTTTTGGATGCAAGAATCGAATAACCTGTGCTTCCGAGCGAATAGCTTTGCATAAGGGCAGGGATATCTTTGAAGGCAATATCAGCTGCTGCAAATCCAATTAATTGGTTACTGTTATCTTTGATCGGATAGAAAATACCCATGAGCACACTACCCGTAGCGACGTCAATATAGGGATCCGAGTAGTATAAACCGTTTGCTTCAACAGCTGGCTTGAAGAACGGGCGTTTTTGGATATCGTAATCCGGTTTGGAAGCAGCACCATCATTCTGAAGAAAGAAGCCTTTGCCAGATATTCCTGCAATCCAGGCGTCGGCAAAAGATGGCTCTGCCTTTACAATGGCTGCCAGAGTCGCTTCTGTTTCTGCAGCATATGGAGAAGTTTTCACCATATCTGCCGATTTGGTTGTTTCTATGTATTGCTGAAAAAGGTTGTTCGTTGACATTTGTTTGACAAGCGATCCCTTTTCCTTAAACAACGCATCGAATTGACTGACGATGGCCTGCGTCTTGGTCTGGAGCATGGCCTCTTGCTGCTTGATAAGTATGCTTTGCGTGCTTGCAAACATGAACGTCCCCAAGGTTGCAAAGACGACAACGATAATGACTAACAACACAATGGCTAATGTGTTCGCAATGCTGGATGATCTGAATACGCGCTTTTTAATATTTTGTGACATGCTGCCATCTCCCCGAGGAATATTGAGCGAGAAGCTCTTAGATAATATGTCGGAAGTTTGCAGTTGTTTGAATAGGTTTTAGTATATAAAAGTTTAATTATTACACAGCACGAAATGCTCAAAATGCTCAAAAGTATGCAAGAGGTGCAACGTATGTCCGCAGGCTCGATTTCCGTCGACTCCTATATATTGATCGACTCGCAGGAACGGTTACACTACCTCTGACTGGAAGAACCCATAGATAAAGCAGAGAGGCATGTCCTGGGTGCGGTGAATTACTTTTGGAAAGAGGCACTGAACGAAAAGGGTACATTTAAAAATGCGCAACAACTGGAACAGCATTTTGCCAGCCTGGACCGGAATGCAGATATCATCGTGTATTGCGGTTCAGGCGTAGCCGCCTGCTATAGCCCCTATTTATTCAGATACGAGGTCACAGACAGACTACGGCTGTGCCAGTGGAATCCGCCAGAGACATGAGCATCACCTGTCAGAGCATGACTCTTGGCTACTACGGTATGCCCTGCACCCTCTCCATTAATCTCCCAAGTTTCCAGTCGAGTCAAGGACAGCTTTAATCTCATCGAAGTACATCGTGCCAGTCAGTTTGGCTCCATCAATAGCATTCGTATAAATGCTGAATTCTGTCACACTCTTAAGTCGATCTTTAGTGATTGAGCCTTGTGTGCCATGCACGGGAACAAACTCATTAAAAGGCATCTTCTCCAGATGCGGCTCTGTACTGGTCGTCTTAGGATAGTATTCGAACAGCTCGCCGTCCATCTTGAGTTGAATAACAAGCTTCTGACCTTGACCATCCGGTGTGAACTGCATCTGAAGCTGATCGAATGCTGACCAGTCTACACCGCTGAGCACCTTGGTGACTCCTGAGTAACCTTGAGTAGACAAGGTGTACGTATACTTGAGCTGATGTCCGCCTTTAGCATCATCCGACAGAGCCACCTGAATTTCATCGCCACTGCTTGCACGAACATACTTGGACTGGAGGATTTTGTTGCCGTTGTCGCCGGTTCCGTAGGATTCGAAGTCATCTACAACAGCTGGATCCAAGGAAACCTCATAATAAGCATTGTAGAGCTGGACCTGATCCACATATACAGGACCGCTCTTCAAACCGCTGCCTACAATCGATACAGCCAGGCTCTCAGCCGCACTGGACGGCGACTTCAGATTGATGACGGCCTCATACTCATAATAGGCGGTATTGCTGATCTCGACCTGCCCAAGCGAAGATACCTTTTTCAGCGTCTCCTCTTGACCGTACTTCGTCTCCGACTGTCCTGGAATCATGGCCACTGCACGAAGCGTAGCGCCGTCAGCAGTCGCATTTACCGGAACGAGCAGTTTGAGCTTCACGCGGTTCACCTGCTTGTAATCGACACTCGGATCCTGGAGCAGCATCTTAAACTCCTGCCAAGTCTGGCTTGGATCAAGACCGTTTACATTGATCTTGAGCATGCCATTTCCTTTCAACTGAACACGGCTGAAGGAAGTCTTCACGCTATCCGGATATGCGCCGTTATTTCGGATTCCGTTCAGCTCCTTCGTATGATCGAAGCCGTAGGACTTGATCGGAATTTCGTTCACTCTGACGAACACTTGAATCTGCTGACTCAGCGTGACGCGGTTTCCTTGATACACCTTCACTTCAATATCCGCTGTCTTGCCGTTCAGTTCCAGCGGCGGGGTCCATTCGGCTGCATAAAACCCATTCGAATCAAGCTTCATCTGTTGCTCTTTGTTAAGTCCGCTGGCTGTGAATGTCACCTTGGTCGGCTTGGTATCCAGCACGCGGGCCAAAATTTTTGTTGTCTTGCGTGTGACAGAAGAGCCTTCTACCGGAAATGCAATATGCATGAACGGTTCTTTGGCAATCGTATCCACCTTGTAATCATAGACTCCCTCCACATCCTTTAGGAAGCCTGTATAATCATCCCGATAATAGTTTACGAAATCATTCAGCAGCTCGTGGTCTCCAAGACCATTCGGTGCGTTCTTGTAAGGAACGAACAGATTGCCGTTCGTGCTGAAATTCGCCCAAGTAAGCATATAGGACATGCGCTTCGCATCGGGATTGGACTTGATCGCATTCAGCACCTTGGTGAACCATTCCGTATCCAGATTACCGCTGACTTTCATTCCACTAGGCGAGTAGCCGAATTCAGAGAACGTTGAGACCTTGCCAGTCAGATCCGCCAGCTTGGAGATCATCGCAAGGTCACTAACCAGTCCGTTCAAAAATGACTCTGTTCCTGGATTAGCATCATTATCGTATTGATCCATTCCCAAGACATCAACATACAAGTCTCCAGGATAAGTGGTCAAATAATTATCTTCTTTGCCGCCGAATGGTCCATTCGGGGAATACACGTACAGGAAGTTGTGAACTCCCTTAATATCCCGTAAATATTCGACCGTATAACGGTACAGTGCTACATACTGACTTGACGTGGTTGTCTTGGATCCCCACCAGAACCAGCCGCCATTCTGCTCGTGGAACGGACGGAACAATACAGGGATCGGCTTGCCCTGATCATCCTTGAGATCCTTGGCGAAGTCAGCGATCTGATCGAGGAAGGCATTGAAGTCTTCATTCTTGTCCCCTCCCGGCAAAATATGCTCGACCACATTGCCCGCAGTATCGTTAAAGGTACCTCCAGTTACAAAATTCGGGAAGTGGGTACTCAGATTAAGAATAGCGCCCATCTCATGAGCCTGCTTCATGGAAGAGACCAGATTACGGCGGCTCTGTTCAAGATCGCCGGCGACGCCCGGCTTCTCCTTGCCTTCAAGACTCAAGGTATCCCAGCCGAAGACGGCAGGATAATCACCGACGGAGTTGTATACATCAGATGGAACCCCTGCAGCACCCGACTTCAAGGTGATCCCTTCATCTGTAGCATGCTGATGTCCGAACAAGATTTTTTTGCCCCGAATGTCATTCAAATAGGCGAACAGAGAGCGTGTCTCTGCAGTCGCCTGCGGATCAACCAAAGTTATTTTGCCAGGCTGCTGCGTGACTGAAGTGGTCTCTTCCTGGCTCGCAGCCCATGCTGGAAAAGCCATCGAGAAGGTGAGAATAACAGTAAGTAGAGATACAGAATATAACCTCAATCCTTTCATCTAAATGCCTCCATTTGTCGAATAATGAAATCACATCACCCTAACAATCGCCTAACAAAACCTAACAATTGCCAACAAAACAAAACTGCAAACTTACGCCTCCTTTTCATTTTAAATTGTTTGAAAACTAAAATGTAAACGCTTTATAATGCGATTATATGCAAAATCTATCCAAAAGTCTATGCTAACAGAGATATATTTTAGGTCAATTTATCAATAACAAAAATAACAATATGCGTAATTCATCGAATGGAAATGCAAAAAAAGCCGTTAGGAGAGGAAAACTCCTATGAACGGATTTTTTTCCTTCATACAAATGTATTTATTCACCAACATCTGCGGATCAATATCTCCTCTGACATCACCGGGGACTACCAGCTTACCCCGTCCAGAACCGCAGGTGCAATCTTCATCGCAGGAGGATTCGTGCTTGCTGCCACTCACCGTGACTCCCTCTTTTCAGACCGATCAGACCGATCATAATGGCGCCGATGCGATCGCCCCGATCAGTGATTGCCCAATCTTATGTAACGGGATAGCGGCCATTCTATAACATAAGCCTATAAAAAAAGCATGGATGAGAGCGGTCAGACCACCCCCATTCATGCTTATCATACACCAGCTATGAATCGTACGGAATACTGGGACCTAGCTCATTTCGTAATCGCCGCAACAACCTGGTCAACCAGCGCTTTCGATGAGATGGGACCGCCAAACGTCCATGTCTTGCTGTCCAATGCATAAATGCGTTTTTCTTTGACAAAATTCAGTCCGTTCCAGACCGAACTATTTTTCATCGCTGCGCCGAAAACATCATCGTTCGGCTGCACAATATAGAGGAAGTTGCTGTCCTGAACGGCAGACAGCGCTTCAATACCAACGGTTGAAAAACCATACTGTTCAAGCTTGTCCGGTTTCCAATCGTTAATCAGCCCGCTCTTCGCCAGTGTCCCGGCGACCACCGAGTTATCTGAAAACATGCGCAGGCTGGCCGCATTTTGATAAGTGAACGCCTGTGTGAGAATATAATGGAAGTTCGCTTTACCGGTAGCGGCAAGCTTTTCTTTGGCTTCCGCATAATGCTGATCCAACTCCTTCAGCACCTGCTTCGCCTTGTCTTCTTTTCCAAGAGCGACAGCGATGTTGTTGAAAATCTCTGCCATTTTGTCATGATCATAGCCGTTACCGCTATTCAGACTATATTCGACTGTCGGTGCAATGGCTCTCAGTTGATCATAGATAGCTGCATTTCCATCAACATTGGAAATGATCAGATCCGGCTTCAATGCAGCAATCGCCTCCAGATTGGGCTCGTTGCGCGTTCCGACATCGGTCACACTGCTATCCAGAGCCGCCTCTGGAGTCACATACTGCTTGTATCCAGCATTATCCGCATTACCCACGGGCTGAACGCCCAGCGCAATCATATCCTCCGTAAATGTCCATTCCAGCACTACGACACGCTGTGCTGGTCTGTCGAGTGTGATCTCGCCACGATCATGCTTTACTGTCACAGGACCAGCCGCGACTTCAGCCAGTGTGCTGCCCGAAGCTGGAGCTTTGCTTGTATCCGATATATTGCCGGCCGCTCCGCAGCCTGCCAGAACAAGCGCAAAAACCATCAAAAATAAGATCCCGCTCAAACCCTTTTTCATAGAACATAATCTCCCCGTGTATGTACATTTGCAGATAATGATTATCATTATCATTTTTTGGATTATGAAGGAGAAATGTAATTTTGTCAATGATTAAAGTTGAATACTCAAAGGGCACACAGACATTTTTCCGCTTCTCCGATCTAGCACAGCGGCTGACCTAGACGCTCCTCGCCACGGGTAGCTGGGTCCTTTTAAAACCCGGGTAATTTCCGATTCCGATCTATTTCCTTGGCAGAGGAGTCTGGATATGGATTTAGATTCACTGCGTTAACCCAACTGCATTGTGGTCATACAAGTATCGTCGTTTTCAAACGTGGAGATTTTGGATTTTGCAGTTTTTCCTTCATGCTCTACCGTAACGCTATAGGTTTTGTCACGCGGCAGCCATATATCAATAAATCCATTCGGCTGGGATTTTATTAAGGCTTTATTCATGACTGAATTTCCATCAGAATCATGAATCGTTACACTGAACTCTTCATCCTTCATTTCGCCTTGACAACCAGTCAGGCTATGGGTTGCACAAGGGTGGGTCTGTTCCATATATGGCGCTATCGAAACAAAAAACTCGTTATCAGGCAGATCGTAGGTCTTGGTTGTGGTACCATCCTCCGATACACTCAACTGACTGGAAGTGATGGAAGCGGACTGAGCCGTTGCCTTTCTTGTACTGAAATCATGCACCAATTGCTTGATATTTGACGCTCCTTGGGTGTCGGCTTCTTCTCGCTGGGCATTTCCTGCAATCAGATATGTCCCTATGGCAACCGCAACTAACCCCGTAGCTATCAAGGTTATTTTTTTCATCTTGAGTTCATCTCCTTGTCCCTTTTTTTACTATTATAAAGGAGTGCACATCAGGATGGCAGGATGAAACCATTATGTCACCATATGCTCACATTCATCTCTGGTACAGGTCAAAAATTGAGCAATGCGCGGTTTTCTATCCCGAACCGATGATGCCCAGCGGCTCATTTCTACTCAGTTATTGGTGATCTTCATTTAGGTTCTTTTCGGCCTTCTTCCATAAAGCCTCAGTAAGTTCATCAATCGTTTCCTTCATTGACAGCTTCTCACGCCAATGGCCTGGAATTCCACTGTGCCCGTAAAAAGCCCCGGCAATCTGCCCGTATACCGCTCCCGTTGTATCGGCATCATCCCCAAGGTTTACTGCCAGCAGTGCCCCATTTTCAAAGGAAGTTGAATGATAAAATGCCCACAACGCAGCCTCAAGGGAACGAATGACATAACCGGTTCCCTGTATTTCGGGCGGCTCCTTATGGCGGTAAGATCCCTGAATGATTCCTTCAATTGCTGCCGAATAAGTTGGCTTGTCCCGCCGCCACTTTCGGCACACGTCGGCCGATAACATTGCTTCTTTGTCTTCCCCACGCAGAGCTGCTACAAGGATTGAAGCAAGCACAGCGCAGGCCTCAACACTTTCCACTGCTCCATGGGTGGTGCGTGAACTCATCTCGGCATACATCAGCGCCTCTTCCGGATAGTTCGCATAGGCCATAGCAACAGGTGCAAGCCTCATAATGGAGCCGTTTCCTGCGCTCATGGGGTCAACAGATCCGCTGTACGGATCTCCAGTGGCTTCGAACCGATGCAGCGCCCCTCTCGTCGCACCACCGATATCAAAGCACGTTCCTGTGCTGCTCATATATCCCACATAGTACCAATTGGTGTATCGCCGCATTTGGTCTGCCGGATCAAATTCATCTTTTCGCACCAGACTCTCGGCCAAACAGAGCGCCATGGATGTATCGTCTGTCCATTGTCCCGGCTTTAGTCCGAACACACCGCCGCCCACGATATCCGTTACAAGTTCAAATGTACCTGGACTGCTGAATTCCACCGTGGTTCCCAAAGCGTCACACGCAGCCAGCCCGACCAGACATCCAAAAAAACGATCCTTAATAAGTGCCATTCTGGTTCTACCCTCTTTACAATTGTGATAACTAACGTAGACAGTATATTCGTTGCGAAGCACATCATTAAAACCCTTTGAATCTGGATAAATAATAATCAAATAAAAGATGATGAAGATGATAGCAATCTAATTAAACGCTCGGCGTCAGCTTCGTTTAGAAAATCATAGTCCATTTTGGTGAATGATGACCCATTAAATAAATCATGCCAGCGCACTAGTGAAATATCATCTTTATCGTTTATATTCATGATTTAATTCAGAAATGCGTTCGTTGAAATAAGCTCTTAGTTTATAGTCGTATATTTTAGAAAATGACATTTTTCCTCCTGCATAGGTAAGGCTTTTTCCTAAAGTTAGCACGTTGCCATCCCTTCTTTATATAATCTATCCATTACAACCTATATTGTAAAATTAATCTGGCTGGAGCCACAAGGCGTAATAATGAATTAATGGTACTGCTCAAATATAGAAACATATGTTCTTTATTTCTATATTATGATATCTTAGAAACGGATAATATGTAGGAGGTTTCTGAAAAAAGCGTATTTAAGTCTTCTGCAAGCAGAAAGGAATTGAAGCACATGAAACAGCTAAGCGAAGCTCTTGCCCGTTTTGTTCAACAACAAAACTTGTATAATGAAGCCTATGGGCTGTTCCAAGACCACGATATCCGGCTCCGGGCTGAGAAAATAACTGATTGCTGGGACAGTCGGATTCCTGTATCCCCTGAGCTTGAGTATTTGTACAGCCATTATGAAATGGTCGATGCCAACCTATCCCTGTGTTAATAAAATCCTTTTGTACAAGAGAGGTGGGCCTTATATGATCTATATCGCATTGCTGCGGGGCATTAATGTGGGTGGCAACAACAAGATTAATATGAAAAAGCTCAAGGAAACATTTGAGCAGGCTGGTATGAACCATGTGACGACGTACATCAACTCCGGAAACATCATTTTTTCCAGTGAATTTCAATCCAACGAGGAGCTGTCACTTCAACTAGAGCAGGCAATTCTCGAGGATTTTAGCTTGCCCATCCGGGTTATCGTCCGCAATATGGCGGAAATCCAGATCATTATGGAGGCATTGCCGGGGGAATGGTCTAATGATACACAGATGAAAAGTGATGTATATTTTCTGTGGGATGAAGTTAACGATATTTCTGTTCTGGACAAACTTCCTTTGAAGCCGGGAATAGGCCATGTAATGTATACGTCCGGGGCCATTCTGTTTTCTGTCAACAGAGAACATGTTACAAAAAGCGGGATAACGAAACTGGTCGGCTCCAGCCTGTATCAGCATATGACGGTGCGAAATGTGAACACGACCCGGCAGATTTATAAGCTGATGCAAGCAGCTGAACAGTTGTGAAATCTGAATAGACAAATAAAAGAAAAAGAATTATAAAAATAGGGATAGCAACATAAAAACTCATATGTAAAGTGACAACACAGCCAACATCTTGTAGCAAAGATGTTGGCTGTTTAAAAAGAATATTAGGATGTTAGGATTCTATAGTTTCCAATTATCATCTTATAAATTTATAATACTGAAAATAGGTCCTAGCCAGAACTCATCAAAAATACTGTTCAATAAAATTATCAATCTTTGTCAGATCATCCTTTATAATTTGTTCAACTGAATCGTTAAGCAATGCAGTTAACTTTTCTGAGTGTGTTAAGCAGTATTCATAATCAATTGTGCATTCTGTTTCGGACTTACTTGTGGCAATCTTTTGAAATACATCGTAAGACAAATCAGTAGCCACTTCAATAAACTCTACTTCTAACATTTCTAAAAACCTAAGTAAAATCCAATCATTAATTGTACTTGTTACTTCTTTTTCATTATTCATTTCTTGGTGTGAATACACGGAAAATAGACCAAATGCTAATTGTTCAGTTCCATTTAGTTCCTTCATACGCTCAATAAAAGGGTTAATGCTTCTATACAAATAATATTTACTTTCATCCTCAAAAAACTCAATGAGAATACCAAATACGTTATAAATATAAAAGTGAAATTCGGAATCGTCTATGATCCAGTTAATAAGATCTTGAATCTTATCTTTTTCATATGAATGGTCATTAATATTCTTACATAGTAGATATACTTGAATCTCAGTTGCTATAAAATAAAACCAGCCGTTATTATGCCCCAAGTAGGTGCTTTTTTTAATCAAATTCCATTCATCATTTGAAATATTGAGCCATTGTTTTAAATTACCTCGATTAAAATACGTTTCATTATGTTCCTTTGCTGCCATTGCAATTCTGGTAAGAATATCATATTCGGTCGTTTCAATTGAATTAAACATATTATCGAAGAATTTATAGATTTGATTTTCTATTCTATTACCTCGTTTATATTCATCAATAATTTTTGCAAGGAAGAGTGGATTAATAGAATAATATACTCCTTCCCATTTGGATTCTCCCTTGAAAAAATCTTTATGGACTTGATCAAGGATCTCATTTCCACAGTCTACTATCCCCACAAGATTAATTAGTGAATCCCAATCATATAGATCATCCCAATATCTATAGGGAAGTAACTCTTCCATGAATTTTTTTTCACTTGTTTCTTCTAAAAAGTTATCTTCTTCAAGGAATTCGGGTTGACTTATGCCAGGTTTATTATTTGTGATTTCTTCAAAGTTAGAATGACTTCTATTCCATTTTACGGCGTATCCATCTCTATTTAATGTTTTCTCCAATGCCCTCATGGCCTTAAGCAATTCTTTTTTAACCTTAAAGCTATATAATTCAAACGCTTTGGGAACATCCCCGAATAACAATTGCTCGATCTCAAATTCCATCCCATCTGAAGCATAAAAATCATAATCATCATGAATAAGCCGAATTATACTGTCAGAAATTTCATTGTAGTTTTCCTGAAAGTAAGAGTCAAAAGCTTCTTCACCATATATATCTCTGAATTCATAAAAAACGATGTAAAATCTTAAAAAATTTATTTTTAAGCGATAGCTATCCAATATTTCTTTCATATCAGGGATTTCAAACCCTTGTTTTATTAATTTATCGACAATCTTGGGAACAGCATACTTCTCTTCATGGGAAAGTGCATGAAAGTCATCTTTCAACAAACTTTTAATAAAAAAAGTCTTTAATTTCTCTATCACGGCCCTTAATTTTTCAGAATTGTATCGCTCATTCAAATTTAAAATTTGTTTAAGCTTTAAATTGTAACTATCTGTATAATCTGAGGAGAGATAAAAGTCCGTAAATCTATCATCCTCACAGATATAATCTAATCCATTCAAGTAAACAAAATCTAATATTGCATAATCTTTATCTATTTTATCAATAATCCCAGGAATGATTGTTTGCTCAAACTCCATGTTGTTATGTTCATCTATTAAATTGAGTAAAGGTAATTCGTGTGCAAAAAACAAAATCGAGTTCATTAAATCAATATGCTTAATAATATTCGGCCCATAAAGTGAAAGGTTTTTTGATATTAAGGTTCTCCAATATCCCAGCATGCTATGATTGTTAAACCCTGCGATTGTTTTTTTGACTTCAAATTCCACATAATTCAAAGTTTTTTTAAAAGTCAAATCTCTTACAAAACAAAAGGAAGAGGAGAACTGATTTAGAGCATCATCAAAGCTCTGCCACTTTTTCCAGGGGAGGCTTTTTTGTAACTCCCCGTAGCATTTTCTTAAAATATTTAGCTCTACTGGACTCGCAAATATCGTCATACATAAACCAAGATAAACTGCACTTTCAGAAATTTCTTGAAGGTGGTTATACATTCTTTCGTAAATTTTATTAGGATTTTCCAATGCTTCCAACAGTATTTTTATCGCTAGGACACCATCACACTCCATTTTAGAAATATGATGGATCGCATCACTAATAAGTCTAGGGTTATAATTTTCATGATCAATGATTCTGTCAGAAACGATTACAATACTTTGCAAACAGCTATATTTTAAGTTTAACTTTTTTAAAATACTCCACAATATTCTCGTTTTATCTGCGTTTTTCAAGCTCTTTAAAGATAATTCAACAGTCATATTATGCATTATTGACTTTAATTCTTGTATTAATTTCATGCCTTCAAAAAGAATATTTTTTCTTGAAATCAATATAATTTTGTGGTTATCCCCACTGATAATGCTTTTAAGCATTCGATATATTTTAGATTCACCATTTTTGACTTGATTATTGACGTAATTTACACCTAAAAAGTCATCTACTACAAATAATTGTTTTTTATCTGAGCGATAAAATTTATACACATCTTCAATTGTA
>NZ_JTHP01000095.1 GCF_000943545.1 Paenibacillus terrae
ACACGACGACTAATCAGTATATTGAAAATGCTTACGAGAAAAGTAAAAAAATTAATGTATTTAATATTACAAAACAAATTAATGCTCAAAAAAATTGGTGGTCTTCTTTTTTATAAATATCATAACGAAATTGAAAATTGTTTTATCTAGAGTTTGTTCATAGAGGAGCCATAGTTTTATTCATAAATTCTTAAAATCCTCCATTCTACCCGTACAATTGATACAAAACAACTGGATGATTGACCATTAAATACACTGTAAACCCGCTTCGAAGCTATCAAAAGGCAAAGAGACAAAGCTTATATTTTCATCCAATGCATCACTAAATGTCTCAGCTAGTTGTGAACCGGTGAGAGCCTCCGGGCCTGGTGCCGGTATAATACTTCCTGCAAGTTCAGGATGTCTTAAAGCATAGTAATGATATTGCGCTGCATCATTGATGCTGATTCACGAGATAGGTTTATCTGCAGGTACTGGATAGGATAGTACCCCATTATTCAGTGTCCCAAGCTTTAAGAGTCTAATTTAACAAGAGAGCAAAAATCCACCGTGCATTTGTGCGGTGGATTTTTGTGTTAATGAAGGGCAATTTTTTACCCTGCCATCGCATTAACTTACCATTGAGGATGACATGGATAGTGTTTTATTATCAAATAACAGCCCCCTTACAAAATTTAATACAAGACAAACATTTTGAATTGAGCAATTTTTTATCCTATGGCAAGGGTTGTATGTCCATCCAATCTTACGGGAGGTCAAAAGGGGCTTATTGAATGGAGCGAGAAGTGGTGAAGTGGGGCAATAACCTTCTTCGGAGAAAGTAATAGGAGGGCAGTTGTTTTCGAACAAAAATTACTGGCCAATGTCGGTAACGAGCATTTTTTTAATTGAATTGGAACCGGTTTCATAATATTAGGAGGAGAGAAATATGGATTACAAGCAAGTAGCAACTGACATCCTGAATGCTCTGGGAGGTAAGGAAAATATAACGGCAGCTGCGCATTGTGCGACGCGATTGCGGCTCGTTCTTGAAGATGAATCTTTGCTTGATCAAAAAGCGCTTGATCAAATGGATGTTGTTAAAGGGACTTTTTCCACAGGAGGGCAATATCAAATTATCCTTGGAGCCGGGATTGTAAATAACGTGTATGGCGAGTTCGCCAAACTTACGGGTCTTGGAGAAATGTCCACCGGCGATTTAAAGACGGCAGGAGCAGCTAAAATGAATCCGCTTCAACGGCTTGTGAAAGCACTTTCCGACATTTTTGTTCCGATCATTCCGGCGATTGTTGCCGGGGGTCTATTAATGGGGATCAACAATGTTCTGACTGCCAGCAATCTGTTTGGTCCCAGGTCTCTGGTCGAGATGTACCCTGGTATTGCCGATTGGGCAAGCATTATTAATTTATTCGCCAACGCTCCTTTTGTTTTCCTTCCCATCCTGATCGGCTTCTCGGCCACTCGCAAGTTTGGTGGAAATCCTTATTTGGGTGCGGCGCTGGCCATGATTATGGTCCATCCCGATCTGCTTAATGGTTACAGCTACGGCCAGGCACTTGTAGATGGGACAGTACCCACCTGGCAACTGTTCGGTTTCTCAATCGAAAAGGTTGGCTATCAGGGAACGGTTCTGCCAGTACTGGCCGTATCCTACATTTTATCGGTAATCGAGAAAAATTTGCGAAAGGTAATTCCATCTTATCTTGATAATCTGTTGACTCCCTTGCTGTCTGTCCTCATTACCGGCCTCTTGACCTTTGCTGTTGTTGGACCGGTCCTTCGCGCCGCGGGCAGCGGACTGACAGATGGTCTCTTCTGGCTCTATGATACGACGGGTTTCATTGGTGGAGGTATTTTCGGTTTTTTCTATTCTTCGATTGCCATAACGGGAATGCATCACAGTTTCCTCGCTGTGGATACCCAACTATTGTCGGACGTTGCTAAGACGGGCGGATCCTTCTTGCTTCCGATTGCCTCGATGGCGAATATCGCTCAGGGCGCGGCTACGCTGGCCGTCTTTCTCATCACACGCAACAGCAAGACGAAGAGTATCGCCTCAGCTGCTGGCATATCCGCGCTGCTCGGTATTACCGAACCTGCAATGTTCGGAATCAACCTGAAGCTTCGCTATCCTTTCATTGCTGCGATGATCGGTTCCGGCCTGGCTTCCGCCTATATTGCTTACGCACATGTGCTGTCCATTTCGATGGGACCGGCGGCGCTACCCGGTATTATCGCAATCCGTCCACAGTCCATCGCTGATTTCTGTATCGGCATGGGCATCAGCTTTCTGGTTACGTTTCTCATCACCCTGCTCTGGGGCAAGCGAAAAAATGCGTCAGCCTCAGGGGAGACTTCAAACGAAGCAGCGGATCGACCGTAAGTTTAAGCATGCTTGGAACTATTTTGCAGTAAGGAGGTTGCTGTGGAGTGGAGTGGACAAAAGAAGAGAGATACAGAAGATTAGAAGATACCGATCCGGAGGAAATCTCCGGTCTGGCCGCCAGAGTGGCAAGGTGCCCCTGGCGCCAGGGGTATCATATCCAGCCTGAGACAGGGTTGCTGAACGACCCGAATGGATTTGCTTTTTTTCATGAAGAGTATCATTTGTTCTATCAATGGTTTCCTCTCGGCCCTGTGCATGGTCTCAAATATTGGTATCATACCAGCTCCCCGGATCTCGTTCACTGGACGAACCGGGGGGTGGCGTTAAAACCGGATCGGGATTTTGACAGTCATGGAGTATATTCGGACAGTGCAATCGAACACAATGGGCGATTGTACCTCATGTACACCGGCAATACACGTGATAAGAGTTGGGAGCGAATGCCTTATCAGTGTATGGCTCAAATGGAGAGAGATGGACGTATACACAAGTTCTCCTCCCCGGTTATAAGCGGACCTCCGTCCAGATATACCGATCATTATCGCGACCCCAAAGTATGGAAACAGAAAAATTGCTTTTATGCCGTAATTGGAGCGCAACGTTCCAATCTTACCGGCTGTGCCATGCTCTATCGCTCCATTGATCTTTACAAATGGGAAGAGGTTGGCGAACTGCATACCCGTTTGTCCGATTTCGGCTATATGTGGGAATGTCCGGATTATTTTGAATTTGACGGTCAGGGGGTTCTCTGCTTCTGTCCGCAGGGAGCGAAGCTGAACGACCCTGGTAATATTTATCCGTCGGGTTATGTAATCGGTGATCCACTGAATGTGGAGACGGGAGAGTTTCGACATGGGAATTTTCGCTTGCTGGATCATGGTTTTGATTTCTATGCTCCCCAGACAACATTAACGCCGGATGGCAGACGAATTCTGGTCGGCTGGATGGGTCTGCCGGATATTGTCTATCCCACAGACGATCACGGTTGGGCCCACTGCCTGACGCTGCCGCGTGAATTGCGCGTGGAGGGCGGCCGATTGTACCAGGTTCCCGTTCGTGAACTTCAGGCTATCAGAGGAAGGGAAAGGTTCGCGGACGGGAAAATTTCAAACGATACGCTTAGTCCGGCCGGTTTTGCCGGCTCCCGTTACGAGCTGATAATAGAATTCAATAATGTAGACGCCGTCGAATTTGGTATTAGACTGAGAACAGGAGAAGAAGAAGGGACGAATCTGGTATGCAACACCAGGGAATCCAGGCTTATGCTGGATCGAACGCTGTCCGGAAGGCCGATTGCAGAAGAATTTGGTACGGTCCGAAGCTGCAAGGTGAATCCTTTGGCTGTCAAGCTGCATTTGTTTATGGATACATCATCTGTAGAAGTGTTCGTAGATGACGGCCGCGAGGTCTTTACCGCCCGAATATTCCCCCATGAGGAGAGCCGGGGATTCTCCATTTTCGCCAAAGGCGGTGATGTTCTATACCGTGCCAACATGTGGGCAATTGAAGTAGAGGGCAGCCAACTGAATGTTTTAGGAACTGGAGGGTGAGGAAAGAGATGGGATGGTTTAAGAAGAAGGAAAAGCTGGAGGTTATCGAAGTTGGAGTTCCGCTTGCAGGTAGTGTCGTTGAGCTTTCGGAAGTACCCGATCCGGCATTCGCCGGCGGCTTTATGGGCAAAGGAATAGCCATTAAGCCCCGGGAAGGTAAAGTCTACGCGCCGTTTGACGGAACAGTAGCGCATGCGTTTGGCCGTAGTAATCACGCGCTGCTGCTGGAGCATGCTAGCGGTATTCAACTGCTGATTCACGTTGGCATTAATACGGTGTCGTTGAAGGGAAGAGGGTTTACCCTACGAGTTCAGACCGGTGAAAAAATCAAGAAAGGACAGCTGCTGCTAGAATTTGATATTTCCGAAATCGAGCAGGCGGGCTTTCCGGTGATCACACCGGTGTTGGTCCCGGACGACCAGGAAATGGTGAAATCGGTGGAGACGATGGAAGGCGCTGGGGTGGTAGACGGTGTCCCACTGCTTCGCGTTCACTTAAAATGATGGTGTAGCTTGGATTTCGGAGAACCGCCAAGCTGTTACAGCACATTTGCCAGTTGATTTTTGCTTCTCAAAAATAGTATAACCACGTCAAAACGGCGAAGGGGCATAGCCAGCAGGGCCTGAAATCTCATGATTTCAGGCCCTGCTTTCTGTTGGACTTCTAATTTTTTTGCTTTGATTACATTCATTGCTCGTCGATCTTACTAAACCGCCAGAACAGGCTGATAAAATCCCCTTTTATTCTTGGAAGCGTCAAACCGGCGTACATCAGCTCGTCACCTCCGTATATCTTTCCAGTTTCGTGATGGCGGTACAGGTAACGCGAATTCAATCCTTTGCATTTCAGAATAGGCACCCTTTCACCCGGCTGGCTCAGCACTCGGAAGAAAGCAAGTACAGCTTCGCTCTGGTCATCAGAAACAAAGGCCCAGGCCGCCTCGTTGCCCTCGAACGGACTTAAAATGCGATAAAATTCTCCGAATTGGATAAGGGGGCGAATTGCTTTATACAGCGCAACTTGGGACTTGATCGTTATCTTTTCCTGCGGCGACATCTTGGTAAGATCGAGCTCGTAGCCAAGGTTTCCCGACATCGCGACATGTCCTCGGGTGTCAAGAGGAGTAACCCGGTTGACTTGATGATTCGGTACACCCGAAACATGAGCGCCCATAGACACAGCCGGATAGACCATACTGTTGCCGTACTGAATTTTTAGCCGGCTAATCGCGTCGGTATTGTCGCTTGTCCACGTTTGCGGCATGTAATAAAGCATGCCGGGATCATAGCGCCCTCCTCCGCTGGAACAGCTCTCGAACAGTACATCCGGGAAGGCGGAAGTGAGCTCGTCCAATATCCTGTACAGACCGAGGATATACCGGTGTCCCGTTTCGCGCTGGCGCTCCGCCGGAAGAAGGGCAGAGCCGATCTCCGTCAAATGGCGGTTCATGTCCCATTTGACATACGTAATCGGCGCGGAAGACAGAATATCGGACAGCGCTCCAACAATATAGTCGCATACATCCCGCCGCGACAGATCAAGTACAAGCTGATTCCGCCCCACCGTGCAGGGACGACCCGCCACATGAAGACACCAGTCGGGATGACGCCGATAGAGTTCGCTGTTCGGCGAGACCATCTCCGGTTCGAACCACAGACCGAACTGCATGCCCATTCCGGTTATCCGACGGGCTAGATTGTCCAGCCCCTCCGGAAGCTTGCGGCGGTCAACGGTCCAGTCGCCCAGGGAACTCAAATCATTGTCCCGCTTACCGAACCAACCGTCGTCTAGGACAAAGAGCTCCATACCAAGTTCTTTCCCTTCGCGGGCGATAGCTTCGATCTTGTCGGCGTTAAAGTCAAAGTAGGTGGCCTCCCAGTTATTAATTAGAATCGGACGTTCGGCGTCACGAAAATTGCCGCGACTGAGCCGCGTGCGGTACAGCCTATTAAAGACGCGGGACATCCCGCCCAAGCCTTGTGCAGAGTATACCATGATGGTCTCGGGCGTCTGAAAGCTTTCGCCGGGAGTCAGCTGCCAGGAGAAGCCAAACGGATTGATGCCGATCGACACCCGAGTCGTCCGGTACTGCTGAACCTCGGCCTGGGCGATGAAGTTTCCGCTGTAAACGAGATTGAGCGCGTATACCTCGCCATTGTCTTCATCAGCGCCAGGACGAAGTAGGGCCAGAAACGGATTCTGCTGGGGACTGCTAGCACCTCGCCGGCTTTCCGCATTCTGGATGCCGGGCATAAGGGGTCTCCGAGCAATATTTCGTTCATTGGTATGCGTACCGTAGAAGGTCAACATGTCATACTCGTCATCTCTGAAATCGATACTGGCGCTGAGCGCGCGAAGAAGGACCAGATTATCGGAGCCGGTATGGTCAAAACGAACCGACCGCGCGATAGCGTCATATTCGTTAAAGACAGTATAAATTAAGGTAGCACGCAGACCGGTCAGTGCATCTTCAAGCACAAGCTCCAGCGTATCCGCTTCGTCCTCCCGCTCGATGTAAGTGGCAGGAAGACCTGGAAGCTTTGGCTTGCCGGCGAATATCCGATGAGTCTGGTAACGGAAATCACAGATTTCAGATCCATTAGACTGGCCGACCTGATAGGCGGGTATGCCAAAATCGCCGTTCCCGTAACCCGGATACTCCTGCGGAAGGTTGTCCAAGGAGAACTTTCGGTCGGTAGGGTCAGGATTCGGAGAAAAGCCCCGATCGATAAAATCAAAAGGTACAGAATCCTGATAGACGGCGATTCGTCGTCCCCAGTATAAATGCCCAAGGTAGCCGTCGCGAACCATCTGAATGCAGTAGCTGGAACCGGGGGTTTGCAGGTGAAACACCATGCGTTTCTCATCGTAATGAATGCCCATAAGTGAAATCGTGCTCCTTTTAGTGTTATAATTTAGTAAGAGTGTGAAATAACTGATTATAGAAAACTTGTCTTCATCATTAGCGTAAAGGTGCAGAAGAACCGAAACAAGAGTAACTTTATAAACTGAAGAGGGTGAAATATTGCTGTGAATCATGAGGAGGGAAACGGGAAAGGGAAGCAGTCCTCGATATCTTTTCACTTTATAACGCCAATGCCCTATATCTTATTAAAAGGTGCCGGATATGAGCTGATTACTTCGCATGATTATATCTGGGATGGACGGAACCGTACCGGAGACCATTGTGTGCTTCAATATACATTAAATGGTCGCGGTGAGATTGAAACGGGGGGGAGGAGACATTCCCTTGAGCCGGGGGATGCTTTTCTGGCTGATGTTCCGGGCGACCATATCTACCGTCTCCCCTCTGATTCTCCCAGATGGGAAGTGCTCTACTTCGAACTGTCACACTTGGCGCTGCATCTCCTCCAGGAATGGCTGGACATAAGCGGCTACATTTTCCGAATTGAGCCGGGGTCCGATTTGGAGCATCTCCTGTGGGCCACTTATCGGGAAGCTATTGAGAACAGCTACCGCGATATGTATCAGTGCTCACGGGCCGCTTATACACTGGCCATGTCACTGGCGAGTCATCTTGTCACTCTTGCCAGCAGCGTCCCATTGCCTCCGGTTGTGGAACGCTGTAAGACCTTCATTGACAGTAATCTGCATCGGAGCATTGGCCTTCAGGACATGGCGGAGGTCTCCGGATGTTCTAAATTTCATCTCACCCGTGAGTTTGAGCGCAAGCTTGGCCTCTCTCCCGGCCGCTATTTAACTCGTATGAGATTGGAAAGAGCGGCTGCTCTTCTGCTGGAGCCCGCAAATCTGACATTGGAGCAGGTGGCGGAACAGTCCGGTTTCTCGAATGCGAATTATTTCGGCAAAGTGTTCCGAAAGTATACAGGAATGGCTCCAGGCGAATTCCGCATGGAGGGCGATTTGTATCAAATTCGGCGGTTGATCCGGAGCGATCAATGAAAATAGGGTCTTGAAGATAGTAACAGGCTGCCGAAATTTTCGGCAGCCTGTTTTAAAGCGGCTTAAAAAAAAGAAGGGTCACGCAAACACTACGTTAATGATTAGGGGGTCGATGGACTCGATAGTATCGATGACAAAAAGATCCCCGTCCCGCCGGAATGGAGTTGGTACTCCATTGACCGTGACTAACGCAGGCTCTTGGCAGGCGCCAAAACCCAATGTCCCGCCTTCTCTTAGTTGCAGCAAGGTAGAGTTGTCATCGGTAAATAAAATCGTAACCGCCGCTGTGGACAGATACTTATTAAGAAGGCCGATCAGTGTGAACCGAGGGTTCAGGATGGGAACCATCAAGTATAAAGCCACTCCGTTTTCCTTGATTGTAAAGGGGATGCTCTGACGGTATGAACACTTCATCAGTTTTCGGCTAAAATGCTCGTACAGATAGAATTCTTGATCTACATTACACAGAACTGGAATCTGGGAAGGGCTAATAGACCCGCATAGAATCCGGTCTTCCTGGTCAATGTTGAATACACCAACCGAAATGGACCCTCCGACAGGAGCCCATACCTTCAGTGGCACGCTATCCTTTTGAGGATTAACCATCAAGATGTCGGAAGTCGGCAATCCGGGTTGATCGGCTCTCAGTACTTTGCCGTCACGAAATACGAGCGGGAGCAGATCTTTCGGTTCCGTAGTGCCAGGCTTGTCGCTAAAATAAACCGGACCGCCGCTAACGGCACGAAGTACCGCATTTTGCAGCGCCTCTTCATGGTTGGTCCAAAACATATCCCAATCTCCCCAGTAAAGTACATGATGATACAAGGAGTTATAGGCGTTTTGGAACGCGTGTTCTTTAAAGCTGATTTCTTTGCCAGGGACAAAATCGTCACTGTTGCGAGATACCGATGAGGAAGGCCTAAACCATATATTTTCCGACTCCATCCCCATACAATTGATCAATTGCTGATCAAAATGCAACCCGGCAGACGCTTCTAAAGCGGTGTGCATTTCATACGCCGAACGGCCATCCGGAATGTGGTGAAACAAAAAACTATTTATCGATCCCTGGCTGTCGACCTTCACAAAATCCACGCCCGAGTGGCGAAGACTGCGATGAAAAGCATTCCAGAAACCGAATCCTTTATCCGCACGAGGGTAGGGGATGAACCGGCCTTTTGCGGTTTTATACACAAACTCACCAAATTCCTGGACGATGGCGCTGTCTGGATGAATCCCTGCCCAATAGCCAAAAAGGGTATGCCATACACCGACCCAGCGGACCCCGTAGTTCGATTTTAATACTTCAATTAAAGAAGCAAGGCCATTGGGGAATTTCTTTTGATCGGCCTCAAATGACATCAGACCCTTTTCTTTCACATCTAACCAGCCATCATCAATCATGACCCAACGCACAGGGAGGTTTTTCTCGTTTAATTCTTTGAGTTTTTCAATTAGACCCGTATCGTTAACCTCGTTACGGAACGCGTCCCAGGAGCACCACCCCAAGTATTCCAAAGCATTCGGATAACGTTTGTGTTCTCTCAGTGATGTCGGGTTACCAATTAAATCAAGTGTAAACTTCAACGTTTCCTTGATTAAGCTATAAGGGTTCTCTCCGTATGAAAGGACGAACAGTGGCGCGGAAATGTCGTCGCGGCCGCCTACGTTGGTCGAAAGACAAAGATCAAAGCCGTTATTACAGCCTCGTATCTCCGTTTTTTCAGTCAAAGTTACAACAGGCAAACAATAGGCATAGCGGGAGCCGGACTGCCAGAGAACCGATTGGGTACGTTCAGGCAGTTCACTCATACGGGAAGTAAAAAAAGGACGCGTCCACCAATCATTAAAGTGGTAAAAGCCCAAAAACTTATCCGTTTTTTGGGGCTGAGGAACCGAAATAACGATGGATTGTCTAGCATTGAAAGAAAACCGACGCCAGAATACCTCCTGAGCATCCATGCTTGCTTCCACAAAGCAGACGACTGTCGAGCCATAATCCATAAGATGGAGGTAAACCGAAATAGAATTGTCTTTGTCCGTGTACAGGCTTGTCTTTTTAGTGAAATTACCGTGTTCATCGAGCCCTGAAGTTTGGCTCATTTCTTTTAAATCCAGGCTTTGTAAAGAGGACCCTTCATCTGTCGAAACGCACACTTTCAAATTCGTTAAAAATGTAGCGTCTTCTAAATTAATCATATTTTCCATGCTTATTTAACAGCTCCTTCGACGACACCTTTAATAACTTGCTTTTGCATAATGAGGTAAAAGACAATGACGGGAATGATTGCCATAACTAGCGCGGCCATGGCAACTCCATAGTTCGATGTATATTTCCCAAAGAAATAATAGGTCGATAACGGCAATGTCTGCTGTTCTTTCGAAAGCAAAACCAGAGAGGGAAGCAAGAAATCATTCCATATCCATAAAACATCTATAATAGCAATTGTTGTTGAGATTGGTTTTAAAATAGGAAGGACAATTTGGTAGAACACTTGAATGCGCCCGGCTCCATCCATTAATGCGGCTTCCTCTAGGTCTTTGGGAACGGTTTTAATAAAGCCGTGATACATAAACGTGGCCAGACTGATGCCAAAGCCCAGGTAAAAGAAAATAAGCGCCCATTTGCTGTTGAGCATATGGAGATTTCCATACAAGGAGACAAATGGAATCATTAAGGCCTGAAACGGAATAATCATCGACGAAACCAACATAAGCAATATAATAGAGGACATTTTATTCGACCAACGAACCAGGTAATATGCTAACATGGAAGAAAACACCAAAATAGCCAAAACGGAGACGCAAGTAATAATTGCGGAGTTATATAATCCATACGAAAAATTCATTCGGGTGAACGCGTCCGTATAGTTTGAAAAATCAAACGTTTTGGGCAAGGTTAGAGGATTTCGGATAATCTCCACTCTCGACTTGAAGGAGTTTAAAAGGATCAACAAAAAGGGAAATATAAAAAGAAAGAAAAGAATAGACATGCCTGCATACCAGCTTGCAGCGGTAAATAAACGTTTATTTCGCATCAGGCGTCTACCTCCAATTTCTTCATGATTCGGACTTGCAAAATGACGATTAACGATATGATCAGGAACATCATGATGGCTTTTGCCTGGCCCTGTCCAAAGTTTCGGTAAATAAATGCATCGTTATATACATGCATGGCGATGATTTCGGTGGCTCGATAGGGTCCGCCTTTCGTTAACGAAAGATTGGTATCATATACCATAAAACTTCGTTGCAGTGTCAAAAATAGACAAATGGTAAAGGAGGGAATCATCATTGGAATTTTGATCCGTAAGAGCTGCTGGATCGGGCCGGCTCCATCCAAATTGGCCGCTTCAGAAAGTGAAGAAGGAATGCTCATTAAGCCGGCAATAAAAATCAGCATCATATAGCCTGCGTTTTGCCAGACCCCGACAGTAACAAGCGCCCAAAACGCTTTCGTCGTATCTCCTAACCAGGAGTAGGACAGAAAATCAAGGCCCCATGCTTTTCCAAAATAAACAAGCACACGAGAAAATATGAATTGCCATACAAATCCTAGAATGATCCCGCCTACTAGATTGGGAGTAAAAAAGCCCGCGCGATAAAAATTCTGACCCTTTCTTCCTATCGTTACAAGCAAGGCGAGGAAGAAGGCAACAACATTGGTTAAGATCAGCGTGAAAAATACATAACGGACGGTGAACCACAGGGATGTCCAAAACTCATTGTCCGAAAACGCGGCTCTATAATTATCAAAACCTATAAACCGAAAAACGGAAGAGGTTCCATTCCAATCGGTTAAGGTCATTATAAAACCAACGACAAATGGAACGATCACCACTGCTGTAAAAACAAATAGCGGGATCAACGCGAAGATGGAAAATACCGTAATCTTTTCTCTCAAAGTCGTTTCTTTATACAAGGTTATCCCTCCATACCCTCCGTACTGGAGAATGTGAGTGGGATAAGCGAGTCCGCATATCCCACCGTCTCAAAGTTTTAGTTGGATTTTTTCTTAGTCCAATACGCCTCGAATTCTTTAGCTAAATCAGATTTGTTAATCTTATCGGCCAAATATTTTTGCATGGAAGTTCCCATCGCAGGATAAGCGTCTGCAGGGTAGTACGTATTCATCCATTCCAACGTATTCTCTGATTTCATATAACTGAGTACGGATTGGGAAAGAGAATCTGCAGGTTCCGCAGTAAAATTATCGAAGACTGGTAAGAAATTGAGTTTGTTGACATAATAATCTTGACCTTCTTTAGAAGAGACCATCCAATTTAAAAATTCCTTCGCTGCTTTTTGCTGGTCGGTTGTGGATTGCTCTGCATCGACGACCCAATAAGACGGAACGCCGACAGAGATCTGGGAATTGCCATAGTCTTCTGCGTTATTGCTTATCGGCACAGGGAGAAATCCATATTGGCCCTCCGGATCAAGTTCTAGAATCTGAGGGTACGCCCAGTTCCCCATAAACCACAGTCCGACTTGTCCGGTAGCCAAAGCTATGGGGCCATCGTCATAAACAGGGGAGAGAGGAGCGCTTTTGTTAATGTTGTACGCTTTCATAAGATCAAAAGTATTCACCCAACCGGAGAATATTTCATTCTCGGAGAGCTTGACGGTACCATTCTTAAGATCTTTAATAAATTTATGACGTTGATCTCTATCTGAAGATTGGTCTGCAAATAAAATATTGGTATAATGGGCGCCTAACGACCAGTCTATGGGAGAAACGTGGATTGCTCCTTCCGCCGCACCTGATGACGTGATTTTATCCATCAGCGATTTGAGCTCATCCTGTGTTTTTACTGTTGCGGAATCAAAATTTCCGCCACTTGCTTGGTCCAACACCTTTTTGTTATAAATCAAACCGAAGGCCTCAACCGAAACTGGCATGCCTTTGATTTGGCTGCCGTCCCTTACATAATCCAAACTGCCTTTCATGGTATGCGAAACCCAGGGTTGATCGGACAGGTCCAAAAGTTTATCATGCATAGATTCATATTCCGCACCCATCATACTAATAGTAGGCGCATTGTTCGATGCATAAAGAGTTGTCATTTTGTCGAAAGCGTTTTGATTACCGAGAGAAATAATAGAAACCTTGACTTGATCTTGTGATGTATTGTAGTGTTCCACCATTTCTTCGAACTGGCTGATGATCTCGGACTTCCCGATAAGTACAGATATCTCTGTAGGACTTCCTGCTTTAGCAGGTTCACCTCTTTGATTGGCGGAAGAAGAGGAGTTCTCTGATCCGCTGCAAGCGGCCAAACCGGAAGCAAGAAGTGCTAAGATTCCAACTGTAGTAAGTAGTTTTTTCATTGTTGAATCCCCCTATTTCTTAGTTTACCTTTTTAACCGATTCTGAAGGGATAGCACTCTTCATGTATTTGCTCTATTTTATCAGTTCTCTCGCGGGTAAATCACCAACACCTCCTTATAAACTGTCATTAGCATCAAAGGATAATCACAGTTAAAAAGTAGTTAAAAAAATGAGTTAAAACATCGGTTAAAAACAAGTTAAAAGCACAACATCATGATATTGTAACCGTTTTATTTTGTCAATCCATAACTTAATATTTGTTCGATTGATCCTACCGCTCTGAAGGAATGCTTTTGACGAATGGTGTTGTTTTTGTTAAGATTTATTTAACTTTATTTTTACTTTTTTAACTTCGGGGGTGTTTATTTGGCTACGTTATCCGATGTTGCCACAAAAGCCCAGGTTTCTATTGCTGCCGTTTCCCGATTGTTCAACCAAGATCCAACCTTATCCATTAGTCAGGATACGAAAGAACGAATCTATACTGTTGCTTCGGAGTTGGGTTTTAAAGGGGCAAGGAAGCGATCGAAACCATCAAAAAAGCTTTTCAAGATCGGAATGGTCTTGTGGTGTTCTCCGGAAGACGAAACAGACGATCCGTATTTCCTTTCCATCCGCCAAGGCGTAGAGAAAAGATGCCAGGAAGAAGGAATTGTTCTTGGTGAGGTTATCCGTATGAACGGCATAGAGGATGGAGCATCCTTGAACGGTATGGATGGTTTAATCGTAATTGGGAAGATTGACAGCAGAGACTTGGATTCTTTATACGGTAATAATGACCGAATTGTATTCGTCAATAATTTTGCTCAGGACCGTCAAAAATATGACTGCGTTGTTTCCAATTTAGAGCAAGCCACAAAGGATGTACTAGAACACTTGCTTCAATTAGGCCATAAGCGGATCGGTTTTATTGGGGGGAGAGATTATTCGCCTGTTAAAGGAGAGCGGAAAGGAAGGGAAATTCCAGAAATCCGCTACTCTGTTTACGAAAAGATGATGAGAGAAAGAGGGATGTTTTCTAGGTCGGATGTATATTTAGGAGAATGGACAACAACCAGCGGTTACGAACTTATGCGAGAAGCCATTCAGAAGGGGAATTTGCCTAGTGCTTTTTTTATTGCCAACGACCCGATGGCCATAGGTGCGATGCGCGCCCTGTACGATGAAGGTATTAAAGTACCTGACGAAGTGGCTGTTGTAGGTTTCGATGATATTGATTTAGCCGGTTTCGTTCAGCCTTCATTGACCTCTGTTAGAATCTATACCGAACAAATGGGGAGAACCGCGGTAAATCTGCTGTGCGAACGAATTAAAGGCCGTGATATCCCCTTAACAGTTACCGTTTCCACTAAGCTTATGGTGCGTGAAAGCTGCGGCGCCACTAGTGACTCTAGAAATGGTCAACTTTAAGAGTCTAATTTAACAAGAGAACAAAAATCCACTGTGCATTTGT
>NZ_JTHP01000096.1 GCF_000943545.1 Paenibacillus terrae
CCGTTTGCATAACCTATCTTATGCACTTGGTTTGGGCAATTTACAAGCTAATTCAGGGCTGAAACTGGCGTTTATCTATACAAATACTGACGGCATAACGTTATGACTGCGAATCTTCTGTCTCCATATATCCTTCCTCAATCTCAACCGATTCTTCAATAGCTTCATAATCGGCATCCACTACATCCGCTTCAATCATATCCAGAAATAGCTGCTTCCGTTCCTGTTCTAGTGCCTTCGTATTGACCACCAGCTCACGGCGATCATTCCACTCGTTGGGTGCGCGATTCTTCAAGTAGAAGATCATCGCTGTCGGATTGGGAGGCTGATATCGTTTCACTTTCTCGATGCGTGTCTTCTTTTTCCCATTTTTATCCTCTTCAATAATCGTTTTTATTTCTTCATATTCATACCCTGTAGCAGCTTTCAAAAGTGAATTTTCCACGTGCGATATAGGGACAGATCTGCTCCATTTGACTAGTTCAGCCAGCATCGGATGTTTATCTATATACTCGTACCAAGTCGTTTTACCTATATCGAGTTTCCTGATAATGTCCTCTGCATTCACGCCTTCTTCGAACCATTGCTGAATCTCCGCCAGTCTAGGATATACATGTGTTTCCCACTTGGTTGGACGTTCTAATGCTTCTGCAAATTTGGGATGTTTCCTACGATAATCGCCTAATGTCCAAATATGAATATTAAGTCGTTTCGCAATCTCCTCATCTGTTGCTCCTTCACGTACCCAAACGGGAATATCTCTAAGCCGTGGCACAACAAATTGATCATACTTGGTTAGAATCTTAGGCTTATTCCTTTTTGGATTGTTATTGTTCTTACTCATTAACTCACCTCCAGCACGAAAAAAGGGAACAGACCATAATAGCCCATTCCCCATATGTATTCTAGCTTATCCTTCTAACTCAGCCTCATAAAACAACTCGATATCCTCAATCACCTTCTGAATCAACTCGTTATCCTCCTGAGCTTCCTCAGCCCCTAGCACATTTACCTTTTCGGCTTGCATGCCCTTCAGGAATCGAATCACCATATTCACTTTTGCCTTACCCAATTCAATCACCCTTTCGGTTTAGTCAGCACATGATACCTCTGACCTTGCCGACTCAGCAACCACTTCTTGATAGTCATACTACTTACCATTCCGAATCAAATAGTTGTATAATATTGTATAAAGGGGTTGCACCGAATAATACGGTATATGAAGTGGGGGAATTTACCTATGCTTAAAAAACTGAATATCTATCAAGTTCTTAAATTTGTATGTGCCGCTGTTGTTATAATCACGTCCCTTTGGTCACTTGCTTATCCTGGCGACCATATTCTATTCAAATTCTCACAATTTTTCCTCGGTCTCATGTTTTTATTTTCTGGCTTCTCAGAACTTAAGGCAAATCGAAAAACTTACGCAATAATTAGCTTCAGTGTCTCCTTGTTTTCTATTTTGGTATTTATAACTACACTTTTATCAAGAAAAGGTTAACTACACGCACTCTAATTCTGACTCAGCAACAACTTCATGATAGTCATACTGCTGACCATCTCGAATCAAATACACACTGCTATTGTCGCCAGCATAGGCAATATACCGCTTCACAATCACATCTACATATTTGGGATCAAGCTCACTGGTATAGCAAATCCGATCCGTTTCCTCACAAGCAATCAATGTAGAACCTGAACCACCAAATGGATCAAATACGATATCACCAAGTCTACTTGAGTTTTTGATCGGGTAGCTGATCAAGGGAATCGGCTTCATCGTGGGATGATACTCATTCCGGAAGGGGCGATCAAATTGCCAAAGGGTTGTCTGCTTCCGATCACTGTTCCAGTAGTGTCCACCTGTTGGCTTCCAACCGTACAATACGGGTTCGTGCATCCAATGATAATCACTTCTGCCCATTACCATTGCTTGCTTTGCCCAGATACAGCATTGTGCCAGTTTGAATCCAGCTTCAATAAATGCCTTCCTAAAATTCAAACCTTCACTATCGGCGTGGAACACATAAATACTCGCTCCATCATCAGCTACTTCATACATCCGAGTATAGGCAGCCAACAGGAAATCATAAAATTGGTCATTATCCATCTTATCGTTCTCTATTTTCAATGCATCCTTCGTCTTGCCCGTATAGTCCACATTGTAAGGTGGATCAGTTACAATAAGCTGAGCCTTCTTGCCATCCATCAACGTTGCAATATCCTGCTGATTAGTCGAGTCACCGCACATTAGCCTATGCTTCCCAAGTAGCCAAATGTCACCTTTACGAGTGATCGGATGCTCAAGTAATGCTTCTTCTACATTAAAATCATCTTCCTCATCCACTAATTCTTCATGCAATGTATCCAATAGACGCTCACACTCACTCATATCAAATCCAGTTAGAGAAAGATCATAATCAGCTAGTTTTAATTCTTCTAGTTCCTGCGCTAACAATTCAAAATTCCAATCCGCATACTCAGCCGTCTTGTTATCAGCGATTCTGAAGGCTTTGACCTGTTCAGGCGTTAAATCATCGACTAATATAGTTGGGACTTTCTTTAATCCAAGCTTCTTGGCTGCTAACAGTCGTGTATGTCCTGCTATGATTTCATGATTGCTGTCAATTAGAATGGGATTTTTAAAGCCATAACTCTGAATACTAGTTGCTACATAATCAACAGCTTTCTCATTTTTTCTGGCGTTTTTTATGTACGGAATTAACGTTTCTACGTTTACGAATTTGATTTCCAATCCACTTGATTCCCCTTTCTACCTTCATTTTTAAAAAGACTGCAATCCAAATCCAGATGCAAAACACAACAACTGCTGTGACAACTCGTGATATTTCTACACTTATTGCTTGTAACATTAATAGCATTCATATTTCTCCTCTCTAAATGAAAAAGGAACCCTAGCTCATAGCCAGAGTTCCCGTGTAGCCTAATTTATAATTATAAATCTACTCATTGTGTCACGTGACACACTCAAACTTGAAAGCTCAAGCCTCCAATTCGTGTGGTTTAAAATTTTGCAAATAATAGTCCAATTCAGCAAGATTAATTTGTATATGTTAATCGAAAATTTTAAAACGATATTCCTAGCCAGTTATTAATATAACTTGATTACGTGTATGAATTCTGCTGAATCTATGCAAGATCTATTTGTGGGATAGGGGGAACTCTGGGCAATAAAACCACTTCGCTGCGCTTCGTAAACGGTAGTATCGCTTGCCGCCGTTTCCCCTCCCACACCCAACCCCATTGCGGCTTATTAAGTTCACTTTTGCAATTCCAATCATCCCTTAATTCTAAAATATGTACTCAATCCCATCAATTCCTCTCTACGGGCTGACAAGCCCATCATATACAAACATGTTTCCTATTCTCCATCAGCTTGTTTCCAATTTTATAACGCCAGATTCCTATCTTCGCTCTAATTTCTCCAGTATAATAGCTAATTTTTAAAAGCTGTTTCCATGTTTCCAGTTTTGAGCACTCCTGATCACATATACACTCCTCACCAGCGCATAGTATTCGATCAAATATTTTTATATGTATTTCTCTCAAGAGTTAAAAAAACAGGAAACATGGAAACAAACTCATGATTCTCTATGTAAATAAAGCATTTTTCCGTTTCCAATTGTATTCAAAACAGAAAACGGATAGGAAACAAATGTATCAAATAGGAAACGTTATATTTTGATACCAAACCAAAAGGGAACTGAGCTGCCACTTATTGTTTTGGCCTTCTTCCGGTAAATCTTGTCCTTCAGTTTTTCTTTGATATGCTTATTAAATTTAATCGTCGTTTCAGGTTTAAATCCACCTTGTTTACACCATGCAGCATACTTCGCATATAACCTTTTACATTCGATTCGGCTTTCATGTTGTTTTGAAGCTTCACTTTCGATTTGACATTCTTCATCTATGAACAGCATAATGACATCCGATTCCATTTGATACGTTTTAACTTGATCCTTAATCGTTTGTGAATATGAAAATCCACCTTGTTGTTCGAGTCGTCTTAATCCCCCAAGCGCATAATTCAATAATGTCGATAAAGCAGATGGAGTAGTCAGTTTATGAATTAATTTAGTGTCCTTTTGTTGATCTGTAAATTTACGATTAAAAGGAAACACCATCAGCCTTCTAAAAAATCCGTCACTGTTATCACTACTTTTCGGCAACTCATTGGCGCTGAACAACAATTTACAAAACGGTTCAAAGTTAAAGGGATCTTTCCCCTTTTTCTCTGCGTTTAATCCTTCACCACTGGCAAGTACCTTGAGGTTCCCTGTAGAGTTCAATGCATCCGCAGGAATATCTGTAAAGCAATTTAGCACTTTTCCATACAACTCGGCAATCTTAAACCGTGATCTGTCTCCTTCTAAATCTTGAATTTTAACTTTGGATATATTCGCTTTGCCTATCATCGCTTCAATCGTTTTAATCAATACCGATTTCCCGTTGCTCCCCGTACCTGTGAATAAAAATATTTTTTCATACTCCAAGGTAGGAATCAGAAAATAGCCGATCATTTCAAACAATGTTGCATGCGTATCCTGTTCCAGCACAGAATCGATAAACTGAAGCATGACAGGGTCATTGGCCGTAGGATCATATAGGACAGGAAATTGAATAGTGCTCCGTCTATCAGGCGTATGCTCCCTTAACTCTCCCGTTTTCCAATTCAACAAACCGTTTTTCACATTAATATAGTCGTCCAACAGATTCATTTGGGTTCCTGCAATATAACTTTGGGCCTCTATGTAATAACATGCTTCCTTAATCCGACTATGGCGAAATTCATTATCCAGCAGGGTAACGGATAATTGCTCCAGGTGACGCTCACCATCATTGACATATACGCCCTGATCATATCGATACAAAAACGTACCATCAGAAAAACATTTCATATGCTGATCTAGAATATCTTTGGCATACCAAACTGGTTGAAATTTCTTATGCGTTCCGTGAATCTCAAAGTATTCCATATAATTATGCTCAATTGATTTGGGAGAATTCTCTCCTGCTGACTCATCATCGCGTTTAAACACATCTACAATATCGACATGAGATGTAAGCTTAGAATTGCTTTGACTCCGGTAATACTCTTCCTCATGAGCTAACCATTCTTCATATTGTTCGGCAAGCCACTCTTGATATTCAGGATCATTCGCTTTCCGTTCTTCCTCTTCAATACGTTGCTCAAGTTCCCAATTCTCAAAAAACGCGATCTCCTTCTTGAAATACGCTCGTTCCGAATCAGTCATATATTTATCGTCCGTATATGTCCACCATGTTTTGCCACCATTATACGAAAACTCCAACTCATATGGAGAATATTCAAACTGTATCCGATACTGCTTATCCACATCTTCCTTGGTGATTGGCTTCCAAATACCATCTATCCATGCTTCTACTTGCTTGCTATTGCTATTTTTCCGTACATCTACCTGTTTCCCGTTGATAGTGAATTGGTCGGTATAATATTTGTGTTTATCATCGTGTTTTTGTAAAGCTATTGTCATATTGTTATGATCCCCCTTATTAATAGATGTTATCTACTACATGTTTAAATTCGTTATATTGCTCCATGGCCTTCCTCAACGGAGCCGAATCCTTGAATATAAATACTTTCCTATTGGAATCCTTTAAATCTACTTTTTCATCCATTTTATAAAACCGATTAAACATCAACCATCCTGCCATCCGGGACTGAGTAATGACGATTGTATTGCTTTCCATATCTGCCCTCCTCATATAAATAAATGATTGGAATGTGAAAGGTAAATCTCTTCCACCTCCTCCTCTCTACCGGCTGACAAGCCGCAAAGTTAAGCTCGGAAGTCTGCCAGACAAATGATGGAAGCTTTCGTTGTCTTAATAATATGTTTAATGGTGATCGACTTGTGCATATAGCAATCGAGGATGGAATCTCCTGTTTTACGAGCAATACTCAATCCTTCAGCCACGCCAAGCCAGTCTCGGTCATTGAACACGGTATACGTCTGCCCCACTATTTTCTCAGCTACTTCTTTGGGATTCCATGCTTTCTTTTCGCTGCTTACCAAGGAAATTTTATAGTCCATGAGATCATCGAGCTTCGCATCCTGTCGTTTGAGGTACTTATCAGGAATGCTCATATCTTTGCCTTCAGGCCATTGTAACGTGTAAGCTTCCCGTTTTTTCATCACCGTGGTATAGTTATGGCCTAGCCACTCAAAGGTGTGTTCATCGCTCTCTTTAACCTGCTGGATATATACTTTATCTTTGTCTTCATAATGAAGCTGTACATTTTGCAGCATTCCTTCACTGGCGACCACCCAGCAGAAAGAATAATTTTTATTCGAATTTTTCGCTTTGGAGTCCACGTAAGTCTTCCGAACAGCAGCCGTTGCCAACAGAGAAGGACAATCGCATATGTGTTCTGCTGCTGCCTTCGTTTCCCGATATAGCTCTGCAAATTTGGCATCCACTTCTTTTCGCAATCGCTTTTGCCTTTCATCTGATGAATATGGATTCAGACTTTGCTTCTCTTGGGTTAGCTCTCTATTTCTTTTCTGGAACGTATCATAGGTTGCCTGTAATGTATCAATCGTTTGATCCACACAAACTGTATCCAGATCAGGATTTTGAAAATACTGATAGATATTCTCAAACTGATGTTTTCGAATCTTTCGATCTGTATCCTCCAGCATGATTCGGTTTATATACTTCTTAAATGAAAACATGGACTCGGCAAGCAGATCTAAAGCCGAGGTGTGCTTACGATCCTTGTTGTAAGTTTTTCCGTCTTTGAAAAATGTAAATTGTGGCTTCAACGTTCCAAACCGATATTGAATTACATCTGGAATGACAACTTGGTCGAACAGACCCGATTTGGAAGCATCTATACATAAGGCCTGTAAATGCTTCATGATCGCAATTGGAAACTTGTATTGCAATAGCCCTTCTTGCGCGTTAGCGATATTTTCTATCGTCGTATTGATATCGGTGATTTCTCCCGTTTTATCTTCAGAGCGAATAATAAAATCAATAACATTCTCTTTGTTCCATTCCTTGGATGGAGCGGTGGATTTATCTGCATCGTTGACTTGTACCAGTGAATCGATGACATAGTCTGCCAGTGATACTTTAGCCTGAGCAGGAAAACGTTCTACAAAATGCTTCTGGATATTCTCATTCATTAGGTCAAGCCGATTTTTACCTTGGTGTTCACTTTTTTCGTCATTAACCTTGAAATTGTACTGCTGTAGGTATTCAATCTGAGTCTCTGCCAAGTTTAATCCTGTAGACAGAATCAATAATTCATCGCCGTCCCTGTCTGCGCCGCCAAGACGATCTGGCTCTGTCCCTAAAGGAAGCTGCACAATGTTGTCGATATGACGAATAAACTCAGCATCCTCACCTTCATAGTCCACGAATGTGGTTCGCGTGATTTCACTAAAAGACATGATTGGATTTCTCGCAAATAGATTCTGACCTACTATTGCGCCGCCACAATAACTCTGCTTGGCAGATAGAAACCCTGTATATTTCCATGTATGGTGATCCGCTGCTGCAGCGTAAGACAAAAACGCTAAAATATCTTGTGTCACATACAGATATTTGGCTTCAACATAAAATTTACCCAAGCCCATTTCATCTATTTTATGATCGATTACTTCCTTGATCGTTTGCCTTACTTTATGATCGAATGCCAATTTTTTATTAAGTTGAAGAGCATGAATGGCATCACTGCACTGTTTACCAATTCCATTATCTGAATTTTCCCGATACACCAAGTGCAAGAAGGCTTGTAAATAGCGTAGATCTTCCCATTCTAGTTCCTCTTTGCGATAAATGCTTAATGCCTGATATATGAGATCACCCTGCACATGGGATAAGCAAACGATATCTCTGGCTTGCAGATCCAACGCCAGTAATAACTGATACGATGATTTTCGGTATTGTTCATGTACTGGCTTGGCAATATTGGAGATGCCAATCGCATCATAGCCATACTCGATCAATTTAGACTGGTATGCGGCTATCGAGGGAAATAACCAGGCTTTCTCCTCTGAACCGTCTGGCTTTTCTCCGATCACTTGCAGCTTTGCTTTAAAAGTAGACTCAGTGGTCAAAATATCGATCTTGTCTGCATCATGCCATGTTCCGAATATATCCTGAATCCGCTTCACGTTATGCTTACGGAAATATCCATGAAAATCTACACAGGGGAAAAAGCCTTTGATCGCTGGCAAGCGTAATTGATAACCTGTAATCGTATAGTCTACCTTAAGGAAACGCTCCATCTGCTGTCCTAACTCTTTTGAGACCAAACCCATACCATCAAATACATTTTCCATGACCGAATGATTTTTCACTTCAGCTAATTGCAACCCTGTTGACCATGGTGTGATGGGGAGTTCTTTTTTCTCATACGGCTCAGTCTGGTCGATAGTCCATACGGGAACCGAAACGCCATCTTTCTTTTCGACTTTCCATGAAGGTTTGCTAAGGTGCTCCAAGCATACCCGTCTATTATTCTCTCTTTCCCAGCGACCAGTCGTTTTGTATTGGTCTCTATTGTTAGGTGCGATAGGAAGCTCGATTTTATGCTCTTTGACCTTATGGTTGATTTTTTGGCGCTGCTTTTCATAGTGTTGTTCTTCTTCCACATAGGCTTGAAGCTTAACATATCTGCCTTCTTCTTCAGGTGTACGATGATATGGAAGGATCATCTCCACATCTTCCGTAATGGGTATTTCTTTGTCAGGGAGGATGCAGATGGTTAATTGCTTCATATCTACAGGGCAGAGATACACATCTGTTGTCATTAGAGCATTGCGCGTCAAGTTTTTAGATACGGTGCATTGGGTCGGTTCAGTTCCAAGGGAAACATATGCTTTCAACGCTTCAGCATATTTCTCCAGTATAAATAGCTGATGACATTCTTTGTTCTGAGCACCAGAAAGGACATTATCCAGAAATACATAGGTATGCCGAGCAATTTCTTGACCGTTTGTATTTGAATAGATGGCGCTAAAGCCCTTTTCCAGCAAACGTTTGAGTTTGTCATTATCCTCCTCACTACGTCCACGTCCAGTTTCAATGGTCATGATTGGGAGGAGATTCTTCTTTTTTCTGATCGGCTTGCTATTATTGGATTTTGGATCGGAAGTATCTTGATTCGTTATGTACTCTACTGTAGCATCGAATTGCTTATTCATTATTCTCTCGTGCAAAATGTAATACATGAAGGTTTCACTTGTTTGTTTAGCATCTGCTTGAGTGTAGGCCAGCGAAAATTCGCCATTTTGCTCTGTTACATCGCCAAGTTGATATTGCCATAGGTGATATTGTCTTTTTTTGATCATACGTTATCCTCCGTTATTTTTAGTCTAAATACAGAACTAATGTTCCTATTCTATTATATCGAATATGCGTTCCCATTTAAATAGTTGTGTAATATAATTTGAAATTGGAAGAAATTTTTTGGGGAACGAGAAAAGAGACTATATATTAAATAATTATTATCGCACTCCTGATCCTAACTGGTCATTATATATCACCCAGAAAGACATGAAGAAAAGACCTAGCATCAGTTGCTAGGCCTTGAAACTTGAGCTTCAATTGATTAGTGTGAAAAAGATGGAATCTAAGCTTTCTTCCATACAAAACATATGGAACAAATTTTCCTGCCCTCAACTCCCAGTTGAGAGATGGGGTTTTGTAGGTTAAGGAAAATGCGGGCTAAAGCCTTCTAGGAAAAGGTTTCTTTGAGTTTTATGATTGTACGCTACGGCGCTGAAATGAAAGAGTGTAACCAAAGGTTCCGTTCCTGCTGTATATTTCTTAACCCTTCTGAAAGAATCTTTAATAATTTTCTTTGATGGAATCATCTTGATTGCTCAAGTATTCCGTTTGAAACCCGTTTAGCACATCCTTCATTTGATCAAGTGTTTTTTGAGTTTCGGCAAAACTTTCACTAATTTTTTCAAAATTATCCGCTATATCATTGAGGGAACTCAAAGTTTGTTGGGAGTTGGTATTCATATGCAACAGTACTTCGGTTTGTATATCAGGTTTTGAAGAACTCATTCCTTTTCCGACCATATAAAGTATACCTACTAGTGCAATTGCGACTAAAGAAACCATTATGCTCTTATAAGATAGATAAACATGATTATTTCTAATGATATTATAATTAACATTACTTTCTGTAGCATAAGCAAGTAATTCTTTCTTATCCTTTTTTTTTAGATGGAAATCGGAGGGAAATAAATCTGAAAACACATTCAGATTACCAATAACATCGAAAGCCATTTTACCAGCCAAAATTAAATTCGTAAAAGCAACTACCACAAGTAGCATAGCCAAGGTTCTAAAGTATTCAATTCTAAATATTAGGTCGATAAAGCTTACTATTAACGTAATTGAAATACTAACAGAAAACAAACTTGTTTTCGCTTTATCTTCAAGGGACTTTTTATATTCAAAAGATTTAGAATGAAGTTTATCCATTTCGACTATTGATAGCTTCTCATATCCATCCATATAGGATAATGGAATAGATTTGTTATCTGTGTCTTTAATTTTTTTCATCATCTTTTTTTTATAAAAATAATTTTCAAAAAAAGGGAATAAATAATATAAAAGATACTTCAACTTATCCAGCAAGTATATCACAGATCCTTTCATGAATCGGTAGTTGAGCACTTTCAACTAACCAAGCCCACTCGCCAGTAGGATTTATTTCAAGAAAGAAAAACTGTCCATTAAATTCAATCAAATCAATTGCTCCGAAATTCAATCCGAGTCGTTTCATCAAGCTTCTACACTTAGACTGAATTTCATCCTTGAGCTTGAATTCCCTATATTCAATATTATTTTTTTCCCTTCTCCAATCTCCGTTAATCCCCATACCATCCTTTAAGATGCGAACAGAAAATAATTCTTCTTCGATAATCGTGACTCTAATATCTACCTTGTGAGAAGCTGTACCTATATAGTTTTGAATAACCAGTGGAGAAATTTCCAAAGAAGCATTCCTGATTTCTTCAGATGACACTAAATTCGAATAAATGAAAGCTTCCTGTCCGTCTACTCTCAATACTGCCGTATCCAGGGATTTTGCGATGTATAAATCATTTTCGTCCAACTGTAATTTATTGGTGTTAGTTACATAAGTATTGGGTACAAGAAATCCAAGTTCCTCAGCATATTTTAATTGAAGAAGCTTATTTTCAGCCATAAATGTTGCGATCGGATTATTAACCCATTTTGGTGATTCAAAGATAGTCAAATTACGAACAAAAGCTGTCCATTGAGTTCTAAATAGCTGCTCTTCCATATCTATATTAGGTTTATAAATGTCCCGTAAATAAATAGGGGCTCTATAATAGATAGACTTTAGACTTTTTTCCGAAATGATGTAATTCTTGCTGTCCACTTTCACCAATAGTTCCAGTCGGTTTACATCAAGAACTACTTCATATTGGGCGAACTCATCTCGGTTTAATCTCAAGTAACTACTGTTTCTCTTTTCAAGCTCTAGACATATATAATCTGTTCCAAAATCTAGTTTGTTAGAAATAATTAGTATCTCGACTTTCTTCATATTTATTCTCCTTTTTGATCTTCACCAGTCTCACGATCACATTTCTTGCTTCTTGGCTTTCTCGCAAAAGGCTCCTTAATAAAAGCTTCAAACGACTTTAGGTTTATCCAATAGCCCTTCTCAGCATCAAATTTGTAATTCTTCATATCTGTTTCCTCACGCTCTATAGGATAAATATACGCTTTTTCTAATAACAAATGGCTCTTCAACGTGAACCCCTCCTATCGCCAATTTAAAAAAATAACCTGTGGTGTAAATCGTCTATATCGACTAAGTTTTCGTTTTTCTCTATCTTTATCAAATCTGGGAACCAAGAGTCGAAAAACAAACTATGATAAAATACTGCATCGTTTCTCAATAGTTCTTCGTGTTCTTGCAGTAAGATGGGGGATTGACTAAAAACTTCTTTGGTCAAATCTATTAAAATAAGAATCTCTAGTAAAATCTAAATAAGATTCTTCTTTCGGACTATTAGGCATAATTATATAATATGCAAATTTGTATTTATAAATTCCCTCTTCTTTCTCCATTTGTCTACTTCTTAAACTAGAAATTATTCACTCTTACCAGCTTTACTTAAAATTATGTGTAAAGTCGTCTTTTTTTTAGAGGATTATATTATTTCTTTATAATGAATCCATCCTAAATTATTTAACTTCACTTTATTTTCCAAGAAGACTTTTTCATTCAGAACAATACACAACAAATCAGTAGGTCTCGTCATTGCAACATATGCAACTCGTATGTGTTTTTCTACATATTCTTCTATGTCTGGTCTTTGCCCTCCACTTAAAAATTCAATAATGCTTTCATTCGTTTTAGAAAAATAAAAAGTTTCCAGATACAAGGTGGCAGTGTGCGTTTGCCCTTTAACACCATGTACACTATCTATCTCGATACTTAAGTCATTAAGGGTGTACGTATTCTTCCTAGACTCCCCTACAATTATAGATGAAGATCCCGCAGTTCCGATTATAAATTTATCTTTCAAAAGGTCAGTCTTATAATTAAACAATCGATTCACAATAATAGCCAAAATATACTTAAAACTTGTGAGAACAGATTTATTTTCTTCTATGTGCAACACTATTCTTGCAAAGTACCTGAGTACTACTTTATACAACCTCTCATCCTTTTCACGTAGATATTTCAAGAAAGAAACATTGGAAAAGAATTTGCCTTCTTCAGTCTTTATATCTCTAATCCTTAAAAATCTTAAAATTGCAAGAATAAACCGTTTGTAGTATGCCTTAATGTCTTCTCTATCAACAACTTCTTTATCGAGCTTTACCAAATAACTTGCAAGTTCAGTAAAATCTTTATTAACTTTCTTATTCGTATTTTGCTTATCAAACTCAGGAAAATAACTAGTAATTGATAATTCTCCATTCTTCGCTTTTACCATGCCAACAGCTTTAAAAATTGTATTACCCCGTTTATTCAATTGATATCTTATGATTAGGTTGGCAAAGGTCTCAAGTACATGTGAGACATCGTTATCTTTGTATGTGATGATGATGGGGGGACATATATCATCTTTCAGGGATTCTATTCCCAGCATTCCGTAAGGCTCTAAGGCGACAACATCTGCAACTTTTGCTATACTTTCACTCATTCTATTACTGTTTTTAATAAACAGAGGTTTTCTTGGATGCCAAGCACATCCCTTGTCCTCAGATTCATAAATTGTTTGCTGAGGATCACCAAAACATTGAAAGATAGTTCTCTGTCTATCAAATACTTTTTCTAATATCTGCAATTGAAGAGCACTAGTATCTTGCATTTCATCCACAAAAACAAATGGAAATCGCTCTGAAAAGAGGCTTGAAAGCTCTTTTTCAAATTCATTTGCATATCTCAGTGCAAGTCCTTGAAGTTCATTATAGGAGGATACTCCTTCATTCATAAGTTCATCAATTAACTTTATATATTCTCGGTAGGAATCAGCATTTGAATTTTTGATGGCATTAGTTTTTTTGTTAAAAGAAACTCGTTTAATAATATTATCAGTATAATCAAGTTCTAATGATCGGAGTACATCTTCTTTGGCATTTTTTATAGCAGTATTATCTTTTGAGTCTTTTAATTTTTGATTTAATTTGCTGTAAAGAAATCCATCCAGTTTACTTCCCGAAAATGGGGGATTTAAAGATTTGAATTTTCTTACTAATCGTAATTTGTATTCATCTACTTCAAATATCCTTGATATTCTTGATGAATAATATTTAACAAATGCGGGGCTGGCTATAAACTGACTTATAAATGAATGCAGTGTTCCAACGTAATTAGGATAGGAAAGGAGTTCACTGGCTTTGTCGCCCAACCGCTCTTTTATTTCATCAATTGCAACGTTAGTATGAGTAATAATACATATGCCTTTATTATTTTTTAAAGGTAAATTCCTTGCTAATATAATTAACTTAGCAAGCAAAACTGTAGTTTTTCCGCTACCGGGACAAGCAACTATATCTCTACTTTCCATGCATTTAATAACGTCAACTCTCTGTGCATCAAAACCACTCGGTATTTTCAGAATTCTAGCTGCGTGTTCAATATCTTCATCTGTTACACTTAAGTTATACATTATCCTGAACTCCTGTCACGTAATCTATAGCATCAACTAAGTACTTTAGATAAGTATCACTTCTAATTAATTGCACTTGCTCCGTTGTGAAGCTATTATTTTTCAGGATTTCTGAAAAGCATTGAGCTACCACAGCTTTTGAGATATTTTTCTTCAATACCACTTCTCTAACTATATTTGAAGCTAGTGTAAAAGAATCGCTATATAGG
>NZ_JTHP01000097.1 GCF_000943545.1 Paenibacillus terrae
TGAATATGGACTAAAAACTTATAAACACTTAATTTATTATTACTCTTTGCTAAGTGAAGAAGTGGAAATTAATGATTTTGGAAAAATTAGGAGTTTGCATATATTATGGGAACATAAAAATATGATGGTTAAGCGACTTGAATATTTATCTGAAAATGGTCATCTCAATAATGTAGAATTAACTATCATGAATTACAAGAAAATGGCTAAAAAGGCAATTATTTTAAGAAATTTGATATTGAAAAGCAATGTGCATGTTGATAAAAGCGTTTATATTAAAGTCATCAATGGATTAAGAGATCTAGAATTGATTGAAAGTGAAGCTCTTGAGAAAGCACTGGAACTATTTAGAAAAAATTGATGTTTACCAGGTTTGTTGATTCACTAATTATTTGAATTCAAGAATGGATATCCTTCATATTAAAGGTATATTCAAAAAAATTATAGGATTAACGCTAAGTGGATACAGGAGGAATTTAAAGAATAGAATGAGGTGAAGAAAAAATGTCAAGATATGTTGATGTTGAACTTAGTGTTTATCGAGAACACATCACCTAAAGAGAGGAGCACCTTTAAGGCGAAGTCTATCAAATCTACCGCAAAAATCAAGTGCGAGTTTTCGCTACAAAACGGAATCCCTCTGGCCGGAAGCAAAGTCTGGCTGGATTTCCCGGAGCGCATCCAACTCCGTCAATCGTTTTCAACCTGTCCTGCGTCAAAGCGGCTCATTCTCTGTTTTCCCTTCAACAGGTCTTACTGTATCTCATCGCGGGCTGGATGGTTGGGTGTCAGCGGCTGTTTCATTTTCGGACTATCCAACAGGATCCTCTCCTGCAACGCTTTCTCGGAGGAAGATGGCCTCACCATTCCTTGCTGTACAAGGAGCTAACCCGGATCTGAGCCGTGAAATCGCTGGTTCTTCCCGAGCTGCAACGCCTGAATATTCAGCTCCTCTCCCCATGCTTGCCCGAGCGGTGCATTCTGGATCTGGACTCCACAGTGGAAACCGTCTACGGGAACCAGGAAGGCGCAGCAGTGGGGGTCAATGCCCATAAGCGGGGGCGCAAAAGCTACCATCCCCTACTCGCTTTCGAAGGACAGTCTCGCTTGGCCCTTCATGCCGCGCTTCGTCCCGGCAACACCCACTCGTCTACCGATGCAACGGCGTTTGTGGAACGGACTCTGTCGCTTTTGGAATCACGCTCGCTTTTCGAATCCAGGGGTATCGGCTATGTGGGTAAGCTCAAATGGACGAAACGGCTGCAAGAGCGAGTGCGCGAATGCCGGGATTGGAAGCGGTACGCCGAAGACGATTGGATCATCGAAGGCATCACACTGCTGCTGTACAAAGCGACCTCCTGGGACAAGCAACGTCGGGTATGTGTGATCCGCAAAGCCAAGCGTTTTGCCGGAGATCAGCTGCTATTGGATCAGCCGGAGCTGTACTGGGAGTACGATATGGTTTTGATGATCAACGAAAGATATATAACATACTGGATACGACTATAACGGAAGTCTTCAACTATCACAAATGGAAATAAGCTTTGGTGAGATTAATGAATCAATTAATAGGCTTGTATTCCCTGAAGATTGGTCAACTCATATTTATTTTATTTCATTAAAAAAACGAATTGAGTATAGCTTTGACAATGTATTAGCTAGTCAGCTTTTACATGATTACATCAATTCTGAGAAAACAATTAATAGATTCAGAATGTGTGTTGATCCATCGATCACATATGATGCGGTATATGGGATTCAAGTATATGATACTCTATTAGCCTATTTAGAATCACTGATGTTAAGTGATAAGAATCTTCACTATTACCCTTCCACGTCTTGTTTGAACATAAACAATGCATGCTATTGCTTGCAAGATTTCTCAAGGGACAATATCAAGTTAATGAAGAGCTTTCATTAGAGATTATGAATACTGCGAAGGCCATTCGAAATATGATCATTAAATATTATATAACAAGGGACAAAGAGATCTTAACGAAGATCATGTTAAAAATACCTGGATTAATTGAAAATGAATCTAGGTATGTTCAATCTATATTAAATGCGATTCGTTGAAATGGAAGGATTGCTGCATATTCAAATCTTAGCGAATGGCGTCGCATTCTTGAAAGTGATTACGAGGAAAGAGGATGGAGAGGGTAGTTATTCCGTATAATATGCGCTTAAGGAGAATGCGAATATGTTGATAGCTAAAGGCGATATAGGGACCATTAAGAGAAAACAGATTTTAAATGGTTATAAGGCATCGAGGTTTAATATTTTTTCAGAGGGAAAGGAGGGACAATTAATATTATTCAATACCTATACAAAGAAGCTTGTTCAGTTTCCGTCCCATGCTAATGGGTCAGTAAGAGATGTTCTCAAAAATCCAGACGCAGCTGAGCAAGAGAGTGATTTGTTTGGCTTTCTATTCGAACGAGAATTTTTTGTATCCAATTCATCAGACGAATTTCGTAGAGCCGATATGGTACACCAAGAGACGATTCCTCAAGAGGGGACTCTGTCTCTAATCATTTTACCAAATGAAGACTGCAATTTCAGGTGTACGTATTGCTATGAATCATTCAGCAAAAACTTTATGAAAGAGTCTGTACAGAATGGAATTAATAACTACATAAGAAAAAATATTAAGAAATATGCACGGCTGCACGTTGAATGGTTTGGTGGTGAGCCGCTTACAGCAGTACCTATTGTAGAGAGACTCTCTAAGGAAATGGTTAGAATATGTCATGAAAATAAAGTACAGTATGCTGCCACAATGACTACAAACGGGTTATAACCTTTCACTTGATACCTTTAAAAAGATGCAAGCCTGTATGGTATTTGGATATCAAATTTCATTAGATGGACTTGCTGAAACGCACAATTTAACAAGAGTAGGTCTTGACGGTAATAATACCTTTGATCATATTCTTTCAAATTTAAGAACCATTCGGGATAATGTAAAGCTTAACACGTTCTCAATAGTTATTCGTACAAACGTTACCCGTCAAATCTATGATGGCCTAGAGCAGTACTTTGAATTTTTCAAGGATGAGTTTGGGAACGATCAACGTTTTGTATGTAAGATCCACAAAACAGGTGATTGGGGTGGGGATGCTGTTCGTAGTCTTGATAACCAGTTTTGTTCAAGTATAGATATTGTAACTGCTTTGAAATATGCAGTCGAGAATAGTGTTCCAGTGTGGCGTACCTATGAAAGTCAATTGCATTGGTTTAATAAACATCGTATTCACGGAACTTTAGGTTAAATGACGTCTGCCCAGTATCGCTATGAAGCCCTTAAAAAATTTTGTTTTTATGTGACAATCCAAGTTATCTTTAATTCTTGACCATCATCGGCTCCGCCGAGTCGATTTCCACGGGACTTATCAGAGTTTACAGATTTCTATAGGAGGTTCGTAAAGTTGGAGAAATCCTATGACAATATTGATCAATTGAAAAGATACTATACGTTGACACATGCTCAAAAGCGTGTATGGAACACAGAGCGAATATTTCCAGAACAGCCGCTCCACAATATTGGTGGATCAATTCTTATTTCAGGGCAAGTCCAATTTGATTTGTTGGAAAAGGCAATCCATGCCTTCATTGCTAGGAACGATGCCTTATGTTTATCTTTTATTGAAACTGAGGGAGAGGTCCGCCAATATAAAAAGGAATATCGGTTTGAACCATTGCCACTAATAGACTTTACTGCTTTTTCGAACCCTCAGGAACAATACGAATTATGGGTCATGCAACAAAAGCAGCGTTTCTTTAAACTTGAACACGAACATCTATTTCGGTTTTTTCTCGTTAAATTGAATGAACTAAAAATGGGGTATTTCGTTATTTTTCATCATCTCATTGCGGATGGCTGGTCGATCCAGATCATGACAGAACAAATTCGAGAGGCATATGAGCAATTGTTGTTGGATGGTAGTATCCAATTAATTGAATCTCCCTCTTATCTAGATTATCTCTATTCCGAAAAAATGTATTTGGAATCTGACAGATTTGTTAAAAATAAATCTTACTGGTTGGGCTTGTTCGGCGAAACTACTGACCGTGAACATACTTGTAATTTAGAATCGTTTGCAGCTGCAAGAAAAACTTTTGGACTTGACCGCGATCTCTCAATTAGGATTAAAGACTTTCTGAATCAAAAAAACTGGACAATCAATACCTTCTTTATTGCAGTAATGGCATTATATTTATATAAAACCACCCAACGGAAAAGAATTGTTTTAGGCAATCCTACTTTGAATAGAAGTGGCAAAACAGAACGCAGGATGTTCGGGATGTTTACGAGCACAATGCCTATACTGATAAACTTTGACGAAGTTTATACGGCTTCTCAATTGATGGATTTGGCTCATTATCAAGTTAAAAAAGGATTACTCCATCAAAAATTTCCTTATAACTTGCTATTGAAAGAGTTAAGTAGTAATCAAAATCCCATTGACGGATTGTTTCAAATTGTTGTGAACTATTATAATACGAAGCTTCCGACCGAATTTGCCGGGATGAAAGTTGAAAATATTGAGTTTAATTGCGGTAGTCAGACGTACCCTTTGCAAATGGTGGTTAAGGAGTGGGGGGATACGCAACAAATTCAACTTGATTTCGATTATAGATTAGACGTTTACGATGAGGCATCCATAGATAGGATTTTTGGCGGTTTATGTCTGATCGTCAAACAGTTGCTAATATCCACAGATGTTCAATTGTTCGACATTCGTATAATGGAGGATTTGGAAATTCACCGTGCCATCTTTGAATTTAATAATTCGCAAACATCTTATCCCAATAATCAATCGATTACGGAACTATTTGAGCTTCAGGTCAATCGTATACCGGAAAAACCAGCTATTATTTGCAGTGACAGAGTTATTTCCTATCGCGAGTTGAATGAAAAAGCTAACCAATTAGCACGATCTTTACGAAGTACGGGTATGACTGAACGTCAATCCGTGGTCATAATTATTAACCATTCGGAATATGCAGTCATTGCTATTTTGGCGGTATTAAAAGCAGGAGGCGCGTATATTCCAATCGATCCAGTATACCCAGAGGAGCGAATTGCTGATATATTGCAAGATTCGAGCGCAAAATGGCTGATTACGGATGATCCTGCTCGTTTCATTGGACGGTTAGATTGTGAAATCTTGGACACCAACGACGAAGCCAACTATTTGCAAGAAAATTACAATTTAAACATTCCTGTTCAACCGGATGAATTGGCATACATGATTTATACTTCAGGTTCGACGGGTAAACCAAAGGGTGTTATGGTAGAGCACAAAGGCTTGGTCAACTACATTTGGTGGGCAGGCAAGGCTTATATTCGAGACGAGCATGAAGCATTTGCGCTTTATTCCTCACTTGCCTTTGACTTGACAGTAACTTCCTTATTCACACCTTTGGTACATGGAAACAAAATGATTATTTTTCGTGATTCCGGCAGAGACAATCTATTTAACGAGATTCTGAGCGATACACGTGTAACGATTCTAAAAATGACTCCTTCTCATTTTGCGTTAATCAAGGAACTTGAACCAAGCCTACTGCAAGCGTCGAAGATCTCAACCTTTATCCTCGGTGGAGAGGACTTAAAGGTTGGTATATGCAAAGAAATGATAGGGTTATTCGGACAAAGTATATCGATTTATAACGAATATGGACCGACAGAAACGGTTGTCGGCTGCATGATTTATCAATTTGATCCTAAACAGGATACAACAGGTTCTGTACCGATTGGTTTGCCGATTGATAATATGAAAATTTATATTCTTGATGAATATCTGCAACCGCTTCCTGTGGGGGCAATCGGAGAACTTTATATTGCAGGAGACGGAGTGGCAGGAGGATACTGGAAACGCGAAGAGATGACAAAGGAGCGATTTCTGTCGAATCCATTCATCACCGGGGGGAGGATGTATAAATCGGGAGACCTTGCCAGACGAAGGGAACACGGGATAATTGAATACCTAGGGCGGGTAGACCATCAAGTGAAGGTACGCGGGTATCGGATTGAATTGGGCGAGATTGAGAATATGATCTTAAGGGTACAGGGAATCTCAGAAGCAGTAGTGGTTATTGGCAGAGATGAATCAGAAGCCTCTGTAATTTACGCTTATGTGACGATCAGAGAAAGTAGATATCTACTAGATGAACAAGAAATTCGCGTAGAATTAGCAAAGAGGCTACCTGCGTATATGGTTCCGCAACGCATAATCATCATGAGTAAGCTGCCACTAACACATAACGGAAAGGTTGACCGCAAGGCATTGCCGATACTAGTCCATCACGCTCCTACGATCTTGGGTTCGCCTAGTAATGAGAAAGAAATCGAACTGATAAAAATAATTAGTGAAATCATGGAGAAAGAGGATATAGGAACTCTCGACAATTTTTATCATCTTGGTGGAGATTCAATCGTTGCCATTCAAATTGCAACAAGATTAAAAAAGAAAGGCCTTCTGATCAAAGTCAAGCATATACTTGAATTTCCTGTAATCAAGGAGATGGCTGCAACGATCGAATATTTGAAGATAAATGAAGAAATTCATATTCCTCAGGGGATATACGAAGGGGATATTCCGTTGTCTCCTACGATGAAATGGTTTCTGTTTCATTATTCTACTGAACCGCATTATTATCATCAAACCTGTCTGATAACTTTGAAACGAAACATACCTATAGAAATTCTTCAAATGGCGATACAGAAGTTGCTAATTCATCATGACGGTCTTCGGATAAATTATGATCTGAGTCGTAATTCAATGTTTTATAACAATCAAATAATAGACAAGAATTTACCCATCAAACTTGTCGATTTGTCGTCTTGCAATCCATTAAATTATGAGAAAATCATATATAAACATAGCTGCGAGTTGAAGTCAAGCATTAAGATTACAGAAGATATACCAATCCGGGTTTGCATGTTCAATGGAGGGATGCAGACTGACTCTAAACTATTGTTGATCGCTCATCATATGTTGGTGGATGCCGTATCTTGGCGAATACTATTAGAAGATTTGGATCAGTTGATAACATCAATAGAGGAGAATCTTGAAATAACGCTACCTCAAAAAACAACCTCAGTTAAAGAGTTTGTAAAAGTTTTGCAAACCATTGTGCAAGAAAAGGAAATTATTTTAGAAGAGGACTATTGGAGGCCGTTGTTACATTTGCCAGGCTGGACGAGCAAATGTACGACTAGTATGAATGCGGATTTAATTATCAATCATGATTACTTGAATATGGAGCGTTTTGAACAAGCCAATTTTATATATGGAACGGATGCAATGGATTTGATTTTAGCAGCGTTTGGTGTAACGGTTTGTAACTGGTTGAACAGCGAGAAAGCAGTAATAGAAATAGAAGGCCACGGACGGGAAGCATGGCCAAATGGAATAGATCTAACAAGGTCAGTTGGGTGGTTCACCGTTATGTTTCCATTCGAGGTTCACTCAATCAACGCTTTTGAGTCCTTAGGAAAACTTGTTCAATATGTGAAGGAGACAAGGAGGGGAATTCCCCAAAAAGGAACGAGGTTTGGGGTGCTAAAATATTTAAGGTTAACAGAGGATAACGGCCAGGCTTTTGGAAGTAAGGAAACTCCATTATTTCGAGTGAATTATTTAGGGAATTTCGATTTAGGCATGACATTCAGCAATTTTGAGTTGGATCTCGACTCGGATACCGGACCGGATCAGTCGATTGATCATCCGTTGAGCGCTGGCATGGAGGTAAATATCTTTTTCCTAAAGGGTAGGCTTGTCACTCGGATTCGGAGGTCAGATGATATATTTCCAGGAGAGGAAGCAGCCGCATTCATAGCAAAGTTCGAGCAGAGATTAGATGAGATTGTGGCATACTGTATTCAAAAAAATGAACGAGTATTCACGCCGTCTGATTTTGATTCAGCTGATCTGTCACAAGAAGATCTTTTTGAAATATTTGGGGAATAAGCTAGTGAGACATATGAGAAGGAAGCTGATACTTTACAAAGGATTAGACTGTTTTGTATTCCATATGCTGGAGGATCGGCATCGATTTATTTACGATGGAGAGTACCGTTGGCTGATATCGCAGAGGTAATTCCTATAGAGCTTGCAGGAAGAGGAAGACGACTAAAGGACCCCTATTATAATTCGTTTGATGAGACAGTCCAAGAAGTTTGCAAAACGATTTTATCGCAAGTCGGCAGCGAGCCTTATGCATTGTTTGGTCATAGTATGGGTTGCATGATTGTATATGAAGTTATCCATCGTCTGCTTGCCAAAGGAAGCAGCACACCAGTCGTGACGTTTTTGTCCGGAAGGTCGGCGCCGCATCGAAGAAAAGAGCGTGAAACTCCAATTCATCTTCTTCCAGATGATGAATTTCGCGATGTGATCATGGATCTAGGAGGTACCCCGGTTACGGTTTTCGAGCATAAAGAGATGTATGACATTTCGTTCCTTTACTAAGGAATGACCACCGTATTATCGAGACATTTGAAAATGAAAAAAAGATACTCTACTTCCAGATAAAGTCTTCATTCTTTAACGAGTATTGAAGAAGATCCATATTTGGTACAACCTAAGCTCCGACTGGTCGGTGAAATTAACTCGGATTTAATTGAAGAAGCATGGCAGCAATTGGCTAAAACACATGAGTCGCTTCGCTCCGTATTTCGGTATATAGGGATAGAAAAGCCTAACCGTTATTCGTGTACGGAAGTGATATCCATACCTCACGACGATCAAACAAAGATTCGATTTGTGATTTGGAGTGGAGCGGACAACAGCCGGATTTGTTATCACATGCAGTTATATCACCATTAACTGTAGAGGGAATTTGCAGAGGAATTGTTTAATAGTTTTGCCGATTTATTAGAGAAAGTGACGTTGAGATATTATTTAAGAAATCATAATAAGGAGAACTAGTCATGAATCAAATTGCAGTTGTTTTCCCAGGTCAAGGCTCGCAATATTCTGGCATGGGCAAAAAATGGCTGGAACGGACGCCTCACGCATCGAGATTATTTGAGGAAGCGAATGAAGCAATCGGGTTTGATTTGAAGAAACTCTGCATCGATGGAAGCATGGCTGACCTGACGAGAACCGTATATACGCAACCGACCATTTTAACGATCGAAATGATTATGTACAGTGCTTTAATCGAACAAACCGGAATAAAACCGACTCTGCTTGCCGGTCATAGTTTGGGAGAAATAACTGCACTGTGTGCAGCAGAGTCCATTGCGTTTAGCGATGCTGTCCGTTTGGCTTACTTCCGAGGAAAATACATGCAAGAAGCGGTTCCGCAAGGAATCGGAGGAATGTCCGCGGTAAAGAATCTTTCCAAAAATGAAATAGAAAAGATTTGTGCGGACGTATCATCCGAAATGGACACCGTTGTCCCGTCGAATTATAACGCAAAAGATCAAATTGTGATTTCCGGCAAACGGAGTGCTTTGAACGAAGCAGGAAATCGAATACTTCAATTAGGAGGCCAGATTATACCGTTGCAGGTTAGTGCACCATTTCACAGTCCGCTCATGAAACCTGCCGCAGTCATGTTATCTGAACTTATGAAAGGATTTTCTTTTAAAGCTCCTAAGCACCCTGTTCTTTCCAATGTTACCGGGCGTTATTATGGGGAACAAAGCGATATAGTGAACATGCTCCAATTGCAGCTGACTTCTCCAGTGTTATGGATAGAATGTATGGTCAGAATGAAGGAAGCCGGCATTTCAACCGTAATTGAAGCGGGGCCGTTAAACGTTCTTAGCACGCTGCTTGCTCTAACATATCCGGAAATGAATGTCTTCTCTATGGACCAAATAGAGATAGACGCTCTTCGCGATAAATTGAAAACAGGTGAAGCAGGAAACATAAATATCTTACCGCAGTATCCCTCGGGTATTAACACCGTTAAATCCATGACGAACATTGTATCCAAGTGCATCGCAATCGCTGTTTGTACAAGAAATCGAAATTGGAATAACGATGAATACCAGAGGGGAGTTATTGAGCCCTATCGCAAAGTCCTGAAAATTCAAAATGAGCTAGATCGGACGGGTTTGGAACCGAACATGGAACAGATGAAAGAAGCTCTTACCATGCTTCAATCCGTATTTGAGACCAAGATGGTACCAACGGGAGAAAGAATCGAGAGATACAATCAATTGTTTGCGGAGACGGGGACACGTCAGTTGTTCCCGGACATCGAATTCAAATGAAATCAATAGCGTTGCATAAAAGTTCTTGTTCAAAAAAATCACGAATAATTCCTAAAATGTAAAATAACCGCTCCAAGGGTCGCCAAAAAGTCCTCAAGAACTAAGATGGCCTAACCGCTCTCTATATTACAATATGAACTAAATGGATCTGATTACTTGCTTTTATAAAAATGATTTGTTGATTGTGTTAAGTTAATGCAACGCTATGAAATGAAGTGGGAGGTGAATATAGCTTGTTGGACTTCAGCAAGTTTCAATCGAGAGAAGTCACAAAAGTTCGCCATCTTGAAATCCTAGAATCTGCTTTTCAAGTTAAGGATAACGCGATTATCGGTGTTTTACTCAATATTGCGGATTCGGACGCCCTAGGACTATTTTGAAGAAGATTTGTGACAAGAACGATTTCATTCGAAAGATGCCTGCTGAGTGGTATGACGATGCCGTTCAAACCCTTCACTCATTGCGTTTTCCTATGGACAACATCGCTAATATTGAAGCTGCATTTCTGCAGGAAGTAGACAAATTTGATTCCGCTTTCTTTCGTTAACTCCGAAAGAAAGCGGAATTGTTGGATCCCAATCAACATCTCTTCAGGCAGACGGTTTGGAAATCAATCGAAGATGCAGGTTATGGAGGAAAGAAACATACAGCAGCAAAACAGGCAAGGAAGAATTGGAGGGCTTTGGATTTATGATTAATAAGCTGGATAAGATGAATGTGGATGATATCTGGTCGCTCAGCCCCACTCAAGAGGGAATTCTATATCATTCTTTAATGAGTAATGAAGAAGATCCATATTTGGTACAACTTAAGCTTCGACTGGTCGGTGAAATTAACTCTGATTTAATTGAACAAGCATGGCAGCAATTGCCTCAAAAACATGAGGCGCTCCGTTCCGTATTTCGTTATAAAGGGATAGAAAAGCCTGTTCAGATAGTTTTGAAAAATAAAACTATCCCCATTCGAAAGTATAACTTTGCGAATCTTGAAGATGAGCAATCGAGGAGTGAAATGATAGATATCGTAATGTCGCAGGACTCCGTTGAAAAAATCGATATTACGTGCGATCCGGTGCGGGTCACGCTATGCACTTTCGGGACTAATGCTTGTGAAATGATCATCACCCATCATCATATTTTGTATGACGGATGGAGTAGTGGAATAGTAATTGGTTCATTTCTTGAACAATATGAAGCGCTTTTGATGGGAACCTCTATCCCCATATCTAATCATGTGGGGTATAAATCGTTCATTCGATGGACGAAATCGCTAGATAGGCAGGAACAATCCGATTATTGGAAAAAAAACCTAGATGCGCTCGACAGTCGGAGCATGCTGAAAATTCCCAAGGACATATCAAGCGTGTACAAAAAGGGTTCAGGTGAATGGGTATTAACGTTGGATAGCGAGTACTATGCGGAAGTGCAAAGTTTCATTCGAGCTCACGAAATGACGCTCGCTTCATTCCTATATTCTGCTTGGGGAATACTACTTCATAAATATACCAGGAGTTGTGATCTTGTCTTCGGCACAACGGTCTCAGGCAGAAATTTGGATATAGACGGAATCGAAAACACAATTGGATTATTCATCAATACCTTGCCCCTAAGGCTCAAATGGGATGGAAATCAAAACATCATTCATTGGATCCGCACAGTGGAGGAATTGTTGCGAAGTCGAATGGAATACGAGCAAACTCCACTTATCAATATTCACGAGTATAGTGGGTTAGGCACGGGTGAACCTTTATTTAACACAATCTTTGTCGTGGAAAATTATCCGCTTGACGAACGATTGCGCCAGCATACTGGCAGAGTAAAGATTATCAGTTATGAATCTATTGAGAGAACGCATTATGATTTGACGTTAACTGCTTTCTTAGATGAATCGCTTCGATTGCGATTCACATATCTCCAGGATAAAATCACTTTGGAGCAAATACAGGGGTTGGGCAAGCATCTATTTAAAATAATGAAACATATGATGAGAAATCCCGGCTTAGCATTAAACGACGTCCAAATGTTAGATCTCAACGAAGTGGAACACCTAATGGAGCTAAGTGTTTCCACCCCAACGAAATATCCGTCCGAGCTCGGTATTCATACTAGGTTTGAAAACCGGTTTTGTCATGCGGATAATCCACATGACAAAACCATTGTCAGCTGGTTTGAAGAACAAGTTGCGAGAACGCCGGAAGCAGTAGCGGTGGTGTGCGGGAATGAACATCTGACGTACCGGGAGCTGAACGCGAAGGCGAACCAACTGGCGCGAGTATTGCGAGAACGAGGTATAGGAGCCGACAGTCTCGTGGGGATCATGGCGGAGCGTTCGGTAGAGATGGTCGTGGGAATACTTGCTATTTTGAAGGCGGGCGGGGCGTACTTGCCGATCGAACCATCGTACCCGACGGAGCGGATCGCGTACATGCTGGAAGACAGCGGCGCCGATCTTTTGCTTGTATACGGGGAACCGAAAGTACCGCAAGTTTACGAAGGAACTGTGCTGAACCTAGCGGATGCTTCGCTGTATGCGGGAGAAACGTCGAACCTGCCTGCGGCAAGCGGGCCTGAGAATCTAGCGTATGTGATCTATACATCTGGATCGACGGGACAGCCGAAGGGTGTAGCCGTCGTCCATCGTGGTGTAGTGCGGTTAGTGAAGGAAACGGACTATGTACGCATCACGGAAAGTGATGTCTTTTTACAGGCATCGACGGTTTCCTTCGATGCGGCGACATTTGAAATTTGGGGGAGCTTGCTTAACGGTGCCCGGTTGGTACTGATGCCGCCGGTGCTTACGACACTGGAAGAACTGTCCGAACAAATCGGAACATACGGCATCACCATTCTGTGGTTAACGTCAGGATTGTTTAACGTCATGGTGGAGCATCGTCTGCATGGGTTAAAAGGAGTGCGCCAACTGCTCGTAGGCGGCGATGTCGTCTCTGTACCGCATGCGAAAAAAGCGATGCAAATCGAAGGATTGCAATTGATCAACGGTTATGGCCCGACGGAAAGTACAACCTTCGCATGCTGTTATCCGATTGGAGAAGCGGACGTTAACCGCGGAACGATTCCGATAGGGCGCCCGATTGCCAATACTCGCGCTTACATCGTAGACCGGGAGAACATGCTACTGCCGATCGGTGTGCCGGGCGAGCTGTGCATCGCGGGGGATGGCTTGGCAAGGGGTTACTTGAACCGTCCGGAACTGACGGCGGAGAAATTCGTGTCCAATCCGTTTGAACCCGGAGAGCGGATGTACCGGACCGGGGATCTGGCACGCTGGCTGCCGGACGGGAATATCGAGTACCTGGGCCGGATCGACCACCAAGTCAAAATTCGGGGGTACCGGATCGAGTGCGGGGAAGTGGAAGTGCGGCTTTTGGAACACGAAGCGGTGCGGGAAGCGGTGGTCATGGCGAAGCGTGACGAAAGCGGACAGGCCTACTTGTGTGCGTATTACGTGAGTAGCGAAGCCCGGTCTGTCGCCGAACTGCGGGCCCATCTGGCCGCGTTGTTGCCAGAGTACATGATCCCGGCGTACTTCGTGCACCTGCACCAGATGCCGCTCACCCCTAACGGCAAGATCGACCGTAACGCATTACCGGAACCGGACGTACAGTTGGCCGCAGGTGCGGCGTACGAAGCGCCGCGAAGCGACATCGAATCCCAATTGGTCGAGATTTGGCAGGGCGTGCTGAGCGTCGAGCACATCGGCATTCATGACCATTTCTTTGCGCTGGGTGGCGATTCCATCAAAGCGATTCAGGTGGCCTCCCGTCTGCATAAGTACGATCTTCAGCTGGAGATGCGGGATTTGTTCCGCTATCCGACGATCCATGACCTTGCGCCTCATGTGCAATCCGTAGCGCGTCACGCCGACCAAGGGCTCGTGGCAGGGGAAGTGCCGCTTCTACCTGTTCAGCACTGTTTCTTTGAGCAGCAGATGGAGCATCCGCACCGGTTTAACCAGTCGATGATGCTCTATCGGAAAGAGGGATTCGATGAAGCGATT
>NZ_JTHP01000098.1 GCF_000943545.1 Paenibacillus terrae
ACACGACGACTAATACGGAAGCAGTATTTTGACATTTAATGATGATATTCAAGGCACTGGTGCAGTTACGCTCGCAGGTGTTATGTCTGGTGTTAAACTGTCTGGAGTCCCACTAAGCAAGCATCGAGTTTTGGTATTTGGTCCAGGAGCCGCCGGTATCGGTAACGCAGATCAAATTAGTGCAGCCATGATGCTGGAAGGACTATCGGAAACCGAAGCAAGAAGTAACTTCTGGGCTTATGATTACAGAGGTCTGCTTACTAATGAAACAGAAGGACTTTTCCCATTCCAGGTTCCTTATGTACGGGATGCCGCAGAATGTCGTGATTGGGAGCGTGCGGAGGACGGCAAAATTCCACTTTTGGAAGTCATTCGCCAGGTGAAACCTACCATTATGATCGGAACCTCCGGTGTTACCGGAGCATTTAGTGAGGAAATCGTTAAAGAAATGGCCAAGCATACAGAACGTCCTATTATTATGCCTATGTCTAATCCAACTCCACTGGCTGAAGCAACTCCGGAGGACTTGATCCGCTGGACTGAAGGAAAAGCATTGATTGCAACAGGCAGCCCTTTTGAACCGATAACCTATAATAATGTTAAGTTTGAAATTGGACAATCCAATAATGCTTTCGTGTTCCCTGGTCTAGGTCTTGGCGCGATTGTAGTGAAATCCAAAATCATCACAGACAGCATGTTTGCCGCCGCTGCCCATGCAGTAGCCGATATGGTCGATTTGTCACAGCCTGGAGCTTCCCTGCTGCCGAAAATCAGCGAGTTGCGTGAAGTATCTGAAGCAGTAGCTGTAGCAGTTGCAGCGGCTGCCGTTCAGGATGGCGTAGCACGTCATCAGCCCGATGATATCCGCCAAGCAGTTCGGGATGCAATGTGGGACTGCAAGTATAGACCAATCAAACAGAATGGTAAAGAAACGATCCTGGTTTAAGATTAGCAAACAACGTCAGGTTGTACTTGCATACAAGCAAAGAAATTATTGATTCCCCGATGTCCGCCAGCCATTTGGCGGACATCTTCATTATTGGAGGCGACATCATGGCTACAGGTCATATTTTTATCATTTTAATTCCTATTTTCTTTGTCATTTTAATTGGTTATTTTGCAGGCTTGTTCAAAGCATTTAACCCTGCTTCTTCCAAAGGACTAAATACACTGGTCACCAAATTTGCTTTACCTGCACATTTATTTATTGGTATCACGACGACACCAAGGATTGCTTATATAAGGGACAAGATTTTCTATAAGCCTCGACGTGATGCAGACATATACATGATCTTAGGGTGCTCGTCTGTTCTTAATATCTTATTTTTTTAAATATTGTCCAAACAATAAAATGAATTATTCATGCCAACAAGCGGTGGTTCCACAACGTTCTTTCGTTGTAAGCCACCGCTTGTTATTATGTAGCCTCCCATTTTTCCCATATGAAAGTGAAGAGAATCTTTGTCGGTTTTTGTCACTATATTTCACCAATACGTAACCGAATATTCTCCAAATTTAATAAATACCTAACATTTAGAAAGCAAATTGACGAAATATATAAGGGATAGGTTGTATATTAAAAATATAGTTCAACTTAAAGGAGAAGAAGCACGTGAAAAACTTGAAGTGGAGTACTATGTCCTTTTTTGGTAAAAATTTATTGATTTCATTCCTTAACATCGTATTGATTGGTACGATTCTCATCACATCCAGCTACATACTTCAAAAGAACATTCTCACCACACAGCTACAAGACCAGGTTAAGGTGTTAACCAAAAAATGGGCAAATGATGTCGATAAAACGAAAGTAGAGCAAGCCTTGACCGAAAAAGATTATAATGGCTCTGTTCAACAGGATTTACGCAAATTTCTCGACTCCATTCACACCTTTTATCCTAATGTTGCCCAAGCTTACATATTTGGAACAGAGTTAAAAGAAGGAGACCAAACCTCCATCATTGGCGTTCCCACAAATCTGGTTCAACCATTCCAAGATTCCAAAATGAACATAGGGGATATGTATCCTCTTCCTACCGCAAACGTAAATGCTGTAAATGAAATGCTAAAATCGAAAGAATCGGCGTTGAGCAGCTTTTACACCGACGATTATGGCACATGGACTACCATTGTTTATCCAATTACAGATGCAAGCGGTAAAATTACGAGCGCCATCTACTTTGACGTAGACGCAAGCTCGGTACCTGCCGGACTTCAAAAACTGCTTTTATACGGTGTATCCCTGCTCATTCTGTTCCTTGCTATTTTCTTAACCATTCAATATTTGCTTGTAAAACGTACCCTTTCCCCGATTCGCAGCTTGATGAAGGGCATCGAGGAAGTAAGCGAGGGCAATCTGAATGTTAGCATCAAAACAGGTCAGGATGACCTTGGCATTATCAACCAAAAGTTTAATACCATGATCAAACGTATTAACGATACGATGGTAAAAGTACAAGATACGACGCAAGAAGTTACGGAATCGGCTCAGGAGCTGCTAAGCATTAGCGAACAGAACAGTAACAATACGAATGTTATTAACAGCAATATTCAGGAAATAACCCAAGGACTTGAATCCCAAGATCACGCTGCGCTTGAAAGCTCCCGGGCTATGAATGAAATGTCTACGGTTATCCAAACCATTGCGGAGAGCTCCTCTTCCGTAGCAGATCAAGCTTATTCCATGGAAAAACGCTCGGTTGAAGGCAATCAGGTAGCCCAAAAGCTATCAACTCAAATGGATTCTATCTCCACTACAATAGAAAGTACAGTTGATTCCGTTAATGCGCTACAAAACCGATCTAACGAAATCAGTAATATCGTAAGCATCATTACAGGCATTGCCAGCCAAACTAACCTGCTTGCACTGAACGCTTCTATTGAAGCCGCCAGAGTCGGTGAGGAAGGTAAAGGCTTTGCAGTAGTAGCAGGAGAAGTGCGTAATTTGGCTGAGCAATCTCAAGAATCCGCTAGACAAATTGCCGAGCTTATTGGAGAAATCCAAAAGGAAATTGAACAAACGGTAGAAGGAATGAGTCTGGGCGCGAAGGAAGTTCAAGTCGGGCTGGAAGTCACACGTCAAACGGGCGAAATGTTCTCGGAGATTTTGAATGCGGCCAATAATGTATCGTCACAAATTCAGGAGGTATCCAGTGCGACGCAGCAGATTTCAGCCAGTACGCAGGAAATGTCAGCAACCTCTGACGAGCTGTCTTCCACAGTAAGCAAAACAGCAGACAGCAGCAAACAGATTGAGCACACCATTGGAGAACAGGCTGAGTCGATGGCTTCTATCGTCAAAGCTTCCGACAAGCTTACATTGATGTCCGGGGAGTTGGAAGAGCTTATTTCATTCTTCAAGGTAAACCGGAAATCCTAACGATCTACCTTAAATAAACTAACGAAAACAAAGAACCTCTTTTCTGCGCATTGTGCGGATTAGAGGTTCTTTGACATACTCATCACGTACTCTAGTTTATAAAGCCTTCCAGCGCTGAGGTTGGCTTACCGTCAGCCTGCCAAGCACCTTTGTTATAGCCCTGATTATAACCTGGGGTTGCAGCCGGCTCCCAATAAAATACTCCCAAGCCTTTGCCGCCCGCGATACTACGAACCTTCGTTTTGATGTCAGTAATAAATGCCTTGGAAGTTGCTGGTTCATTATATTCCATTCCGATTTCACTGATAACAATACCTTTGCCGTATTTTGCAATGAGATCATTGGCATTGGTAATCGTCTGGTTCACTTTTCCCTGCCAGTTCGAAGGAGACGGATACAGAGAAAACCCGATGAGGTCAAACTGAGCTCCATTGTCAATCAAGCCGCCAATATTCCAGGCTAAGGTAGAGCCACTATCACCGTTTGCCAGGTGTACGATCGTTTTAGTACTGCTGCTTACCGATTTTACAGCATTATTCCCTGTATTAACGAGCCAGGCGTAGTTTTTCATGTTCACCGAGGCTTTACCGTCTTCCCAGAGCATTCCATTGTTCGTTTCATTGCCGATTTGCACCCAATCCGGTGTTACCCCCTTGCTTTTCATTGTGTTCATAACATAAACCGTATGAGACCAGACCGCATCCATAAGTTGCGTAAATGTAAGATTTCGCCACGCATAAGGTTTGTTCTGCTGCCCGGGATCAGCCCATGAATCGCTGTAGTGCAGCGTCAGCATGACGCTCATACCCAATTTTTTAGCTCGCTGCGCCAGTTCTGCTGCCTTTTCGGCATTCATGTATCCGCTTCCATAATCCTTCATGTCAGGGTTTACCCACACCCGGATACGCACCGAGTTGATCTGATAATCATCCCGCAAAATTTGCAGCACATCTCGGCGAACCCCTTTTTTATCCTTCCAGGTCATACCTTGCGCTTCCATTCCTGCTACCCAGCTTATATCTGCTCCTTTGGCAAAAGCAGGGGCGGCCGAAGCCGCACCACCTCCCACAGAGCCAAATGGATACAAAAAGCTGGATAACAAGATCAACATCGCAAATACCATAGTCCGTTTACTTGTTTTCATAAGTCATCCCCCATCTGAATTGTGTACTCCTCATTGCCTCAGACAAATCTACCAGATCCCTCATTCGGGAAAACGTCAGCCATCACACTCTATACTATTTCCGATTTACTCCGCTCTGTCTTTAGTACCTTAACAGCATAGGCATCCAATCGAACCTTGCCGTCTTCCACCACATGATTTTCGAGCATATCCGAATAAATTCGTCCATCTAGCCTAATCTCTTGCGGCTCATGAGTGAAATTCAGTATGAAAATATAATCGTGAACTCCATCGGTACGAATCGCCGTATTCACTCCATGCGGCAACTGAACATCGAGTGCTTTACTAATTCCTGCGCCATCAATCAAACTTCTGTAAAAATCACTGTTGAACGATCCCGTGTTGCGTGAAGCGATGTAATAAGCTTTTCCCTGTCCCAAACGGTTCACCGTCAAGGCTGGGCGTCCTGCATAAAAGTCTGAACCGTATACAGCCAGTACCTCTGCACCTTCCGTATGAATGAGATCGCACAGTTCTACAGCCTCATATTCGCCATGCAGATCCAACTCATTGCCTTCAACTGGCAAAATATGATTACGGTCGTGATCATGCAGCCCGTCAATCTCTTCCGACCAGATCCCAAGCGTCTTACGAAGCGGCCCCGGAAAGCCTCCAAGAAAGCACAAATCATGTTCATCCACGATACCTGACCAATAGGTTGCTACGAAAATGCCACCGTTTTCAACAAACTGCTGAATTCGTTCGCCCACACAACTGCGGACCATATACAGCATCGGAGCCACTACGAGTTTATATTTGGAGAAATCAGCATCCATATGAATGACATCTACAGGCACGCCCTGCTCCCACAAAGCCAAATAATGTGCTTCGGCTGTCTCCTCATATTTTACACCTTTATTTCGTGGCCCTTGTGAGTCGTTGACCGCCCAGCGATTCTCCCAATCAAAAATGACTGCCGCCTCTGCTGGTACAGATGTGCCGATAACCTCCTCCAGTTTTTCCAGCGCGTTGCCCACATTTGTCACATCCCCAAATACCCGAGTATGCTCATGCCCCACATGATCGACGACTGCACCATGCAATTTTTCACTCGAACCGCGGCTTTTCCGCCACTGGAAATACTGGACTGTATCTGACCCATGTGCCACAGCCTGTAAAGACGATAGCAGATGCATTCCCGGCCGCTTCAGCTTGCTAATCTCCTGCCAATTCGTCAAGCTTGGCGTACTCTCCATCAGCATCCAAGGCTTCCCACCCTTGATTGAACGGATAATATCATGCATCATGGCCACTTTCGCAGCCTGACGGCTATCATCTCCCCCACGGTCATGCCACGTTGGATAGCTGTCCCAGGATACAACATCGAGCAGATCAGCAAACTTCCAGTAATTCAATCCTTCAAAAAACTCCATCAGATTTGTGGTGACCGGAAGTGCCGGGTTCGCAGCCTTGAGCGGCACAATCTCATGTTTGATAAAATCTGCGGTCTGATCGGTCACAAAGCGTCTCCAGTCCAAATTCATAGCATGGACTTGCGTTTCACCGTGAGGGGCCGGAGATTCGATTTGGCTCCAATCCGTAACCGTATGACTCCAAAAGGTCGTCCACCATGCGTGATTAAGCTTATCCAGCGTGCCGTATTTATCCTTCACCCAAACACGAAATGCCTCCTGACAATAATCACAGTGGCAATCCCCACCAAATTCATTGGAAATATGCCAACCAATGACAGCCGGATGATTTGCATAACGCTCGGCCAGCTTCGTATTCATGATACGTACTTTTTCCCGGTAGACAGGCGACGTAGAACAGTGATTATGACGAAACCCGTGCAAGTTACGGACACGGTTAGCCTCCACACGCAGTACCTCTGGATATTTTTGCGACATCCAGGCCGGTCTTGCTCCACTAGGAGTAGCCAAAAACGCATAGATCCCGTTTTCAGCAAACGAATCCAGGATACGGTCCAGCCATTCGAACGTGAATACGCCTTCCTCAGGCTCCAATGCCACCCAGGAAAAAATGCCGACGGACATCACGTTACATTTAGCCAGTTTCATCAGACGAATATCCTCTTTTAGCACCTCGGGATAATGCTGCCATTGCTCCGGGTTATAATCCGCTCCATGCAGCATATGTGGAACTCGCTCACTGATTGGCGGGTATTTGATTATGTTTTGCTGCGACACTGTAAATCATCTCCTTTAAATCAATATGGTTTACTCTTTGACAGAACCGAGCGTCATACCTTTAACAAAATACTTTTGTAAAAATGGATATACAATAAGAATAGGGGCTGCACCAATAAAAATCTGTGCTGCATTCACTGTCGTTTGTGAAAGCAACTCCATCTCTTTGGGGCTCATACTCATGGAGCTCATGTCCTTCTGAATGATTACCGTTTGCAGGAATGTAGCCAATGGATAATCCTTAGCATTGCTCAAATAGAGCAGACCGTCAAACCATGAGTTCCAGTGAAATACCATACTAAACAACGCAATCGTCGCAATGGATGGCATGGATATCGGCAAAAATATACTAAACAAAGTCCGAAAATGGCCTGCCCCGTCAATCAGCGCGGCCTCCTCCATCTCTTTGGGTATTCCTCTAAAAAAGTTCAACATGAGGATTACCAAAAATGTATTGACCGCTCCCGGCAAAACAAGTACCCAAAAGCTGTCCATGAGATGAATCTTTTGAATAACCATATAGAATGGAACCAGGCCACCGTTAAAAATCATACTGAATACAAACAGCCATGAATATACGTTTCGGCTACGGAACACAGATGTTTCCTTCGAAAGTGGATAAGCAGCCAAGAAGGTAATCAGTAGCGTCAAGCCAGTTCCCAGCACGGTCCGGAGAACAGAAATCCAGATAGAGTGCAGAAAAATAGGGTTATTCATCGTCTTCTTGTAGGCTTCTAATGAAAATTGCACCGGCCACAGTCCAACCAGATTGGCGTCTGCTGCTGATTTGGCGCTAAATGATACCGCCAATACATGAATCAGCGGAACGATACACATGATGGATAAAAATACAAGTAAACAAATATTAAACACATTGAAGATGCGATATGCCGTTGTTTTATGATACATGACTCTCCCTCTTTCAGCCTCGTGGAATCAAAATATGCGGTAACCTGCCCATTTGTAAGCAAGTCGATAAGATATCAGAATAAGAACCATACTAATAACAGATTTAAACAATCCAATAGCGGTAGCAAAGCCCATCTCTCCGTTAATTAACGCTGTCCGATAAACGAACGTGTCAATAATATCGCCTTTTTGGTATACCAACGGATTATAAAGGTTAAAAATCTGGTCAAAACCGGCATTCAGGACATTGCCGAGTGCAAGCGTACCGACAACCACCACCATAGGAATCAGCGAAGGTACAGTGATGTGTAGCGTCTGTCTCCAGCGGCTCGCCCCATCCATCTCGGATGCTTCGTACAACGAAGGATTAATGCCCGCCAGTGCGGCGAGAAATACGATGGTGTTGTAGCCAAACTCCTTCCATATATCCGATACAATGACAGTAAAACGAAACCAGTTATTATCTCCCAGAAAAAAGATGGGCTGGATCCCGAAACTTCCGAGAATGCGGTTCATAAATCCATCTGTAGCCAACAGGTCAATCAGAATACCTCCTAAAATTACCCATGATAGAAAATGGGGCAGGTAGACGAGTGTCTGAATGGAACGCTGAAGTCCAACCTTGCGGATTTCATTGAGCAGTATAGCAAAAACAAACGGAATCAGCAGATTGAAAAACATCTTTAATACAGCGATAATTAGCGTGTTCCAGACGACCTGAAGACTGTCTTCCCGTTGAAACAAAAAGCGGAAATTGTCCAATCCAACCCACTCGGAACCGGTTATGCCGAGCCAAGGCTTGTAATTTTGAAAGGCCATCACAATGCCGCCCATCGGAATGTAGCTGAATACAATTAAGAAAATGATGGCTGGCAGCAGCATAATATGAAATGGCCACGTACGTTGCAGACTTCTCATTGCAGTTCCTCCTGTAACTCTCATGTTATACTTCAATTATAGAGACGTTTCCGCTGTCCCGACAGTTCAAAAAACCAACATACATGGCACAAAAGCAATCATTTTTTAGTCTCACCATGGGAGTGAAAGTCTTTCTCGTATTCATAAAGATAACGCATTCATTTTCAATTGATTCTGATAATCTGTATTAAAAAGGCTGCCCGTTTGGGCAGCCTTTCTACCAGTTTTAACTGTTATTACTTTTCAACGCTTTTATACCATTCGTTCACTTCATTTGTAATTTGTTCGCCACCGGCAGTCTTCCATGTCTGCACGAAAGTGTCAAAGGCCGAAATCGGCTGTTTTCCATAAATAATTTCATTGAAGGTCTGGTTTTCAATCTTGTCCAGATAGTCTTTTTTGGCCTTCATGGTTGGCGTAGTAGGCCCCGTGAACTGATCCTTCATGGAGATGTCCTTTTGTTCCATCAACACCTTGGCAGCCGCAGGAGTACCTTTCCCGTAATTAACCATTACATCCTTCTCCAGACGGGTCTTCGCTTCCCCGCCGTTAGCCAAGCTTAACAAAGCTTTCATTTGAGCATCAGGTATACGCGCACCATCACGAACCAGCAAATAACGAACAGAGTTTACATAACCTCCTGCTATTTTGTCGATAGGCAACAGCATTCCGCTCGCATCCAAATCATAGTCGTAGCCCTTAAACATCCCGTTCACCAAATCCCCTTCCGGTTTGGCATTTGCAAAGTGATCAAACAGGTAATTTTGATAGGTGAAAAAAGCTTCAGGATGCTGCATTTGTTTGTTGATCAGTACGACACCATTGGTGTATTGCGTACCGTGCCGCATGGCTTTACCGTCAGGCCCTGCCGGAATCTTGATCGGCTTCCATACGGCGCCCGGCGCATTTTTGACCGTGTCCTGAAGCGGCCATCCGCTCATCCAGTATGGGCCCGGGATCATACCTGCTGTTCCCGCGACTGTGGGTTCTGCCGTCTTATTCTCATCCCACAATGCTGCTTCCTGCGGAATATATCCCTTTTTGAGCCACTCGCTAAGCTTTTGTAAACCCGGCTTCATGCCAGGCTGCACGGAGCCATATTCCAGACTGCCGTTCGTACCTTTGTTCCACTGTTGCGGGAGTGTACCGTATGCCCCGAGAATCCAGGACGGGTCACCCATCCAAGTGTTCATGGACGTTTTGAAACCGATGCTGAGCGGAATAACTTTGTCCGGCGACAATCCGTCCGGATTTTTGTTTTTAAAAGCATCCATCACTTTTTCCAGCTCATCCATCGTCTGAGGGGCCTTCATGCCCAGCTTGTCCAGCCAATCCTGTCGTACCCACAACACATAATCATGATTATAGGCGAAATCCAGTACAGGAATACCCATTTTTTTGCCATCCCGACTATATTGGTTCCATACGTTCGTATCCTGATTCATCGCTTGCTTCCAGGAATCCGAAGCATACTTATCGAACAACGGGCCCGCTTCCGCAAACATACCGGAATCTATCATATCCTGTGCGAGTTGCTCATTCTCCGTCCCCAGTACAACGACGTCCGGCATCTCCTGACCTGAGGACATAGCCAAACGCAGCTTGGTGGCAAATGCGCCATTCGTATCCGTGACAGACCAGAGTGATTTTACATTAATCCCGAATTTCTCTTTAGCCCACTTCGTCGCAACGTTATTTTCGATAGATTCGCCATTTTTAAATTTTAAGGCGGGATCTACACCCCATACTGTGGAAATTGTGACTTCCGGATTGTATTTTTCTTTGTATACGTTTTCAGTTTTTGCTGCGCTGTTGGTATTTCCATCATTCCCCGTGCCTGAGCAGCCCACAAGGCCAACTCCTAATACCATAGTTGCGGCGAGCAACGACAACAGCTTTTTTTTCGAATGAACTCGCATATTGTTCCCCCTCAAAAATCATTTTCTACTCTTCTAATTATAAGAGGGCTTTTCTACGCAGCCTATGTCACAAAATAAATATTTCTGCACCTTTCCCAACTGATCTTTACTATTCTCTTCTTTACTGGTCCCGAAATTCATGTGGAGTCATTCCGTAATGCTTTTTGAACATCTTACTGAAATATTGGGGATTCTGATAGCCCAATTCGGTTGTAATTTCATATATTTTTTTGTTGGAATACTTGAGCAAATAAAGAGCCCGCTCCATCCTCATTCGGATGATATAATCTCCCAGACCTTCTCCGGTTTCAGCTTTATATATTTTTGACAAATAGACCGGATGAAGATAAACCTGATCGGCAAGCGTCTTAACAGACAGCTCCTGACCTTTATCTTGGGAGATGAGCTCCTGAACCTGTTTGACCACATAGCTTTTGGCACTTTGCTCACTTGCAGACCATTCCAATTTAAGCTTGTTCATCATGGAAAATATCCATTCCTTAAGGTTGGAGAACGATTGAACCATTTTCTGCGCATGCAACGGGTCGAAGCCCGTTTGATCCATCTGCGTAATGAAGCGCCCTTGCTTGTGTGCCGTGTACATAAAGGCGCTCGTAACCGAGATAAACAGCTCATATAAATGTTCGCGGGTATATCCCGCTTCTTCTATCTTCCCAAATACACGGTTTATTTTCGCTTCGGCCTCTTCCCATTGTCTGGACTCCAGAAGATGGGTCAGCGTTGGATGCACATATAGTCCCTCCAGCAACTTGGCTGAACTGTGCGGCTGTTCTGGCTGCTCATCCACAAATAGCAACGTATTCGTCTCCTCCCGGTGGTTCCAGTATAAGGATCTTATCGCTGTCTGATATGCCTTAGGCAGCTCCTCCGGGAACATAAACCAACCAGTTACCGTGACGTAAATTTCCCCTTTCAAGTAATTGCTCACATTTTTCCGAAAGGTTTCAATAGTCGCCCGCAAAATACTACTATGCTTGTCCATATTAATTTCTGTTATTCGCTTCATATCATGCTGTTCTGGGACATCATCTGATTCTTCTTCATGGTACATACCATACTTTTCCAGATTGTTATTCCAATTTGCTTCTATTAATACAATTAAGCAATCATGTGGTGCTTTGCAGTGCCAGACGTGAAAATCGGGTGCGAACACTTCTTCAGCAATATTTCCAATCGCATACTCGATTAAGGATACTGAATGATAATCCATATCAGAAAAATGCTTGCCCATCTGAATAAGTAGCATACCTGCGGGTTGTCCCGTACGTAACATGATTTCGTACTGGGATAACTTGTCCTCTATCATCTGTACAGACAAATCACGTCCAAGTACCAAATCGTGCATTAAGTGGGTGCGCAGCACACCAAAATCCGTCCTGCGGTTATACTGTAATTGATGAACCTTATTAAAAGCTTCCCATTCTTCCTTTAGCGAATCGATGGCAGCTGATACACATTTCATAAACTCTTCATCATCCACCGGTTTTAAAATATAATCAAAAGCCTTAAGCTGAAGTGCCTTTTTAGCATATTCAAAATCGGCATAGCCTGTTAGTAGCAAACATCGGATATGCGGCCATCGTTCGTTTACCTCAACAATCAACTCCAACCCTGTCATACCAGGCATACGAATATCCGTAACCAGAATATCAATATCATACGCTTCCAGCACATCCACTGCTGCTAATGCGGAAGCCGCTTGATGAACCCTCTCAATGCCTAGCGCCTCCCATGGAATCGTAGCCACCAGGCTTTCTGTTACATAGCTCTCATCATCTACCAGTAATATCTGAACCATCAGGTCCCTCCATTTTAACCATATTCGAATTTGACGAAGGTTTGGGCTTGATCAAGCTATTCGCCTGCTCTTCTTCTGTTAACAGCGGCCATTTTAAAACCGCGCGCAGTCCCCCCAAAGGTGACAATGAGAAGTCCAGTCCGGCGTCTTCCCCAAAATGTAATCGCATTCGTTGATGCACATTCCATAAACCGTAGCCGCTTTCCTCTTCTACAGGCTTGTCAAGTGCTGCTCTCAGGGAAATTATAGCCTCCCTGCCCAAACCGAGTCCGTTATCATCCACAATCAAGCACATATATAGCCCGATCTGTTCCGTTGTAATGCGGATTATACCATCCTCTGCTTGAGGTTCTATTCCATGCAGCACCGCATTTTCTACTAATGGTTGCACTACAAGCAGCGGAATCAGCAGACTGTTAGCCTGTGAAGAAACATGAATTGAGAACGTTAGCCGCGGCATACGCATCTGCTGAATTTTCAAATAATAATGAACAAACTCGATTTCCTCCGATAAAGGTACCAAATCCCGTTCCTGTCTTGTCGTATATCGATAATATTTGGACAAATTATGAGCCATGGCCACGACCGCCTCATGATTGCGCAGCTTCGCCATACTTGTAATAAAAGAAAAACAATTATAGAAAAAGTGTGGATTGATTTGTGACTGGAGCTGCTTTAGACGCGCTTCCTTCACATGTAGCTTCTCAACATAAACCTTTTCAAACAGCTCCTGAATCTGTTCAACCATCAGATTGAATTGACGAGACAAGAAAGCAAACTCGTGGCTTCCCCTAGGGCTCAATCGAACAGCATAGTCTCCATCCTTTAATCTCCGAAACGCCCGCACAAGCTGGAGAATCGGCACTTGTACCTGTGAATGAAGAAGATAAGCACCAATGAAGCCTACCAGTAGCGAGCCAGCAACAGTTATATAAAATAGTCGATTAGAAGTGTAAATCGGAGACATCATATCGGACAAAGGCATGTAGTCAATCAAGTACCAGCCCGTCGTTTGCGAAAGAACGGCGTGAACAAGGTAACTCTCTTCTCCAACTTTCACGGTCAGATTATCAACTTCATGCAGTCCCATCTTCTCCAGTTTCGTAATCAGCTTGCCTGACAGCTCTTCATTCGCAGTTCGATTATAGATCACTCCTACGCCTTTTTTATAATAAAAAGGTTCCTTCCGTCCATCGCCTTTGAAGCGGTCAAGCATGTCCTGAATATTGCTGCTGTCAAATTCGACCTTAATAATCGTGTTAGCGGTTTCCGGATTACCAAGTGAAGAAAACGGGGATAATGTATACAACGAAAATATAAACTGATCCTTCCCGTACATCCTTTTTTTAGATACCTGCCAGCCGTTTTTAATCATTTGCTTTAATTCTTTCTGATCATAAAAAACGGCAGTCGTCGTGT
>NZ_JTHP01000099.1 GCF_000943545.1 Paenibacillus terrae
AGAAAGATGATCTTGAATGTTAATAGATTAAGGGAGGGACCTTCATAATGTGCTTAATGACTACTCATTAAGGTAGAGCTAGTAAGGTTTACGGTTCCAAGAATACGTGAATACTGTTAAAATCATAGATTCCAATAAAGAATATCTTCCGATCACAGACAACCAAATCAGATTATCTATATTCAAATATAATCTATATGCAATTATCAAATACTCAAAATGAGTGGTATAATGAGTAAAGTTAACTTAACTTAACTTTACTTTTAAGTTTGTCCTAGTCATGAGACTCATGGACTTTTATTATGAGAAAATGCCTCTTAAGGTTTGCTGATGGAACTCCATCGCATTTCTTTAGGGGCTTTTTTGTTACCTTATACCGAAGGAGAGAATCTTATGAAACCGATTCAATTTTACAAAACACAGAAATGGGAGCCTTTATTTATTCATTATTTTTATAAACATAATAACAAAAAAATTCGTGCCATTTTATCGAAGTCCGCGAAAAATCCAGGATGTTATCAAGTTACCACATTTACTTTTAGTTCCCGAACCGATATGTTTATTCCATGGAGTGATTATATTCGAGATTCACTAAGAGCATGCCTAAGACAGTTAAATACAGAAGGTTACACGCGAGAACTTCAAAAGCGATTCGATTTGTTTGAGAATCCAGAGAATTTTGTTCCGACGCCTATTCGTGACATGAACCTTAAGCAAAGGCAAGAAGAACGAATGGCCAGATTTTTTGGTTTAGATATCCTCAAATAATTAACTGAAGAGGTGATTTATGCTGGCGAGTATATTTTATCTTCTAAGATTACTTTTTCTAAGCTTTTGGTAAAATTTAAAATGAATTCTCTATTATTACTATATTCAGTAGTATCTTTTCTGTTTACATTAATTGAGTTAAGTAAATGATGAAAATCAAAATTTTCAAGCAGTTCAGCTACTAAATGTATACGAATGTGTTTCAGCCTTAGTATAGGTATTTATATGATAATTTAAGATCCAGTGCTTTTCTGAAATTCGAGCTTTCTATGATTTTCTTATCAAAATATGCTTTAATAAGCTCTTCATTTGAAGTAATTGCAGGTGCTGCATATACAGCTAGAACTTCTTTGCCTATATTATTCGGAACGTAATCGTGAGCGTTACAAAGCTGATGTTTTAGTCGAATTTGACTGACAACACTCACTGATTTGAAAATTAGTTTGAGCTAAACAATTAATATGGATTTAGCTCTTTTAATTGTAATTAAAAAACGACAGAAATTTTTCTTTTATTCTATGTAGCCATATAATTGATTTAGTTGCTTGTCAATAAAAGCAACCTTATAACTGAAAGGAGTAATACAATGAAACGTTTTGATGAAACCGCAATAAAAATTAGTGAACTAATCTCCAGCAGTACATTCTCCAGGTACATAAATTACATACAGAATGGGTTGAGTGATATTCAACGTATATGGAACAATGAGAGCTGGGATGATATTCTTGAAAATTACATGAATAACTACTGGGAAGACCTTATTGACTTAAACGAGAATCCTTATTGGTCTCCTGATAATACAACGAATGAAGATAAAATATTGGTCTTTTCAAAATTAAAAAAAGCTGTGTTTTCGACTATTCACAAAAATTATCAGGCTCTTCTTGAACAACGTTTAAAATTACTGCTTGGTGAGGGCACAGAACTTTGGGACACCTTTAAAGAAAGCGTTAATGATATTTATGTTATAAAGTCATCTGCAGATATCTGGAAATTGCGTAATCAAATTGATAAGTTACTTCTTCACTACACGTTAATGGAAAAAACAAAACTAGTATGGGAGGGACCCTTGAACTATTCGGATATATCTCTAACAACTCCAGAGTTACAAAATATTGAATTTGTTCCACCGACCCATCTTGGAACCGAAGTGAATGAAGATCCTTCAGCTACTTTACCTGAGTTAGTTGACATAACAAACTCAATAATAGAAGATCAGTCTACTTTATACAAAGACATAGATAAAAAAGACAATAAAATTACCTATGTATTCAAACGAAATCTCAAAGGGGGAATAGTACCTAATTTGCCTCCAAAGGGTGCATTCATTCCTGAACGAATTGTCCGGGAAAAAAATATCGAGCATGGTGATAAGCTAAAGCTCATAAAAAGCTATACACAAAATGAACAGACTTATTACGATTTTGACATTGTAGAGAAGGTATCTCTTATACAGCATGAACGTATTCAATTTAATTATTGCATTCTAGAGAAAAACGAAAATAGTTGGTATGTCGAGCAACATGAACCTTTTAAAAAAGCTGGGAATAACAAACGGATAAACATTAACTGGAACGATGCTCCTTATCGAATTAATTTAAATGAGGTTGATGTTCATGCATTAAATCTTAATGCTGGCAATTTGATTGATGTTGCTTTTTGGGAAGACAATCCATCTTCACCAAAGATTATTTGGTATCACCGAAATCTCTAATAGAGCGATATATTGATCAAATCCTACTGCTTTAAAGAAACATCGAAACACTATGGAACCACATATGACTGAAGCGTTTTAAATATTAAAATGGATTCAGAGTTGTTTATAAACAGGAATACAGACCCCTGTTCTATACAGCAAGTTCGTTCTATGTTAAGAAAAAAGTTGTTTGAAAATCGAGGGGGAATTAATATTGAAGGACGTTAGAGAGATCGAAGTTGTTGAAGGGCAGATGATAGTCATCCATTAGGAGGATGGCGAAGACGAGGGAGGCGCAGGGGTGGGCAATGCTTGGGCTGACAAGGGGAGTTATGAATGTGACGTTTTATAAGAAGGGAAAAGATGGTATCTGTACGCAAAGACAAGGGCACAAAGCTCTGTTGGTCCGGCATCAAAGAAGATGTTGTAATGGTGAAAAACTGGTGGTTTAAAAAAGACTTAAACGACTTTACTTATAAGAGTATGAATAATGAATTAGCTGATTGTTCTAGAGAAAATATAGTATTAGGTTGACATGATACATTTTTTTTTAGATATAAAATCATCAGGTGTTAGGAAAAAAGCTTTTGATTGGAGACAACAACAAATATAAAAATCCCTTCAAATCGTAAAGAACGTGTAAAATGGCTGGCGCAAAAATTCGGTCAAGGATCAATTATAGTTTGGGCTGATAAGACTGATCGTGAAGTCAAAAATGAATTTACTTCAATGTACAGACTGTATAATAATATGAAAGATTTCGATGAAGAAGTTACCCCATCACCCTGTATTATATGTGGCTCTGAGGTCATGTGGATTACGAGGTGTGGGTGTGGTGAAGGGTTGGCGATCCTTGATAAAGATGACCCTGATTATGAAAAACGTATCATAGAGATTAATGAAGAATCAAATAGACCAGCCGAAAGAAGAACACCAGTCTGAGTCTAATAGCTTATTTTCCTTAAATTCCGACGATTGTATTGTACAATACCCCGTTGTGTTTTTAGCGCAATGGGGTATTGCCTTGAGATGGAGAAGTATAAGTCCTGATATATAACCGTAAAATTTTACCTTATATTATATAATTATTACAAAAAAAGGTATTATGTTTTAGGAAGATTTTTTATTATAAGATTGTTAAATTTTTTTGAATTATAGGTTGGTATCACGTTCGATAACTCATGTTAACGTAAAGGGGGAAGCTATCTTGAATAATGCAACCACGATACGCACAGAATTAGAAAATCTCATGATACAAAACGGATACAATATGGCTCAACTCGCAAGATCCACACAGCTAAACCCTGGAACCGTGAGTGCGATTCTTAGCGGAAACCGTACTCTTTCCATAGATGAATTAGATCGAATTACTTCAGTAATGGAACTTCCCAAAGGACATTTTTATGAACGATATTTTGAAGAATACTTAGTGGACTTCAAGCCTAATTGGACTAGAATAAGTTCTATTTTGCACAATAGCGTTGAACTCGATAGTTTGGATTTATTTAAAAAGGTTGTAAAAAGGTTTAAAGATAAATTAAATTACTCTTCTTCCTTATTTGGAATAGCTGAGGTTTTGTTTAAAAATGGTAAGTTTGAAGGAGCTGCATTGCTATATGAAGCCGTAGCGGAAAATGAAAGAAACCAACATTCTAAAAGACTGGCTATGTGCCAGTATCGTATTTTCTTGATAAAACAGGGAGAAAATCAGCAGCAAAACTATCAGGCTGCTAATCAATTTGAGCCTTACGTAGAACGTCTAAATGAAATGGATCAATTGGATGCTTTAAAGGATTTGGCGAATACATATCGTTCATTACGACGATGGTATAAAGTTGAGGAAGTCGTGCATAAATTGGAACATAAGGCCAGAATCCAATATCAAATCAAACGTCAAGAGAGAAACGAGCAGGAGACACTGGCATCACCCAATAGGCCGCTATTTTTTTACTTGGCTTATTCTAATCTACTTATGGCAGGAGTTTTTGAAGCACGGGGGGATTATAAGAAAGCTTTACAGTGTACTTATGCTTACGCAGACTTAAGCTGGGTGAAAGAAACCGATGAACAAACTTTATATTGGATGAACCTTTTTAAAGAATGGGCTGAAGCTAATACTTACGGGAACAAACTTTTGTCCGGAGATATTGAGATCCTCCCTGATTATCTTGCCTATATCCAAAATAATGAAGATGAGATTCTTCCTGCCTTGGTGAACATCATGGATGCAGCAAATCGTTTCGGATTAAATGTGGATCAAATACTTCAAAGGTTTGAATCTGAAATACATTCTTTTATAATCCAGCAGATCGCTGTAGGGACATATACGGATAATCTGGTATTGGAATATATTATTTATCTGTTTTATGAATTAGCGGACTATTACTTGAATCAAGAGAAATATTCTAAAGCTTACGATTTTTTGATAAATTGCTTGGAAAAATCTGCATCTACGAATAATAAATCATATATAATAATGTGTGTAGGATTGTTCGAAAGTTCCAGAGATATGGCTTCCTCTGAAATCATTGCAATCTACCAAGAAATTATCAAAGGGGTGCACAAAAATGAAAAAAAAGATCGCTCTATTATGTTTGGCGGTTAGCTTTGCTTTAGTGTTTTTCGTTTCTACACAGCCACAAGGGCCCATCTTTAAACCTATGATTCAACACGGTAATGGATAAGGTTTCATTGATTCAAACTAAGACCAGCGTCTTTCAGCTGGTCTTTTTCATTAATTTAAGATTCCTACTAAAGAATAAGCGATTAGCTTTTTCACGAGTAGCCCATGAAGTTATACTTTAGTATTGTTGTCTGTAAGAGATTTATCTGATGTCGAATTTGCTGTTAATTCATGCTTACACTTTGCACATATAAAAAAGTTCTTAAAAGGAGAAATATCTTCAGTCTCCCTACAAATCAAACATGTTTCGCCAGTATAACGCTGTATCATAATGGACCCTTCCTCAAAAATAACTTCCACAGAATCACCATTAGTAATATTTAGTCTTTCTCTTATCCCTGCCGGGATTCCAATTCTTCCTAAGCTATCTATGTACCTAACCAGCACCGATTTGTTCATAAGACATCTCCTTCTATGAAATTTTGTGATAATTATATCAACGTTTTTGAAATATGCGTTATTATACCTAAAAAAACTTATGAATGTCTTAATGTGGAATTTAAATTTAACAATGAGCTGTTACCGCTTTAAGTCAAAAAAGATTCTATTTAAAATAACAATCTGTTCAACCTAAGTGAGGATTTTTTAAATGACACACCCTATCGACAATGTAGAGTGATTGATTTGTGCTCTATGAAATTAAAGTTAAATAAAATGATGTATTTCGTTCGTTTGTAGCAATATCTAATACATTTAATCGAGCAAATTCCCTTAAACAATGCAGATTTTCAGTTGAATATACTTTCAGTACGCATTCCTAGAAGTGTAAAAAAAAATGTATCTTAATGGAAAAAACCTATCTATGTTGTTAATGACATAAGATATAAATAAATCTATAATACATATTAAATAGGATTCGAATCCCATTTATAGCATGGTGCCTCTATTGGCCAGTAGAAAGAACGCTGATTCATTAGGATCAAGGGATTAAAAATTACATAAGGAAAAAGCACAGGAGTTCCCATGATTGTTTTGTATTCAGTTCTCTAAGGATCATGCTTAAAGCTTAATTACAAATTCATATTCTATAGGAGGAAAGTTATGAAAATGAAAAAAGTATTGATGGTAAGTTCATTAGCATCTGTTTTAGTCCTTTCGTCTTTTTCAAATGTATTTGCTGAATCCCAGGCAACTACATCCCATTCCGATATTTTTATAGATGCGACTGTTCAAGGGCACGAACGGAATAATCTCCTTAACTTTATGGTGAATTTAGAACCAGATGCCCGTGAGAATGTTATCTATGAAGATGAAAACGGAAAATTGCTTGCTAACAAACCTAAATTACTCCAAAAAGTGATCAAATACAAAAAGACCTCTGAGAATATATTCGAAACTCCTGATGGCAAAGAAAGTTTTGCTTTACCGGTCGATGATAGCAAACCAAGCCAAATTGTTCTTCACGGCGATCAATTTACGCAAGAAAATAATAAAAATTCTGTTAGCAACAGTGTTTATAAAGATACTACTTGTACGGCAACTTCAAAAGTAGAAGAAGAGATTGGTACTCAGGCTACACAACATCCGTGTACAGGTAGCACTGGTCCCTATAGAAGAGTAACCTCCCAAGCTAATTACTCATGGCAGTCTCATTATGTCTATTTACCTGGAGGTTCGGAGATCCGAGACCATAATACAAAGGGAACTTCTGACTATAACGGCGATGCAGGATATGTTTATGTGGGAGGGCAGGGAGCTAACGGTGGGGGTGTGGATGCCGGATTGCTTCACAGTACTTTGTATGATAATTGGGGCATGTTGATTAGTGTCGATGGTGACCCTCTAGGATACGACCAGCGGTTTAAAAGCAAACAAAACGTAAACATGAAGTTTTCAATTCCTTCATCCAATAATATTGCACTTACTATTAGTGGGAATGATTATACTACCAACAAAAATACAACGGTAACTTTCGGCCGGTCAGCCAAAGGTTTTGTCCCTGGCGGTGGAAATATTTTAAAACGCCTAACTACAATTGGCCAAAAACCGCAAAATTTTCACACTGGTTCTTATATTCATAATGCACGCTGGTATAGTAGCCTGATTGGAAATAGCTCTACAAACTACCATACTTGGACTGCCTCAGACACCAACGCGAGTGGCACCTGCTCTTATACAACTGATGTTGTAAGAGTTAATTACGTCAATGCTGGTGAAGAAACGGACAATATAGACATTTAACAAGTCATCTCTTGAAAAGAGAACGCAAAAAGGATATTTCCTTTGATGCGTTCTTTTTCCTATATTCGCAACTTTTTGTATTTTTTAGCGTAATCTAATTGGATCATTACAAATGAGTGGAGGAGTGTATGATATGAAATTATTAAAGAATATTTCTTTATTTTCAATTTTAACCGTATTATTATTTTCGTTAAGCATAAGCAACGCTGACGCAAAAGGAAACGTGACTGTTATCAAGTCCCCGGTTATACTTAAAATCAATCAATATTATATCTTGTACACATCACCAGATGTTCCTTACATCGACAAACAACAACGTTTTATGATCCCATTACGTGCAGTAAGCGAGTTGCTGGGAGCAAAGGTCGATTACGATGCAGTCAATAAAAAATCGACAGTTTCTTGGGAAAACAAAAACGTTGAAGTTACAATTAACTCTAACAATGTAAAGTACAATGGAAATAACACGAAAATTGATACGGTCCCCGTGTTAAAGGAAAAACAAGTCTTCATTCCGGCTAAGGTGTTACTTGACGGCTTAAATATTAAAGGCAGCTGGGAAGACCAATTGTTAACGATTACAGACACAAAATTTAAGAAGAGCAAAGTGATCTCTTATTTAGAAGGGGGGTACGATTTGAATCCCATTCCCTTAAGTACAGATATTAACACTAATAAAATTCGGCCGTTATCATATGAGCTCACCTTGCCGACAGCTGATAGCAATCCGAGAATTGCAAAAATAACAGTAGAGGCTCGGAATATTTCTGGAAAGGACTTGAAAATAGGTAGCGAAGACCTCCGACCTACTTTCATTACAGATATAAGTTACCAGTATGACAAACAGGATAGAGATCGACCCGCAGTTCAAAAAGGGGCAATTTTTAAACGCACTTGGAACAACATAGATCTTTCGTCAACCAGCTCTTCAAATAATTATCAGTACAACCCACTAAAATATATTATTGTTGTTGGAAATGTTACAGATTGAATTAGATAAGAGGGTTGCTTAGATTTTACTAATAGCGAAGCTACAATGGTCGCCAAGGAGCTCCATTGTAGCTTCGCTATTGATCTTAAGAGGACTTCTAAACGTCAGGGAGCAGATGAGGTACCGTCAAAGAGCATTAAGAAGAGACCATCCAGGTGGATCGCCTAGAAGCCGGGATTAACCCCTCGGTGCGATTATACATAGGCCAGAACATATAAAGAGCCCCAGGACTTAAAATGACCTAGGGCTCTCGACCTGCTGAGCATCCTGATAAGAAGCTCTTAATTTTTAATATTCGTAATATTCGTCATCTATATCCAAACCAAGGACAGGATCGTATGGCGCATCTATGGTAACATACCCGTCTTTTATCGTGTATCCGTTTACTATTAGGTACTTTACTGGGGCTGCAACTTCCATGTCATCCAATGTAGATTTCGCAGCTACATCCCAGAGAACTGTTGGAATGCACATTATGGAGTGTCCAACATCAGCAATCCAAAAATGATATTCTTTTAAGTCTTCAGGCAAATTCGGGTATGGGCGACTCTGAACCATATGGCCAAGCCCCTCCATACTTTTACGCAGTTTCCTTTCAGGTGCTTTTGGAGATTTAATACCAGTTGCAATGGTAGCTTGCATCGGATCAGTCCATTCAAAATTACGATGATTGAGTTCCATCTTATTTTGAAGCGCTGTTTTGGCCTCTATGAAAGCAGCAATAGACTGTTCAGGTATCAAGTTAAATTTTTGAAGTGCGGTTGCAGCAGTTACTCTTACTGGATTTTCAATGTACCGTGATTCTTTATGTATTCCCTTTTGATAAACGTTCAGAAGTAGCATAGGGCTTGTAGCAAGTGCCTTAACAAAGGATTTATGGTTGCTTTCACTTGGATTTATCAGTGACTCTACTATAAATGGATTAGGCCAAACGTCCCGAATACAAAATAACAAATGAACCAGATTAGTATTTTGGATATTATGTTCTTTTAAGTGGAACTGTACTTTATTTCGAATTAGCAACTTAGCATCTTCATTTGATAGAGTGAAGATTTTTAGTTCTGGCACTGCATATCGTTCATCATTTGTTAGATCAGACTGAATCCAGTCTGCCCATAGCCAAATTTGTGGCATATCAGTAGCTTGAAAATAGAGAACATTCGGCAATATTCCCTCTTTGTTTGCCATAATCTTATGTCTATCAGAGAGGGGGAATAGTTCGTCATTATCTGAATACATGTATAAATCTCCTTCCAGCATCAAGGCTATCCTTTAAATCTTTATTCGACACTTATAGTAAGAATCCTTTTGAGGAAGACAGTCTAAATATCTTTTTCATATTGATCTAGTTGTAAGTGATCGAGCAATAAGACGTAATTATAAACTAACCTCGTACGAAAAATGTAGGATATTGTCCCTATTTCCTGTATTATAAGATAGTAAAACATATCCATAAAGCAATCAAAATAAAAAATCATTCAAAGGCGATAACACCATGGAATATTCAAGTGTAAAAATAAATATTATAATGGAATTATTACTTCTAACCATGAAGAAGCTGAATATTGTACAAAATGTTATAAAAATATGGTCATGTTACTCCCCATATTTCAAAAACAAGTCCATACTATGCCATATAAAAGGGCTTCAGAGATGTTAGCATTTCCGAATCGGTGCAGAATGAAAAAATGTAAATCCAAAAAAATGGTATAGAGAAATGTGTAGGAAATGCTACATTAAACTTGTAAAAGCAGAGACGGGAAAATAGAAATATGAGTTAGAATCAATGGTAAAGCATTTAGTAAAAAAGCAGCAGGGAAAGTGACATATACGGTTGTTATTCAACAGCACGAGTAGTTATATTATTTGTTGAAATCTATGAAAAGGTGATAAATCGAAATGACCCCAAACCAACAACATATCATGACCTATACAATGATTAGTGGCATAAAAGGATCAATACCACTTACGAGCCAGCAAATACAGGTGTGGATGGAATCATATCGCATCGGGACTACTTTTATAACGAACGTAGGAAAAGAATACTTTGGATTGAATCCTAAGTTGGTGGCAGATTTTAAGGTGCATAATGAATATTCTGAGCAAAGAGAACATGTATCAGCCGTACAGCCTACTCATGCCAATATGGCACTTGATTCATTGTCAGCCGCATACAGGCAGCATAAAACATTAATTCAGGTTACATGTAAATGCGGAGCTTCCTACATAAAAGAGTCACCTTATAAAAGACTTAAATGGTCATGCGAGAAATGTAATAATATTGTGTTTTTAGATCAAAAGAAAGGTATGGTCGACACGCAAAAAGGAAAGGCTTGGTTTATGACAAACAAATATTATGTTGATAGGAATTACAATTAATAGGGGCTGTGATTTTTTTCTATCATACGTATTAGTACTTTTTGAATTCTAAGTATTTTGAGAAACGCTCTCTCTATGTCACCAATTGCGCCGATAAAGGTACACGCCATAGATTCACTCATGATGGGGAAGGACAAACATATATTAGCATGTTGCTCTTAGATGGTAAAAGCAATTTGTTGAGCTATCGTACCCGTCGTTCAATGCCAATCCCATTCCGAGTAATGGTGATTATTAGGCCCTATTAGAGCCTCGCGAACGTGATGTAATCGACTTGAATAGGCTCTGCCGATTCGATTCGAAGTGCCCGGTTGATCTGTCCCCGGTGATATTGCCCATGCAAGAGGACCTGCGACAGGATGTCCCGGACGGACGTTCGGAATGGAACCCCGCTCTGGTTCGCATAGGCGATCATCTCGTCCAACTCGGATTCCTCGAGCCCTTCGATATAGACGCGATATTGCTCGGCGTTTTCTTCGAACATCGTCCGGATCGCCGTCAGGTCTTCCGCTTCCTCCCATAACGAATATTGCGCGCTGCCCTTGCCCTGCACTCGGGACAGCCAGACTCGTTCCGCGACCGCGACGTGCCGAACCAGCTTCAGAAGGTCCTTGTTCTTCGTCTCACTCTCCTCGAGCGCGTCCAAGATGCGTCCGTCCGCCCAGTACAGGTGGTCCATCATGCACTTGATCGTCTTCATTTCGGTTTCCCCCTCTTCGTCTCATCAATTACTTGAACCTACTGTTAACCGTTAGTTTAATCATTTGAATGAACTAAAACAACCTTTTTTAGGTGAATTCCTTGTTGCTGTAACACTTCCAAGGAGAAACGTACATTTTCAAAGGTATTAGTGGTTTTTCTTCTTTAAGTAATGATTCTGAAGGTACTCCTAACGCTCCCCCGACATTTTTAAGAAACTCATCATTCGGTTGTTTCTACATGAGGGGGCGTACCACCAGAAGGTAGAATAAATTGAGCGATACCGTTATGGTACAATGTTGCGGCTCTTTCCATTAATTGAGGATGACTTGCTATTTTTCAGTCTAGAATTTTATTTTCTTCTGACACACGGAAGGCTACTCGGCGCTGAAGGCTGCAGGGTTTTGGACATATGTCAACCAAGTAATACGTTAATGATTGTATAAAAGCAAAGATAACGCAATTCAATCACAAACTTGCCTAAATATGTATAACATTTTTTTGGGAATTTCATGTAAATATTGATAGGAAATCTATTACCATTTGATAGGGAGGAATTATCTTTGAAGAAAAAGCATTTTATTGTTCCAGCCTTGGCTTTAGGAATAATAGGGGGATTCATTGCCGTACCTAATGCGATCTTTGCGGATTCAGGTGTAACTGATTCTGCAAGTACATTGACTTACGCAACCAAAAATGAGGTAAAAACACCTGGTAATCATGACGGAGTGAGTCTTTTTAGAACAAAAGATCTTTTTAATGTGAACCTTGACGGCAAGTCGCCTTTAACAGAGTTCTCCATAACTCCTGGATATGGTCATGTTAAGATTCGTGTAGAAAACAACAGCAAGACGACGCTTACTCTTACCTTAAAGCATGTCGACAGTGGGAAAGATTATTTTACCAAGTATGTGGGTGCTGGTGATACAATTAATTGGTATAGCATGGATTCGTTTTCAGGCGGAATGCGCTCAGGAAACTATGAAATACAGTGGCGTGCTGGCGGAGCCTATGTAGACGCCTCAGCACGGGCTATATCAGCCACTAACCCAGATGAACTTTAATTAAACCAAGCCATAAAGTTTTGTACTAAAAAAAGCTCCGTTTGATTGGAGAAGTTATAACGATGGTTTCAAGAGCGATTTGCGTTCGGGAAACTACACCCTTCAATGGTGTGGTGGCAATTATAATGTTGATGCGGAATCCGATGGGATTTGCGGTTCAAGTTCTGCGGACGTCCAATAGGTTCGAATTAATTTTAAGAGATATAAGGACGACGACTACAGACACATATACTTATACTGCAAGCTTTCCTTGGTTCGCTTATAACTCACGTATAATTTAAAGGAGAATGATAACTTGTGAAAAAGAAAAAATATTTTTTTCATCAGCCTTATCTATTAGTTTGTTGGGGGGGGGTGTCGTGCCGAGTGCGATCTTTGCAAGTTCAGATGTAACTGATTCTGTAAATACATCCAGTACTGCGACCAAAAATGCTGGTAAATCCACTATTAGTGACCATGTCATAACTCCTCAAAAATCAAGAGATGTTTTTGATGACATTTTCGACAAAAAGGACCCAGTATCACGTTTTGTATTAGATCCTGGATACGGGCATCTTAAAATTTTTGCTAAAAATAGAGGTGATTCAACTATTACTTTTAGCCTGGTGCATACAGACAGTAGAAAACAATATATTGTTAAAACTATTGGCGCTCATAAAAAATTGCTCTGGGATAGTGTAAGTTCTTTTTCACAAGGGCTGCGCTCAGGAAATTATGAAATACAATGGAGAGCTGGCGGCGATATTGTGCATGTCACAGCATGGGGTGTGTCAGGAACTGATTCTGCCAAAGTAACGACTCAAAGGGGAATAGATGCTATTAATGTCGGAATAACCGGAGGTGCTACCGCAGCAACCTCCTTTGATATCCCTAAAGGGCATGGACATGTCAAACTCCGTATGAAGAACTATTCTGACCATACAGTCAAAGTAAGTTTAACACACGACAATTCGAACAAAGTATACATTACTTCTTTAGCAATCGCTCCTCATGACACATGTATTTGGAGAAGCACAGATGAAGGCTACTCATCTGGTATGCGTTCTGGAGATTACACACTTCAATGGCGTGGTGGCGATTATAAAGTAGACGGACATGTTTGGGGAGTCGTTGGTACACAGCCTGCGGATGTACAATAGCTTCTGATTTAATTTTAAGAGATAAGGATAACGACTATACAACAAACAAGAGCGCTCCAGGCCGATGAAAGGTCTGGAGCGCTC
>NZ_JTHP01000100.1 GCF_000943545.1 Paenibacillus terrae
TTGGGTACAGAAACGTCCATAATCTCATAGCTATGGTCTACATGACCGCGAATAAACATCGGCTTCCAGCACTTGCAGCACACAGGCCCTAAACCCATTTTTACCCCGTTCCCTTTATACCATTTCTTTAAGAATCTACTGAAACAAGCTTGACTATGAACCTATTTCTATACGGCGTTACCCATCCAATAGAGCGAAGAGCCCTTTTTTTTGTGATTTTCAGGTATCCCAATCCGTCAAAAAACATTTCACGATTTTTCTTTTTCGTGAAATGTTTTTTTGTGCTATAAGGCTCTACAGCTGATTCTAGGATGGTCATGCGGTTGTGTCCTGGGTTGCGCTAGGCTCTTAACAACGTTGGGAACCAAAACCTATGATCTATTGGACGCTGATTTACCTATTCACCACATTAACATTGTTACTGCCAGCTACATGGCATTGGAATAATGGATAATAGCTATTGGTATTGAATTAGTCGGATATTGCATCAGATATAATTGGCATACCATAATTCTTAATCCCCTTTGGGATCACGTTTACCTGAAACGGTATTATTAGGTGCTTATAAGGTTGCTTTAATTTAATTATAAATATATAGAAATAATAAGCATTTTATACATACACAGTATACGTGTCTGGTCTTTTACTAATTATGTGATATCTTTGAAAAGATTAAACCAATTTTAATATTTTATAAAGAAGGTGAATTTATTGGACAATAGAAAGCACGCTATTACTCCATTTGGATGGGAAATTAAAAGAAAACTTGTCGAGATACAGATCGATCAGAAAACATTTTGTGAGACGTATCAGATCCCCCCATCACGATTATCAAATCTCATACATGGAACACGTAAGGCTAATCGTTATAGAAAACAAGTGTCTAGCTTGCTTGGTATTACAGATGAATTAAATAAACCTTTAATAAAGCATAATATTTTTTGATCAATCACTTGTTAAATAATTGTAAGAAAACTATTCATACATAAACAGGATGATTTAATTTTTATCACCCTTGCGGAATGGCATCCTACAAACTGAAATCCCCATTCTACCCTGTCTATGTTTTTACTCCACCTTGCCTTTAGTTTGAGCTCATAAGGCACTGTTTTAAATCACTAGAGCCTGTTGAGTGATTCTATCTCTACCTTATAAAGCAAGTATAAATTGACAAAACAAAAAAAGAGGTCGAAGGAATGTATCCCCATTCGACCTCTTTGCGACGTAATTTCATGTTTTTCTAATTGTTACCCTTAGTTTTCTGTACAACGAAAAGTAAAAAGGTAAACGTAATAAAGGCAAGAATCGTGGTTGAAACCTGTACTTGCCAGTACCATTGATCGTAGTACTTTGCCCGTAAAAGGTGAATTATCCATCCCAAGTCGCCTAAAACGATCAAAGAAAGAAAGAATTTTACGTACATTTTTTCCATTAGTCCGGTTTTGTTGAGGATGTAAGCTACAATTAAAGACAAGGCTGATGAAAACAAGAAATTCACTCCACTTCATCTGAATTACAAGCCAATATTACTGGCTGCATTCTCTTTAAAAATTGAGCCCATTCGTATATATTTCCGAACCATTGCTTCAGAACGATGACGTGTTTGGTCCATAATTGCACGCTCACTTTTTCCAAGCATTGCTGCTGTAGTAGCAAGTCCAGCTCGCAGGCTATGACCAGCATAGAGCTTCTCGTCGAGTCCGGCCTCATTAACGTATCGTTTAACAATTAATGCAACAGATTTGTCAGATAGTCGTGACTGAGAAACCTGGTTATGTCTGTTAATGGATCGAAATACAGGTCCAGATTTTAGATTAGCAGCTTGAATCCAATCGATATAAGCTCTTACAGGACAAGTTTCCTCAAACGAGCCATAGGGGATACCAATAGACTCCCCTTTTCCTTCCTGATCCGTTTTAGATTTGTTCAATTGAATGATCAGACCTTCTCTAACAATGCTAACGAACTCAATGTCTAAGCTCACCAGCTCACTTCGACGGAAAGCGCCTGCAAATCCAATCAATAGTACCGCTCGATCACGTATTCCTTGAAGTTTATCTGGGAGTTCATTAAGCATGAGCTTCAGTATGTCTATTACCACCGGAAGTTTACCGATTTCAGACGCTCCGTGTACTCTTCTAATACCTGCCCAAACAACTTTAATGTGTGCAGTCGTCGGAGAGGGATGCCCTGCTACCAGATGAGCCTGAGCGATGGAGCTCATTCGTCTACGTATGGTACTCACCCTATAACCTTCAATAGCTAGGCTTGATAAATATAATGAGTAATTTTCATCGTTGGTAGGAAGATAACCCAATTGATTATGTTTACACCATTGCGTGAAGTGTTGCCAGTCAGACGAGTAGGATTTAACTGTATTTTTCGCCTTGGAATTGGAGATATATTCTTTCTTTTGTTCTAATAGAAATTTTAAAGTTTCCTCAGCCTTGTCGAGCTCGTTACTTTTAATTGAAATCTCTTTACTGTTCATACCATTCTCCTGGAGCGAAGGGGAGTTAAGGTATACAACAACTTGCGTTTTAGTTTGTGTCGATGCAACATTTTCACTCCTTATTAATTTTAGTATAAGTCTGTTATTCATATGACGGATTGTCAAGCCAAGTGCGACAGTTCCTCTAAAAAGGATTCGTGAGCCGTTTTCCACCCCAAACATTTTCGTGGTCTGTGATTGATGAGATAGAGTGCTTTCTCTAGGACTTCATCCGTAACTTGAGCGAAATTGTCCCTTTGGGGAAGAACTCTCGCAGCAAGCCATTAGGTTTTTCGTTGGAGCCTCGTTGCCAAGAGGAATACGACGGCAAAATAGACCTGTACCCCATGGGTGGCCTCCAGACTCGCATAACAGGCAAGCTCTTTGCCACGGTCAGCGGTGGCTGTTTGGAAGACTCCAGCAGGGTACTGGGAAGCGGCTACGCCAAAGGCAATCTCCATGGATAGCGCTGTGCGATTGGGTATCTGAATCGCGGTGTAAAGACGCGTCTTGCGTTCCACGAATGTGGCTACACAGCCTTTGCTTATTCCACGCCCTGAGACCACGGTATCCCATTCCCAATGTCCAAGCGTCTCCCGAGAACGGACTTCTTACGGGCGCTGGGAGATGGTTTTGCCTACGGAGAACGTTTCGTTTTTCCGCAGGTTGCTGCCGCTTGCCTTTGTGCCGGAGCACCTTCAGGGCCCCTCTCATTAGGCGGCTGGTATAGAGCCAGCGATAGATGGTTTTAAAGCACACCACATGTTCTCCTTCTTGCCGGAGCCGCTCTACGATTTGCTCAGGAGACCAACTGCCCTCAAGCTTTGCTTCGATGATCACTGCTTGTTCCGTTGTCCATTTGCCTTTGGATACACAAGCTTTCCGGCGCTCTTCATAGGCGTGCTGGGCCTGTTCCGCCTGGTACGACACCGAAGCCTGCCTATGGATTTCACGGCAAATGGTTACCGGGTGCCTATCCAGTTTCTTAGCAATGGATCTTGCACTCATCCCTTGCTGGTGGTGGATTTCTAGCTTGCTGCGCTCGATTATGCTAAGATTCGTGTAGCTCATGGTGGATTCCCCTTGTGTGAATGGTTGTTGTGGTGACTTCATTCTACACGAATCCGGCCATGGGCCCTTTTTTATTTATTTCCTGTGGGTGTCGCACTTCATATTACAATCCGTCATTTAAAATATGCTTAGGTTCATTCACTCTTATTGCTGAGAGTTGTAAAAGAGTTTACAAAAAGAAGATAGCCCGTCCCAGTAAAAGACATAGGCTACCCTTCTACATCATAAAATCCGTTCGTCTGAATATAATACGGCCTGACCCTCATTATTTTGTGAATTTTATTTTACAACATAATCCTGAATTGAACAATGAGAGGCGAGAAGTTCAAAATAACTGATTTTCATGTGTAATTACCGTTTAACAGAGAAACTAAATAGCGTTCCCCTGAAAGATAGGGGAACGCTCAAATATAGTATATCTTAAATAGTGGAGTTAGGATGTCCTCCTTTCTTGGAGAGTCAAATCGATTTGAGGTTGATCATTACGTTCTTTTAAGAATATAACTTTGGCTTTCATATATTTTCCTTCATTGCTCTCGCTAGCTTGGCCAGAAAGGCTATCAAGATATTGGTAGCCATTTTTGGAATAGGAGACGAAGATAAAATAATTTTCCTTAGTGTATTGTTGGAGTTCAAGAATCCCTTCTTGAGCGTATCCATCAGCTATAATTAACTTCGCACCCAACGCTTTACTTTTCTCGATCGCTAACTTAACGAATTTTTTACGCATCCCTAAAGCAGATTTCCCATTCATAGAAGTGTAGCAACGCTCGAGGAACAATACAAGTTCTTCCTTTGGCTTCACTTTTTGAAGAGTATCCTGCTCAGGTTGAGCTTCTACATCCTTAAATCTAAGTTTTTTCTCTTTTATACTTTTATTTAATACAAAGTTGTTGGAACCTTTAGTTAAACGTATAATAGCCCGTGCCACAATGTTTCCTCTCCGATTTTTAGCCAGAAGGATTTTTTTGTTGGTGTCAAAATTACTCAGTAAACACTGAGAATAACTACCACTATTCCAGTGCAGACAAGTAGAAACCGGATACTCACCAAGCCGCAGCGTAGATTCATAATCAAATGTCTCCTGGATGTTGAGTTCCTTAGTGCTCGTTGTTCTGTTCTTAACCCATTCACTGATAACATGCGAAGGTACCGGTAGTCCAATCTCTAGTTCAAAATCTTCTTCCGCGAATTTGATCTCGCTGAGTTTTCCAGACAGCTCAGCCTTAGTAATAAGATTTAAGTTCAGTAACATCTTTTTATCATAAGATGAACTATTATGAAGTTTTTGGAATATATTGCAAAGGCCTTTTTCGTAAAAGTTGACAATATTCCCTTTGTATTTCTGAATAAAATCAGGTGTAACCTCTATTTTATTCAATACAAATCGACATGCCTCATTTTGCTCAACAAATAAAAGTTTTGCTTCATCAAGATTGTCGGCAACAGATAATAACTCTTTTTCATTAAGGATAAAATCAACATCGCTCCCCCTCTTCACACTGGACTGAAATTTTCTGAATCGATGTGGTACGAGCAACATTTTCAAATAATGAAAATCCTTTGCATCCTCTAATTTTATTTGTTCTTCATTAATCCATTGTTTTACTGGCTTGATGCTTACCAACGCTACCAGAGCCTCAAATAATTCCTCGGTCGTTTGGTATAGATCCTTTACTGTAGAGAGATCTGGTAATTCACGACTAATTTTTAATCTTGCCTCAACATTAAAAGACTTGGCGAGGGTGTAATAAAAATCGATGTTTATTTTTTTCTTCCCATGTAGAAAACAAAATTCATCAAAGGTTAGGGGAATATCAGGGTTGAGAAGATCCAAATTCCCCTCTCTATACTTCATACTGGAAATCGTCAACAGGTTCTTATTATTTAACGTATTGAGGTTAACAATCTTTTGGAACTCTTCTTTAAAGAGAAGATTATTTACATCCAGATCATGATAAAGTTCTCTGGCTCGATCATCTAGAATGAGCCTTAGGAACCCCTTCTTTCCGGATTCTACGCATCTCTTCAGGAGATTCACTTGATATGGTTCGAACTCTTTTGTAGAGTGAAGAACTTCATAAGCAAGCGAATTCTCACCGTAAATCATACTATATACATCTTTCGAGCTATGCTCAGTGATATTTCTTGACAGCTTGTGTATTTCAGAGTCCAATACAATATTTTCATTATCACCGAATATCTCCTTAAAATAATGAGTTGATATATTTGAATCCAGCTCATTGAGAAGAACACGAATACTTTTCAATAGTGCTTCCTTATTAGTCGATATTACTAAAGACTGATGGAATGCAGGAAATATTTGGTTAAAAACTAAAGGTCCTAACATTTCATTAGCTTCTTCGTAGATATCGATAAAGGGTAATGATTCTTTTACTATATTGTACTGTTTAAATACTGATATATTTTTAATATTCAAGTAAGGCATACTCCAAAGTCGAATAATTTTCGCTCGATCTTCAACGCATAGGTCTGGATATTGAGCTTCGGTTTCTCTACAAGAGCTCATGGACGAAACAGTTTGAAGAAGATCCTTCATTCCCACTCGGTCAAACCCATAAATCGAAATATAAGAAAGGACATCCAGAAGCCAATCAGCAAAAGTTAGATTATGCCTCGAAGTATAGTCTTTCTCTAAGTTCTTCTTAAGTTTTTTATAGATGCTCTCAATGTATGGCAACTTGATTATTTTTTCAATTTCACCAAGAGGATATCTTGGTTTTAACAAGTTATCAACAATTTCGTCTGCTAATGAAGTTGTGTTAATGAAATGTATTAAACTTGTTGAGGATAATGCTTTGTTCCATGAATCAGCAGTAATATTTACAGCACGAGTAACTAAGGTAATACACGGCCGTTTATCAGGAATGACGTTCTCCAGCTTGTGAGGGGATATCCCTCTTGAACTTGCTTCTTGGATCACAGATAAATGATTATTAATCATTGTTGTTATCATATTTGATTTCCTCACTTTGAAAAGATTTTTATTGTTTTTTCAGTTAGAGAATTCTCTAAGCACACAATTTGCTCAGGAGCGAAAACTTTTTTTGAGCGAAATTGATACAGTACTATTAGAATTCGTCCAAGATCATATTCGTCAGCTATTTCGTAGGCATGAGCTATAAATCTTGTAAAAAAAACCTCACGGAGATCCGAGTTTTTGGCAATTCTGTCCCAATTTTTTTCTGCATAAGACTTATATTTGTACCATGTACTCGAATTGACTTTTTCACATAATTCAATAATATATTCCTTCTCAAGCTCTTCAGGCGTCATATATTTGGTTCGAATTTTTTGTTGAATTTCATTGGGGAGGAATTTACTTGTAAAAAGCTGTTGTTCAATCTGATCAACCTTATTAGTAGAAAGCTGAAACAAATCGATGAACTCACTTGTTTGTAGTATTTCGTATAATATTATGGGGAATTTACTTGTTTTGTAGGCAAAAAGAACATTGATGTAAAGAGGATATAAACGCACTTTATACTCATCTTTCATATTAGTTTTCAGAAGATTGAACTGTGAGTCTTCCAATAAAAACTTATGATACTCATTAGGGACTTTCTCTAATAAGTTGAGCAGATCTTCATGCCGATCTTTGTTCTTCAAAATAGATATTACTAATTTGATCATGTCTTTTTCCATCAACATTTCAACATCATTTAAGGTTAAATATCCGTATTCCAAACACATAGCAGTATAGTTAAGATTAGGCGTTATTCCTATTTTAAACTTGTCACTCAACTGTTGAAGATAATTAAATTGTTCTTCATTGAGTGCATGGATCTCCAGGAGTACCTGGATAATTCTGTTCCGTCTCTCCTCTATAAATAGCTCTTCCCGTAGAAGCTCGATGTACGATTTACTACAATGTTTTAGAAGAATGGTATCACATTTACTAATGAGCAGTTTTAAGTTGTTCCGATTTGGGAAGCCACTAAGGCCTATGGATTTTAATTTTCGTAGTAGAAAATCTAAATGATGCTCTTTCTCTGACTTGCCGTAACTCACTTCATCAATTAAATCGATCAGATGCATTGGTAAGTCATTTTCTGAGGTAAACTGAGCGAAAAAAAAGTTTTCTTTGATTCGGTCAAAACCAGGGCCTGTTATCGAATGAACGTCAGGGGTGTTCTGGAAAGCCATGTAGAAATTAAGTACAGATATGTCTCCATCCTTTACTTTAAGAGTTGTATTATACTGCTGATTTTGTAATACCTCTTTAGTTCGAAGTGCTGTGATAACTTGAAGTAACCTACCCATACCCTTTGTCTTAAATTCCTTTGAAGTTGGTCTTTCTAGTTGACGGTATACATCACTTAAAAGAAGCAAAAGCGGATATTCTAGGAAAGGGTTCTTAATATTTAAGCAAAGACCATCGATTTGAGTCAGAACGTACTTACGGAGCTCATCATTTGGTTTTAACTCATATACATGAGATAAAAGGGAAATCTGCAGTATTCGTTCAGATTCATGTTCGTAGGAGTCAACGCATTGAACGAGTCTCTCACGAATCTGTTCCAGCTCCGGATTAGGCTTCAGATCTTTATATCCAAAACTCAATATTGCACTGGCAGCTATTCCGTTCCAATTCGTTTTTAAGTAATCACATATACTATTAATGAATAGATTTTTTTGATCATAGAGGAAAGTTCCGGATGAGCAGAGTGAAATTCCTAGGATCAGTGCTATAATGTCTTGATTGCTATTGACGATATTTCTTTCATTCCATCTTTCGGCTAGCTCTCCAATATATTGGAGATTGTATGTTTTAGAGAACTTTAAAGTTGCCTTTTTTGAATCACTGGCAAGCCCTAAAATGTCCTCCATCAAAGAAACGTTGATACATGGGAACAGTTCTTGATTACATATCCATTTTGGTTCCATTCATTTTTCTCCTCACTGTCTTGAATAAAAAAACGACCCCAGCATTAAATACAGGACTCGTTTATAAAACAATTATTATGCTGTTGAATTTTTAATACATCTTTAGCAATGCTTTCTTATGTTCGTCAAACTAATGGTTCGACTAATGAGATCTTCTACTTTGGTATTGCATCGTCAGGTGTGCTGATGACTCTGCACATAATTGCTCCCCCCCTTAAATTAGAGATTCTAATTACAGTTGACATAACGCTCAAATTTTTGTGAGAAAACAAAAATACACTCCCCCTAAATGATGAATTCTGCAGTAATTGCAGAAAAGCACTTTAGGAAAAGTGTATTTCTCAAAAAATGAAGGCGGGTAGGTCGCATGACGCCGCCAAACTGGTAATTACTATTTACATAGTATAAGACAACATCTCATTCATTGTAAAGAGAACAGAATTTAAAACCTATGAGCTGTATCATACGAATAACCAACACATTTGAAGAGTGTTACTTTGAGTTTAGAGTGATTTCTTCAATTAAACTTGCGTCAGTATTACGAACATTTCCCACTGCCTTAGAAACGGGATATGAGATCATTGAATCAGTTGGGTAAGGCTGCAATAATCTTAGCACATGCTCTGCTTTTGTTATTTCAGGATCTAGCCACTCATTCACCGAGGTATTATCCAAAATTACCGGCATTCGATCATGCACATTCTGTACCAATTCATTCGGCCGGGTTGTGATAATGGTGCAGCTACGCAGCATGTCTCCTTTAGGATCAATCCATTCATCACAAAGCCCAGCAAACCCATATATCCCCTGTCCTTTAAGTTGAAATCTATATGGCTGCTTTCCGTCACTCATTTGCTTCCATTCATAGAATCGGTCTGCAGGAATGACAACTCGATTCCTGGACAATAGATTACGGAAGGCTGGCTTGGTTTTCAATGTTTCAGCCCTGGCGTTTATCATTTTGAAACCAATCTTGATATCCTTTGCCCACCGAGGTACAAGTCCCCATCGATAACCTTCGAGCGCCCTGTGCCCATTATAGTTTGTGATTACTGATATAGTCTGGGACGGAGCAATGTTGTATCTTGGAGTATACTCATAATTCTTACTATCTACCGAAAACGTGTTCATTACATCGGCTATATCTGCTGAAAGCGTAAATCTTCCACACATAGCACTCCCTCCCCTCTTATAAGAATAGACAATTTCCGCCTACTGCAAACTACTATAAAAATTTAGTCCTTTAAAATGCATATCTCATATAACTAATTCCCTGTGATCTCCCCCCATATGGCTCAACCTTTTGCTCTCTCTCATCCTTCCTAAATATGCAATTCACAAAATCCAAAGAAATTACCTTAATGATCCTAGATTTCCTCAAGAGCCTTTTAAACTTAATCATATGGTATAATTTATAAGCAATCTAATAACTTGAGATATCTACTTTTTTTAAAGCATACGGACAGGAGTTGAATAATAAAATGTTTGGTACTGTTATTAGAGACAAATATAATCATAAACAAGTACGAGAAATGGTTGAGTGGATTGACGACCTTTGCAGTCCCAATGACGGGATAGGATGGTCTTCATCTGGAATATACTGTTTTTGGGATACCATTACAAAAGAAATATTGTATATTGGTTTAGCAATTGATTTAAAAATTCGATTTATGCAGCATAATGGACTGACCAAAGTAGAAGACAAAGCATGGTAAAAAGCCTCAAATTGAAGAATACTTCAGTCGTAGACAGATGCTTGGATACTCACTCTTTCTTCAATCAGCAAATGAACAACCAAAGTTGATGAGGAATAGGGAAAAACTAAAAAATTTGACCCCAAGTGTGCAGGAATCTTTTGAGCTAATTGGCCAAGATTCTTATAATTACTTAAAGAAAGTGGAAGGTATTCTCATAAAAAGCTACCAGTTAAAACATGGGAAGTTACCACAATGGAATAAGATAGGTGGGTCAGTAGAAGGCCAACGTGCAGCAGTAATTGGGAATTATGAAATCGTGGATCTGTTTAGCAATCAAAACAATTCACTACTGGTGTCTAGATATTCATTACGTGAGCTGTCTGAAGACGCTACTGCTCTATATTATGAAGAATCGATGCACGCAATCAGAATGTATATGTTTGCTGGTGCTAATTTTGATCAAGCTGTCGGATTATTTTGTATGACACATAAATATGCGTATGAGAGAATGCTTGAGGAAGGCTACTTCTCTCATCTAATACGTAATTAGGTGGATCTGATATACTCCAAGCAGATCCGGTGAGATCAATATTCATATCAGAAAAAGGGGGATTTACTGTAGATTAAATGGGAATCCAATCTACAATAATTGCATCTTTTACAATCAGTTTCATATAAACTGGCCTGGAATTAAAGCAAGCAAAATCAGTAGTTGTAGAATGTTCTAGGTTGCTGGGGTGTTTTCGCCATAGCATCATCACAACGTATTGCGAGCAGCCGTTTAAACCAATCCATGCTACATTTGATTCAATGATTGCTGCTTGCGCTGGCACCTTCGGTCAATCCAAGATATGAATCATTAAAAACAGCAAATCTACTCGTAATTTATTTTGCCCATAAATTTCCTTACTTATCATTGTTATTTCTGTAGTTGTAGATTCCAAGTTTTTGTTTCTTGTGACAGTACAAATTCGTGATCTTGAGCAAATGTTTGAACGGCTTCAGTTTCATTAATCCCTATGCGAATATTATATATTCCATTTTCTATAGCAAAGTTTTTTAACCATTCTAGCATTCGTGTAGCTATGTCCGTTCTAGGGTGTTCTACCTTAATCCGAGATATGTACGAAAGAGTCTCGGATCGTACAATATATGTGGAGGAATCTTGAAGAAACGACTCACCTCAGTTTGAACGGCGATCGTTGGAATTTTTCCTTCATGAATCTGATTACTAAATAGCCTACTATTGAATCCAAGATATTGTGCCAAATCTAAGTGATTGATATCATGAACAATCATCATTCCGGCTAGTAGAACATTTTAAATTTTATTGCCAAAGAAACCTTGGTGAAGGGTTGTTTGAAAAGGGATTTCGATCTCTTCAGCGCCGCAATGATCATAAAATAGAACTGTTTCGGGAAAGTTTAAAATCTCGGCTATCTTACTTTGATTTTTCAGACTTGGGTTCCTCTCATATATCCATGAGTAAGCGGATCTTGTGTTCACTCCGAGTAGATCACTCAGCTGAGAAAGTTTCGTATTTGTGCCAAATAGTGCAGCCATTAAAATCCGATTTTTTATAAAGTTTTTACCTTTTCGAAAACGCGGTTTCTTTACTCCCATCCCGAAATATGAATCATTATTATTCAATATATCGCCTCACTTACCTTGTAGATATAAATTAATCTGTTTCTACCTACATTTTATTATACGACGGATTGTAATATGAAGTGCGACACCCGCTGGAAATAAATAAAAAAGGGCCCATGGCCTGATTCGTGTAGAATGAAAGTTACCACACCAGCATTCACACAAGGAGAATCAGTCCATGAGTTATTCACATCTTAGCATAATCGAACGAAGCAAGCTAGAAATCCTGCATCAGCAGGGGAAAAGTGCAAGAGCGATTGCCGTGGAGTTGGGACGACACCACGGCACCATTAGCCGTGAAATCCGTCGGAATGCTCAGCTACCATCCTACGAAGCAGAAAGCTCCCAACACGCTTACAAGGAGCGCCGTAAAGCTTCTGTACCCCAAGGCAAATGGACAGAAGAACAAGCCAAAGAACTGGAAGAAAAGCCACAGGCGACCTGGTCTCCGGAGCAGATCGTGGAGCGTTTTAGAACAGAAGGCAAGCCCACCGTGTGCTGCAAAACCATCTATCGTTGGATCTATGCCGGTCGCCTTGCCCAAGTGGACTTGAAGGTGCTGCGGCACAAAGGTAAACGGCAACAGCCTGCTGAAAAACGAGGGAAGTTTGCCGTGGGCAAGTCGATTTCCGAACGCTCCAAGGAGGTGCGTTCCCGGGAAACCTTTGGACACTGGGAGCTGGATACGGTGGTGTCTGGTCGAGGAAAAAGTAAAGGGTGTGTGGCGACCTTCATTGAACGGAAGACCCGCCTGTACACTGCGATTCAAATGCCGGATCGTACAGCCTTGTCGATGGAGATTGCCTTTGGCGTAGCCGCTTCACAGTATCCCGCTGGAGCGTTTCGAACCGCTACGACCGATCGTGGAAAGGAGTTCGCTTGTTATGCAAATCTGGAAGCCACACATGGCGTGCAGATCTACTTTGCTGACCCATACTCTTCCTGGCAACGCGGATCAAACGAGAATGCCAATGGCCTACTTCGAGAGTTCTTTCCCAAGGGTACAGATTTCGCACAAATCACAGATGAAGCATTGGAGCGTTCCCTGGATTTAATCAACCATCGTCCACGAAAATGCTTGGGTTGGAAAACGGCTCACGAATCGTTTACAGAGGAACTGTCGCACTTGGCTTGACAATCCGTCATACCAAAATCAGACAATAGACAATCCACTATCAAGTTAACCTTTGTCGGTAGTCTAATGAGAGTACACTGTTAACGATTCATGAGCCATTTTAAGCTATTCGGCATTTAATAGTATTATTGGGTATCACGAAAATCTTCTTGGGGAATAGAACGAAATAGATCTTTTTCCATAGTTACATAAATACTTCAAATCCGATCTACTTAATTTTGAATTTATCTTACCTTTAGTAATATTTCTTGGTAAATCAGATCTCTTCAATCATCCACCATCTTATACCCAATTTGCAAATCTGAATTACAAAGTTCTCTTTTATAACTTCCATGATTAATATACTCCCCTACATGGTTGGTATCAGGTTCGCTGGTATTGAGAGATTGGCCACAGTAACAATAGCAATTCAAGCATAAGCAGAGAGGGTTGTTATTCAAAAATTAGTTAACATAATATCCATTATGATATTCAAATAAGGTGTAAAATCTCTTAGAACAATAAAGTTATGTACTAGCACCCCTTGGTATATCAACGTTTCTAACTGATTATGTGATTCTATATATACAATAAAGTTGTGTACTATATAGG